>JAVBPC010000056.1:0-65121 GCA_031549905.1 Eubacteriales bacterium
GGCGACCGTATCATCAACTGGTGCCCGGATTGCATGACGGCCCTTTCGGATGCCGAAGTGGAATACGAGGAGCAGAACAGCAGCCTCTGGCGTGTACGCTATGACGCGCCGGACAAATCCTATTCCATTACAGTTGCCACAACACGCCCTGAAACCATCATGGCTGATACCGCCATCGCGGTGCATCCCGCCGACGAAAGGTACCGGGAACTTGTTGGGAAAATGGTGGTGATACCTGTGCTTGACCGCGAGATCCCCATCGTGGCCGATGAATATGTCGAAATGGAATTTGGCACCGGCGCCGTTAAGATTACCCCGGGGCACGACCCTAACGATTTTGAGGTTGCGCAGCGCGCCAAATTGCCCAGCTTGCGCGTATTTACCGATGACGGCCTTATGAACGAGAACGCAGGTGTTTATGCCGGCATGACAACCAAGGATTGCCGGGCCCGTTTTGTAGAGGATTTAAAGGCTGCGGGCGCTTTGGTGAAGCAGGAGCCCTATATTCACAATGTGGGCACGTGCTACCGCTGCCACACAACGGTGGAGCCTATCGTGAGTGACCAATGGTTTGTCAAAATGAAACCGCTTGCGGAACCCGCCATGGAGGCAGTGCGCAACGGTACCATTCAGTTTGTGCCCAAGCGTTTCGAAAGAACATACTTCAACTGGATGGAAAACATCCGCGATTGGTGCATTTCCCGCCAGCTATGGTGGGGGCACCGCATCCCCGCGTACTACTGCGATACATGCGGCGAGATGATCGTGGCGCGCGAAGCGCCCGGCGCGTGTCCACACTGCGGCGGTGCGCTGCGGCAGGATAACGATGTGCTGGATACCTGGTTCAGCTCCGCGCTGTGGCCGTTCTCCACGCTGGGGTGGCCGGACGATACCGAGGACCTGCGCTACTTCTACCCAACCTCCACGCTGGTAACTGCCTACGATATCATCTTCTTCTGGGTGGCGCGCATGATCTTTTCCGGCATAGAACAGATGGGCGAAACGCCGTTTGATACGGTGCTGATGCACGGCCTGGTGCGCGACGACAAGGGCCGCAAGATGTCCAAATCGCTGGATAACGGCATCGACCCGCAGGAGGTCATCGACCAGTACGGTGCGGACGCGCTGCGGTTCTCTTTGGTGTTCGGCGTGGCGCCGGGCAACGACCTGAACTTCTCCACGGAGAAGATCGAGTCCGCGCGCAACTTCGCCAACAAGGTCTACAACGCGTCCAGGTTCGTGCTGATGAATTTGAAAGAAGCGGTTCCGCTGGAAGGGCAGCAGCTTGCCCTTGCCGACAAGTGGATTCTGACACGCCTGAATGCCTGCATCCGCGATGTGACGGCCCGGCTTGATGAAAACGACCTGGGCCTTGCCGCGCAGCGCATCTATGACTTTAGCTGGGGCGAGTTCTGCGACTGGTACATCGAATGGGCAAAGCCGCGCCTTTCGGGCGAAGCGGAAACCACCCGCGCGTGCCAGGCCGTGCTGCGCCACTGTCTGTCCGGGCTGCTGCGGCTGCTGCACCCGTTCATGCCGTTCCTGGCGGAATCCATCTGGCAGCGGCTGCCGGGCGAGACGGGCACCATCCTGCTGGCCGACTGGCCCATCGCGGACCCCGCGCTGGACTTCCCGGAGGACGCGCGCATGGCAGGCGGCGTCATCGAAGCGATACGTCAGGTGCGGTCGCTGCGCACAGAGATGAAGGTGGAGCCCGGCAGGCGGCTTCGGCTGATGCTGCTGCCCTCATCAAACGCGTGGGGGGAGACGCTGGTGTCAAGCGAAAACGCGTTCCAGCGGCTGTGCGGCGCGGCATCCGTGGAGATCGCCGCCGATCCTAAGGCGCTGGGCAAGACGGTATCCGTGGTGTGCCCGGCAGGCGAAATCCTGATCCCCATGGGCGACCTGGTGGACGCCGCGAAGGAAATCGCGCGGCTGAACAAGGAAATCGAAGGCGTAAACAAGGAAATCCAGCGCGCGGAAGGAATGCTGGCGAATGAAAGCTATCTGGCGAAAGCGCCGGAAGCCCTCGTCACCGCCACGCGCGAAAAACTGGAAGCAAGCAAACAAATGCTGCAATCACTGGCCGCCCGCAAGCGGGAGATGGAGGAGCAATGAACATCTGGCATGATATTTCCAGGGAGCGGATCACCCCGGAGGTTTTCACCGCCGTCATCGAAATTTCAAAGGGCGGCAAGAACAAGTATGAGCTGGACAAGGAAACCGGCCTGCTGCGGCTTGACCGCGTGCTGTACACCTCCACGCACTACCCGGCCAACTATGGGTTCATCCCCCGCACGTACGCGGATGATGACGATCCCCTTGATGTGCTGGTGCTGTGCCAGGAGGCCATCCTGCCGATGACGCTGGTGGAATGCCGCGCCATCGGCGTGATGCGGATGGTGGATAACGCATCCCGCGATGAGAAGATCATCGCCGTGCCCGTGCACGATCCGTCGATGGAGGAGTACAAGGACATCGACGAGCTGCCCATGCATACCGTCGATGAGATGCAGCATTTTTTTGAGGTATACAAAATGCTGGAACGCAAGGTGACGGTGGTGCGGTCGTTCGGCTCAGCAGTGGAGGCGGAGCGGCTGATTGCAAGGTGCATCAAGCTGTACGACGAGAAGTTCATCGTGGGCAAGCAGGGCTAAAGCACCGCCGGTTGTTCCAAAAAGCGCCCCTTTCTCACCCCACATACAGCAAACCCATAGGATATTGCTGGAATATGGTAGGGATTCCTTGCGGAATCCCTTGCGGGAGCGAACGCACAGTCTCGCTCCCGTATGAAAGAGAAAGGGGCGTCCTTCATGTTTTTTGATTGGCGCGTTTATGATACATCCCGATGCCCGCCGCCGTGTCCACCGCCACCCTGCCCGCCCTTGCCGCCGCCCGTGCGGCCGCCGGTGTGGCCTGTGGCGCCGGTGACGGGACCCACGGGGCCGACCGGGGCGACGGGTGCAATCGCGGATAGACAATCGAAGCGGCTATCCTTGCGGTTTCAGCAAAAAATTATTCCTCCGCCGGCCAGCGGCCTTCTATGACAAAGAAGCAGGAAGTTCCGTCTTCATTAAAGTGCGTGAATGTCACGATGCACTTATTGGCCAGTTCTGGGTACTGCGCCAGGATTTTCGGGTCGTCCGGCGGCAAGTAGCGGCCGTTGCCGTCTTTGCGCATCCAGCCTTCGACAGCATCTATTTTTACGGGGGTTTCCATCTCAGCTCCTGTATACGGGTGATATCGGGTTGTGTAAAACGACCACTTTGATGGATACGGAATGGGCACCCCTTTTTCCATTTCCAGCACAAGATGGTTATCGCGGCTTTCACTTTCGTTTACCCGAATCCCCTTGAAATCAGGCATTTTTGCGCGCAGATAACTCCAACTATGGAACGATTTACCTTCATATTGCACCAGAATCTCGTGCCATTTGTAATAACCTTCCGGGATATACAGGCCATACTTCATGCCATCCGCTTTCATCAAATCCACTAGCAAACGCAATGTTTTCTTTTGAACAAAATTCGAAATATCAAGTCGATTTAGAGAAGCGCCTTCAAACGAAACAGGCGTGCGTGACGCATCCGAGATTTTTTGGTTGAGAGGTGAAATCTCCAGCCATATCGGCGCGATTATTTCGCCATTGGGCATCATCATGAACCGAATGGGGCCCGTTCTTTGAAGTTTTATCACATCTACTACATTCTGCGTGAAAATTTCAGCTTTTACACTCTTTCCATTTCCGGCACTAGATACAGTGATATCTAACAATGTACCGTTCTCGCCAGCCCACGCTTCAACCGCAGCAAGCACTAACCCCATCAAAAGCAAAACAGCAATAACCCGCTTTTGCATGCGCGCGCCTCCCTTTCCACGATAATAGCAGAAGAATCCGAAAAGAACAAACATACTTATACCAAAAAGAAAAAAGGCGCGATCCCGCGCCCATTTCCTCACCAATACTTCCCAAACTCGTCCTTTTCGTTCTCCTCCGCAAGCGCCTTTGCCAGCCTTTCCGGCATGGCCTCAATATTATGGAAAAGATACGTTTTCTTGTTGCCTGTCGTCACGCTGCCAATGTCCTTGTTTTCCGGCTGGCGCAGCAGCGTGCGCACGGCCTGCTCCACCTGCACCTCGGTGTAATTGTAGGGATACAGCGTGAACTTTGACGCCGGCGTAGGCAGGTGGTACGTCTTCTCATTGAAGCGCACCATGTCCGCAATCGTCTTGGGGATGTTTTTATCCAGCACCAGCGCCGCAATCATGGCAAAGTTATCCGACATGTGTTCGCTTGAATAGTAATAGTCGTTCTTTGTACCCTTGCGGCAGCGGATGTCGGCGTTTTTGGGGTCCGCCAGCATGTCGGCAACCACCTGATCGATCTCCACCGTTTCATCCCAGCCAAGTTCAGCCGCAAAAACGCTTCTGCACGCCATTTGCGCCGCCTTGGAACGCATGCGGACATACTCCGCCAGGCGCTCGGCCTCGGTGGGCTCGCCCGGCTCTTCTTCCGGTTCGGGGGTTTCCGGAATCGGAATGCCCTCAAACGGATCGGGCACATCCTCCAGGCTCTCCAGGTATTCTTTCAGGTCAACTCTCTTCGGCTCATCCATGAAAGTTCTCCTTCTTGAAAAAGGGACCACTGCTTGCGCAGCAGTCCCCTGCGGGCTGTTTTTGCCCTTACCCTACCAGCAGGCCGCGCTTCTCCAGATCATCCGCCATGAACTTCAGGTCGAACTTTTCAAGGGTCGCACGGGTCGGCGCGCCGGTCTTCACATCCCAGCCCATCGCCGTGTAGAACATGTCAACAGCCTTGCTCCAGTCCTCGCGGTCCATCTTGTAGGTGCCCTTCTCAAACGGCTTGAGGTCGGGGTCCATCTCAAAGTGCCACTCGGTGATCTTGTCGTGGGCTTCGCGCATGTCCACGGTGTTGTAGGAGATGATCGTCATCACGCGCAGCATCTGGGTGATCTTCTCGGAGTACCAGTCAACCTTCGCAGCGTCCCAGTCCTCGCCCAGCACGACGGCCATGTACTTCGCATCCAGGTCCAGGTCGCCGCGGTAGCCGCGCTCCTTGGACGGGGACAGCGACATCGGCCATACCCAGTTGCACAGTGTGGCGGAGTCATGCCACTGCTTGGTCAGCAGGCCCCACTTGGCGAACTTGACCTTGCTGTCGTTGATGGGGGTGATTTCCTTCGTGGACGCATCCATGAAGCCCGGGCCCCAAATTTCCTCACCGTTCCTGATGAGGATCTCAGTGGGCAGGCCGTTCCTGGTGTAGGAGGACGACGCGTGCACCATGCAGTCGCGGTTGTACACCAGATTGTACAGCAAGCCCGCCTGGCCGACTTGGTCGGTGGAGTGGTGCTTGGTGTAACCGGTGTAGGTAACCTTGTTGTTGGCAAAGTTGTTCCAGTACTCTTCGCCCAGGTTCCATCTCTGATCCAACAGATAGGAGCCATCGCCCAGGTGGCTGAACTCGCCGATCTTCAAAGCGATGCGGCGGACAACTTCCTGGCCCCAGCGCGGGTCGCCGTCCAGCATCCACTGCCACGGAATCTCTGCAAACTCATCCGCCGGCAGCACCTTTTCAAAGATGCCGTTCTCGTAGCACCAGTCAAAGTCGATATCCAGGTCGGAATAGCCGGTCCACACGCCGTAGTCATCCAGCGCGTGGGTGGTGACGATGCCGACGATCATGGCGCCGTCGCCCTTCTCTTCGAAGTCGTTGACGCCTTTGGTGTAGAACTTGGTCTTCGCCATGCCGCCGCAGGTGTTGGTCGCCGTGGTAGGCAAGCCCATCTCGGCCAGCTTCTCATAGCGGTACACGGGGTAGCAGCGCACCGGGCAGGAAGAACAGCCCTCGTTGCGGACGGTGTACGGCAGGGAGATTTCGCCGCAGTCATAGATGCCCTTCATGGTGCGCCACGCGTTCTTGGTGATGTCGCCAAGCGGCTGCTCGCCGGAGTCGATCGGGCCGCCCTCGGCCAGGCCGATCGCACGGCCGGGCGCGCCCTGCCAGCGGTTCTTGCTGGTGGCAGAATACTCGGCCCAGGACTGCGGAACGTTCGGCACCGGGTGGTTGTTGTTCGCGCCGATAATCTCTTTCAGCTGATATTCCTGCAGTTCCTTGAGCTTAGCGGGATCGGCAACCTTGACGGAGCCGGTGCCGCGGCAGGAAATGGCCTTGACCTTCTTGGAACCCATGATCGCGCCGCAGCCACCGCCGGCCACGTTGCCGCTGGAGCATGCCACCAGGGACATGTTGACCAGGTTTTCGCCTGCGGGGCCGATGCACGCCACGCAGAACTCGGGGCCGTCCTTCTTGCCGATTTCGGTCATTGTGGCTTCGGTGCCAAGGCCCCACTCGCCGCTCGCATCCTCAATGGAGACCTTATCGTCATCAATCTTCAGGTACACGGGCTTGTCGGATGCGCCTTCCAGCACGATGGCGTCATAGCCGGCGTACTTCATCGCGTGACCGAAGTGGCCGCCCATGTGGCCGTCAGCGATGGAGAAGCCGCGCGTCCAGGGGGACAGGATGGTGATGTTCGTTCTGCCGGAGCAGGGAACGCCGGTGCCCGTGAGGGGGCCGACGCCAAAGATGACCTTGGACTCCGGGTCGTAGGGGTGGGTGGTCATGGGCACTTCGTCATACATGATCTTGTAGCCGATGCCCATGCCGCCGATGTATTCGCGGTAATCACCGGTATCCTGCGTGCGGATTTCGCCGGTGCTGAAGTTGACTCTCAGGATTTTGCCTGCCCAACCGTACATTCTTGTATCCTCCTTCAAACTAAGGTATCGCTTAGCTTACATCGCGGCCGCGACGTCTTCCCACGGGATGATCGTCAGCGCGCCGGATACGCAGCCTTCGGCGCATGCGCCGCACGCGATGCACTTGGTGGACTTCCTGGTCGCGGGGTTGATGGTGGGCATCTTCCACGGGCAGGCATTCACGCACATGCCGCAGCCGACGCACTTTTCTTCATCAATCATGCGCACGCCGGTTTTTTCATCGGCGTAGATGGCCTTCATCGGGCAGGCGTTGCCGCACGCCGGATCGGCGCACTGCTTGCAGGTATCCGGATAGTAGCGATACGTCCAGGAATACAGGCCGCTTTCGCCGTTATCCGCGTAGAAAAGCTTGCGCGTGGTCTTTACGCGCGACATGTAGCTGCCCACTTCGCCGTCGTTTGTGAGTGTACAGTTGATCTCACAGCGCTGGCACGCCGTGCATTTGGCCGCGTTCACCACCAGCAGGCCCTGCGGAAGCGCCCAAGTGGATACCGCGCCCTTGTCCACTTCCGCCTGCGTGGTCGCAAACAGCGTCAGCAGCGATGAGGACAGCGCAACACCGGCCAGACTCTTGCCCGAAAGCTTCAGAAACTGGCGTCTGGTATACTCCTTGGACAGGAATCCCTTTGTTTCCGACATTTTCCGTACCTCCCTAATGATGTGCCTATGCAAGAACGGCACGCTGGCCGATTGCATCAGTTGAGGCGCGAGTTCGAAGATATCGCGCCATAAGGGGATTTCGTCAGAAATCCCTGCCGCTTGGACGCGAGTTCGAAGATATCGCGCCAGAACCCACTTCGCGAAAACGCAAAGGAGAGCCTGGCCCGCCAAAATCGACGGGTCAGGCTCTCCTTTGCGATAGCAGGCCGCGCGGTTGCCCGCGCTACCCAATGGTCCGCAGCGCCCGGGGGGTGCGTACGGACTCGGAGAGACTACGCTTCATATGTATACAGTATAGTCGAAAATAAGTATTTTTTCAATTGTTAAAATAATAATTAACAATTTGGTCAAACAGCTCAAGCGAATCATCGCCTTTGATATGAAATTGTCAACCGTTCAACAATTTTTTGTGCAGCTGTGTTTCCGCACTTGCTGTTCATATGTGGAAGGTATATAATACCATCGGAAGAGAATAGTTGTTTTGAACGCCTGCGGGATACATTCAAGGAGGGGAAAAGGGTGCTCAGCATTTTTCATCGCCGCATGCTATGCGTGGTTTGCGCGTGTGCGCTGCTTGCCGTGGTCGGCGGAATCGGTATTCCGGCGCTTGTCGGCGGCGGGGCGGCCGCAGATTCCGATGCGCCGGTTCTGGTAAAAAATGGAACTTTATTCATTCCGGCGGGGGCGCAGGTTATTATCGGGCCGGGCAGTTCCGGTCTTGAGCACCTGCAGCTCGCCGGCAATGGACAGTATTTTATCGATAATGGCGCAGGCAACATCCTTGGAGGGATAAACAACACAAACGCCAACTTTACAGGTCTCAACAACACATCCTTAAACAGCACGATAAGCAACACGCCAAATTGGTCATCGCAGTTTTACAATCCTGCCGAATCACCGAACCGCGTCACCATCCCCGGGGCGATCAGCTTCAACGGTGGCACGGTTACGGGCGGCAACCTCTCTTTGGGCTTTGGCGCGCAAGACAATCCCCAGCCCGAAGGGGGCCAAGTCTTTCAGGGGACATTCGGCATGTGGTCGTCGCTGATATCCTCCACCCTGTTCCCATCGATGCTCACGGGCGAAGGGACATTTGCCGGAGGCGGAAACTGGTTACTCGTTTCGCTTGATGATCTGCCTCAGTTCAATAGGGTTGAGAGCAGGGGTAACACTGTATTGATCGGCAGCAATTTGAGCCTGGACCGCGTTGAGGTGCTGGGGGGGAACGCCCTTCTGATCAACGCAAGCGTTGGCAGATTGTATACGGGGTACAACGGCGGCGCGGCGGTGATTGGCGGCAGTTTTGACTCGCTGTTTGCGGCCAACTCTTCCGTGATTTTTGTCTTTGGATCGGCCGTAGGCACGGGCTCCACGCAGCATAACGGCGTGATTTTGGGGGCCAGCTCTCAGGCGGGATATGGGGTTCGCATTGTTGAAGGCAATACGAATCTGCTAAACGCTACTACCTTCTCTACCTTGGATGGCACGCCGGAGGCGCATACGACTATCACAAACACCACAGAAATAGAAACGCCGCCTACCGAATCTGGCGGGTGTCAGTGCGAAAGCCCTGACAGTTGCATCAAATACGACTATTCTTGCTGTACATCGAGTGGTTGCAGATGTATGGATGACTATGGCGACGGACCTACCGACCCCGGCTCCGACATTTAAGTTTCCTCCCCTTGTCCGTAGCGTGCTGTGATATCCCCTCCGTTCCGGCAAGCAACCGCCACCCCCACGCGGGCGTTCTCCAAAGCGCCCGCGTTTCCATTAAACCATGCACACGATGAAAAAAATGCTTATTTGGGAAACCTCCCCGCACCTTGACGGCGGCCAGCGCATGACGCTGGCCATCATGGATATGCTGCGGGATGAATATGCCTTCCACTGCCTGCTGCCCGGCGACGGCCCGCTTTGCCAGGCGCTGCGGCAGCGGGGCATCCCCTACACGCTGCTGGGAAACCAACGCATGCCCGCGGGCGTCAAAGGGATTGGCGTCATTCCGCGCTATGGGCTGCTTTCGGCAAAGGCCATATGGAATGGCATGCGGGTTATCCGGCGTTTCCGGCCGGATGTGCTGTATGCCCCGGGCCCCGCGGCGCTGCCCTGGAGCGCGGTATGCGGCGCGCTGGCAAAGAAGCCCGTCGTCTGGCATCTGCACCACATGTTTTTGGACCGCATGACGCTGAAACTCATCAACTTTACTGCCGGTTTTTCGGCAGTGCGGCGAATTGTCGCGGTTTCGCGCACAGCGGGCGCGCAAATCACCTCGCCAAAAGCCGCGGCAAAGGTCACCGCGCTGCATAACCCGATCGACGCCGCTGCTTACCAGGGGGGTAATGCGGCGGCGGTGTTTGCGGAATTTCCGGCGCTGGGCGCATTGAAGGCGCGCGGGGCGCTTGTCATCGGCGTGATCGCGGCACTGCAGCCTGCCAAGCGGCAGGATGTGGCGCTGGAAACGGCGGCCGCGCTGCGCCGGTTGGGGCGCGAAACGGCTGTGGTTCTCATCGGCGGCGAAAGGGACGGCAATGGCGCATACCATCGGGCGCTTGCTGAAAGGGCGGCGGCGCTGGGCCTTTCCGATCATGCTTTCTTTCTGGGCCAGCGTCAGGATATTGCAAACCTGCTGGCTGCGCTGGATGTGCTGATGGTCGCCTCCATAGAAGGGTTTTCCCTGGCCGCGCTGGAAGCCATGGCTGCCGGGGTGCCGGTTGCGGCGGCGGATGAAGGCGGCGCGGCAGAATTGGTAAAGGAAAGCGGCGGAGGCGTTCTGTTTCCGTACGGGGATGCGGGCGCGTCGGCGGAATCCATCCTGCGCATGACGCGCGGCGATTGGAAAGGCATCGCCGAAAAAGGCCGCGCGTACGCCGAAGCCAGTACCAAGGCAGCATACCTGCCGCAAATCCGGCAAGCCTTCGAACAAGGGAGGATTCCCCTTTGATCGTCTACTATACCTACTTCGCACTTTGCGCCGCGCTTGCCGTGCCGCTTTACTTGCTGAAGCCCTCCCGCCTGGCGCGCGCGGGGTATTTGGCGTTGCTTTTCCTGTACATGTTTGCGCTCGCATCCTTCCGTTACAACATCGGCTCGGATTACTACAGTTATTATTACATATATGAAAAACTTACCGCGCTGCCCAGGCTCGAAATATTCCGCATGGGTCACGCCGCGATTACGGAGTACACCGGGTTCTACCTGGAATGGGGCTTCCTGCTGCTGTGCGAGGGTTCGATCTGTTTGGGGCTTGATATATTCGGGTTCTACGCGCTGGTATCCGCGCTGTGCCTTTTGCCCGCCGCATTTCTTCTATATAAAAATACCCCCAATGCTTTTCTTTCCGCCGTGCTGTACATGGCGCTGTTCTGTTTTGCCTCCACCATTGATTTTGTGCGGCAAAACCTGGCGCTTGGCATTACGCTGCTTGGCTATCCGCTGCTGAAACGCCGGGATTGGCGCGGGGTGGCCGGCTATCTCGGGGTCATCCTGTGTGCGGTGCTGGTGCATCAAAGCATGGCGGTGCTGCTGGTCGCGCTGCTGGTGACGCGCATCCCGATCAAGCGCTGGACGCTTGCGGCGTATGCGGTGCTGGGCGCGGTCTGCTTCTTCTTTTCCGGCCCGATCATGCGCTTTGCGCTGCAGCAGCTGCCCGCGTGGCTCGGGCTGGAGCTGCGCTTCGCCGGGTACCTCAAAATGCTCGAAACCATGCGCGGCCTGCGAATTGACCTGTCCAGCCTGCCCATACTGGCGCTGATCGCATGGCTTGTCTGCTACAAGCAAATCAAGCGCCTGTACCCGGATGACGCCGATGTTCTCACCCACCTGATGATCCTGTGCTGCCTGTTCTGGCTGCTGGCGGCGCACCATGAAATCCTCGCGCGGTTCACCATCCATTTTACGCCGTATTTTGCGCTTTCCATCCCCATGCTGGTGGAAAGCTTCCGCCCCAAGGGAAAGGCTTGGTACGGCGCGGCGCTGGGCGTGGCGCTTGCGGTATCGACCGGGTATTTCCTGTACGGATCGCACACGGGGATCACAATGCGCGGCCATGTTGGCATGTATGTTACATTCCCCTATGAATCGTTCGTGCCATGGATCAACGAACTTCCTTTCATCCCATGACGGCGCGGTGGGGGCGCGGCGCGCGGACGGCCAAACGCGCGATGGATATGCTGCTGGGTATTGCGGCGCTGATCACGGTGCTGCCGCTGCTGCTGGCCGCGATGCTGGCCGTTTATCTGGCCGACGGAGGGCCTGTACTGCATGTGCAGGCAAGGCTGACCCGGGGCGGGCGCCCCTTCCGCATGGTCAAGCTGCGCACACTGGATAGCGCCGGGCGCGTCACCCGCACGGGCGGCTTTCTGCGGCGCACGCACCTGGATGAGGCGCCCCAGCTGCTCAACGTGCTGGCGGGCTCTATGTCGCTGGTGGGGCCCAGGCCTGAGCTGCCCACGCTGCACCAGGAGATATGCCGCGACCTGCCCGCGTTTGACGACCGGCTGCGTGTAAAGGCCGGGTTGACCGGCCTTGCGCAGGTTGAAGGGGGGCACCACACCCCTGCGGATGAAAAGCTTGATTGGGATATGCGCTACATCGCCGCGCGCACGGCGTGGCTTGATCTTGCGCTGATCGCGCGCACATCGGGCCGGTTCCTGCGCGGGCTGATCGGGGGTACGCCATGACAGCAGCATCAGGCAGCGGTCCGCTGGTCAGCGTGGCGGTGCCCGCGTATAACGCGGAAAACACGCTGGAAGAGGCGGTGCGCTCCGCGCTGGGCCAGACCCATGCGCGGCTGGAAGTGATCATCATCGATGACGGCTCCACCGACGCCACATGGGAGATTGCCCTGCGCCTGGCGGAAGAGGATGCGCGCGTCGTGCCGCTGCGCAACGAGCGCAACCGCGGCGTTTCCTTTGCCCGAAACCGCGCGGTGGAGCTGGCACGGGGCGAGTGGATCGCGTTTTTGGACAGCGATGATCTGTGGCGCGCCGACAAGCTTGAAAAGCAGCTGGCGCTGCTTTCCCGCTATCCGGATGCGCAGCTGCTGTATACCGGCTCCGCATTCATCGATGCCAAGGGCGTGCCCTTCACGCACACCATGCGCGTGCCGGAGCGCGTTTCATACCGCGCGCTGCTTGGCGGCAATGTGATCTCCTGCTCTTCCGCGATGGCGCGCAGGGATGTGTTGCTGCGCTATCCCATGGAAAATGACCGCATGCATGAGGATTTCGCGGTATGGCTGAAAATACTGCGCGAATGCCCGTATGCCTACGGCGTGGATGCGCCGCTGATCGCCTACCGGCGCACGCCCGGCTCCAAGTCGCGCGCGCGGGTTAAAGGGGCGATGATGTCGTACCGCACCTACCGGCATATGGGGTATATACCCCCCTGGGCGGCGTTGCTGGTGCTGCGGTACACCTTCTATAGCGTGCGCAAGCACAGCCATTTCGGAAGGCGCGCGCCAAAGGAGAAAACCCATGAAAATCTTTTTTCTTAACCCGCCGTTTTTAACGGAACACGGTGTGTTCTCCCGCCCGTCGCGCAGCCCGTCCATTGGGCACAGCGGTGTGCTGTACTATCCGCTGGGGTTGATCTACGCGGCGGCGGCAGCGGAACAGGCCGGATTTCCCATACAGTTTTTTGATGCCTGCGCAAAGCGTGCGGATGCCGGGGAAACGCTGCGGATCATCCGCGAGGCGGGCGGCGCCGACCTGTTTGTGCTGGAAACCAGTACCCCTTCCATCGAAAGCGACGCGGCGTTTGGCGCTGCAATCAAGGCGGCATATCCGGGCGCGTTTGTGTTGCTGGTGGGCACGCATCCCTCCGCGCTGCCGGAAGAAACGCTGCGTCTCCACCCCGCAATCGACGGCGTCGCCCGTGGCGAGTATGACTTCATTGTGCGCGACTTGGCGGCCGCGATCGAAAACGGAAGCCCGCTTGACGCCGTGCGCGGCCTGTGCTTCCGCCGCGGAAACGCCATCTTGCATAACGACCCGATGCCCCTGATTGAAAACATGGACGTCCTTCCGCTCGCCGCCCCGTTTATCCGCACGCACCTGAACCCAAGGGACTATGTGTTCCCGGCGGCGGCGTACCCGGCGATTCAGATATTCACCGGGCGCGGCTGCCCTTGCCGGTGTGATTTTTGCGTCTACCCGCAAACGATGCACGGACACGCATACCGCTGCCGAAGCGCCGAAAGCGTGGCCGAGGAATTCGCGTACATCGCCAAGCATTTTCCGGATGTGAAAGAAGTCGTCATCGAGGATGACACATTCACCGTGGACCCCGAAAGGGTTTTGCGGATTTGCCGGGAGCTTCGGTCGCGTGGGCTTGAAAAGAGGCTGCGCTGGCTGTGCAACGCGCGGTCCGGGCTATCCTATGATGTGATGCGTGAGATGCGGCAGGCGGGCTGCCACCTGATCGTGCTGGGGATAGAGAGCGCAAGCCCGGATATCCTGCGCGCAGTTCACAAGGGGGCGACCGTTCCGCAAACGGAAGCAGCGCTGAAGGGGGCAAAGCGCGCCGGGCTGATGGTGCATGCGTGCTATATGGTCGGCAACCCCGGCGAAACCCCGGAAACCATGCGGCGCACGCTGAAGGCAGCGCTGCGCTACAGAACGGACACGGCACAGTTCTTTCCGCTGATGCCCTATCCGGGAACGCGCGCGTTTGCGTGGGCAAAAGAAAACAATTACCTGCGCGGCGGATACCGCGATTACTGCAAAGAAGATGGAACGCTCGGCTGCGTGGTGGAAACCCCGGAGCTATCCGCGCAGGCGCTGACGGCCTTTTGCGCCGCCGCGCGCAAACGCTATTACCTTCGGCCCTGGTATATCGCGCACAGGCTGCGGCGCGGCCTTGCGGATTTTGAAGATATGAAGCGCTCTATCAAGGCGTTTAAAACGCTTGCCGCCACGCTTTGGCGGAAGCAATAGCGACTATTCCTTTGACAGATGGTGTTCATCGCGGAACCGAACGGTGATTCGTTTCCCTTCATGCACCAATATGCTCTCCACCGCCTGCACCAGCAGCGCACGGTCCAGCGTTTCGCCGTTTGATGCCTTGGGCGCTCCATCCGGGTGATCACGCGCTTCTTGCGCGGCGAACCGTTCATTTTGCAGGGCTTCTATCGCCCCCTTCAGCCTTTCCGCCTGCGCGCGGTACTTCCCTTTCATCCTGGCGTATTCCGCATCATCGATGATTCCCCTTTTCAGGTCCTCATACAGCCCGTCGGCCAGCGCGTTTGCCCGCGAAAGCTCGCGCCGCCGCTCCGCCAGCATTTTGTCAGGCCGCGCCGCGCTTGCAAGGGGCGAAACCGGGTCAGCATGCCGCACTGGCATGCCCTGAAGCGCCTCGGTCACCTGCCGCACAACCTCATCCTCCCGGATGCCGTGGCGCGTGCACGCTGTCTTTGACTTTTCCCCATACGTTCTGCAAATGTAGTACACATGCCCGCCTGCGCCCTTGCGGTGCATGGCCCCGCCGCAGTCTGCGCAGCGCAGAAACCCCGCCAGTGGAAATACGCCGCGCCGCCCAGCCGGCGTCCTTGTGGGGCGGGCTAGCAACGCCTGAAGCGCCGCGTATTCCGCGCCCGTGAACGTTGGCTCTATCGCGCCATCCACCTGGTACCAGCGCGCCTGAGGTACGGATTCCCGGCTGTGCACCTTGTAGCTGATAACGCGCTGCCGCCCCTGCACCATGCGGCCAACGTTTGCGGGGTTTAGCAGCACGCGCCGCACGGTCGCGCCGCTCCACAGGGAACCACCCGGCACGGCGTGCGGGTTTTCATATTTCAACCCCTGCTGCCGCTTGTATGCGGTGGGGTTCGGTACGCTCAGCTCGTTCAGCCTCCGGGCGACGGCGGCAAGGCTCAGGCCTTCTTGCGTCACCAAGCGCAGCATTTCACGTTTCACGGGCACCACTTGCTCATCCGGGATCAGCCTGTTTTTGTCCCGCGGGTCCTTCAGAAAGCCGTACGGGGCAAACGCGCCGATGAACTCCCCCTTTTGCCGTTTCATATGGAACGTGCGCCGCACATCGCCGGATGTTTTGGCCGCAAACCGGTCGTTCATCAGGCCCGTGATGGGCACCTCAAGCCCCGTCAGCGCATCCGGGCTCAGGAAGGTATCGACCCTGGGATCGCCCAGCGAGATGAACCGCACCTTTTTCTGCGTAAAATAGACCTCCAGATAATACCCCTGGTCCGAATAGTTGCGGAATGCGCGGGCTAACGTTTTACACACCACGCAGTTCAGCTGGCCGCGCTCAACATCGGCGATCATCCGCATGAACTCCGCGCGGGTGTCGTCGGTGCCGGTCAGACCGTCATCCACATAGCAACCGGCGATGGCATACGCACCGTCAAACTCCGTTTCCATGTACTGGGTCAGTATCTTGCGCTGGTTGATAACGCTTTCGCTCTCGCGTCCCCCATCCTCGCGCGAGAGGCGAATGTACAGCCCCACGCGCCAAAGCAGCCCATCCGCCATGCCCGCACCCCCTTTGGGTACACCGTATGGCGGGCGAGCGGAACAAAGCCCCACGCGTATCCCCGTTGACAACCCCTTGCCGCTCCAGTATACTTCTATATAAAGAAAAACCCCTACAATTGGAGGAATAGACCATGAACAAACGGATGACCGCACAGCAGGCCGCGGCGCGCGTCAAGGATGGCGACACCGTAATGACCGGCGGGTTCCTGGAGGGCGGCAGCCCTGAAACGCTGATCGGCGCGCTGCTTGACGGCACGGCGACGGACCTGACCATCGTATCCAACGATACCGGCACGGCAAACACCAAAACGATCCAGCTGCAGCGGGCCGGGCGGGTAAAAAAAGTATACGCCACCTACATCGGCGCGAACGAAGAAACCGGCAAGATGGTTATCAATAACCCGGAAAGCGTTGAGCTGAACCCGCAGGGCACTTTGGCCGAGCGCATCCGCGCGGCGGGCGCGGGCATTGCCGCGTTCCTGACGCCGGTGGGCGTGAAAACGATCGTAGAGCGCGGGCGTCAAACCACTTGGCTGAACGGCCGCGAATACCTGCTGGAAGAGGCGCTGCCGGGCGATATCGCATTCGTCCACGCTACCGTTGCCGATGAGGCGGGCAACTGCTACATGCGCGGCACCACCAAGAATTTTAACGCAATCATTCCCCAGGCGTGCAAGTTTGCCGTGGTAGAGGCCGAAAAGGTCGTGCCCGCGGGCGAACTGGACCCTGAGCTTGTCACCGTGCCGGGCATTTTCATCGACGCGATCGTCGATCTGGAGGGCTGAGCCATGGATAAGAAAGAATTCATCGCGCGCCGCGTTGCGCTGGAACTGGAAGACGGCTTTGTGGTCAACCTGGGCATCGGTCTGCCAACGCTGGTGGCCAACTATATCCCGGACGGTGTGTCCGTCATTTTGCAGGCGGAAAATGGCATGCTGGGCGTAGGCCCCGCGCCCGCCCCCGGCACGGAAGATAAGGACCATTTCAACGCGGGCGGCGCGTATGTCACGGCGCTGCCGGGCGCTTGCTTTTTTGACAGCGCCACCTCCTTTGGCATCATCCGCGGCGGGCATGTGAACGTAACGGTGCTGGGCGCGCTGCAGGTGGATCAGAAGGGCAACCTTGCCAACTGGATGGTGCCGGGCAAAAAGGTGCCGGGCATGGGCGGCGCGATGGACCTGGTCGTGGGCGCACGCCGCGTGATCGTTGCGATGGAGCACACCGCAAAGGGCAACCACAAGCTGCTTTCCGAATGCTCCTTCCCGCTGACCGCCGCCGGTGTGGTGGACCGCATCATCACCGACATGGCCGTCATCGATGTGACGCCGGAAGGCTTCGTGCTGCGCGAAATTGCGCCCGATACCACCGTGGAGCAGGTGCAGGAGGCCACCGGCGCGCCGCTGATCCTGCCCGCTGAAATTCCCCAGATCAACGTGGGCGCGTAAAGGACATTCGCATGCAAAAGACAAAGGTCGGCATCGTCGGGATGGGGTTCATCGGCCACGCGCATCTGGATGCGCTGCGCCGCCTGCCCTTTGTGGATGTTGTCGCCCTGTGCGACAGCGACGCCGGGAAAACGCGCGCGCTGGCCGAAAAGCTGAACATCCCGCAGTGGTATACCGACCCGGCAGAATTGACCGAAGCGGTTGACGCGGTGCATAACTGCACCCCCAACCGCTTTCATGATGCGGTAAACCGCCTGGCCATCGCGCGCGGGCGGCATATCTACAGCGAAAAGCCGCTGTCAAACACCCTGGATGATGCCCGCGCCACGCTGCGCGCGGCCGAAATGGCAGGCGTGCTGCACGGCCTGAACCACCAGTACCGCATGAACCCCGCCGTGCAGGAGATGCGCGCCCGGGTGCGGTCGGGCAGCGCGGGCCGCGTGTTCCTTGCGGGCGGGCGCTATCACCAGCAAAGCGGCCTGTACAGCACCGACTACGGCTGGCGCATGACCGAGGGCGGCATGAGCTGCGCGCTGTCCGATATCGGCACGCACTGGGTGGATACCGCGCGCTGCGTGCTGGGGCGCGAGATCACCCGCGTGATGGCGAATGTGCAGACAATCCACCCCATACGCACGAAACCCGACGGGCAGCCCATTGATGTGCAAACGGATGACCTTTCCTCCGTGCTGATGGAGTTTGAGGGCGGCATCCAGGGCATGATGACCGTATCCAAGGTGGCCGCCGGGCACATGAACGATCTGGTATTCACCGTGGATGCGCAGCAATGCAGCATGGAATGGGCGCAGCAGGACCCAAACCGCCTGCTGCTGGGCTACAAAGGCGCGCCGAATCAGGTGTTGATGGTTTCTCCCCAACTGATGGACCCGGAGGTTTCCGGGCTGGTCACGCTGCCGGGCGGGCACCCGATGGGGTTTGGCGATGCGCTGATGCTGGCGCTGCGCGACTTTTACGCCGCGGTGCGCGGGGAGATCGCCGCATCCGCCATGCGCTGCGCAACATTTGCCGACGGCGTTGCCGGGATGGCGTTTGTCGAGGCGGCGGTGAAGAGCAGCCGGACAAGGCAGTGGGTTGCCGTAGAAAAGTAAAAAAACGCTTTTATCGCGAAACACCGTCAGTGAAACGGACAGCACCGCCTCACCGGCGGTTTTGTCTTTTGCGGATTGCAGCCACCGGTGCAACCGGCCCAACGGGACCGACCGGCCCCACAGGTGCTGCCGGCGCAACAGGTTCCACCGGTGTGGCAGGCCCCGCTGGCGCAACCGGCGCCGCAGGGGGCACCGGCGCGACAGGCGGTACCGGCCCAACCGGCGCTACGGGTGCAACGGGCACCGCCACCCTCCCCTCCCGGGGGTACTTTGCCGCATCAAGCGCCACACCCACAACCGTGGCGGGCGGCTCTAACGTCACCTTCCAAACGGCATCCGGCACATTGAATTTATCATTCAGCATGCCAGGCTCTCAAATCACCGTGCAGAATGCCGGCGTGTACCGGCTGGCGTATGGCGTGGTCTATTCAAGCTCGGTGTTGTCCACGCTGGTGGTGCGGGTCAATGGGGTGGATCTGCCCATCGGGCTGCTCAACGTTGTTGTAGATGCCAACGGGGAGGTATCCACCGAGATCATCACCCCGCTTTCCGCGGGTGATGTGCTGACGCTTGGCGTAAACGGCACCAGCGTTACGCTGACCACCATCGGCGTAGGCGCGTATCTTAGCATCGTTCAGGTTGGCTAACCCGCTCAAATACGAAAGCGCCGCAGGGCCGGGGTTTCCCCGCTGCGGCGCTTTTTCATTATCCTGGATGGATATATAGTTGAACTCCTGTCCCTTGGGCGATATAATAGTGCCATAGAGGGAGGGGACTGCCATGATGGATGCGATCGTCAAGCCGACTGCGGGGCCCGGCCTTGCACTGGTGCAAAAACCCATACCGGTGCCGGGTCCGGGCGAGGTGCTGATCAGGATACGGAAGACCGCGATCTGCGGTACCGACCTGCACATTTTCAATTGGGACCCGTGGAGTCAGAAAAACATCCAGCCGCCGCTGACCATCGGGCACGAATATGTAGGCGAAATCGCCGCGCTGGGCGAGGGTGTGCTGGGTTACACCGTGGGCGAGCGCGTCAGCGGAGAGGGGCATATCGTGTGCGGCCACTGCCGCAACTGCCGCGCGGGCAACGCCCAGTGGTGCAAAAACACCAAGGGCGTGGGCGTCAACCGTGACGGCGCGTTTGCCGAGTACCTGTGCATCCCGGCGGTCAACGTGGTGCCCGTCAGCCGTGATTTCCCGGAGGAGCTCGTCGCGTTCTTTGACGCGTACGGCAACGCCACGCACACCGCGCTGATGTACGATGTGGTGGGCGAAGATGTGCTGATCACCGGCGCCGGCCCCATCGGCGTGATGGCCGCCGCAATCTGCCACAAAAACGGCGCGCGCAGCGTCATCGTGACCGATCTGAACGACTACCGCCTTGCCATGGCAAAGCGCATGGGGGCGACGCATACCGTCAATATCGTGAAAGAAAGCCTTGCGGACGCCATGCAGCAGGCAAAGATGGTCGAAGGGTTTGACGTGGGCCTTGAAATGAGCGGCAGCGACAAGGCGTTTTCCCAAATGCTCTCCGTTATGCGCAACGGCGGCAAAATCGCGATGCTGGGCATACTGCCTGCCGAAGCCCGTATCGATCTGAACGAAATCATCTTCAAGGGTTTGACGCTGACCGGCATATACGGCCGCCGCATGTTTGAAACCTGGTACAAGATGGGTACAATGATCGAGGCGGGCCTTGACCTTTCCCCGATGATCACCCACCGCTACCATTATACCGAATTCGAAAAGGGATTTGCCGCGATGCAGAGCGGGGAGAGCGGTAAAGTTATCCTGGAATGGAGCAAATAATGCGTAAAGAAGCACTTGATTTTTTCAGCTTGCAGCTTGCCGAAATCGAAAAGATGGGCACAAAGAAGAGCGAGCGCATCCTGACCACGCCGCAGGGCGCGCGCATCGGCGCAGGCAGCCGAAAGGGCGTGCTGAACATGTGCGCCAACAACTATCTGGGGCTGGCCGATGACCCGGAGCTGATCCGCCGCGCAAAGGAATCGTACGAGCACTGGGGCTTTGGGCTGTCCAGCGTCCGGTTCATCTGCGGCACGCAGGCCATCCACAAGGCGCTGGAGAACAGGCTGTCCGCATTTCTTGGCATGGATGACACGATTCTGTATTCCTCCTGCTTTGACGCCAACGGCGGGCTGTTTGAAACGCTGCTGGGCCCGGACGACGCCGTTATTTCCGACGCGCTGAACCACGCCTCCATCATTGACGGCATCCGCCTGTCAAAAGCACAGCGCTTCCGCTATGAAAACAACGACATGGCGGACCTTGAGGCGAAGCTGAAAGAGGCGACGGGTTGCCGCATCCGGCTGATCGCCACCGACGGCGTGTTTTCCATGGATGGCACCATCGCAAACCTTTCCGCCATCTGCGACCTGGCGGAGCAGTACGGCGCGCTGGTGATGGTGGATGACAGCCACGCCGTGGGGTTCATGGGCGACCACGGGCGCGGCACGCCGGAGCACTGCGGCGTGATGGGCCGCGTGGATATCATTACCGGCACATTCGGCAAGGCGATGGGCGGCGCATCCGGCGGGTTTACCGCCGCGCGAAAAGAGATCGTGGATCTGCTGCGCCAGCGCTCGCGCCCCTATCTGTTCTCAAATACGCTGGCCCCCGCCATCTGCGCGGCCACCCTGGGCGTGCTCGACCGCCTGGAGCAGGATGCCTCGCTGATCGCGCGCCTTCGGGAAAACACCGCTTACTTCCGGGATGCGCTGGGCATGCTTGGGTTTGATGTGCCGGCGGGCACGCACCCCATCGTTCCCGTGATGCTGTACGATGCGCGCGTGGCCGCCGAATTCGCGGAAAAAATGCTGACACTGGGCGTATACGTAGTGGGTTTTTCCTACCCCGTGGTGCCGATGGGCAAAGCGCGCATCCGCACACAGGTCAGCGCGGCGCACACAAAGGAAGATCTAGACTTTGCCGTGCGCTGTTTTGCGCAGGTAAAACAGGATATGGGCTTGTAACTTCACGTCATTTTCTGTATAATTACGGTTACTGTTAGAAGCGGAGGTACGCCCCGCATGCGGAAAGTATTTCGGTTTTTCAGAGACAGCACGGAAAAGCTGCTGAAAAGGCTGGGCCTGGGGATGCGCGCACGCCTGACCATCATCTTCTTTCTGGAGGTGGTGCCGCTCATCCTGCTGACGCTCCTGGCCTGGCGGCAGTTTACCTCGCAGGGCGAGGCTTTGCGCGATATCGCCGTAACGGATGCATCCTCCGCGCTGAACAGCAGTGCCGTAGAAAACATTGAACGGATGACCACCGACACCGCGGCGGAAGTCGCGGCGTTTCTTTATGGCCGCGACAGCGATATCCTTTTCCTGTCCGGCATTGCGCCCACCGAGGAAAACTACGCGCAGTTTGTCAACCAGAAGGCGTCCCCGGTCATGGTGCAGGGCGAATGGGCGCTGAATGAGGCCGGCACCGCCTGGGTGGAGGCAAACCGTGAAAGTTCCGTATCCTCCAAGGGCGGCATCTCCACAAACAGCGAAAACAATGACATGGAGGGCTTCCACTACCGCCTGCCGGATGGTTTCACCAGTGTATCCGTGCCGCTGTATGATGAGATCACTTTCATTGACCTGAACGGCATGGAACAGGTCAAGGTCGTGGCCGAAAACTCCGCCAAGGTCAACTACCCGATGAACATCCAAAAGCGCGATGTTTCCAAGCGGGAAAATACCTATGTGAAGGCCGAAACCTACTTTGAAAAGCTGAAAGACCTAAAGCCCGGCGAAATATACGTTTCCGATGTGATCGGCGCGTATGTCGGCTCCAACTATATCGGCATGTACACCCCCGATGTCGTGGCGGGCGCCGCCGTGCAGCGCGGCTATGACATTCCCTATGATCCCCAGGCGCAGGCGTATTCCGGCGCGGAAAACCCAAACGGCCAGCGGTTTGAGGGCATCGTGCGCTGGGCGACGCCGGTAACGGACGACGCGGGCGAGATCATCGGCTATGTCACCTTCGCGCTGAACCATGATCACATCATGGAATTTGTGGATCACATCACCCCGATGAACGAGCGCTACACCGAGCTTCCCAGCGCGTTTGAGGGCAATTACGCGTTCATCTGGGATTACAAGTGCCGCAGCATCTGCCACCCGCGACACCATTCCATCGTGGGGTTTGACCCAGAAACGGGCGAGCCGCAGGTGCCTTGGCTGGAAACCTCCATTTATGACGCGTGGCAGGCAAGCGGCGTTTCCAAGTGGACCGATTTTGTAAAAGACACGCCCCTGTTTGACAACCAGTCGCGCGCGAAGAAGCCCGCGCCCATCCTCACGCAGCAAGGGCTGGTGGGGCTGGACGGCAGGTACCTGAACAACGCACCGCAGTGCACGGGTTGGATGGACTTGACGGAGGGCGGCGGTTCCGGTTCGTTCTACATCCTGTGGAGCGGGCTGTACAAGCTGACCACCGCCGCCGCAATCCCCTACTATACCGGCCAATACGCCCCCAGCGAGGAAAACGGCTATTCCCAGCGCGGGTTCGGCATCGTGACCATCGGCGCGGGCATGGAGGATTTCACCCGCCCGGCGCGCGAAACGGAAGAAAAGCTGGATGACGCCATCGATGAGAACCTTCGCGGCACATTCATGCAGTACCTGATTACCGCCGCGGTGATCATCGTGCTGGTGGCACTGATCGTCATTTCCATCGCTTCTTCGCTGACGGGCAACATCAGCGAGCTGATTCGCGGCATGTTCCGCTTCCGCACGGGCGAGAGGCAGTTCCGCTTCCACGCCAAGGTGAAGGATGAGTTTGGCACTCTGGCCGATTCATTTGATGAGATGGCCGACAGCATCGCGGAAAGCGTCAAAAACTCGCTGGCCATCACCGACATGAACTGCATGATCCTCTACATGAACGAGCACGGGCTGAAGTTTAGCAACAAGACGCTGGAAGAGATCGTGGGGACCTCCTATCACGAGAACAGTGTGTACCCTGCGGGTTCCCCGTACGATCCGATTCTGGCGCTGCATGAAGGGCGCGAGGCCGATATTTACTACCTTGCCACAAGCGAGCGCTACATCCGGGGCAAGGCCAGCTATTTCCTCAGCAAGGACGGTGAAAAGCTGGGCTACATGATCGAAACGCTGGATGTAACGCGGATGGTGCACGAGCAGATAGAGCTGGAGAAGGCAGTCGCCATCGCCAACAGCGCCAACGAGCATAAGGGCGAGTTCCTGGCCCGCATGAGCCACGAAATCAGAACGCCGATGAACGCGATCATCGGTATCACCAACATCGTGCAGAAAAAGCTGGAAAACCTGAGCGCCGACGCGCGGGACAGCGTAAAGGGCAATGTGGACCAGATCGAGGCATCATCGCAGCACCTGCTGGGCCTGCTCAACGATATCCTGGATATTTCCAAGATTGAGGCGGGCAAGATAGAGCTTAGCGAAGAAACGATGGAACTGACGAAGCTGGCCGGCACGGTGGTAACAATCATCAAGCCCCGCTGCGATGAGAAGCACATCACGTTCAGCACCCATTTCGATGCGTTCACGCCGTCCACGTTTGCGTCGGACTCTCTGCGGCTGCGCCAGGTACTGATCAACCTGCTGGGCAATGCCGTGAAGTTCACGCCCGACTGCGGCGGCATAGAGTTCCGCATGGAGAACAAGGGACAGCAGGATGGCAAAACGCTGGTTGCCTTCACCGTGCGCGATACGGGCATCGGCATCTCGGAGGAGAGGCTGCAAGCAATCTTTGAGCCGTTTGAACAGGCTAGCGGCAAAGTAACGCGCCAGTACGGCGGCACGGGGCTTGGGCTTGCGATATCGCAAAGGATTGTGGAGCTGTTCGGCGGCAAGATTGAGGTTGACAGCGCCCCGGGCGAGGGCAGCACATTCCGCTTCAGCATCTGGCTGAAAGAGTGCGAAAGCGATATCCCGGCCGAGGTCATCGTTTCCGACGCAACGGATAAATTCGCCGGCAAAAGAATGCTGCTGGTGGATGATGTGGAAATCAACAGGATGATCGTTATGGCCATGCTGGAAAACACCGGCATCGCCATCGATGAGGCCGAAGACGGCGACGCGGCGCTGCAGGCTTTCCGCGCATCGCCCGCGTACACATACGATATCATCCTGATGGATGTGCAGATGCCCAGGATGGACGGATACGAAGCATCCCGCTCCATCCGCGCGCTGGACCGCCCGGATGCGGCGCTGGTGCCCATCGTGGCGCAGACGGCGAACGCGTTCAAAGAGGACATTGACAAGGCGCTGGCCGCCGGGATGAACGCGCACATCGCCAAGCCGGTAGAGATGGAAACCCTGCTGGAAACGCTGTTCAGGTTCATGAGGCTGGGCAAGTAAAGGATCGGGTACGGAGGCCGCCGCTTTTGTGGCGGCCTTTTTCATATGCAATTTGCGTACTTTTTCGCAGGCGGTTGAAATACGGCGCGATTCTGATAGACTAGTATAGATTGAATTATTGAGCCGCCAAATAGCGGAAAGGGTGAAGAAACATGGATGGTTTGCTGGGGCCTATCCTTGTCATCATCGCATCCCTGATAGGCATAGCAGTGCTGAATCGCGGCCGCAAAAAGCGGGAAAGCGCGGCAGCCGCCGCGATCAACGTAAAGCGGGCCCAGGATATGCCCAAACCCCCGCCGCCCGCCGAACCGTCCATGCCGCATCTGATGCAAGTATGGGGCATGCTTTCCATACTGGAAGAGAAAATTGGCGCGCCGGGCGAACCCTTTCACCTGCCGTCGGCGCTGTTTGACACCCTGCACGATGGCGATTTCTTCAGCCAGGAATCGCTGAACAGCCTGGCGCGCGCGGTGCTGGCGCACATGCGCATTCCGGGAAACGTGTTTGTCGTCGCGGAAATCACCGGCGAAAGCCGCTTCGCTACCGAAGGAAAGGCAACCGCAGGTTCCTACTCCAGAAAGGAAGACATGCCGCTGAATATGCGGGTGATCCGCGTGAAACTGCGGACGGACTACTTCCTGGACCATGTTGTGGCCATCATGTGCCACGAATGTGCGCACCACTACCATGCCATGCGGGGCATCCTATTCGACAAAAAGTGGAACAGCGAGGAAATGACGGACGCCACGGCGGTGTACCTGGGCTTCGGCGGGTTCATGCTGCGCGGGTACAGGCCCATTGTGCGCGAAACAAAAACGCCGATACAAAACGGCACGCGCGTTACCAAGCAAACTTCTTCCATTGGATACCTATCGGCGGATATAATTGATGCCCTGGACAAGGAAGTGGAGCGCCTGCGCGGGCAATACCGGCGCAAAGCGCAGGAAAAGCAAGCGGAAACGGAAAGGGCAAAAGCCCGGCATGCGGAAGCGGCGCAAAAGGCCGAATCGCTTCCGAAAAAAATACAGACAGCGCAATTTCTGTTTGATAACTTCAAGCAGTTCATGACCATTGTAGGCCGCCCAGAGGGGGTCATCTCTCCCGAAGATGCGGCAGCCTTGCAGGCCTGCTTCTATGAAATGGAAACAGGCGCGCCCGCGCAGGCACTGGCACGCATGGCCAGCCGGTGTGCGGAGTACACCCCCACATCGGAAACGCTGGAGCAGCTTACCGCCCTGGAAACGGAAATAGAAGCCTTCTGCACGAAAATCGCGCTGTGGAGCGCATGCCTGTCCAGGTGCGGCGCGTAAAGCCGTTTACGAGTAGAAAAGCGCATCCATCACCCGCTTGGATTTGTCAATCTCATCAGGCAAAAACCCAACCCCAGAGGTATCGCAGGGGCAATCACAATTCCCCCCGCGCTTGGTAAAGTCTGTTATTCGCCTTGACACCCCAGCCATGCACGGTATAATAATCGTAGGCATCTCAATGACAACACATGAAGAGGCTGTATGAAGCGCTACATCGACTTTGAAAGTGAAAGCTGGCCTGACCGGACATACGAAAGAATGCAGGCGGCGCGCTCAGAGAAGTGCGTGGCACAGATGGGGGGCGGCGCGCCTGGCTCGGGCGTGATCGATGTGCTTCCCATGGATGAACTAAGGACGCTGCTGCGCGCGGAATGGGTGCAGGTGCCGCTGGTCGGAAGTGACCTGCTGCTGCGCCGGTCCGCACGGCGGCAAATGATGGCGACCCTTCAGGATGATGTGGATTGTCTTTCCTTATGCGAACATACGCTTATAGAACGAATGCTGATCGGCGGCGGGCTTGTGTACCTTGAAACCGTGGCAGAGCTTGAAGCCGCGCTGACGCTGCGCCTGCGGCTGTGGTGCGATGTGGGCACCATCCAGGATGAACCCGTGTGCAAGCTGGATAAAGCGCTGATGCGCGCGCTGCCCCGCCTGATGATGCGCGAGGAGCACCGCCTTCGTCGGGAGCGCATCTTCGTGCTGAACGGCATGCTCAGCGGCCTGCTGTACCTCACTGGATTTTTGGATGACCGCGTGCCGCGCCGGCGCTTCATAGGGGAAGTGCTGGCACAGCCCGAAACCCCCCACACACGGCGGCTTGCACGCAATTTTCTGGAGGCATCCTTTGATTGCACGCGCATCGCAGACTGCAACCTGCTTTTGCACGGCGCGCTGGCCACACCGGAGGCGCTGGTGGGCATGCTGGCCGCACAAAGCGGGTACCGGCCGCCAAGCATCACCCCGCAGCAGCTGGCAGGCTCCATGAACGGCCTGTTGCCGGAAGAAGCGGCCACGGACCAGAAGATGCAGCTTGTGCTGAAGGACGCGCTTCGCCCGGAGTATACGCCGCAGGATGCCGCGTTTGAGCTGCGCATGCTGATCAAGCAGGGCGCGCCGATGGAAGCGCTGCGCACCGCGATGGCGCGGATGCTGCTGGTGCTGCCCACGCAGCACATGGAAAGCGCGCTGCTGGAGATGAGCTGCCAGGCGTCGCGCTGGGTCGCGCCGTGGATGGGCACGCCCACCGCCGCGCCATCCTCGCGCATGGCTGCCGCCGCGCACAGTGCGATGGGCATGCTGCATTGATCCGCAGGGATGTAAAAACCGAACAAACGGAGCGCGTGGACCGCGCCCTGCGCCGCCTGCTGCCGGAACTTTCCGCGCGGCAGGCGCGCGATTGTTTTAAGGCGCGCGATGTGCGGCTGAACGGCGTGCGCGTGCCGCCGGACGCCGTTGCTAGCGCCGGGGATACTTTGACCGTGTTCTATCAAGAGACGCCCGTGCCCGCACTGGATATCCGCCTGGAAGATGATAACTATGTCATCATCAACAAGGCGCAGGGCATGCCCGTGCAGGGCGAAGGCTCGCTGGAGCAGCTGCTGGCGCGGCAGCTTGGCGCGCCGGTATATGCGTGCCACCGGCTGGATGTGATGACCGGCGGCCTTGTGCTGCTGGCCAGGAACGGGCAAGCGCTCAGCGTGGCGGAAGAAGCCTTTGCCGCGCATACCGTTAAGAAGACATACCGCGCGCTAGTGCGCGGCTGTCCTGAGCCCAGGGAGGCGACGCTAACCGCTTACCTGATCAAGGACGCAGGCGCCGCGAAAGTTCGCGTGCTGGACCGCCCCGCGCCCGGCGCGCGCACGATACAAACTGCGTACCGCGTGATCGACCCGAACCCCGAAATCTCCCGCGTGGAGGTTCAGCTGCTGACGGGCCGCACCCACCAGATCCGCGCGCATATGGCGCACATCGGGCATCCGATCCTGGGGGATGACAAGTACGGCGACCGGGCGCTGAACAGGGCGCACGGTGCGAAAAGACAAGTGCTGTGGTCCACGCGGCTTATGCTGTGGGACGGTCGAGAAGTTGAAGTGAAAGAAGGATTCTAGCGCCGCCTTCTAGAGCAATTTTCGGAAAGATTCGGAATGGCTTTGCGAGAAATTTTGCTGTCTCGCTAAGCCGAGGGAGCAAGGCGTAGCAGCGCTACGCCGCGTGGACGAGGCAACGCGAGGCGGCAAAAGATCCGCAAAGACGTTCCGAATGTTTCCGCGAAATGCTCTAACGCGAAAGCGCATCTACACACGATGATGGAGAAAAACGAATGAGAAAAGGCACCCCGATTATTCTTTTGATGCTCATTAGCAATTTGGTGATGTTCCTGCTTGTTCCGCGCTTTGGTTGGACACTTCGCGATGGCAGTACGGCCCCGTACCGGTTTGCCGGGCACCGCAGGGAAGCCGGTCTGGAAATCGATACATACAAAAAGTCGGATGATGCCTTAACCGTCGCATACACATCCAAGTTTTCCCGCGATCTCAACATACAGCTGAATGAAGAAGAGCCGCTGGCCGTGCAGGTTCAAATTGACGGGGGCATGTCTGCGCCCGCGGATCTTGTAACCGATACCGATATGGGATTTGTGCTCAGCAATATCATCTGGAAGGATTCCAGCGGGATATTCCTGTACCGGTGCGCGTTGTACATCGCGGCCATCGCGCTGTACGCTCTGTGCTTCATGAAGGCGGAAAACGCGCAGAGCAAGCGGGGCAAGGTGGTCTGTCTCGCGCTCTCCCTATCCCTTTTCACGCTGGCAAGCCTGATGATATTGCGTGTGATTCTATAACGAACATACACGCGTTTCACCTACAAAGGAGGACATCCCATGATTCGCCTGATCGCTTCCGACCTGGACGGTACCCTGCTCGGTCAAAACGGCCGTATCCATCCTGATAATGTGACTGTTCTGCGCGCCGCAATGGCGCAGGGCGTGCATTTCTGTGTGGCAACGGGGCGGACCGCCGCATCCGGCGGGCGGATCGCGCTGCAAGAGGGATTCCCCGGCGCGGCGGTAATCGGCGCAAACGGCAGCCATGTGCTGGATGCGCCGGGCGGAAGCACAGTGGCGCTGCACACGCTTTCTGATACCTCTGCACGCGCTGTGGTGGAGGCGATCAAACGCCATGGGTTCGATATTTGCCTGTATGTGGAGCATGCGGTCATTTACGACACGCACGGGATGTATGCCCGGCACGCCAACTACGAGTATAGCCCGCCGGATGTGTTTGCCCCCGAAAAGCTTTCCCATCCTACTGAAACGGGATTCCACCACAACTTCTGCGGACAGGACGCGCTGGAAGCCGGGCTTTCAGCCGGAGCGCTGAAGCTGTTCACCAGTTTCCGCCCCGGCGAAGAGGCCGCCTTCCAGGCACTGAAAGCCGAATGCGCCGCCATCCCGGGCATCACGCTTACCTCTTCCTGGATAGACAATTTTGAGATCATGCCCGAGGGTGTCAGCAAGGGCACAGCGCTTGCTGAGCTGGCCGCGCGCCTTGGCATCGCACGCGAAGAAGTCGCCGCGTTCGGCGATAACGAAAACGACCTGACCATGCTGGAATGGGCGGGCCATGGGTACGCCATGCGCAACGCCACCCCCGAAGTGCTGGCAAAAATCCCCCATGTTACGGAGAAAATCTGCTACGAAGGCGGCGTTGCGCACACGCTCCGTCAGCTGCTGGCGCTTTGATAGCGTGAAAGGCCCCACTTCCACAGCCTGCCCGTGAACCAGGTGAACAGCGCCACAACGCCCACAGCGTACATGAGGCCGCCGGGCGTTAGCGTGCCCGCCATCGCCTGCGTGGGGATCGTAGCCATGATCCCGTACGGCAGCACGAAATAGAACAGCACCTTCCAGATGCCTTTGTACAGCACGCCCGGCACCCGAAACGACAGCGTGATCACCGCACCTTCAATCGGGTCAGCAATGCTCTGCGCGCTGGGCGCAAAGAACGGGATGCAGCGCAGGATGACCTCCATGTCGTACCACAGCACCGTCATCAGCAGCACCAGCAGTGCATAGCACGCTATCTGCAGTGCCGTAGGTGGCGCTGGCAGCAGCGACACGCCGTATCCGATGATCGCGAAGCTCATGATCACCAGCGGCAGAGAACCCGGGTTGATCTGCTCTAGGGAAATGCGCAGCAGCGGCGACATCGGGTGCGTCAGGTATTGGTCCAAATCCCCCTGGAAAATCATGTACGGCAGGCGCAGCACGCCGAAAAAGTAAATCACCATATTCAGCGCGTTGATCAAGGAAAACGTGCCGATGAAGATCGTCATCTCCGCGCGCGACCACCCGCCGATGCTTTCCACATTCGCGTAAATCGTTGTGAATACCAGCAGCTCTATCGCAAACATCGATCCATCCACAAAAAACGCGCCAAAGAAGCTGAACCGGAACGCCATCATACGGCTTAGCTTCAGCTTGATCATCAGTCCTATCAGTTTCAGGTTTCGCCTCATACGCCCACCCCATCATACCGCCTGCGCAGCCGCTTATACCACAGCGAGCTGAGCACGGAAAGCAGCGCCATCCACAGCAGCAGCACAACAAACCCGCCTGCAAGCTCATCAGCGCCGCGCCCGATCATCACCATCGACGGCAGGTACGTTACATAGTAGAACGGCAGCGCGCGCAGCACAGTCACCGCGCCGCCTGGCAGCAGCGCCAGCGGAATGATCGCGCCGGTGGCGAACGCCGTCAGGTTGCCTTTCACCATCAGCAGCGCGCTGACATCCAGGTATTTGAACGCCAGCAGCCCCACGCAGTAGCTGAACTGCGCCAGCACGGTCATCCCCAGTATCTGCATGGCAAGCGCCGCTATGACCTGGGGGATGGTCACCTGAAAGGCGAGCGGCACCCCGAACACCAGCGCGGAAACCCCGCCGGCCAGCCCGGCAAATACCGCATATAACAGCGCCTTGCCCAGCGTTCTTGACAGGAAGTAGCCCTGCGGCATGATCGGCAGCAGCATGTATTTGCTGAATGTGCCCTGCCGGATGCTCTGAGACAGCTCCTCTCCGGTATGGTCGGTGAACTGCAGCTCCTGAAAGAATGTGCTGACGATGTAGTAGGTGAGCATGGTGGGCAGCGTGAACCCGGCCACGGTTTGCCCATCGCTAAGCAGCGTTCCCCACACGATCACCGCGAAAACGGCCTTTGCCGCCGTAAACAGCATCTCCACTAAAACATCTGTGCGAAAAACCAACCGCACCTTCGCCGCCAGTATCGCAACCGCGCCGTATTTCCTCACGCGTCTACCTCCTTGCCCTGGTAGATGCGCTCCACCACCGCGCCGATGTCCTCTTCCTCAATGGTCAGATCGGACAAGTCGCCCTGCGCTATCAGCGCTTGCAGCAGCGGGCGCACGGCGCCTGTGGGGGCAAGCAGGCTTGCTTTATACGGGCTTTGCTCAACCACGGTGACATTCTCGGGCAATGTCAGTTGGTGCGCGTTTTCGAATATGACGGTGATGCGCTTCTCGTGCTGATAGCGCGCCAGCAGCGCATCCAGCGCGCCATCGTACAGCTTGCCGCCCTCCGCGATCACCACGCAGCGCGGGCACAGCGCCTTGATATCCTCCATGTAATGCGATGTCAGCAGGATGGTAACGCCCCTATCGCGGTTTACCTCGCGCAGGAATGCGCGCATCTGCCGCTGCGCTACCGCGTCCAGGCCGATCGTCGGCTCATCCAGAAACAGGATCTCCGGGCTGTGCAGCAGCGCCACGATCAGCTCCATTTTCATCCTTTCGCCCAGCGACAGCGTGCGCACCTGCGCGCCCAGCAGATTTTCTACGCCGAACAGGTCAATGAAATACGACAGGTTCTTTTTGTGGATGCTGTCCGGAATATCGTACATCGCCCGAAACAGCGTGAACGTGTCCGCCGCCGTCAGTTCCGGCATCAGCTGGCTTTTCTGCCCCATCACCACCGCAAACCGGCGCTTGAAGGCGTCCTCCAGACGGCTTGGTGTGTAGCCAAGCACGTTCACAAGCCCCTCTGTCGGGGGGAATATGCCCGTCAGCATCTTGATCAGCGTGGTTTTGCCCGCGCCGTTGGGGCCGATGAGGCCGACGAACTCGCCAGCCTGCACCGTAAGGTCAAACCCAGATACCGCGCGCTTTTCCGCAAACCTGCGGTGAAATAGCCCCTTCACGCTGCCCATAAACCCGGGCTCTTTCTCATACCGTTTGAAAACCTTGGTAACACTTACCGCCTCTATGACCGCCATGTGGCACTTCCTTTTCCAATGTTTTGATATAATTCCGGAAATGCGCACACAGAAAAACGCGACGGCAAATGCCGTCACGCTTTGAGACAACACAAAAGGGCGGTTGCTCAAAAGCGTTCTGTGGCGCAACAATCCAAAGCGCGATGCTTCGCGCCCTGAATGTTTATGAGGGAATGCCGGTAATTACCGGCTAGCGCCCTCCACCACAGATGCTTTTAGCAAAAAAACCGCCCTTTCTATTTCTATATTTGCAGATAGCGTATCAGATGCGGGCACCGCTGTCAAGCGGAAACAGGATAAGTGTTTACGCTTACACCTCAATAACCCCTTCAAAATCCTTGTAAGCGTCGCCGGTCAGCCACACCCTCTGCCCCACCACGCGCACCACCAGGTCGCCGCCCGGCAGGTGCACGGTGATGTCGGTATCCTCGGGGCAATGCCCAAGCTTCACCGCAGCCACCGCCGCCGCGCAGGCACCCGTGCCGCACGCAGGCGTTTCGCCAAGGCCCCTCTCCCATACGCGCATGCGCAGCGTCCGTCTTCCTTCCACCTGCACGAAGGATGCGTTCACCCGCTTGGGGAACAGCGGGTCATGCTCGATTTGCGGCCCCCATACGGGAACATCCACCTGGCTGACATCGGGCACGAAGATCACGCAGTGCGGGTTGCCCATCGAAAGGCAGGTGATCCTGGCGGGCCGCTTTCCAACGATGGCCTCGCGGTCCACCACTTCCTGCCCCGGCAGCAGCACGGGCACTCCTTCCGGCGCGAAGCGCGCCTCGCCCATCGCCACGCACGCCCATTCCACCACGCCGTCCCGCGGGAACACCTCAACTTCTTTGCGGCCCGCGCCTGTGTGCAACAGCATCTTTTCCTTGCGCACGCGGCCGCTTTCGTACAGATACTTTGCCACGCAGCGCAGCGCGTTGCCAGCGATCTCGCCCTCGCTGCCGTCCGCGTTGAACATGCGCATTCTGGCATCCGCCGTGTCATCCGGCAGGATCAGCGTGATGCCGTCGCCGCCCACGCCAAAGCTGCGGCTGGACATCTGCACGCTGATGGATTCCGGGCTTTCCACTTCCTGATCGAAGCAATCGAAGAAAATCGAATCGTTTCCGCTGCCGCGCATTTTCACAAAGCGCAGCGGCCGTTTCTTGTGGCTCATGCGGTTGATATCCACCAGCTCCACGCTGCCGGGGCTGAACTTGCTGCCAAGCGCGCGCACCAGCGCCAACGCGGTATCCAGGCTGGTCAGCGCCGGGATGCCGCGCTCAACCGCCTTCCTGCGCAGGCGGACGCTGGCCCGGGTTGGGATTCTTCCCTTGCTGGATGTGGATACGACATAGCGCACCGCGCCGCTTTCCACCAGGCGCAGCGCCGCGTCTGGGTCCTCATGCAGCGAGGGCAGCGTCGCCACCACCGGGATGCCCGCCTCTTCAAGCGCCTTGCCGGTGCCGTGCGTGGCGTACAGTGGGCAGCCTGCGGCCGCGAACGCACGGGCCACGCGCGCGCACTCGGCGCGGTCAATCTCGCGCACGGAGAACAGCACACCGCCCCCCGGCGTCAGCTTGTACCCGGCGGCGGTCAGGCCCTTGTACAGCGCCTCTTCCACCGTGCGGCCCACGCCCAGCACCTCGCCGGTGGATTTCATCTCCGGCCCAAGCTGGGTATCCACATCCTGCAGCTTTTCAAATGAGAACGTCGGCACCTTCACCGCAAAATACGCTGATTTGCCGTACAGCCCTGTGCCATAGCCCATGCCGGAAAGCTTTTCGCCCAGCATCGCGCGCACGGCAAGGTCCACGATCGGCAGGCCCGTCACCTTGGACAGGTACGGCACCGTGCGGGATGCGCGCGGGTTCGCCTCGATAACGAAAATATCGTTGTCATGCACGATGTATTGGATGTTGATCAGCCCGCGCGTGGCAAGGCCCAGCGCCAGCGCGCGCGTGGCATCGATCAGGCGGCGGGTCAGCGCGCCGTTCAGGTGCCAGGCGGGGTACACCGCGATGGAGTCGCCCGAATGGACGCCCGCGCGCTCAATGTGCTCCATGATGCCGGGGATCAGGATGTCTGCGCCGTCGGAAATGGCGTCCACCTCGACCTCCATGCCCATCAGGTACTGGTCGATCAGGATCGGGTTTTCGATGCCCGCCGCCAGAATGATGCGCATGTATTCGTGAATGTCAGCGTCGGTGTACGCGATGATCATATTCTGTCCGCCCAGAACGTAGCTGGGGCGCACCAGCACGGGGTAACCAAGCTCATTCGCGGCCTTAATCGCCTCATCCTCTGTGCGGACGGTGCGTCCTTCGGGGCGCTTGATTTGAAGCTCGGTCAGCAGCGCGTCGAACCGCTCGCGGTCCTCCGCCATGTCGATGCCGTCGGCGGATGTGCCCAGGATCGGCACGCCAAGGCGGCTCAGGTGCTTTGTCAGCCGGATCGCCGTCTGTCCGCCGAACGCGACCACCGCGCCCCACGGCTTTTCGGTGGCGATGATGTCCGCGACATCTTCCGGGTACAGCGGCTCAAAGTACAAGCGGTCGGCGGTTTCGGAATCGGTAGAAACCGTTTCTGGGTTGTTGTTGACCATGATGACCTCATAGCCCAGGGATTTCAGCGTCCACACGCAGTGCACAGATGCGTAGTCAAACTCGATGCCCTGCCCAATGCGGATGGGGCCGGAACCGAACACGATCACGCGCTTTTTGCCGGATGTATCGGCATTGATGAACGCTTCGGCCTCATTTTCGCCATCCGGCACGCCGTAGAAATACGGGGACTTGATGCGCATGCCCGCACCCGCGGGATCGACCACACGGTACACGGCATGATGGTGTTCCACCTTGCGGCCCAGGAAGCGGGAAATCACGGCATCGGGGAAGCCCATATGCCTGGCCTCAGCGGAAACATCTTCTCCTGCCTCAAGGCGCGCCTGCATCTGCACGATGCCCAGCATTCTGCTCAGGAACCACGGGTTGATTTGCGTGATGCGGTAAACGTCATCCACCGATACCCCGCGCGCAAGCGCCTCCGCCACGATGAAGATACGCTCATCCGTGCAGTCCGCCAGGCGGCAGATGATCTGAGCATCGGGGATTTGCGCAAAGTGCGGATCGCGGATGAAATCCAGGCCGATCTCCACGCCGCGCACCGCCTTGAGCAGCGCCTGCTCGAATGTCTGCCCGATCGCCATGACCTCGCCGGTCGCCTTCATCTGCGGGCCAAGCTTGCGGCTGCCGTACACGAACTTGTCAAACGGCCACTTGGGCAGCTTCACGATGATGTAATCCGGGTCCGGCTCGTAGAAAGCGGGGCTGTGGCCGCCCACGGCGGTGGTCAGCTCCGGCAGCGTGAACCCGACCGCGATCAGCGACGATACCTTCGCGATGGGGTATCCTGTGGCCTTCGATGCCAGCGCGGAGGACCTCGACACGCGCGGGTTGACCTCGATCACGGCGTACTCCAGGCTATCAGGCTTTAGCGCGAACTGACAGTTGCATCCGCCCATCACGCCAAGGCGCTTTACCATCTTGATCGCCGCGCCGCGCAGCAGCTGGAATTCTTCTTGTGTCAAAGACTGTATGGGCGCGACCACGATCGAATCGCCGGTGTGCACGCCCACGGGGTCAACGTTTTCCATCCCGCAGATGCAGATGGCGTTGTCGTCGCCGTCGCGCATCACCTCAAACTCAATTTCCTTCCAGCCGGCCACGCTCTTTTCCACCAGGATTTGCCCGATGGGCGATGCGCGCAGCCCGCCGGTGGCGATTTCGCTCAGCTCCGCCGCGTCCGCCGCGATGCCGCCGCCGCTGCCGCCCAGCGTGAACGCGGGCCGCACGATCAGCGGGTAGCCGATCCTGTCCGCAAGCGCCAGCGCGTCTTCCAGCGTGGTCACCACATCGGAGGGAATCACCGGTTCACCGATCTCTTCCATCGTCTGTTTGAAGCTCAGGCGGTCTTCCGCCCTGTCGATGGTATCCAGACTTGCGCCCAAGAGACGAACGCCCTCCGCGTCCAGAAAACCTTCCTTGGCAAGCTGCATGGACAGCGTCAGCCCGTTCTGACCCCCAAGCGTAGAAAGGAGGCTGTCCGGCTTCTCCTTTCGGATGATCCGCTTGACAACCTCCGTCGTTAGGGGTTCTATGTAGATGCGGTCGGCAAACGCGCGATCCGTCATGATGGTGGCAGGGTTTGGGTTGATGAGGATGACCTCTATCCCCGCCTCCTTCAAGGCCCTGCAAGCTTGGGAACCCGCGTAGTCAAATTCCGCCGCCTGGCCAATGACAATCGCCCCAGAACCGATGATCAGTACGCGTTTCACACCTGGGAATACCGGCATCTTTTTTTCCTCCTGATATAGAATGCGCGTGTGTACAAGGGGGACACGTCCCCCTTGTAAGAACCCCCTCACGCCCTTCCGGGCGTGCAGGGTAGAAAAACCTTGCGGTTTTTCTGTCCGTTCGGCGGCTAAGCCGCCGATGCCGGATTACAGTCGAGGGGTTGAGACCCCTCGAGCACCCGGGCTGGGCGTTCCCTCGAAATTCATGGAATTTCGAGTTGGAACGCCGTATGGGGTCGGCGAAGGCCAGGCTTTTTACCCCAACAGAGTCTTCAGCACGGCTTTCTGCGCATGCAGGCGGTTCTCCGCCTCATCGAATATTTCATTCGCGTGGGATTCGAACACATCAGCCGTTATTTCTTCGCCGCGGTGCGCGGGCAGGCAATGCTGCACCATGCAGCCGCTGTTAGCGACAGAAAGCAGTTTTTCGTTCACCTGGTAGCCCTGGAACGCGGTGAGGCGCTCCTGCTTTTCGGCTTCCTGGCCCATCGATGTCCACACATCCGTGTAGAGCACGTCCGCGCCCTCAGCAGCTTTCATGGGGTCATCCGTCATGCGGAATTTCGCGCCATACTCCGCCGCGAAGCTCAGCACCGACGGGTCAGGCCGGTACCCTACCGGGCACGCAACGGAAACGTTCATCCCCACCTTCAGGCCGCCCGCGATCAAAGAGTTCGCCATGTTGTTGCCATCCCCAATGTAGCACAGCGTCAGGCCCGAAAGCGTGCCCTTGTGCTCGCGGATGGTCATCAGGTCGGCCAGCACCTGGCAGGGGTGCGCGAAGTCCGTCAGCCCGTTGATGATCGGAATCGACCCATATTTCGCCAAGCCTTCGACATCTTCCTGCTTGAATGTGCGAATCATGATGCCATCCAAATAGCGGGACAGCACGCGCGCGGTATCTTCAATGGGTTCGCCGCGGCCGATTTGCAGGTCGTTCCCTGACAGAAACAGCGCCGAGCCGCCCAGCTGGTACATGCCCACCTCAAAGGAGACGCGCGTCCTGGTGGATGCCTTTGTGAAGATCATGCCCAGCGTTTTGCCCTTGAGCGGCGCATGCTCAATGCCGTGCTTGCGCTCGTATTTCAGTTGGTCGGCCAGGTTCAGCAGTTCGATGATTTCTTCGCCCGTCAGGTCCAGCAGTTTCAGCAGGTGCTTCATGGGTCAAACCTCCTTCAGCGCGCTTTCAAGCCGCGCCAGCCCTTCGTCTATTTCTTCTTTGGTGATGGAAAGCGGCGGCAGCAGCCGCAGGCGGTCCTTGGCGGTCAGCGTCAGCACGCCGTTTGCGATGCCCTTTTCCACCACAGCCCGCGCGGTCGCGCCGGAAAGCGTCGCACCGATCATCAGCCCAAGGCCGGATACGCCGGTCACATGCGGCATGGCGGAAAGCTTTTCGCGGATGTACGCGCCCTTTTCTTTCACGGACTGCAAAAATTTCTCATCAATTTGAGAAAGCACATACAGCGCGCCCGCCGCAACGCCGGGGCTGCCGCCAAATGTGGTCGCATGCTCGCCGGGGCACAGCACCGTCTCCGTCTTTTCACCGAACAGCACAGCGCCGATGGGCAGCCCGCCGCCAAGCCCTTTCGCGCAGGTGACGATATCCGGCGTGATGCCAAACTGCTCAAACGCGAACAGCGTGCCCGTACGGCCGATGCCGGTCTGCACCTCATCCACGATCAGCAGGATGTTCTTGCTGGCGCACGCATCAGCGATGCCTTGGACATACTCTTTCGCAAGCGGTACCACGCCGCCCTCGCCCTGCACCATCTCGATCATGACCGCGCATACGTTGTCGTCAATCTGCGCAAGCGTGCCTTCCAGGTTGCCCGCCGGAGCGTAGCGGAAGCCCTCGGTGAACGGATGGAAGTGCTGATGAAACGCACCCTGCCCGGTGGCGGCCAGCGTGGTCACCGTGCGGCCGTGAAACGACTGCGTCAGCGTCACGATGGTGTGACAGTCGGGTCCATGGTTTGCATGCCCCCACTTGCGCGCGCATTTGATCGCGCCCTCGTTCGTTTCCGCGCCGGAATTGGCGAAAAACACCTTCTTCATGCCGGTGCGCGTGCACAGCTGCTTGGCAAGCTCCGCGCAGGGGCCGGTGGCGTACAGGTTGGATGTGTGCTGCAACGTGCACAGCTGCCGATGCACCGCATCCGCCCAGCCTTTATCGGCAAACCCCAGCGCGTTCACGCCGATGCCGGATGTCATATCGATGTATTCATGCCCGGCGTCATCCGCGCAATGCGCGCCCTCGCCCTTCACAATGGCGATGGGGAACCTTGTATAGGTATGCGCCACATATTGCTGGTCTATTTCCCAAATGGTCTGATTTGCCATGGTATTACCTCCTAATGAAACAGCGTGCCGATGCCTTCATCTGAAAACAGTTCCAGCAAGATCGCGTGCGGGATGCGCCCGTCGATCATCACCGCGCGCTTGACACCTCGGCGCACGGCCTCCACGCAGCACTGCACCTTGGGGATCATCCCCCCGCCGATGATGCCCTGCCGCACCAGCGCCGGCACCTCGCTGACCTGCACCATGGGGATCAGGCTGCTGTCGTCGCCCAGCGTTTTTAGCAGGCCGCGCACATCCGTCATCATCACGATGTTTTCCGCGCCCAGCGCGCCCGCAATGGCGGCGGCGGCCGTATCGGCGTTGATGTTGTACACCTGGCCCTGCGCGTCGGCCGCCACAGTCGCGATGATCGGGATGTAGCCGTTTTTCAGCGCATCCAGGATCGGCTCGATGTGCACCTGCGTGACCTCGCCCACAAAGCCCAGGTCCTCTTCCGCCTCCAGCTTTTTAGCCATCAGCATGCCGCCATCCAGCCCGCACAAACCCATCGCCTTGCCGCCCATGGACTGCACCTTGGCGACCAGGTCCTTGTTTGTCTTGCCGGACAGCACCATCTGCACAACCTCGACCGTCTGCGCATCAGTATAGCGCAGGCCGTTCACGAAGCGGGACTGCACGCCCATCTTCTTCAGCGTATCGGTGATATCGGGCCCGCCGCCGTGCACAAGCACCACCTTCACCCCCACCAGCGACAGCAGAATGATGTCGCTCATGACGGCGTTTCGCAAATCTTCCGAAACCATGGCGTTGCCGCCGTATTTGACAACGACGATCCGGCCGGCGTACTTCTGAATATACGGCAGCGCCTGGGTGAGCACCTGGGCCTTGCCTTCGTTGGACATGGTGTACATGCTATTTCTCCTATTCGGATACAGTTTCAGGTGCGGTAGTCGCCGTTGATCTTCACATAATCATACGTCAGGTCACAGCCCCATGCGGTGGCCTCGCCCGCGCCCTGCTTCATATCAATCAAAATGTCAATCTCATCATCCGTCAGCACTTTCTTGGCCTCCGCCTCGCTGAAAGGCACGCCGCTGCCATTTTGACAGACCAGAATCTGCCCCGCCTTTGAATGAATATTCACGGAAACGGTATCAATCTGGAAATCTCCCGGCGTGTAGCCGATGGCGCACAGGATGCGGCCCCAGTTGGCATCCGCGCCAAACATCGCCGTTTTGCACAGCGGGGAATTGATCACCGAGCGCGCGATGGCCTTGGCAAGCGCGGTATCCGGCGCGCCCTTGATGGCGCAGGTGACAAGCTTCGTCGCGCCCTCGCCGTCCTTCGCCATCATGCGGGTGAGGCACACGCTGACCTCTTTCAGGGCCGCGACAAACGCGTCGTACGCGGGGCCTTCCCTGTCGATGACGGGGTTGCCCGCAAGGCCGTTGGCCAGCACGGAAACCATGTCGTTGGTGGATGTATCGCCGTCCACAATCAGCATGTTGAACGTGTCATTCACCACCGCGTGCAGGGCTTTGTCCAGCATGGCGGAAGTTATCGCCGCGTCGGTGGTGACAAAGCAGAGCATCGTCGCCATGTTGGGCGCGATCATCCCGGAGCCCTTCGTCATCGCTCCAATTGTGCAGGCAACGCCGTCCACGGCAAACGCGGTGTCAACGTACTTGGCAACTAGGTCGGTCGTCATGATGGCTTCCGCCGCCGCCAGCCCGCCTTCGTACGACAGCTGCGCGACCAACTCCGGCATGCCCTCGGCAATGGGTTCCAGCGGCAGAGGCTGCCCGATCACGCCGGTGGATGCGATGATCACATCGCTTTCCAAAATGCCGGCGGCATCCGCCAGCAACTTCGACATGGCATTGGCTTTGTCCACGCCGTCCGCATTGCAGGTGTTGGCGTTGCCGCTGTTGCACAGCATCGCACGGGCGGTGCCGTCCGCAATGTGGTTCCGGGTCACGGTGATCGGCGCGCCGTACACCTTGTTGCGGGTGTAGACCGCCGCCGCCTGGCACGGCACATCGGACAAGACCAGCGCCAGGTCCTTCTTGCTGTGGTTCTTGCGGATGCCGCAGTGTATGCCCGACGCCTTAAAACCCTTTGGGGCGCAAACGCCTTTGCTTGTAGGCTGCATAAAATTACGTCCTTTCAAAGTCTCTGTAATGGATCAAAACCCCGTGTCTTCCGCAATCCCCAGCGCGATGTTCATGCACTGCATCGCCGCGCCGGATGCGCCCTTGCCCAAATTGTCAAACACGCTGACCAGCGTAAACATCTCATCGTTGCCGATAACGTAAAGGGTCAGATCATTCGTGCCCGCGTTCAGGTTCGCGGGGAGGAAGCCGTCCTCCGGCGCCGGTTTCACGGTTACAAAGCGCTGCCCGGCGTAGTGCGCGGCCAGGGTTTCTTCCAGTTGCGCGCGGGTCATCGGCTTTTCAAGCTGCGACGCGTGCAGCGGAATGCTCACCGCCATGCCCTGGTAGAAATCCGCGACGATGGGGTTGAACGCCGGGGGCATTTGAAGCCCCGTGCGCCGCGCCATCTCCGGCAGGTGCTTGTGCGCCATGGAAAGCGCATACTGGCGCGGGCTGTTGTAGACGCCCGGCCTGCTTTCATCCTGATACTGCGCGATCATCTTCTTGCCGCCGCCGGAATAACCGGTTACGGAATGGCAACTGACCTGCGCCGCCGGGGATAGCAGCCCCGGCGCCACCAGCGGGTACACCGCCGCGATAAACCCGGTCGCATGGCAGCCCGGCACCGCGATGCGGTGGGCACATTCCACGTTTCGTCGGTGTTCCCCCGACAGCTCCGGCAGGCCGTACGCCCAGCCCTCCGCCGTGCGGTGCGCGGTGCTGGTATCCAGCACGCGGACGTGCGGGTTTGTCACCAGGCTTACTGATTCCCGCGCCGCGTCATCCGGCAGGCATAGGATCGCCGCATCCGCCGCGTTCAGCAGCGCGGCCCGGGCGGCAGGGTCCTTGCGCTTTTCCGGGTCAATTTGCAGCACTTCCACATCGGCCCTTTTCGAAAGCCTTTCGTGGATCGCAAGCCCGGTGGTGCCCTCCTGCCCATCGACGAAAACCTTGTACATCGCGCAGCCTCCGCATAATCATTCGGTCTTGTTGTATATTATACGCTCCAGGGGCATTTGTCAAGCAGAAATATGCAAAAAAAGAACGCTGGGACTCCGTCCCAGACCCCGCCAAAGGGCTTTGCCCTTTGGAATCCCTTCTTTTCGCCTCGCGGCGGGTTGGATTTTATGAATCCTTCCTATGAAGGGATTCTTAAGAGCCTTAGAGCAATTTTCGGGAAGATTCGGAATGGATTTGCGAGAGATTTTGCCGTTTCGCTAAGCCGAGGGAACAAGGCGTAGCAGCGCTACGCCGCGTGGACGAGGCAACGCGAGGCGGCAAAAGATCCGCAAAGACGTTCCGAATGTTTCCGCAAAATGCTCTAGGCCCTTAAGCGGGGTTCAGGGGCAGTGCCCCTGACGTTCCTTGTTCCTGCCATAGCAACCCTATTGGGCTGCAATTATTCATTCCAAGGGCAGCGTTTCGCCTTCCGCCTGCGCCTGCTCCGCTACCTGACCCAGCAGCTCGCGCACCTGGTCCGCACCGGTGCCATCCTCGGCGGAAAAGGCGATCACCTGCCACGGCTGCACCTGCAGCGCCCGGCAGATGGCGTGTATCTTCTGCATGCGCTGCGCGCGGCTGAGCTTATCCGCCTTGGTGGCGATTACCGTGAACGGCAGCCCCGTGGCGCGCAAAAATTCGTGCATGCCCAGGTCTTCGCCGGTGGGATCGTGCCTTATATCCACCAGGTGCAGCACGCGCGTCAGCAGCCCGGATGTTGCAAAATACCCTTCCATCATGTCCGACCACTTGGCCTTTTCGGCCTTGGGCACCTTGGCGAAGCCGTATCCCGGCAGGTCAACCAGATGCAGCGCGTCGTTGATGCGGTAGATGTTGATCAGCCGCGTTTTGCCCGGCGTGCCGGATACCTTGGCCAGGCCGTTCCGCCCGCAAACGCGGTTGATCAAAGATGACTTGCCCACGTTGCTTTTGCCCGCCATCGCAATTTCCGGCAGGCCGATGCCCTCATAGTTGCCGTAACGGGGCAGCGATGTGATAAACTGGGATCGCTTAATGTCCATCGCGAACCTCCAGTGCGGAGGATGCCTCCTGCGGCGGCACGGGCAGCGGATGCCAGCGCGCGGGCCTTCTGGTCAGCGCCACGGCCAGCACCTCATCCACCGTTTCCACGGTTTTGACGTGCATCTGCTCGCGGATTTTCGGGGGAATGTCATCCAGGTCGGGCTGGTTATCCTTGGGCAGCAGGATGTCGTCGATGCCCACGCGATGCGCGGCCAGCAGCTTTTCCTTGATGCCGCCGACGGGCAGCACCCGTCCGCGCAGCGTGATTTCGCCGGTCATCGCAAGGTCCTGCCGAAGCGGAATGCCCGTCAGCGCGCTCACCAGCGAGCACGTCAGCGTAACGCCCGCGGAGGGGCCATCCTTTGGCACCGCGCCTTCGGGCACGTGGATGTGCGTATCCAGCTCGCGGTGGAAATCGGGCGAAAGGCCGAACTCATCCGCGCGGGAGCGAACGTAGCTCATGGCGGCCCGGGCGCTTTCCTGCATCACATCGCCAAGCTGGCCGGTCAGCGTCAGGCTGCCGTTTCCGCGCATCACGGTGGTTTCCACCGCTAGCGTATCCCCACCGAACGGCGTGTACGCAAGGCCGCGCGCGACGCCGACCTCCGGCTGCGGGCGCACCATCTTCTGCCTGAACCGCGCCACGCCCAGGTACCCTTTCAGGTCGCCCTGCTGCACGGTGATGGTGGTGATGCCATCCTCCAATATTTTGATGGCGGCCTTTCGCATGATCTGCGCCACCATGCGCTCCAGCTGGCGGACACCCGCCTCGCGCGTATAGCCGGAGATCACATCGCGCAGCACCTTGTCCGGGATGCGCACCGCCTGTTTCGCCAGGCCATGCGCGGTCAGCTGTTTGGGCACCAGATGGCGCTTTGCAATCAGTATTTTTTCTTCTTCCGTATAGCCGGGCAGGCGGATCAGCTCCATCCTGTCCAGCAGCGGGCCGGGGATATCCTCGGCAGTGTTGGCGGTGGTCAGAAACAGCACCTTCGACAGGTCGAATGGCAGCTCCAGGTAATGATCGCGGAAGCCCATGTTCTGCTCGCCGTCCAGCACCTCCAGCAGCGCCGCGCCGGGGTCTCCGTGCGCATCGTGGGATAGCTTGTCGATCTCATCAAACAGGAACACCGGGTTCAGCGTGCCCGCCTGCTTCAGGCCGTACAGCACGCGCCCGGGGATCGCGCCGATATAGGTGCGCCGGTGGCCGCGAATCTCCGCCTCGTCACGGACGCCGCCCAGCGACATCTGCGCGAAGGAGCGGCCCAGCGCCCTGGCAATAGAGCGCGCGATGGACGTTTTGCCCACGCCCGGAGGCCCCACAAGGCACAGGATCGGCCCCTTGAGGTTCCCCTTTATCTGGCTGACGGCCAGGTATTCAAGGATGCGCTCCTTGACCTTCTCCAGCCCGTCATGGTCCTCATCCAGGATGCGGCGCGCGCGGCGAAGGTCCAGCTTGTCCTTGGTTTCCTTGCCCCACGGCAGCGCCAGAATCCAATCAAGATACGCACGGATGACGCCGCTTTCGGGCGATCCGGGCGCCAAGCGCGACAGGCGGCCCAGCTCGCGCTCGGCCTTTTCGCGCGCCTCGTCGTTCAGCTTCGCTTTGGCGATTTGCTCGCGCAGCATTTCAATTTCGCCGGTTTCGGTGTCGCCCAGCTCAGACTGGATGGCGCGAATCTGCTCGCGAAGGTAATAGTCCTTCTGGTTTTTCTCAATCTGCGCGCGGACGCGCTGCTGCACCTGCTTTTCGATGGCGGTCAGCTCCGCTTCGCGCGACAGGATGCCGCACAGCGTTTCAAGACGCTCGGCGACATCGGCAGTCTCCAGGATGCTCTGGCGGTCCTCAAAGCGCGTCAGCACGTTGGCGGCAATCAGGTCGGCCAGGTTGTTGGCATCCTCCATGTTCATCACGGCGGAGACCGTTTCCGGCGGAATGCGGCCGCTTGCCTGCGCGTATCTCTCAAAAAAGGCGCGCGTAGTGCGCATCAGCGCGGCCAGCTCCATGTCGTTTGCGCGCGATTGCGCGGGCAGCCGGCGCACGGACGCGATCAGGCAGGGCTCCGTTTCATCCAGCGAAATAAGCCGCGCCCTGTACAGCCCTTCCACCAGCACGCGCACCGTGTCGCCCGGCAGCTTCAGCACCTGCTTGACCTGCGCAACCGTCCCCACCGGGTAAAGGGATGTTATCTCCGGATCATCCTCGGCGGCATCCCGCTGCGCGACCAGGAACACCTGCTGATCCTCGACCAGCACGCGTTCCAGCGCGGCAAGCGATTTCGCCCGCCCCACATCAAAGTGAAGCACCATGTATGGAAACACCATCAGCTCGCGCAATGGCAGCGCGGGCAGGCGTTCTTTCTGGGTTTTATTCGGCAACGTTTTTTCCTCCTGTGTTGTACCTTGGGTGTGTACTTTGGGTGTATCTACATTATACAGGGAATGTCAAGACGTGTACAAGGGGGACGCAAAGGGGCTTTGCCCCTTTGATCCCTACCAGAGGACTTCGCCCTCTGGACTCCCATCTTTTTCGCTTCACAGCGGGCAAGGTTTAATGTTTTTCCTTCCCCACACAAATGGCTTTTCTTTGCTTCTTTTTTGGCGGCGCGAATTCGAAGATATCGCGCCATAGAGGGATTTCGCCAGAAATCCTTTCCTCTCTCTGAAAAGAAAGAAGACGTTCCTCCCCCGTTCCCCTACTGCCCCTCTCCCAGTGCGGCCAGCGGCTCCAGCCCCGCGCTGGGCACGCTCGGGCGCTCCTCGGCTTCTTCCACGCGCATGTGGGATAGGGCTTCTTCCAGTGTCGCAACCGGAATGACCGTAATGCCAAAGTCGGAGAAGCGCTCCAGCCAGTTGTCCCTTGGAATGAGAACGCGGGTCAGGCCGGCGCGGCGTGCGGCTTCTATTTTGGCCGGAACGCCGCCTACGGGGTGCACCTCGCCGCGCACGCCGACCTCGCCGGTGAGGGCGGTCGCGCCATCCACGGCGGTGTGGGTCAGCGCGGAACTTGCAGCGGCGGCCATCGCAACACCGGCAGAGGGGCCGTCTACCGGCGCGCCGCCGGGAAAGTTGATGTGCAGATCATATTCATCCACCGGCAGACCCATACGGCGCAGCAACGTCAGCACGTTCTCGGCGGAAGCGCGGGCCATGCTCTTCCTGCGCAGGCGGTGGCCGGTCTGGCCCATTTCCTCTTCATCCACAATGCCGGTGACGGTTACGCGGCCCTGACCCGGCGTGGCGACGGCTTCGATATCCATCACCGCGCCCTGATGTCCGCCGTATACGGCAAGCCCATGCACGCGGCCCACAGCGGGGGCGGTCAGCGCGCGCTGTTCGGGGCGGGCGGCGTAATGGCCGCTATCGACAACCCACTCCACATCGGCGCGGGTGACCATCTTGCGCTCTTCCAGCTGCGCGACGCCGGCGGCCATCTGCACGATGTTGACGGCCTCACGCCCGCAGCCGGCATACTGCCCGACCAGCTTTGCCTCTTTCGCATCCATCAAAAAGCCGGAACGCTCGGCCGCGCCCGCGGCGATCCTAGCAACCTCTTCAGGCTCCAGCTGGCGGAAGAAGATCTCCATGCAGCGCGAACGCAGCGCTGGCGGCAGCGATTCAGGGCTGGCGGTGGTCGCTCCGACCAGGCGGAAATCGGCGGGAAGGCCGTTTTTGAAAATTTCATGGATATGGCGCGGCACATGCGAATCATCCGGGTTATAATAAGCCGACTCGAAGCGGACTTTGCGGTCCTCCAGCACTTTGAGCAGCTTGTTCATCTGCACGGGGTGCAGCTCGCCGATTTCATCCAGGAACAGCACGCCGCCGTGCGCCCGGGTGACCGCGCCGGGCTTGGGCTGCGGCACGCCGCTGACGCCAAGCGGGCCTGCGCCCTGGTAGATGGGATCGTGCACGCTGCCCAGCAGCGGGTCGGCGATGGCGCGCTCATCAAAGCGAACGCAGGTGGCGTCCATCTCGATAAACGGCGCATCCTTGAGGAACGGCGTGCCGGGCGTCACTTTCGCCGATTCCAGCACAAGCCGCGCCGCGCAGGTTTTTCCGATGCCCGGAGGCCCATAGATGAGGACATGCTGCGGGTTCGGCCCGCACAAAATCGCTTTGAGGGCGCGGATGCCCTCCTCCTGGCCAATGATATCCTCGAAGCGCTGTGGGCGTACGCGCTCCGCAAGCGGCTCCGACAGCCGGATCGCGCGCAGTTTTTGCAGCTTTTCAAGCTCCATGCCGCTGCGGCGGCTGCCCTGCGGCTCGGTCGCCTGTTTTTCCTTGCGAAGCTGTTTGTAGAAGTATACGCCCATGATACAGGTGACCGTTAGCTGTAACAGAATCAGTACGAAAGACATCCTTCTTCCCTCCCTATGCCTTGTAATTTTTAAGGCAATACCGCATAGATGGTGAGCACGCCGGCGGTGTGGATTTTTGACCAGGTGCGCTTGCGAAGACCGAAGGCGTAGCAGCGCTACGTCGAGTGTTTTCGCAAACGTGCATGGGCGAAAAGCCGCCCGCCCGCGTGTTTGACATCTGTGTGGTATTGCCTTAGCATGGCTTTTGGCAAAGGGTTGATACGGATTGCGGATGGAAAATAATGCGAGAAAAAAAGCTCCCCGCCGTCTCTGGCGGGGAGCCGCAAGTTTTTTTATTACGGGGCCGGAACAACAGCCGGGGTCTCATCGGCAGCCGGCGCGCCTTCCGTGGATTCAGCCGTTTCGGGCGTTTCCACGATAACCGCAAGGCGCCAGTTGTAGGTGACCGATTCAGCGGTGGCAACAAACGCGTAGCGCAGGCTGGTCGCGCCGGGGACATCCACCCAGCCGTTGCCATCGTTGTAGCGCCACTGGAACGTGACCGGAATGTTGTCAAACCCGCTCAGTTCGCCCCACACCTCGATGATGTCGCCTTCGACAATCCAGGAATCCTGTGAATGCGAGGAATACACGCGCACGCTGCAGCTATCCAGATTGTACACGGGCGCTTCAACGATTTCTTCTTCGCCGTCTTCTTCGCCGTCACCCAGGTCGGTCAGATCGATTCCGTCGTCTTCTTCGCCGTCGCCAAGGTCGGTCAGGTCGATTCCGTCATCTTCTTCGCCGTCGCCAAGGCCGGTCAGGTCGATTCCGTCATCTTCTTCGCCGTCACCCAGGTCGGTCAGGTCGATTCCGTCGTCTTCTTCGCCGTCGCCAAGGCCGATCAGGTCGATTCCGTCGTCTTCCTCGCCGTCGCCGCCAAGGTCAATCAGGTCGATCTCATCGTCATCATCCACGATAATGATATCGAGGAAGCTGTACCCGGATGCCGGAATGTTCTCGCCGGAGGCCAGCTGTTCCAGTGTGAACTCCTCATCCGAACCTTCCATGCTGATCGTATACCCCAGACCCAGCACGAAATCAACAACCTCGTTGCTGCTGACGCCGCCGCCGTTCCAGAAGTCGCTCTCCAAATCGATCGCGGCAACATCCTCGGGCATTTCATCGCGGGCAAACATTGCGCGCAGGAACAGGTCGCAGCTGATGGGCATGCTGAAATCATACGGCAGCCACTCATGCGCATAAATGTTGAACCAGTACTGGAAAGTATACCCTTCCATTTCAGGGGTAAAGTCCGGGTTTTCCACAAGCAGGCCCTCTTCCACTTCGGAAATGAAGTAGGGCGTGTCATTGCTGGAAAGGAAAGACACTAGATACACGGACTTGGACGGGCGCATCGCCTTTTGATCGGCCTGATCCCCTTCCGACATCGCAAAGAAGAACCCCGCCCCGTGCGCGTTTGCCGACTCGGGGTTGGCTGTGGGCGCAGGGGTCGGCGCGTGGGTAGGTTCAGCGACAGGCGCCTGGGTAGGCGCGGGCGCTTCTTCATGATGCACCGGCGCATCCGTAGGCGCGGGTACTTCCGCGGGCGCGGGGTCGACAACGATTGTATCCTCACCGCCGCCCACGTTGATGACGCCCTCTTCACCCAGCACGGCGCCGGGCACAGTCCACAGGCACAAAAGCCCAATCGCCAGCGCGAGGCACATCAGTCTGGACCGCATAGATTTCTGCTTATTGATCATAATTACCCTCCATACCATTGAGGCTAGATCACAGTATACTACTTTAGGATTACATTCTGGTTACATTTCCCAAGTTGTTTCGCATGTTTCGTGTTCTCTTGCGCGACCGGCCGGCAGCATGTACAATACGGTTAGCGAATCTGCGAATTCGCGCCCTTCAAAGGAAGTGATTTCATGGCCCTGTTCGGCTTTGCTGACCCGTACGCGATGTTTGACGTAACGCCGGTGGAAAATCTTTTCATTCAGGAGTACATGCTACGCGCGGATGGGGAGTTTGTCAAGGTATACCTATACGGGCTGATGCAGTGTTATCATCCGGTGGAAAGCGCATCCCTAAAAACGATGGCGAAAGACCTGGCGATGGAAGAAAGCCGGGTGGAAAACGCGTTTACTTACTGGGAAAGGATGGGCCTGGTGCGCCGTATTTCCGACAATCCGATAAAATACGCGTACACCAACCTAAAGCAGGCGCAGCTGATGCAGGCGCGCGATGACGACGGGCTGTACCGTTACGCGGACTTCAACAAGGCGCTGCAGGCGCAGTTCGGCGCGGACAGGCTTCTGCATCCGCAGGATTTCTACCATGTGTACGACTGGATCGAGGGGCTTCGGCTGCCGGAAGAGGCGGTGCTGATGCTGGTATCAGGCCAGATCAAGGTGCGCGGCAAGAAATTCCTGTTCAAATCACTGGACCGCACCGCGCGCGAATGGTCCGAGGCGGGCGTAACCACAATCCAGGATGCCGAAAACATGCTGCGCGAAAACACCGAGCATTTCATCGGCCTGAAAGAAGTGTACAAAAAGCTGGGCAAGCGCCACGCCATTTCCGAGCCGGATGAGGCGCTGTACGACAAATGGGCGCGCGTGTGGGGGTTTGACCAGGAAACAATCCTGGCCGCGTGCGAAGAGACCACAAAGGGCACGCCGACCACCGCGTACTTGAACGGCATATTGGAAAGAATGCACCAGGAAGGCCTGCGCAGCCGGGAGGCGCTGAGGGGCGACCTGAGGCGCGACGCCGATGTCAAGGAATTGCTGCGCGCGCTGGGCATGCGCGGTACATCCCCCACGGCGGACAGCCTGACGCTGCTGGACGGGTTCCTTAACGCGGGCTTTGAACGGGAAACGATCGCGCTGGCCGCCGCGCGGGTGGCGCGCAAGGGCGGCAAGCTGGATGCGCTGCAAAAAACGCTGAATATATGGAAGGAAGCGGGCGCGCTGACGGTAGAGGCGGCCAACGCCTACCTGGCGCAGGTGGATGCCGGGCGCGGCGCGCCTAACCAGCCGCGCGGCGGAAGGCCAAACCAGGCGCTGAACTACCCCCAGCATGAATACACGCGGGATGAGCTGCAGAAGCTTTTTGAGGTGATTTGATGACGGATACGGGGCGCATATTGCAGCAGGAATATGAGGCGCGGCGCGCGGAAAACCGGCGCCAGGAGGCCATCCGGCGCGAGGAGGCAACGCGGCGGGACCCCTTGATCGGCGCGCTGCTGGACCAAAGGGTGGAGGTGTTCTCCGCCGCGGCGAAGGAGGCATTCGCAAGCCCCGCGCAGGCGATGGAAATTTCCGAAAGGCTTTCGGCGCGCATCAAGGCATTGCAGGCGGATCTTCGCGCCCGCCTTGCCCTGAGTGGGCTGCCCGAAGATTACTTGCAGCCGGTAGCGCAGTGCCCCGACTGCCGCGATACCGGGTTTGTGGGCGAACCCATCCAGGAAAGATGCCACTGCTACCTGCGCCGCCAGCGTGAGCTGAACATGCAAAGCCGCGATAACGGCCTGAACCCGCTGGAAACCTTCGAGGCGTTTGACGCAAATGTATACCAGGATACCCTCGTGCCTGGCACGCCGTACACGCAGCGCACCTTCATGCTGCGCCTGCGCGAGCGGTGCGAGGAATACGCCGTGAAGTATCCCGGAAACGAGCGCTGCAACCTGGCCTTCTTCGGCAAAAGCGGCCTTGGCAAAACGTATCTGCTCAACTGCGTGGGCAACCGCCTGCGCGATAACGGGCATGAGGTGCTCAAGATCACCGCGTATCAGATGACCGAAAGGATGCGCGCCGCCATATTCGACCGCGACCCGGATGCGTTTTCGGCGCTGCTGACGGTGCCGCTGCTAATCCTGGATGATCTGGGCGCGGAGCCGGTCATCCCAAACATCACCGTGGAGCAGCTGTTTACGCTGCTCAATGAGCGGGCAGCACAGGGGCTGCCGCTGCTGATCTCCAGCAACCTTGCCATGGAACAGCTGCGCGAGCGCTACGGTGACCGCGTGTTTTCGCGCCTGATGGATACGCGCTGCACCGCGCTGATCCAGTTTATCGGAAAAGATGTGAGGCTGGCATGACGATTGCGCGCAAATGGGCCCCTTTCGCGGTGGGGCTTGCGGTGCTCATTGCGCTGAGCGCCGTGATCGCCGTGTACACGGAAACGGATTTCTTCACGCCCGCCACGTTTGACTGCTACACCTTGCAGGCCATGCGCTGGCGCGAGGGGCACATCAAGCTGGCAGAAAACCGCCCGTGGCTGGAACTGGCGGTGTACGAGGGCGGCTATTACGTCAGCTTCCCGCCCACGCCCACGGTGCCGATGTGGGTGCTGTCGTTCATCTTTGGGGAAAACGTGCCCGCCGGGTTTGTGACGCTATGCTATTTCCTATTGGCTTATTGGGTGCTGTACCTGCTGCTGGAACGGTTCCTACCCAGAGGGCAGGCGGCGCTTGCCGCCGTGTTCATTCAGGTGGCGGGCAGCCTGCTGGATATGGCGGTATCCGGCGGGGGGCTGGCCGGCGGCACATGGTACCAGGCGCAGCTGTTTGGCTACCTGCTGACGCTGTGCGCGTTTTACGGCCTGACCAGCGAAAAGCCGCGCGCGTGGGCGCTGGGGCTGATCGCCATCGCGCTGGCGGTGGGGTGCCGCCCGCTGAACGCCATCTGCGTGCCGGTGCTGATGTTCATGCTATATCAAAGGCTGCGCCCGGCAAAGGACAGCCTGTGGCACACGCTGCTGGCGATGCTGCCGTATGTGGCTGTGCCGCTGATGATAGCGGCGGCGTACGGCATCTATAATTTCGTGCGCTTCGGAAACCCACTGGAGTTTGGACACCATTACCTGCCGGAATACACCAACTCGCAGGACCCCATCTTCACCCTGGCAAACCTGCCCAGCAACCTGAAAAACATCCTGCGCCCGCCGGAACTGCGCGGCACGGCGATCTCTTTCCCGAACATTTCCGGGTTCGCTGTGTACCTGACCAACCCGCTGCTGGTGTTTGCCGCCGGGCGGGCCATCTGGCGCGCGGCGCGCCGCCGGTTTGATCTGCTGGATGCGACGCTGCTGATCACGGCGGTGGTGCACGCTGCCGCGCTGCTCACCCACCGCACGAACGGCGGGTGGCAGTTTGGCACCAGGTATCTTTGCGATTTGCTGCCGGCGCTGGCGCTGCTATACGCGAAGGGCCGGGAGAAGGTTACCTTGTGGGAGGGCGTGCCCATGGGGGCGCTGATGCTTTTCTGCGTGGTGGGGACGGTGGTTTTTCATCGGATGTGATGGGGCGGGAGGGTTATTCCCAGGGGATGAAGGTCAGGAGGTTGGCAAGTTGGTCGATTTCGGCTTCCGTCAGGGGGACCTCATCCGATAGTCCAAGCATGACGATAGAATAGCTGTCAAACAGCACAAGGTATGCCTGACCCATGCCGTTTTCGCTGATGGCGGACACGCACGGCACATTCAGCGGACCTGTTTCCAGTACGGCATATTCCGCCGCAGAACCCACAGTACCCGAAAGGTTTGCCGCAAGCCCTTTTCCGGTCACCACAATTTCTTCTTCCGTAAAATACTCCGTCTGCGTCATGCCCGCGCTTTGGGCGTATTCGGCCGCCATAATCAGATAATACGCGCGCTGATTGTCCGCATATAGCAATACTTGTTTGTCTGTTGCATTGTCCTCCACGCTGTACAACACATACCCTTCCGGCAGCGCGGCGACGGCGTCCCCCGTCATCAGCGGAAGGTAGACGTCATTTCCTTCCTGATGAACGCGTTTCACCGAGGTATCCACTTCGGCTCTCAGCGCCGTCTCAATCAGCGTTCTTTGCGCCGCAAGCGCCCATTCCTCGTCAAATTCCGGCTGCGGAAAGTATGATGCGCAGATCACCCATCCATCGTGCACCGCCATCAGGTGGCGGGAAGGCTTCTCTTGCCGTTCATCGCTGTCGAAGAATAACATAGTGCCGGATGTATCCGGCAAGGTTTCGTAGCGCATGCTATCCATCACCGGATCGCCAATAGAGACAAAATCCATCAGATTGAAACGCATGTTTTCATCCAGAGAGTCGATACCGATGCCCCAGAGCGCTTGATTTCGAAAGGCGTACAGCGTCAAAGTGGTTAGTACATCCGCCTGACGAACGTACAGCGATTTGTAGTCATCTTCATCGTAATCCATCGTCATTTCAGCCCCATCGGGCAGGGCAAACACCATATTTGTGCCCGGCAGCTGGTAGCTGGTTTTCTTTTTCGCCTTCATTTCAAGCGTCATGGCCAGCAGCCCCTTTTGCATCATGCTTTCTTCCGCCGTGAAAGCCTGCTTCCCATCAGGGCGCTGCACCATCATGTTCAGCACCCATTCCCCATAGATGACGACCAGATGCTCCGAGTAAAAGCTATCTTTTTCAATCCATTCTTTTGCAAGCACGGCCGGATAGCCCGCTATCCCATCGGGCAAAACCTCTGTCTCAAGCAACTCTGGCCTAGGTGAAATGATGCGAAGGAAGTTCGCCAGCTCCTCCTTGGTTAGCGCATCCAGCGCAACCCCCTCGGCATTCAGGTTGTGAATGGCAAAAAAACCATAGTAAACATCGGGGCACGCGGGCAGCATTATCTGCACAAGCTCAACGCCTTCTTGCATCTGCAGGTGCTCATACTGCGCGTTCATCGGCAGCGAAAGATCCAGATCAATCTGCTTCATCGGCAACCCAAAATACCAGTCCCCCGCGTTTGTCTCATCCAGCGGCGTTACCTGCGCCCCCGCGGCAAACGCGGCAGGCTGCGCCACCGCCAAACTAAGTATTAGCACAAGCGCAATCGCGAAGCAGGATCGAGCAATCTTCTTCATACAGCGTCACCTCTTTCCTTCCTTATATAGCCAACTTCATTCTACCATACCGAAGGAACAATCACAATCGAAAGCTGTTCCGCGCAGCACAACTTTGCGGTGCAAGAAGCCCCCGCACCGCCTCAAAAGGCAGAATACGGGGGCTTTGCTGATCACTTATCCTTTGCGGTTACTGGTTATCCCGCTCGTCGCCGTACCCTTCCGGCCTGGACCTGCGCCTGCGCGGCGCAGCGGCCGTGGGGTCATCGGGGGCGACGGGGTCGGGCGCCTGCGGCATGCGCGCGGCCGGCGTCTGGTCAGCCGGTTTGCCGTCCACTTCCGCGCGAGGCAGCGTTGAGTTCACGCGCTGCACAGGGGCTTCGGCCTTGGGGGGCTGCGGCGGCTGCGCGGGCTTTTGCGGCTGCTGCGGGCGCATGTACGGGTTCGCCTGGTTGCCCTGCGGCTGTGCGCCCTGAAGCCTTTGGCCGTTTGCGGCAGGGGTCCCCGCGGCAGGTCTTGCCTGACCATTCGCGCCGGCGCTTGCACCTGGTGTTCCGGCAGCGGGCCTTGTTTGACCGGCCGCGCCGTTGTTTGCGTTAGGGGCAGCAGGGGCGCCTGTACCCGGCGCGCCTGCACCCGGTCTGGCCGCACCGGGCGTGCCGGGGGCTCCGGCCGCGCCCGTGGGCGGGACCGTCCCGGCCGGAGGCACAGGCCTTCTCACCGCGGGTGCGCCGCCTTGCGGAGGCTGCCCGCCCTGCGTGGGCTGGCCTGGGCGGGGGCCCTGCGGGCCTTTTCCATCGGGGCCTTGCGTGCGCTTTTCCTGCGCCAGGCGGCGGGCCTGCTCCTGTGCCTGCTTGCGGCGGGCCTTGTTGTATACGGAGTATCCGTACAGGCCGCCCGCGGCCAGCACCAGCAGTACCACCAGCACCAGCAGGATGCCCGGCGGGGAGAATCCGCCCGACTTCGTATCCGTGAAGTCGGTGCTCTCGGGGGGCAGCGTGGTAAACGGGTTGGGTGAAGGGGTAGCGGTGCCGTTGCCGTAACGCACGTCGCTTTCCTGAATATACCCGACACGCCCGTTTTCTACATTGATTGTAACTTTGAGCAGCACGGTGCCGTTCGATGTGCGGGTGGTCGTATCAGCCCCGGAAGACAGGGTGATGTCTGCCTTCTGATAGTTGTTGATGAAATCACCGTTGGCCTCGTACACGGACACGATATCCTTGGCAATCTCCGCATTTCCCCCGTTCGGGTTATCCGTGACGGGCGCAATCGTAGCAAACGGCACAAACGTGGGCGTGGCGCTCGCTTCCGGAGTGGCGCTGGGCACGGTGGTCGCCATCGGCGGCATTGTAATAAAGCTGACGGTAGACTGCGGGTTGGTCGTCGTCCAGGTATTGGTGTTGATCTTCGCGGTGGATGTCGGGGTGATGATGTTGCCGTTTTGGTTGTACGACTGCTGCGATACGATGGCGCTGTACTGCGCGGTGGTCAGCGTGGACAGCAGATCCCCGCGGATATAGCCGGTCCTGCCGTTGCTTTCAACCTTGTACCACAGCGTGCTTTCCGCCGTGACGGTATCCAGCACGCGCACGATGGTACCCTGCTTGAGCTGCACAACGCGCGAGGTATCGACGGACGGGCCGGTGCGGATGTTGACATTGTCGCTGGTCAGCAGTGCGAACCCGCTGAACGCGTTTGGCGAATACGTCGCCACCGGCGGCGTGGTGGGCGTCTGCCGGTTGAAGTAATCCAGCACTTCCTGGGTGGTCATGGCGGTCAGCTGGCTGGCCAGCACATAGCCGGTTCTGCCGTTGGTTTGCACCAAGTGATACAGGTTGCCGTAGATATCGGTTTCCTGCTTGGCAACGTACACAACATCGCCAAAGTTGAGCACCGCAAGCGTCGCCGCGCCGATGCCCGGGAAGGAGAACAGCGCAACATACGATGTGTTCACCCGCATGTAGCCCGCAACCTGGGAAAGCGGGGTGGGCACAGGGGTGGGGCTGGGCGTAGGCGTGGGCGATGCGGTTACCGCCGGGGGAACCGTCACCTTGCTCTTGAGGTAAAGTTCAATTTCGGTGGGTGTCGCTTCACGGACATAGGCGGGGCTGATGTATCCGATGGGCTCGCCTTCCACCTCCAGCTGCCTGATGGCAAGCCACTGTGTGCCGGCCCCATCGGTGACGACTTGCTCAACCCGCACGACCTCATTCTGTTTGGATGTGCGCATGACCGACCCGCCTGCCGCGGAGCGCACATAGACATCCTTGCCGGTGATGATGCCGTAGTAGGATGCCTCCAGCTGCGGGATGGGGCTGGGGGTTGGCGTAGCGGGCGTTACAACGGGCTCGGACGGGGTCTCCGCCGTCTGTGAGGCTGTGGCCGTTGCCGTAGCAGTAGCTGAGGCAGTCGGCGTGGGCGACGGCGACACTGTCGGCGGCTCCGTGGGCGGGTCCGACGGGTTCACGCGCTGCTGGTAATCATCATACTGCTGATGATTGTAGAAGTACCCATCCTTATCCCGAATATAGCCGGTCAGACCGTTTTCCTTATCCAGCGTAACCAGGATCATCCGGTTGCCGTAAACATCGCGGATGACAGCGTTCGGCTCCCCGGCGTGGAAGCGGACAACATCAGTCACGTTAAAATTGCCTAGGGGGATGCCGTTGATGTCGTATACGGTCATGGCTTCGTTTGTAATCTCAAGGTAGTTGGTCTCCGGGGTCTGCATATCCTGCCCGAGCGCAAGGTCATTCACCTCCGCCACGGTCAGGAAGCTGATCGCGTCAACCATCAGGTAGCCGACCATGCCGTCGCTGACGCGGCGCACGGGCACCCAGGTGCGGCCGTCGCCATCCACCTTGGCGGGTGTCTGGTCGGTGATGTTCAGCTGCAGCTTTGTATCGTACTGAAGGGTCACAACCTCCTGGCCGAACATATCGCTGTACAGCACCGCGCTGCCCAGCTGAATGCGGGCGTAATCCGTTTCATGCGCAGGGATTTGCGGAACGGCCTCAGGCGGTATGACCGGCTCTTCCGGTATATCGGGTGAAACCTCCGGCGGAGGATCAACCGGTCCGGTCGACGGCTCACCCTGCGCATAGTTCGCCGCGGTGACGCTTGTAGTATACACTACTTCTTCGCCCACTTTGAGCCGGCCGGTAACCGGGAACAGATCGGAACCGGTGACGGTAAGCCAATCGCTGTTCGCTTCATCGATGAGCGGGGCGTAATCAACAAAGCCGACGTCATCCAGCATGACATGCGGAACGATGCGCACGACCTGCGGCTGGTCAGCGCCAAGAAACTGAATCCATATTCCGCCTTCCGGCGTAACGGACCAAGTGTATTGCGCCTCGCCTTCTATGGTGGCTTCCTTCCGCAGCGGCACAGCCATGGGGCCAAAATCATCCGTATAAGTCGGATGTTGCGCATAGACGAGAACATCCACAACCTGCGGCGCCGCAAAGGCCATCTGCGGCACCATAGGCAACAGCAGTGAAAGAATCAGTAGCACAGGCAGCAGTCGACGTTTCATCGGCAAGCCGATCCCTCCTTTTTCAGCGCGTACTTGAAAATATCGCGCCATGACAGGATTTCTAAGAAATCCCTTCCGCGTATAGCGCCCTATCACGGTAACAAATGCAGAATGAATAGGGTCTACGGTTCATTGTAAACATAACGGATTGGAATGTCAATTTCGTTCATGGTGTTTGATAGGAAAAGCGTTTGACACACATCCGCAACTTTTGCGGAATGCGCGCGAAACGGGCTGGATATTTTTGCACCGATCCTACTGATAGAAGTATTACCGTTACCAGAGCTGCGGGTTCTCTATCAGATACCTTTTGATCCTTTGTATAACGAATTCCTGCCCTGCCGTGGGGGAAGGCGGACCAAAGACCAGCCGCTGCATCGACACGCCGAATACTTGGCTCATCTTCACCGCCATGGCAATGCTGGGCATCCTCTGCCCGCGCTCCAACGCGTTGAAATGACTGATAGAAACGCCGCATGCGCGCGCCGCCGCCACGCGCGACATACCCCTCTCCAAACGGAGCGTTTTGATATTCATTCCGATGCTATTGGTGCTCATCCGGTCATCTCCCACGGGATATTTGCGCGCTATCGCTTGCATTATAAGCATTTATAGTATTATTTGCAATACCTAACCAAACAGGGTGTTCTTCCAGCGGCGTGTGTGCTACAATAAGCAAGAAAGGGCGTGATGCTACGATGTCAGAACCGCAAGCGGAAACCGTCTTAACGCAAGAGCAGGTGTTTAAGGGGCCGCTGATACAGGTTGAACACTGGCAAGTTCGAATACCTGACGGTCGCACGGCGCTGCGCGAAGTGGTAAAACATAACGGCGGCGCGGCCATTGTCGCTTTGACGGATACGCTGCAGGTAACGCTGGTGCGCCAATACCGCGTTGCGATGGGCCGCGCGATGCTGGAGCTGCCCGCCGGCAAGCGCGACACCCCGGATGAGGACCCGGCCGCATGCGCCCGGCGCGAACTGGAAGAAGAAACCGGCCTGGTCGCCAAAGAGTTCCGCCTGCTGACCGTGATGGACCCCTCCCCCGGGTATCTGACCGAACGCATACACATCTACCTTGCCACAGGCCTGGGCCTGGGCGAGCGCCACCCGGATGACGACGAATACATCACGCTGGTGACCATGCCGCTGGAAGAAGCCGTGCGGCTGATCACGCTGGGGGAGATCACGGACGCAAAGACCATCTGCGGCCTTCTGATCGCCGCAAGGGCGTTTCCCAAGCAAGCAGAGGGGGCAGATCAAATCTGACCACAGGTTGGCATTTCATGCGGGCGGAAAGCATAACGCGCCCGCTTTTCTTTTTGCGGCGCGGCTGGTAAAATAAAGGCAAACAGATCAGCGGCTGCCGAAAAGGAGGAACCCTTATGTGCCCAGCAAACCGGAAACCCATCGCCGTGGTGGCAGGCCACCTGTGCGTGGATATCACCCCGGCCTTCCCCGCCGCCGCGCGCACCCTTTCCGATGCGCTTCAGCCCGGAAAGCTGGCCATGATAGGCCCGATGGCGGTCACCCCGGGCGGCGTCGTGCCCAACACCGGCCTTGCGCTGCGCCGCCTGGGGGTTGAGACGCGCCTGCTGGGCAAGGCGGGGGCGGACGCGCTGGGCGCGCTGCTGAAGCACGAGATGGAAGCGATCGGCGGCGGGGATGCGGTGGCGGTGGACGCGGCAGTCGCCACCAGCTACACGCTGGTGCTTGCCCCGCCCGGCACGGACAGGGCATTCCTGCACCACCCGGGGGCAAACGACGCGTTCTGCGCCGATGATGTGCCGGACAGCCTGCTTGAGGGCGCATCCCTGCTGCATTTCGGCTACCCGCCGCTGATGGCAGGCATGTACCTGCACGGCGGCGGGCAGGTGGCGCGCCTGTTCCGGCAGGCGAAATCGCTGGGGCTTCTGACATCGCTGGATATGGCGGCGGTAGACCCCGCGTCGCCGGCGGGCCAGGCGGATTGGGCGGCGCTGCTTCAAAACGTGCTGCCGCTGACGGACATCTTCACCCCCAGCGCGGAGGAGCTGTGCTTCATGCTGGACAGGGAAGCGCACGCCATCTGGCGCGAAACGGCCCCCGGTGCGGATGCGGTGGAGTCGCCGCTGGTGCCGGGGCAGGTTCCGGCGCTGGCGGAAAGGTGCATTCAGCTTGGGGCAAAGGTTGTGCTGGTGAAGTGCGGGGCGCGCGGGCTGTATTACCGCACCGGGGCGCAGTTGCCCAGTGGGATGTATCTGGATGCTTCCGATTGGGCGGATCGGTCGGGGTTCCAGCCAGCTTTTGTGCCGGAGAGGATCGCATCCACCACCGGCGCGGGCGATACGGCCATCGCGGCGTTCCTGGCGGGGCTGCTGTGCGGGTATCCCCCAAAGAAGTGCGCCGCACTGGCCGCAGCCGCGGGGGCCGCGTGCGTCGCCACGCGGGATGTGCTGTCGGGGATTCCCACCCTTGCGCAGTTGCAGGCGCGGATCGACGGCGGGTGGGCTACGCGGGCGGGGGCTTTTGCGTAGGCAAATGGCGGGGGACGCACGTTTCATCATCCGTACACGTTTCACATCACCAGTTTCAAAAAGGCCGCCGCGTATATCTATCGCGGCAGCCTTTTTCATATGCTAATTTGTACGGACAAGCCGGCAGCACCCTACGCCAACTCATCCGGTTCGGGCGGCTGAAACAGCGGGATATACGTTTCCATCATCTCCCTTGGGATCACAAAAACCTCGTCGCACGCGTCCCTGTTGCGCCGTTCAAGCCGCCGCCACAGTTCCTCCTTGGAAACATCCATATAGTGCATCTTGAAATCAGCGCCGGCATCCCGCGCCATGGCGCGCAGGGCATCCCTCTCTTCACGCGCCCAGAAGCCAAAGTCCAGGATCACGCTTGTGCCAAGGGCCAGCGCGCGCCGCGCCACATCCAGCATGATTTCTTCGACGGCGGTGTGGCGCCCGTCATGCCGTTCATCGGATGCGTCATCCCCGAAAAGCTTCAGGTGCCACGCATCCGGCGTCAAAAGCAGCGCACCGGCCTCCTCAGCAAGCCTTCTGGCATAGGTGGTTTTGCCGCTGCACGGCAGCCCCACCATGATGTGCAGTGTCGTCATTTTCACCCCACCAGCGCAGCCGCATTGGCGTGCAGGTGCAGGAATGTCGCCGGAACGCGCGGGGTGATCTCCCCCGCTTTGATGGCCGCTACCGCCGCTTCCTTTTCAGCGCCCGTCACCAGCAGCAGCGCCCTGCGCGATTGCAGCAGCTCCGCCATGCCCAGCGTCAGGCCCCTTGCCGCGGTCGCGCCGGTTTCCGTCAACATCGCGTGGCCCAGCGTTTTCTCGGATAATTCCACCGCGTGCGCAAAGGGGCGCAGCGCGTCCCCCGGCTCGTTCAGGCCCAGGTGCCCGTTCCGGCCCACGCCTAGGATGCACAGGTCCGCACCGCCCAGCGCGGCGTACGCGGCGGATACCCTGCGGCACTCGGCCTCAGGGTCCGCGCACAGCGGATCGAACGCCAGAATATGATCATCGGTGATGCCAAGCGGCGCGAACAGCGCCTCTTGCAGGAACGCCTGGCACGTCGCCGGGTGATCTCCCGGAATGCCCAGCCATTCATCCAGCTTGATCCACTTCGCGCGGGATACGTCGATCCCTTCCGCCCGCGCCTGCCGCACAAACAGCGCATACGCCAGCTTCGGCGACCGGCCTGTGGCCAGCACCAGCCGCGCGTCGGGCTTTTGTTTCAGCAGCGCCGCCATCTCTGCGGCGCAGGCCGCGCTCATCGCCTCATAGGAACCCAGGGATTTCCAAATCATCGCAGTGCCTCCAGCACGCCGCGCGCTATCAGCCGGTGGCCGTCTTCCGTGGGGTGCACACCGTCCGGCGCGAACGCTTCGGGCGGCATATCCTTGCAGCAAGCGGCGGCAAACATGCCGTCCAGCGGCACATACCTTGCCCCGGCCGCCCGCGCAGCCTCCCGGATGATCGGAATGCGCCGCATCAGGTCGGGCCGCCAGCCCTCGCACCACGCGGCGCTTTCATCCCCGGAGGGCACCAGGAACGGCTCCAGCACAACAAGCCGCAGGCCCGGGTTTTTCGCTTTGGCGCTTTCAAGCAGCCAGCGGTAGTTTTTCTCCCAGTCAGCAAGGGATGGCGCGGCGTCCGGGTCCGCGACGGCCAGGTGCGAATCGTTCGCACCGATCAGCAGGCACAGCACATCGGGCTTGAGCGCCAGCGTATCCCACGCCCACCGGTCCACCAGATGGCTGACGCGGTTTCCGGCGATTCCCCTGTTCAAAAAGCGCAGCCCCTTTTCAGGGTACAGCGCCGAAAGCACCCCGGCCACCATCGCCGCGTACCCATGCCCCAGGTGCGCGGGGTCATTCCGCAGCCTGTCTGCATCCGTGATGCTATCCCCCTGGAACAGCAGCAGCGCGCTGTTTTTCATCAGCATAAGCGCCCTCTACCCCCTGGCCTCCCGCCGGTACTCCGCCGGCGACATGCCCGTATGTTTCTTGAACATCTTGCTAAAGTGCCTGAAATCCTCATAGCCGCTCTTTTCGGCGACCTCGTAAATGCGCAGGCCGGTACCGGAGAGCAGCTCTTTCGCGCGGTTCATCCTAAGCAGCGACAGGTATTCGCTGAATGTGATGCCCATGCGCTGGTGGAATGAGTTGGAAAAATAGCTGGAGGACATGTACGCCTGATGGGAGACCTCTTCCAGCGAGACCTTTCTTTGGTAGTTTTCGTTGATGTAGCGGATGGCGCGCTCAAACACGGCGCTGCCGTCCTTTTCAGGCGGCGTCGCCGCGCCCTGGGCGATGCTCTGCGTGACGGCATCGCACAGGAAACTGTCCAGCCCCTGCCCCCCGCCGTGCGCTATGCGCTGTTGCAGCTTTTTGCTGAAGTCGCCTTCCAGCAGGCGGTCAAAGCAGGTTTTCAGCTGCATGGGCTTGTAGCCGGCCCACAGGAACAGCTCCATGATCTTCACATAGATGAACTGGCTGCTGCCGGCGCTTCTGGCCACGACCATTTCCACATACGCGCTCAGCGCATCCGCCATGCCGCCATATTCGCCCGCGTCTATCCACTGGGCCAGCCGCTGTGACAGCTCCTCCGCACGCCTGGTCACAAACGCGCTGTTTTGCACCAGCAGCGTTTCCTCGCTGATCTCGCGCGCCAGGGTGCCCAGCGTATCGATGAGGCGGCCCACTGTGCCCTCCGGGTCCTCCGCAAACCGCGCAGGGTCAACGAGGGCCGTTCTGGCCTGCGGGCAGGTTTCCGCCACAAGGGTCAGCACCTGCGTGCGGTCGGGCCCTGCGGCGCACGCTACCACAACATCCGGCAGGTGGGCGGCAAGCGCCTCGCGGGCTGCCTCCAGGCTAACGGAGGCTTTGCGCGCATAGCCAAGCCAGCCCCAGTTGATCCGCTTGGGCAGCACAAACAGGGCCGGGTCATCCTTCGCGATGTAGACCACGCTATATATCGGCATCATTCCTCACCGGTGCTTACCGGTTCCCTTCAACCGCGTGAACCTGGGTTCCTGCGGTTGCTCACGTAAACGCCACGTCGTTGCCGGATACCCGGCATTCCCTTATGCACTGAGACACCTGGTGCGTCGACTTCGTGCATTTATATTTCCCCTCGCCTGCGGCTTCCACCACATACCATGTCATCAGCGATGCAAGCGCTTCGCGGGCTTCCATGCCTTCCGCGCCGTACGCTGTTTCCCACGCGGCGCCGGTAAACACCCCGGCGGCATCCGTTGCCACACTGGCAAACGCCCGCTGGATGCCCGGGAACCTTTGCGCCATTTCGGGGGTCATCACCAGCGTGCCGTTGACCACATAGAACGCGTACCGATCGGCCACGCCGCGCTGGGGGCTGAGCACATACGCGTACAGGCAGTCGCTCTTGGCCTTGGTGTAGCGCACGCCGTCACCCGGAAACACACCATCCACATAGTAACCGAAGAAGATATCGGCGGTGTTTGACAGGAAGGACATATCCGCCACCGCTTCGCCGTTTTTGCCGGTGATGATGGAGAAGCTTTTGCCGGTATCCTCCATGCCGCCGGTGTTGTAGGTGCCGTCCTCATTCCAGTTAAGCCGGTAGCGAACGGATACCGTCTGCCCGGCAAGCGGCTGCCCCGCGCTGCTGAGCCTGAACAGGAACTTGTTTTCGTAGAAGGATTTATCGGGGGACAGCATCCTTTCCACATGCACTTTGGCGGGTTTCAGCAGCTGCTCTTCCAACATAAAACGGTGCAGGCCTATGTGCATGTCCTTCTGGCCGATGGGCGAATCCCCGCCGAAGTGCCACGCGGTGACGATTTCGCCGCCGGGCAGCAGGTTGATGAACGGCTGGTACTGGCAGGATGGGCCGTCAAGCTTGTACCAGTTGGCGCCCATATCGTTGGATACGGCGTAGGGGCAGTGGCGGCGCGCGCCGATGAGCAGCCCATCCTCGGTGAGCGCGATCGTCTCGGGCACGAAGCCCGGTTTCCTGGTGCCGTTTTCGAATGTCTCTGCGCCCTGGAACACGCAGCGCAGCGGCTCGTTGATGTAGCCGTCCTTTGTCAGGCGCACCAGCTGGCGCACGCTTCTGGCCGCCTGCACATCGGAGTTGACGAACAGCAGGCTTCCGTCCCCCATATCCACAAAGTCCGGCTCCCACGCGGGCACGCCGGGCAGAATGTAGTGCGGGGCGCTCCAGGTCTTGCCGCGGTCCTTGGATACGATGAAGCACGCCTGGAAGTTGGCGATCACATCTTCCGACACATCGTGGCGGCCCATGCGGGCAAACCCGGGGCCGAAATTTTCAAAGATGGGGCCGCAAGCGACGATCCAGCCGTTTGAAAGGCGCTTTACCTTATGAACAAAAGTAAAATAATCCGGCAGGATGTGCGACTGCGTCTGCCATGTTTTGCCCAGATCATAGGATATTTCGGTGTGCACGCCGTGGCGCACCTTGGATTCCTCGGTTTCCGCCGAAATGGAATACACGCGCACAATGGACATATCTTCAAACCCGACATGCCAGTAATGCCTGGTTTCCACCGGGGTTCTGGCTGTCTCGCGCCAGGTTTTGCCGCGGTCCTCCGAGAGCATGACGACGTATTCGTTGACATACTTT
>JAVBPC010000028.1:0-3314 GCA_031549905.1 Eubacteriales bacterium
CGCGAAGATGTGGCCGAGCTGCACTGCCACGGCGGTGACATCGTATGCCGTCAGGCGCTGGAGGCGGTGCTGCGGCTTGGCGCGCGGCCCGCGGAGCCGGGCGAGTTCACCCGGCGCGCGTACGAAAACGGGCGGATTGACCTGGCGCAGGCGGAAGCCACGATGCGCCTGATCGGCGCGACGGGCGAGGCTGCCGCGCGGCAGGCGCTGCGCCAGATGCGCGGCGCGGTATCGCGCGGGGTGCAGCAGGCGCGGGATGCGCTGCTTGAAATGCTGTCCGAAATTGCGGCGGCGGTGGATTTCCCTGACGAAATTGAAGAGATACCCACGGCGGCGCGCCTTGCGGAGCAGGCTCGGGCGCTTTCCGCGCGGCTGCTTGCATCCATCGATCCGCGCCAGGGCCGCGCGCTGGATCAGGGGTACGCTGTGGTCATCGCCGGCAGGCCGAATGTGGGGAAAAGCTCGCTGCTGAACCGGCTGCTGGGCGAGGAGCGCGCCATCGTTACCGCGCAGGCGGGCACCACGCGCGATATGGTGGAAGGCACGCTGCGCCTTGGCGGCGTGGCCGTAACGCTGACGGATACGGCCGGCCTGCGCGACGCGGAGGGCGAAGCGGAGCGCATCGGCGTGGAGCGCGCCCGCCGCGCGATGGAGGGCGCCGACCTGCTGCTGATCGTGCTGGATGCCGCAAGCGACCTAACTGGCGAAGAAGCCGCGCTGCTTAGCGATACCGCAGGCCGCGACAGGCTGATCCTGCTGAACAAATCCGATCTGCCGCAGCGGCTGTCCATCCCGCATGACCTGGCCGTTTCGGCCGAAACGGGGGAAGGGATCGACGCGCTGCGCGGGATACTGGCTGAGCGCGCCGCCGCCACGCTTCCCGGGGATGCGCTGCTGACCCAGGCCCGCCACATCGATGCCGCCCGGCGCGCCGCCGCGCTGCTATGCGAAATGGCGGACGGCCTTCAGAGCGGCATGCCGCTTGACTTTGCTGCGATTGACGCCCGGGAGGCGCTTGCCGCACTGTCCGAAATCACCGGCGAAGGGGTCGAGGAAGCGGTGGTGGATCAGGTGTTCAGGCGGTTTTGCGTGGGGAAGTGAGTTTGACAATATCAGACAGTGGAATCCGCCCATGCCGCCGCGCCAAAGAATGTTGGCGCGGCGTTTTTTTTGTGCGGACGCTTGACACTGCTGTTCTACTGTGGTAGAATGCAGATGTCGACATTCTATTGCAATAGAATAATGGGTTCTATACGAAGACTAAAGAGGGGATTCCCATGGAAATCAAGCTGTTTGATTCTGAACTGAAAGTGATGGAAGTGCTATGGGATCTAGGTGAGGCAAGCGCCAAAACCCTTGCGGAGGTTCTGGCTGAAACGATTGGCTGGAGCAAGACCACCACATACACGGTCATCAAAAAGTGCCTGGACAAAGGCGCGGTGCTGCGCGAGGAACCCGGCTTCATCTGCCGGGCGGCGGTGACCCGCGAACAGGTCAGGCAGTGGGAAACGGCGGAGCTGGTCGGCAAGCTGTTCGGAGGCCGGGAGGACCGCCTGATTGCCTCGCTGCTGGGAGACAGCCGCCTGACGCCGGAAGCGATAGAGAAGCTGCGGCAAATGGTGCGCGAAATGGGGAGCACGGTATGAAATGGCTGGTTGACGCAAGCCTTGCCGCCGCCCCGCTGATCCTTGCGGTCGCGGCGCTGCGCGCGCTTTTGCTGCACCGGCTGCCCAAGAAGGCATTCCTTGCGCTGTGGGCGGTGGCGGTGTTCAGGCTGCTGATGCCCATATCGATCCCCTCCCCGGTAAGCATCCATTCGCTTGCCGCCCACTTGCCCAAACTCCGCGCGGAAACGCCGCAGGCCCCCATTGTTCACGATCTGCCCGCAATCCTGCTTGAAACTATGCCCGACAACCGCATGCCTGTTTCAGACACACTCGCACCTGTCAATTATACCGCGCTCCTTTGGGGGCTCGGTGCGGCGACCTGCATGGCCGCATTTATCGGCAATCACACGCGCCGCATGCGGGAATACAGGGCATCCCTGCCCGTGACGGACGGTCCGGCCGCCGATTGGCTTGCCATGCAGCGGTTCAGGCGGCGGGTGCGGCTTTGCCAGTCTGACCACATTGCCGCGCCGCTGACATACGGCCTGCTACGCCCGGTGATCCTCATCCCCAAGGGCATGGAAGCGCTTTCGACGGATGCTGCGCGCATGGCGCTTTTGCACGAGGCGGCGCACATCCGGCGGCTGGATATCCTGTGGAAATGGCTGCTGGCGGTCACGGTATCGCTGCATTGGTTCAACCCGCTGTGCTGGGCGCTGTTTTTCCTGGCGGGGCGCGATATGGAGATGGCGTGCGATGAAGCGGTGGTGAGATCCCTTGGGGAAACCGCGAAATCCGCGTACGCGATGGCGCTGCTTGATATGGCGGACAGGGGGCGGCCGTTTGCCGCGATGGATGCCGCCTTTTCCAGGAACGCGACGGAAGAAAGGATTCTGGCGATTATGAAGATACGGAAAAAAACGGTGCTGGCAGGGCTGGTAGCAGCCATGCTGGTGCTTGGAACGGCGACGGTGTTCGCCACGTCCGCGCCGGCAGCGGGGCAGCTCGACGCGGCCAATGACGCTGCCTCCGCCAAGACGGAGGTTCTGGATTGGTTTCAGGATGATGTTGGCGCTATCATTCCCGCGGGCGCTGTTTTCACCATCAAGGATGTTAAGACCGGCAGCACCTTCCAAGTGAAGCACCTATTTGGTGCGAACCACATGGACGCCGAGCCCCTGACCCAGGATGACACCGCCAGGATGAAAGCCGTTTACGGCGGCGATTGGAGCTGGGAGCGCCGGGCGATCCTGATCCTGTACGATGGGCGCGTGTTTGCGGCGTCGATGAACGGCATGCCCCACGGCCAGCAGAGCATCTACGATAATGATTTTGACGGCCAGTTCTGCATCCATTTTGTGAACAGCAAAACGCACGGAACATCCAGCGTGGATGTGGACCATCAGCTTTGCATCACGGCAGCCGGGAAAGCAACCTGGTAAATCAAAGGCGAACCCCGGACAAGCAGCCCCTTCGTGCATCAGACGCGGAGGGGTTTTTCCTGTCGCGCCCCCGGCGCACGCGGCCTGCGCCCCCCGAATAGCATAGCGGTAGGGGCAATGCTGCCCATATAGTCAATCAACCCCAAAACGGACCGATGTAAGCGGATCTTTTTCCGCCCTGCGGCGGCGCCTTCCGCTCAACGTGGCCTCCAGCCACGCCTCGCTCCGGCTTCTTGCCGGACGAAAAAATCTCTCGCTCACATCG
>JAVBPC010000083.1:0-20256 GCA_031549905.1 Eubacteriales bacterium
CTTAGAGCATTTTGCGGAAACATTCGGAACGTCTTTGCGGATCTTTTGCCGCCTCGCGTTGCCTCGTCCACGCGGCGTAGCGCTGCTACGCCTTGTTCCCTCGGCTTAGCGAGACAGCAAAATCTCTCGCAAATCCATTCCGAATATTTCCGAAAATTGCTCTAGGCCCCTTGGCAGGGTCTGGGACGGCGTTCCAGCGTCCCCTTTGGCTTACCCTTCCGCCTTCAGCAATTCCATGAACCTTGTCCCCGATATGGTCTCCTTCTCGATCAAGTGACTGGCAATCCGCCCCAGCGCGTCCCGGTTCGATTCCAGCAGCACGCGCGCCTTTCCGTGGCAGATGCGGATGATGTCGCCGACCTCCTGGTCGATCTTCGCGCCGGTCGCCTCGGAGCACGTCGCCACGGCGCGGCCGTCCAGGTATCTGTTCTGCGTGCTTTCCAGGCCCATCATGTCGAAGGTGTCGCTCATGCCGTACTGCGTGACCATGCTGCGGGCCAGCTTGGTGGCGCGCTCAATGTCATTGGAGGCGCCCGTGCTGGATTCGCCGAAAATCAGCTCTTCCGCGGAGCGGCCCGCCAGCAGCGTGGTGATCTGCGCTAACAGCTCGCTTCTGGTCAGCAGGTAACGCTCTTCTTCGGGCATCTGCATCGTGTAGCCGAGCGATCCCATCGTGCGCGGCACAATGGTGATCTTCTGCACGGGCTGGCTGTCCTTTTGCAAGGCGCTTGCCAGCGCGTGGCCCACCTCGTGGTAGGCGACCATTTCGCGTTCCTTCTTGTTCATCACGCGGTCTTTCTTTTCCTTGCCCGCGATGACGACCTCGACCGATTCCATCAAATCTTCCTGATTCACCGCCTCGCGGCCCATGCGGACTGCGCGCAGCGCGCCCTCGTTTACCATGTTGGCAAGGTCCGCGCCGGTGGCCCCGCTGGTCGCCAGCGCGATTTCTTTCAGGTTCACATCATCGCCCAGGATGACCTTTGCCGCGTGCACCTTCAGGATCGCCTCGCGGCCGGGCAGGTCGGGCTTCTCCACGATGATCTGGCGGTCGAACCGGCCGGGGCGCAGCAGCGCCTTGTCCAGTATTTCCGGGCGGTTGGTCGCGGCCAGGATCACAATGCCCTTGCTGGAATCGAAGCCGTCCATCTCGGCCAGCAGCTGGTTCAGCGTCTGCTCGCGCTCATCATTGCCGCCCATCATCTGGTTGTCGCGGCTTTTGCCGATGGCATCTATTTCATCGATGAAGATGATGCAGGGGGCCTGCTTGTTGGCCGTCTCGAACAGGTCGCGCACGCGGCTTGCGCCCACGCCCACGAACATTTCCACGAATTCAGAGCCGGACAGTGAGAAGAACGGCACCTTCGCCTCGCCCGCCACCGCCTTTGCCAGCAGCGTTTTGCCCGTGCCCGGAGGGCCCACCAGCAGCGCGCCCTTGGGCTGCTTCGCGCCGATTTTCTTGTACTTTTCCGGGCTGTGCAGGAAGTCGACGATCTCCATCAGGCTCTCTTTCGCCTCATCCTGGCCCGCGACATCCGTAAATGTGATGCCGGTCTGCGTTTCCACGTTGTACACTTTGGCCTTGGATTTGCCCACGTTCATCATGCCGCCCATACCGCCTGACCCGCCCATGCGCTTGGCAAGCGTGCGGCTTAGCAGATAGAACAGGCCGTACATCAGCACCGCAGGCATGATCCATGTGGCGATGAACTCAATGATCGGGTTGGTCTGCGAGATGGGCCTGTAGAAGGCCACATCGTTATCCAGCAGCAGCTGCGTCAGGTTCGGGTCATCCACAAGGCCCGCGTAGTATACGCTGGAAAGCTCCCGCTGGCGCAGCAACTGCGTGTCGCCGGTATCTTCGATGCCCAGAATGGTTTTTACCTTGGCGGTGTCGGCATCGCTTTTCAGTTCCAGCAGCAGCTGGTCATCCGAAAGCTCCACGGTTTTTACATTGCCGCTTTCGACCAGCTTGACGAACACGCTGTACTCAATCTGCACCTTGTTGCTGGATGAAAACAGTGCCGTAACCACATTCAGGATGAAGGTAATCGCGAAGAATATGATCACCCACTGAAAGGGGTTGCGCTGCTTGCCGCCGGTGGGGGAGCCGCCCGGCTGGCCGGAGGGACCCTGGCCGTTCTGTGGGCCTTGGCCGTTCATCTTCAGCGGTGCGTTGTCATCGGGAAGGTCCGGGGGGGTGTTGTTCTGCTTGTTCGGGTCGCTGGAGACATGGGGGTCGCTCATTATATCCTCCGTTCTTTCTCGCCTTCTTTGGCATTCGTCCTAAAAACCTATCCGCAAATAATCCGGCTTGCCTGACGGGCGCTTTTTCCGCCTTGCTGCGGCGCTTTCCGGTCAGCGTAGCCTCCAGCTACGCTTCCCTCCAGTTCTTGCAAGGCGAAAAAATCACCTCGCCAGTCAATCCGTCTTATTCACGGATAGGTTTTAGTATATCAACAATTTCGCAAAGTCTTTCCAGTTCGCCGGCAAGCGCGCACGCCTCTTCCTCGCCAAAGGCTTCTATTACCTTTGTCATGTCGGAAAGGAATAGCGCCTCCGTTTCGCCTACAACGCGCCGGCCCTCGTCGGTCAGGGTGATGATCAGCTTTCTGCGGTTGGCGGGGTTGAAATCCCGCTGCAGCAGGCCTTGCCGTTCCATATTGGATAGCATCTGCGACACCGCGGCCTTGGAGGCGGCGAAATCCTCCGCCAGATCCTGGGCAAAAACGTTCCGGTCGGAATCGGGGTGGTTATGCGCCATGCGGCGCAGCGCGGACAGCTCCAGCATCGACATATCGATCTGATTGCACAGCAGCGCGCTGGCCCGCTTCATCCGAAGCAATGCATCGGACAGGCGCGCCGCCGTTTCCTGGTATGACGGCGCGCCCTGATCGTTATTCTTCATTGCGGAATACATGCTTCACAAATTTCTTCGCCCGGGTCATTCGGTCGAACAGCAGGATGTCGTCAATCCCGCGGGAGATGAACGTAACCGAGATGACGGCGGAGCACACCGCGGCCGACATCACCGGGGAGAACAGCAGCAGCACGCCCATCAGCGCCTGTAAAATGCCCAGCGCCAGCATCCAGCCCCAGCCGTCAACCTCCGCCGATTTCAGCTCAAACGAGCCGACCGCGCGGGTGATGCCCGCGAACATGATCCAGATGCCGAACACAAACGGAATGGCAACCGTCAGCGCCTCATATCCGCGCCCGATCAGCAGCCACAGGCCCAGCAGCGCCGACAGCGCGCCGCCCGCAAGCATCCAGCCCGAGCGCATTCTGCCGCGCCCCAGGAAAAACACGGCAATTTCCGAAATGCCCGAAACCAGCATCGCCACGCTGATCAGCACGGCCAGGCTCATCAGGCTGGCAAACGGCGTAAAGATCGTCCAAACGCCCACAATGATTAGCAAAATGCCTGCAACCAGCAAGCTCCAACGGTATGTTTTGAGTCCCTTCATGGTATGTCGCCTCCGATTTCATTTGTTTAACAGTTCGTATATGAACAGTATAAAACATCAACTGTAAATGTCAAGGGATTTCAAGTGGCTTTTTTGTAAACAATTTGTGAAGACTGCCGCGAGAGGCGGAAGGAAAGGCACCGCGCGCGCCGAACATTTTCAGCATGTTACCGAGGAGGCGTTTTTCGGCATGGATTTGTTTGAACTGATCGGCCCGGTGATGATTGGGCCTTCCAGCTCGCACACGGCGGGGGCGGCCCGAATTGGCCGCGTGGCGCGCCGCCTGCTTGGCGATGTGCCGGTTTCGGCAACGATCGGGTTTCACGGCTCGTTTGCCAAAACATGGCAGGGGCACGGCACCGACCGCGCGGTGATCGGCGGGCTGCTGGATATGGATGTGGATGATGTCAGGCTGCGCGACAGCCTTTCCATTGCAAAGGAAGCGGGGCTTGCTTTCGCTTTCGAAACGGTGCACCTGCGCGATACGCACCCGAATACTTTGGTCATCCGCGCGCAGGGCAAGGGCGGCGGGCAGATCGCCGTGCAGGGCGCATCCGTCGGCGGGGGCAGCATATTGGTGCAGGCGATTGACGGGCTGGAGGTCAGCTTTAGCGGCGAGGCGAACACCCTGATCGTGCGCCACCGCGACATGCCAGGGGTCATCGCGCAGGCGACCAGCGTGCTGGCGCTGGCGGGCGTCAACATTGCAACGATGCGCGTATTCCGCCAGCAGCAGGGCGGCCGCGCGATCATGGCGCTGGAGCTGGATGCGCTGCCGGACTCAGAAACCGTGCGTGCGCTGAACCATCTGCGCGGGGTGGAAGGCGTCACGCTGCTGGAGAAGCGGTAGAGAAATATGCGCCTTGGGAGGTAAACCATGCTGGAGCAATCAATTCGCGAGCTTGTGGAGGCCGCCGGCGGTGAAACGATCGGAGAGACCGTTAAAAGGGAGCAAGCAGCATCAAACGGGCAGGAAATTTCTGCCGTTGTGGATAAGATGCGCGGGATGCTGACCGTGATGCGCGATTCCGTATCGGAGGGGCTGGACCCGGCGCTGAAATCCGTTTCAGGCATGGTGGGCGGTCAGGCCGCAAAGCTGATGGCGCGCGCAGACAGGGCGTGCGGCGGGCCGGTGCTGGGCCGCGCGGCCGCACGCGCCCTTGCCGTGGCGGAGTGCAACGCCTGCATGGGCAAGATTGTTGCCGCGCCGACCGCCGGATCGTGCGGCATACTGCCCGCCGCGCTGCTGACCGCGCAGGAAGCGCATGGTTTTTCCGATGACGCGCTGATCGGCGCGCTGTTTACCGCCGCCGCGATTGGCCGCGTCATCGCCAAGCGGGCCAGCATCTCCGGCGCGGAGGGCGGCTGCCAGGCCGAATGCGGCAGCGCGGCGGCAATGGCCGCATCGGCCTTGGTAGAACTGCACGGCGGCACGCCCCAAATGGCGGCGGATGCGTGCGCCTTCGCGCTGATGAACAGCCTTGGCCTGGTGTGCGACCCTGTCGGCGGCCTGGTGGAGGTGCCGTGCGTGTACCGCAACGTAGCCGGTGTCGCCAACGCGCTGACCGCCGCAGACCTGGCGCTTGCGGGTGTCCCGTCACCCATTGCCGCCGACGACATGATCGACGCGATGAAATCCATCGGTGACCAGATGCCCTCAAGCCTGCGGGAAACGGGAGAGGGCGGGTGCGCGGCCTGCGGGGTGTGCAGGGCGTAGGGGAACGCTGGGAGGGGAACGCTGGGACGCTGTCCCAGACCCTGCCAAAGGGATTTCATCCCTTTGGAAACCCTTCATTTTCGCCTCGCGGCGGGTTGGGTTTTCTATGGACTAGTGCTGCCCCACATATGATAATGCCTTTATTCCCTACCCCATGCAGGGATTCTTAAGGGCCTTAGGCCCTTAAGCGGGGTCCAGGGGCAGAGCCCCTGGCGTTCCCTTAGCGTCTCCCCTTCAAATAATCAGCGCCCTGTCCCTCCGGTACCTGCTTGGCGTCTCCCCCTCGTGCAGCCTGAAAAACCTGGAGAAATAGAATGCGTCGCAGAATTCCATGTCCTCGGCGATCTGGCCGATGGGCGTTTTTGTGTGCAGCAGGCGCCGCCTTGCTTCCTGCATCAGCAGGCCGTTCAGGTAGCGGCCCAGCGTCATGCCGGCTTCCTGACGGAAACGGCGCGCCAGCGTGCTTTCCGCCATGGAGAGCATATCCGCAACGCGCGCGATGGTCAGTTTGGCCGATAGATTGCCGCGCACGGTGCGGAACACCGCCGACAGAAACGGCGAATCCGCGCGCGTGGCGGCCGCGTCCAGCCCTGCCATCAGCAGGAAGGATGCGACATCCTCGCGCACCCTGTTTTGCACGGCGATCAGGTCGGGCAGACGCTCGCTTTGGTACGCGGCAAGCAAAGAATCCACCATTGTTTCCGCCACAGGCAATACCAGCCCCTTCGGGTGGCGGGCGAACAGCTCATACCCGCTGAGCGGCAGCACCTGCACATGGAAGTACAGCTGCTCCATCATGCTGTCGCACGCGTGGTCGAACGTCAATTCCGCCGGGATCAGGTACACATTCCCCGGCATCAGCGGCAGCGTTGTTTCGCCGTATGAAACCAGCCCCTCGCCCGCCAGGATGTAATACAACCGCGAATACGGCGAACATTGGCCCTTGTACCACCACTCCTGCCCTACCTTGGCGTGCCCGCTGTCCAGGATCACGATTGCGGGCAGCGCGGCCTCCTCGTTCAGCAGGCGATTGCTTTGGATTTTCATTCTGAAATACCGTTTTATCCATATTCCGGTTTGTTTTTGCATGGCAAAAAACCGCTGCATCGATTATACTAGAGACAACCACCGAAAACAAGAAGGGGGATTCTCCATAATGAGCAGCTATGTTGTAAGGAAGAGCCCGGGGGATACCACATGGTTCACCAAGGACCGGTTTGGCATGTTTATCCACTGGGGGTTGTACGCGATGCCCGCCCGCCACGAGTGGGTCAAAACGCATGAGCGCATCCCCGAGGCAAAATACAATGTGTACTTCGATCATTTCGATCCCGACCTGTACGACCCGCGCGAGTGGGCCCGCCAGGCGAAGGCGGCCGGCATGAAGTACGCGGTGCTGACGACAAAGCACCACGAAGGCTTCTGCATGTTTGACAGCCAATTCACCGATTACAAAGCCACCAACACCCCCGCCGGGCGCGACCTGGTGCGCGAATACGTTGACGCCTTCCGCGCCGAGGGCCTGAAAATCGGCTTCTATTACTCCGTGATTGACTGGCATCATCCGGATTTCCCCATCGATACGCTGCACCCCCGCCGCGACGATAAGGATGCCAAGCAGCAGTCCGAGGGCCGCGATGTGCGCAAGTACGCGCAGTACATGCGCGATCAGGTGACCGAGCTGCTGACAAATTACGGCAAGATCGACATCCTGTGGTTCGATTTTTCCTACCCCGACATGCATGGCGAAGGCGACCGCGACTGGATGCGCGGCAAGGGCAAGGAGGACTGGGAATCAGAGAAGCTGCTGGCGCTGGTGCGCTCGCTGCAGCCTGATGTGATCATAGACAACCGCACCGGCATCGAACAGGACCTGTGGACGCCCGAGCAGTACCAGCCGCTGACCTGGCTGCGCCATGAGGAATCCGGCGAGCTGGTCACCTGGGAAGCGTGCCAGACGCTCTCCGGCTCATGGGGTTATCACCGCGATGAATCCACCTGGAAATCGCCTGAAATGCTGATCCGCATGCTGGTGAACACCGTGGCGCTGGGCGGCAACCTGCTGATGAACGTAGGCCCCACCGCGCGCGGCTACCTCGACACCCGCGCCGAGGAAGCGCTTCAAGTGTACGCCGGCTGGATGAAGTACAACGGGCGCGCCATCTACAACTGCACCATGGCGGAGCCGGAGTTCACCGCCCCGCAGGATTGCCGCTTTACCCAAAGCGTGGATGGAAAGCGCCTGTACCTGCACCTGCTGGCCTACCCGTACGCGCATGTGCAGCTGCCCGGCATGGCCGGCAAGGTCAAGTACGCGCAGTTCCTGCATGATGCCAGCGAACTCAAATTCACCGAGGGCGGCGTCAACCACTTCAGCGCGGGCGCGGCCAAGGCGGATGATCTGCTGGTGATAGAGCTGCCGCCGGTGAAGCCCAATAGCATTGTGCCGGTGATTGAGCTGTTCCTGAAATAAACCATGACTAACAAGGGACCGCCGGGCAAGATATTTGCTGCGGCGGTTCCGCTTTCAAAGGATGGTTGTATGATCAAAAGCCCGTTTGACCGGTTCCCCCACATCGTGGCGGAAAAGATAACCCTTCGGAAGATGGTCCCTTCGGATGTGGACAGCCTTTTCGAGATATACGGCAACGAAAGGCTGTTCATCCATTCGCCATCCATGCTGCGGAAAAATAAGGAAACGGTGGCCAACATGATCGGCCACTTTGAGCGTGATTTCGGCAAGAAAAAGACGATCTTCCTGGCAATCGCGCTGAACACAGACCCCGGCGCCGTTGTTGGCGTGGCGGAGATGTTCGACTATGACAGGGATGTGAACATGATCACCATTGGATATCGGCTGAACGAGCGGTACTGGGGGAAAGGCATCGCCACGATGGCGGTAAAGGCGATGGTGGATTACCTTTTTGGCGAGGTTGGCATCGACCGGATTCAGGCGTTCGTCATGCCTGAAAACACCAAGTCACTGCAGGTGCTGCGGCGCAGCCGTTTCGTGGAAGAGGGCACCATCCGGCAGGGGCATGTTTGGAAGGGCATCGGCGTTGTGGATTTGACGCTGTTTTCGCTGCTGAAATCCGATTATCTGGCGTAAATGTGCTATACTAATAGACAGAAAATGTATCTTGGCGCGAATGTTTCTATGCCCATCCAGCAATGATGCGAAGCAGGCGAGGAGGATATGCGATGAAAATGCGACTTGGTTTTCTGTTATTGGCCCTCTCCTTGTTTCTATGCCTGCTGCAAAGCCCGGCATACGCGAAAACTTTGCCTTCCGGTCGCGTGAATGCGGATTCGTCGATTGAACGCCGCACCATTGTGCCAGAAGGCGTGACGGAGATCGATTTGCGGACGGTTTTGGGCGACGATGCGCTTGATGTGAATGAAGTGTGGATGCTGAACGCGGATGTTTGCATAATCCTTCGGGAACTGCCGGAGTATTGGGGCCATGAGCTTATCCTGCTGGATATGCGGGATTGCTCCGTTCTTTCCCGGACGCCGGTTCCGCTTACATGGAGCCCGCTCAAGCAGTTCTGGGATGGCGATACCCTCTGCCTGCTATTCAACGCGAAAAGTTTGGATTGGTATAGGATCAAGGAGGCCTGCATCAAGGTAACCATTGCGGCGGATGGCACGGTGAACGTAGGCGTCTCCGAACAGCACAATATCACGATCATGCCCAGTGACGACGATACCGCCATCCGGGAGGCAAGCGACGGGAGCCTCTATGTCACCGATTTGTATACGGGCGAGGAGGAGCTGCTGATTCAGGGCGTGGCCGGGCCGAACGGAGGGATGAGCTATGAAGATTTTTTGGCATATGTTCCATGCTGGGATGAACTTGGATACAACGGGGAGAGTTCGTGGGGAAGTGATCATCCGGTTGCGTTTCCGTTAAATGAAAAGGAACTTGAGCGCGGGTATATGGAGTTTTTCCGCAGCTTCCGTGTGTATAGGCCCTTGGATGAGTACCGCTTCATCTATGCCGTAGACGGCTGGGAGATTGGCGCGGGCTACGGCATCTACGACCTTGAGACGCGCACGGATCACCGAATCACGGGGCGCGGGTACTTCATGGGCATGGGCGGCAACACGCTCTACGGCTCGTATCTGATGGCTGATGTCAACACCTACGAATCATCGCCGGTTCCAGAAACGGTGCGGGAACAGTTTGAGGAGGCCTCCGAATGGAAGACCAACTATCTCGTAGGCCATGACATTTCGCCGGATGGAAAGCTGTTGGCGCTCACGGGCATGATACCCAGAAGCATCAGCGAAAAACGCTGGTGGGATACTTATGACACCGAACCCAAGTTCGACTACGCGCACACCGTAACCGTTACCGATATCCGGACAGGCGACATCATAAAGACATACGACATCGACAACCCGTTTGCAACCGAACATACGGTAACCTTTATCGATGATACGCGCCTCATGCTGCTATGCTTGCCGAAGGACGGCGGCTCAGCATACATTTATCTTTTCAACATTGAGGATTAAACGCGAAGGGCTGCTGCGGGGTACTATCACCGCAACAGCCCTTTGTCCTATCACACGGTAATTGTGATCTTTGCCTGCCCGGGCACTTCAACCCGATACGGAACGGCCTCAAACCCGCCGATAAGCCCAAACACGCGCCGGGGCCGACCCTTTTCATCCTGAAGCGGCGCAATGCCCTGCGGGGAGTCCACATGCGGCTGCACGCCATCGCGGGTCACCACCGGCAGCTGAAAATACACGCCTTTTGCGCTCACTTCCGCCTCAATGGTGAATGATTCCTCCGTCAGCAAATAGCGCAGCGTAAAGGGGCACAGCGGCTGCTGATCCTTATCGCGCAGGTGGCCGACGACCTCGACCGTCTGCGTCATCCCATCATCGCCAAACGACATATGCGCCGAAAAATCCGCGCTGCTGCGGTACAGCACGCCGTCCTTTTCCGCCTCCAGGCGCGGGGTCAGGCATTCCACTTCATTAAACCACGGCAGCTGCATGTTGTTGGGCTCAATCAGCTGGTAGCGCTCCATCGTGCCGGTGATGACCGGGCCGGTTTTTTCATGCCACAGCAGCGTGACCGCCCCGCCAGAGGGGTGCGCTTCGGTCATGTACGGGAAATCCTGCGCGGTGATGGTCGCGTGCCAGCCGCCCTTGCGCAGCCGCACAGTGTCAATGGTCGGGTAATACTTGACGCCCTGCGCGGTTTCGCTGGGCAGCGGGCAGGCGTGCCCGGGCAGCGTTCCGGCAAGCAGCAGGTTTGCGATGGGCTTCGCGTGGCAGAAGGTGTGGTGCACGCACGGCGGTTCCCCCACGGCGTCGTACATCGGCCCGCCGTGCAGCAGGCCATCGTGCGTGCAGGCATCCAGCAGCTTGACGTTGCGGTACGCGGCCTCCGCAAACGCGGGGTCGAGGTCGCTAAGCAGCATATACCCGGCGGCGCACCCGTCGGATGTGCGGCTGCCCCAGTACGTCCACTTGAACATGCGCGTGCCCCAGCTGTTATCCCACGCGCCGTCCGGCAGCATGAAATCAAGGTGCGTGCGCATGGAGAACAGCACCTTTTGCAGCATCTCATCATCGCCGGTGATGCGCGCGTAGGCAGCCAGCGCGGGCAGCGATTCTTCCACATTGTAGCCAAGATCCACAGGGCGGCAGCCCTTGGGCGTGACCATGCGCGGGGGCTTGCCCTCGCCGTACACAAGGCCGTCGGCGGTGAAGAACGTGGCCGCTGTTTCCGCAAGGCTCTTTGCCTTTACAAGGAACGCCTCTTCCCCCAGCACCTGCCACGCCAGCGCCATCAGGTGCGTGCAGGTGATCGGGTAGTTGACGTTGGTCATCATCTCATCGATGTGGCGCAGCATGTACCATGATGCGGTTTCAAACCGGCGCGTCCAGCGCTCCAGGGTTTCCGCATCCAGCAGCGCGGCGTGGTGGTGCAGCGTTTCGCCCAGCTGGATGGCCATGAACACGGTGATGCCGTTCCACGCGGAGTTGGTATCGTTGTTGTAGCTGCCGTCCGGGCGCACCATCGTTTCAGACCAGTCGAACAGACGCTTTGCGGCATCCAGGTATTTTGCCTCGCCCGTCAGCGCCGTCATCGTTACCAACGGCAGGATCGCGTCGCCGCAGCGGCCGTGCACGCGCGCGCAGGATGGGCACAGAATGCCTCCGTGAAGGCGCGGGTGCGCGGGCTCATGAATCTGCAGCGCAAGCAGCGCATCGCACCATTTCTTCAGCAGCGGAAAGTACAGGGTGTCGGAAGTAGTTGGCATGTCAATCCCTTTCTTGGGCGGGCATTTCAATACAGCCCGAACCCTAAAAATCCCCCCAGCAGGCCAACGCAGAAGTGAAACAGCAGCACGCCGCTGATGTTGCGCTGCCGCGCGAAAAGGAACCCCCATATCAGCCCCAGGAAAATCGTAATCACATAATAATCCAAGGAAATGAACAGGTGCAACAGGCTGAATACCAGCGTGCTGAGTACCACAGCGCTTACGGCAGGATGCTTGCTGGCCAGGAAGCGCTCCATCATCAGAAAGATTGAGCGCATCAGGAATTCCTGAATCAGCACCACCAGCGGGTACAGATAAAACACATAGTTGATCTGCCCGGAAAACAGCGTTTCGCCGTACAAGTGGATGCCATTGCTGACCATCAGCGCCTTTGTGCCGATCATCCCCGCCAGAAACGGCACCAGCACCACCGCTGTTTCTATCAGCGACCTGCCAAGGTTTTTTTTCGTGAACCCGATATCCCGCATTGTGATATCAACCTTGTGCAGCTGGGTCATGACCAGCAGAAAGGCGAAAATCTCCACCGCGCGGATGCACAGCGACACCTGCATGAACCGCGACACCGGCAAATAGCTGGTGATCAGCACAAACGCCAGGCAGTAAAAGCACAGCAGAAACAGCAGTTTTTGCAGGATGGCCGTCAGCGCAATGCGCTGGTCCATGCTTTTTTGCAGCGCGCGGTAGCCTTCGGTCAGGCGGGCGTATAGGGTTTTGGAGAAGGAGGCGAAAAACGACGGGATGGATGCCGCCAGCCCCTCAAACCGGTCTTTGCTCAGGCGGTAGCATTCCACATCCGTAGCCGCGCGGATGGTAGAGTTGCGCTTTTCATCCGTCATCAGCGCAAGCTCGCCAAAGAAGTTACCCTCTGAAAGCCTGCCCACCGGGCCATCCGGCTGCGCGTGCTGATACACATCCGCGCTGCCGGCGGTGATGACATACAGATAATCGCCCGGATCGCCTTCCCGGATGATGTCGCTGCCCTTTGGAAAATGAACGGGCGAAAACGCGTTCACCACCTGCGCGAGGGCTTCCGCCCGGTCTGTGCGGGCGGCTAGATCCGGGAAGAGTGCTTCTACCGAGCGGCGGAGGGTGTCTTGGCTGTTCATGAGGGCGCCTCCTTGCTGGGTCGGTGGTTAAGGGTAAACGAAATTAGTGCATGCCGGGCAATATCCACCGCCATTGAGTTCAGACCGCTCACAGTGATAGGTGGCACTGGCGGAGCAAGCATGCTCGTTTTCCGTTCTGGTTCTGAAAGAGCACTGTACGCATGTGTAAACCGTTTTGAAAAGCGCCATATCCGCGCCGCAGTCACAATAGTTATAAGCATACATAAGGCAATGGTATTCGCCGCTGTAAACGCACCAGTGGGCATCCGCGGCGGCCACTGTCACGGAACAGCCCGGGCAGTAAATGTAGGTGGTCGCTGTGGTACTTGTATTCTCTTCGATCAACACAAAAACCGATGCCGGCCCGCTTTCTTCCTCCACTTTGGCGTAACAGATGCCATCCCCATGCTCACCCACGCAGTCATACCCGCCGCACCGCCCGCACGGCGCATGTGCTCTGTTGTTGCACATATACTTCTTGCAATGGGAGCAAAGCGCCTCATGCGGGCCGCCCTTGTCGCAGGCGTAATGGCCGCACAACAGCTTCGCGTGCCCGCCCTCGGCGCACCCGCACGTCGCCTTTTCGCTCCAATTATCAAACCCATCCATGCCCTTATCCATGTCGCTCAGCACCGCACCGGTCTCTTCATCTGAAAACCCGTGTTCCCGCATCCACTGTCTGATCGCCTCATCCTGTGCGGATGGGTCCGCCGGGTCGGTCGGGATGACCTCAACGACGCATGCGCCGTCTTTATCGTACGCAAACAGCACAGCCCCCGCGGAAACGGCGTGCACGGCATCCCCGACCGCCACATCCACCTGCCCGGACCTGAGCGCGATGACGGCCAAATTATCCTGGAAGGAAACGATTCCGCTGGTGCCGCGGATGCTCATCGTGGCGCTGCCCGCGTTGATTTCCAGTGACTCATCTTCCGCCAGCGGCGATTTTACGTTGAAGTACAGCACGCCTGCCAGCAGCGACATTTTCAGCGTACGCGCGTCTTTTTGGGTGATGCACACGCTGCCCATCGGGTCCAGCTGGAACAGGCGGTCCTTATCGGCCAGCAGAAACGCGGTGGATTTGGCGTCGGTCGCCACGGTATCCCCCGCCACCAGCCGCATGCCGCGCACCGCTGCTACGGGCAAATCGGCGCCCCGGTACAGCGTCGCGCCGTTTTTGCCGCCCTTCACTTCCAGCAGGGAAATGGACTCTGCGGCGGTCTCGCGCGTTTCCTCCGCAAGCGCGGGGAAAGCGCAAAGCGCCAGCGCCAGCAAAACAGCCAGTATCCGCTTCATGGATGAACACCCTCCATCACGTTTTGTTCCCGAACCGCTTCCACCCGCCAAACCGGCGTCTCTCCGCGCTTGCCTTTGAGCTGCCGGGTTCCCATGTAGGTGCATTCCACGCGGTCCTTTACCTGTTCATAGACCGCCTCGCTGATGATGACCTCACCCGCCTTGGCCTGGCCTTCCAGCCGCGCGGCAGTGTTGACCGTGTCGCCGATCGCCGTGTAATCCATGCGAAACGTCGTGCCGATGTTGCCCACAACCGCCTCGCCGGTGTGAATCCCCACCCCGAACCCGATCCCGTCAAACCCTTCCGCCGCCAGTTCCCGGTTCAGTTCCGCGCTTTTTTGCACCATTTCGTGCGCGGCGCAAACGGCGTGGAATGTGTAATCGGGCAGCGTTTGCGGCGCGTTAAACAGCGCCATTGTCGCATCGCCGATGAACTTATCCACCGCACCGCCCTGGCGGAACACGCAGGATGTCGTCAGGTGCAGGTAGCGGTTGAGCAGGGACACCAGCGCCTCCGGGGACATCCTTTCGGATAGCGGCGTGAACCCCCGGATATCCACGAACAGCACGGCGATATCGCGCTTGGCCCCGCCAAGGCGCAGCGCATCTTCGCCGTGCTCCGCCACGGACCTGGCCACCTCCGGCGGCAAATAGCGGCTGAAACCTGCGATGAGCCGCCGCTTGTCCCGCCAGGCAATCACATACGCCCTGGAAAGGCACAGCACAATCAGCGCCGCAAGGCCGGAAACCGGCATGGCAAGCGGCAAAAACAGGCCAGAAAAGGAGAGCAGATATCCGACCAGCGCGTATCCGCCCGTCAGCAGCAGCGCACGCGGCAGCGACAGCAGCGGCCGCAGCCTCAATAGCAGGAACAGCGCAACCGCCCACAGCACGGCGCACAACAGCAGTTCCGCCCATAGCGGCAGGGTGCGGATGACCTTGTTATTCAACATGGCTTCAAGCAGGTTTGCGTGGATTTCCACGCCGTGCATGCGCGTGCCGTGGCTGACCGGGGTGTCGTACGCATCCATCATGCCGCTGGCGTACGCGCCGATCAGCACCACCGCGCCGCGAAACGCCGCCGCCGGGTATTCCCCGCGCAGCACCCTGACAAACGAAGCGCCCGCGCCCGCAGGCCCGTAATACGCGTACGGCGCGCCGGAAAAGGCGATGCGCCATTCGCCCGTTTTACTTTCTGCCATGGAGGATGCCTTGCCCGTATAGGCCAGGTACAGCATTTCCGCAAAGGACGGTACGGTGTCTTCCTGATAGGACAGTGCGCCCAGTGCGCTGCGCACCACGCCATCCGCATCCAGGTTCACGTTGGTGTGGCCGTAGGCAACGGCATCCGAAAGCGCCGGGTACGGCGTTTCCAGCGTGACGACTTCCAGCCGGGCGGTATGCCCGCCATCCGGCGTTTCCGCAAGGACCATCCCAAACGTGGCGGATGCGGCGACCACCACATTGCCCGCCGCGCGGCACGCGTCCGCCAGCCGCGCATCGCCCACGGGGTCCTTTTCTCCGTAAAAACCGATATCCAGGCCGATCACGGCCGGAGCGTTTCCCGGGTCGCCTGTCAGCGCCTGGATCAGCATGGCACAGCCTGCCCGGCTCCATGTTTCAAAGGGGCCAAGCTCAGACAGCGTTTCTTCATCGATGCCAATAACGAAAATATTGGGCGAAACCGCCCCGGTGTGTTGGTAAAGCGAATCTTGCAAAAGGTTTTCAAACAGCGGGAAAAGGCCGGTCACGCGGCCCCCTGCCGCCAGCACGGCCGTCAGCAACAGGAAAAGCAAGGCGGTGCGCCATGGGCCCGTGCGCTTCATGGGAGGATCACCCCCATCCCGGATGCGGTACAAACTGACAATATAGCATGAGTATACGCAAAAAAGGGAAGTTTGTCCACATTATGTTTGCGTATGCAACCCTTGCCCCAACCCTGCCCGTGTGATATAATTCCCCATATTCATTTCGCGAAGTTTACGCGTTCGCGTCTGTTTTTACGGAAAGGTTGGCGGTTTCATGCTTACAATAGAACAATTTCGCAAAGCGCGCGATGTGCTCGCGGGCGTTCTTCTGGATACGCCCCTGATCCACAGCAAGCATTTCACCCAGATGTCCGGCAATCATGTGTACTTCAAGCCTGAAAACCTGCAGGTTACCGGCGCGTTCAAAATCCGCGGCGCGTACTACAAGGTCAGCCGCCTTTCCGATGAAGAAAAGGCGCGCGGGCTGGTGACCGCCTCCGCCGGCAACCACGCGCAGGGCGTGGCCTACGCGGCCAGCGCTGCCGGGGTGGCCGCAACAATTGTGATGCCCGAAACGACGCCGCTGGTCAAGGTGAACAATACCAAGGCGTACGGCGCGAACGTGCTGCTGCACGGCGGCTGCTATGATGAAAGCTACGCCAAGGCGCTGGAGCTTGCCGAAACGGAAGGCATGACGCTGGTGCACCCGTTCAACGACCTGGATGTGGCCGTGGGCCAGGGCACGATCGCCTATGAGATATTCAAAGACCTGCCGGATGTGGATATTATCCTCACGCCCATCGGCGGCGGCGGGCTTGCGACGGGCATCGCGGTGCTGGCCAAGCAGCTGAACCCCAACGTGCGCGTATACGGCGTGGAGCCGTGCGGCGCGGCCTGCGTGGCGGACAGCCTGCGCACTGGCGGCCTGGTATCGCTGGATACGGCAATCACCATCGCGGACGGCGTGGCCGTCAAGACACCGGGGGATAAGCTGCTGCCGTACCTTCAGGAAAACCTGGACGGCGTGATCCAGATTGACGACAACGAGCTGGTGGATGCTTTTCTGGATATGATGGAAAAGCACAAGCTGATCGTTGAAAACGCGGGGCTGCTGACGGTTGCGGCGCTGTCGCACCTGTCGGAGCGGGGCAAGAATGTGGTATCGATCCTGTCCGGCGGCAACATGGATGTCATCACGATGTCATCGCTGGTGCAGCATGGGCTGATCAACCGGGGGCGCGTATTCAGCTTCTCCGTGCTGCTGCCTGACCGCCCGGGCGAGCTGCTGGCCGTGGCAAAAGCGGTATCGGAAGAAAACGGCAACATCATCAAGCTGGATCACAACCAGTTCGTCAGCATCAACCGCCAAAGCGCGGTGGAGCTTAGGGTTACGCTGGAGGCGTTCGGCCACGAGCACAAAGCCAGGATCATCAAAGCGCTGCACAAGGCCGGGTATGACGCGCACATCATAGGCACAACGGAGGTATAACCATGGAGGCTACAACCAAACCATCCCTTTGGGGCCGGTTTACGGCCCTTTTTGGCGCGCAGGATATGACGGTGGGCAACCCTGCCAAGAACCTGCTGATGTTTGCCATCCCGCTGCTGATTGGCAATTTTGCGCAGCAGCTGTACAGCACGGTTGACTCGATCGTTGTGGGGCGCTATGTTGGCGACCACGCGCTGGCCGCCGTCGGCGCAACGATGCCGCTGTTTAACCTGGTGCTGGTGCTGTTCGTCGCCATTTCGACGGGCGCGGGCATCATTGTGGCGCAGTATTTCGGCGCGAAGGACCGCGAGGGGCTTTCGCTCGCCGTGGGCAACGCGGTGATCATCGTGTTCATCGCAGGGATCATCACCACGGTGATTGGCCTGCTGATCACAAGGCCCGTGCTGCGCCTGCTTGGCACGCCGGAAGAGATCTATGAGATGGCGTGCACATACCTGCTGATCATCTTTGGCGGCGTGCTGACGATGTCGTTTTACAACATCATTTCAGGCATTCTGCGCGGGCTGGGGGATTCGGTGACGCCGCTGATCTTCCTGCTGGTGGCGTGCGGGCTGAACACCGTGCTGGATATCGTGTTTGTGGCATCGTTTGGCTGGGGCGTTGCGGGCGCGGCCATCGCGACCGTAATATCGCAGGCAATATCGGCGGTGCTGTGTGTGCTCCGGCTGTTCCGCATGCGCGGCGTGCTGGATATGAACAGAAAGACGCTGCGCTTTTCCAAAGAGCGCACCGGCCAACTGCTGAAGCTGGGCCTTCCGGCGGGCATCACGCAGGCGGTGTTTTCGATGGCGATGGTCATCACGCAGGCGCTGACCAACAGCCTGGGCACGGTTGCGGTGGCGTGCTCGGTAGTTGTCATGCGCGTGGACGGGTTTGCCATGCTGCCCAACTTTACATTCGGCATGGCCATATCCACGTTTGTCGGCCAGAACATTGGCGCAAGGAAGCTGGACCGCGTCAAGAGCGGCACGCGCGTGGCAACGGTGATCAGCCTTGCGGTGGCGGCGGTGCTCACCACATCCATCCTGATCTTTGGCCGCACGATGATCGGCTGGTTTACGCAGACCGAGCAGATCAAGGACCTGGGCGTGCGCGCGCTGCGCATCCTGGCGTTCGGCTACCTTGCGATGTCGATGATGCAGGTGTTTGCAGGCATCATGCGCGGCGCGGGGGATACGATGCCCTCGATGTGGATTTCACTGTTCACATCGGTGGCACTGCGCGTGCCGGTGGCGTACCTGTGGGCGTACTTCACCCGATCGCCCGAGTGGCCGAACGGTTCGCCGGACTGCCTGTACTTCTCGCTGCTGGTGGCGTGGAGCATTGGTGCGCTGCTGAATTACCTGTGGTACCGCAAGGGCAACTGGCGCACAAAGTCGATCATTCGAAAAGAGACGGAGCCGGCCTGACGCGAAAATAATCTTGTCGTAAAGACCCATAATTTGCCGGGTCAACCGGCCCGATTCGCCCTGTGCTGCGGCGTCTTTGCCGCGGACAGGGCCGTTTTTGTGGCTATATGGACATACCGCGACGGGGAAATGCTACACGCGGCGTAGAATTTGACATGGATAAATCTAAGGAAGTATACTATTTTTACATAGATTTGACTTCTTTGGAGGTGAGCTGTGAAAAAGCGCGTTTTTTTGTCATCCCCGACGATGCACGGGGAGGAAATGCAGTACATCAAGCAGGCATTTGACACGAACTGGATCGCGCCGCTTGGCAGAAATGTGGATACCTTTGAACAGCAGACAGCCGGGTATGTCGGCGTTAGGGGCGCGCTGGCGCTCTCTTCCGGCACGGCGGCGCTGCACCTGGCGGTGAAGCTTGCAGGGGTTGGCCGGGGCGACACTGTGCTTTGTTCCGATTTTACATTTGCCGCTACAGTCAATCCCGTATCGTACGAAAAGGGCGTGCAGGTGTTCATCGATTCGGAATACGATACCTGGAATATGGACCCCACGGCGCTTGAAAAGGCACTCAAGAAGTATGACGGCGTGCGGCTGGCAAAACCGAAGGCCGTGTTGCTGGCGCATCTGTACGGCACGCCCGCAAGGCTTGATGAGATCGCGGCGCTGTGCGATGCGCACGGCGTGCCTCTGATTGAGGATGCGGCGGAGAGCTTCTCCGCGACATACCGCGGCCGCCAGACCGGCGCATTCGGCCGGCATGCCGCGCTAAGCTTCAACGGCAACAAGATTATCACGACATCCGGCGGCGGCATGTTGCTCTCCGATGACGAGGCGGCGATTGAGAAGGCCAAGTTTTGGGCCACGCAGTCGCGCGATCCCGCGCCGCATTATCAGCACAGCGAACTTGGCTACAACTACCGCATGAGCAACGTGACCGCCGGAATTGGGCGCGGTCAGATGCATCACTTGGATGCGCACCATGAGGCCAAGCGGGCGATTTATATGCGCTACCGTGAAGGGTTTGCGGGCCTTCCGCTTGCGATGAACCCGTATTTGCCGTACACCGAGCCGAACTTCTGGCTTTCATGCCTGCTGCTGGATAGAGAGTGTTCCGTGCCGCCCTGTGAAATTATGGAGGCGCTGGCGCGGGAGAATATCGAGGCGCGCCCTATATGGAAACCCATGCATATGCAGCCTTTTTATAAGGCGCACGATTTTATCACGGCGGATGGCGTGGATGTGCCTGTTGGCGAAGACGTGTTTGCGCGCGGCCTTTGCCTGCCCAGCGATATCAAGATGACCGTGGCGGAACAGGATTGCGTGATGGCGGTGGTGCAGGAATGTTTACAGAAACGGTGAAATTTGGCGGTTTTTTTGCTTGACAAACCAGCCAATCCATTGTATGATAGCTCTTGCCCGTTGGGGCAGCGTCGCGGGGTAGAGCAGTCCGGTAGCTCGTCGGGCTCATAACCCGGAGGTCGAGGGTTCAAATCCCTCCCCCGCAACCATTTTGGCGGCGTAGCTCAGCTGGCTAGAGCATTCGGTTCATACCCGGAGTGTCACCTGTTCGAATCAGGTCGCCGCTACCAGCAAAACTCACCAAGTTCGGTGGGTTGTTTCTTTTGCTTTCGTAGCAGGTCGCACATATCCTTGCTTTTGCCGGAGGGGCGCAAAAACGCAACCCCTCCAAAAGTC
>JAVBPC010000065.1:0-2822 GCA_031549905.1 Eubacteriales bacterium
TGCCGCCGAACGGACAGAAAAACCGCAAGGTTTTTCTACCTTTCACGCCCGGAAGGGCGTGAGGGGGGTCACACAGGGGGGACGTGTCCCCCCTGTGCTACATCAGTAGATAAAGGAGCCCGGTATGGGGATCAGAAGAGCGAAACGCGGCGTATCGGTGGGGACAACATTCATGCTGTCCTTTACTGTGCTGACCCTTGCGGTGGGGATGTTCATCTTCACGCGCGTCGCCGGTGATATGAAGCAAATCAGCTTTGACGCCAACCTGCTGGCAGAACCGCTGGCCGCGCTGACGCGCGGGGTGGTCGACAGCGGGCAGGGCGCGGGCGCACCGTCGCCTACAGATCCTGCTTCCGTATCCGGACAGGTTGCGGCCGCAGGGCCTACCGATGCGCCCGCGCAGCCCACCCAGCCGCCCGCGCCCACGACGCCGCCCAGCATCAACCTGACGCTGACCGCGATGGGGCAAATCACACTGGGCAGCGAACTGCGCCAGAGCGGGCAGGTGCAAAGCGGCGTCTATCAGTATGAAGACGCGTTCGCATCCGTCGCCCATGTGATCAAGGGCAGCGACTTTGCCGTAGCCACGCTGCGCGCTGGCCTTGCCGCGCCGGGGCAGGAGCTGGAGACATACCGCGCGCCGATGGAGCTGGCGCAGGCGCTGCAAAACAGCGGCATCACGGCGATCAACCTGGGCACCGACCATGCGCTGGATTACGGAATGGACGGCGTCGCCACAACGGTGGATACGCTGTCCGGCCTGGGCCTAACCCCGATCGGCGCGTACAAAACCCAGCAAGACCTGGCCGGGATGCAGATCATTGACATGAGCGGCGTGCCGGTGGGCGTCATTTCCTACACGAATGCCGTCAGCTCCGCGGGCAGAAAGGCCGTCAGCGAGCCTTCGGGCGCGATGCGGATGCTGGATACCGACACCGTGGCCGCCGATGTGCAGGCGCTTCGACAGAAGGGCGCGAAGATCGTGATAGCGCTGGCCTACTGGGGTGAGCGCGCGGACACGCGCCCCCCGCGCGCCACGCGGGATGCCGCCGACGCGCTTGCGAATGCCGGTGCGGATATCATCCTGGGCGTCGGCCCCACCAGCGTGCATGATATGGAGCGCCGCACCGTGACCGATGTCACAGGCACAACGCGCGAGGTGTTCATCGCGTATTCGCTGGGCAACTTCCTGATTGATGACACGCGCGATACCCCGGCGATTACCGGGATGATCCTGCAACTATCCATTGAATGGAATGTGCAAAACCAGCGCGCCACGATCCGCGACGCGTGGTACATGCCCACCTGGATCATGCGCTATAAGGATGCGGAGGGCATCAACCGCTACCGCGTGGTGCCTGCCGGCAGCCTGAACCGCCCTGAAAACATGACCGAAACGATCTTCGGCAACATGCGAAAGGCGTACACGAACCTGACCACAAAGCTTGGCATGAACGCGGCAAGGCCGCGCGCCGAATAGAGAGGCAACATGACCGTACAAAAGATGCAAGAGACCGTGCGCGCGCAACTGGCGCTGGAACTGTGCTGCCGTCCCGAGGATTTTGACCGGGACGGCTATCTTTTTACCGAGGCGCGCGATGTGCCGGGCCGGCGGCCGTTTCCACGCGGGGCGCTGTCGCTGGATATGCTGACGATGGGGCGCGGCACAGTGGTCAGCGCCACAGCGGAGCACCTGCCCCGCATCATGGAAAAGCTGTCGCCGCTGGATCAGCAGGATGCGTTTGCCCAGCCGTTCATCGCCGGGCACAGCCTGTACTACCTGCCGGAACATGTGGATGCGCCGCTGCCGCCGATGCCCAGGGGATACGCGCTGCGGTGGGTGGAAAGGCCGGACATCCCCGCGCTGTATGCGCTGAAAGGCTTCCACAACGCCATCGCATATGATGTGAACCACCCCCGCCCGGATGTGCTGGCGCTGCTGGCGATGGAGGGCGACCGCGTGATCGGCATGGCCGCGTGCAGCGCGGACTGCGAAAGGCTGTGGCAGGTAGGCATCGATGTGCTGCCTCCGTGGCGCGGCAAAGGGATTGCCGCCGCCCTGGTCGGCAGGCTTACTGCGGAGATCATTCGGCGCGGGTTTGTGCCGTACTATGGCACGGGGTCGACGAACGTCGGCTCACAGAGCGTAGCGCACCGGGCGGGGTACAGGATCGCCTGGATGTGCTCTTACAATACCAGGTGGGAGTATTTGCTGGGATAGGAAATAGTTGTGCAATACCGCACGCGCATCGGCTTTTGTGCGGTATTTCCTTACTCTTGCGTAAAGTGCACCAGCGCCACCCCGGCCTCGCGGAACAGATCCAGCGAGAATTCATCGGGGTAGGCGTTTTTGTATACCGCGCGCACAATGCCCGCGTTGATGATCATCTTTGCGCACTGGCTGCACGGCTGGTGCGTGCAGTACAGCGTAGCGCCCTCAATGTGGATGCCCATGCGCGCCGCCTGCACGATGGCGTTTTGCTCCGCGTGCGTGGCGTAGCAGACCTCCTGGCGCGTGCCTGACGGCACGTTCAGTTTTCTGCGCAGGCACTCGCCGCGCTCCTTGCAGGTGCGCACGCCCGCGGGCGCGCCGTTGTAGCCGGTGGTGAGGATGCGCTTGTTTTTGACGATCACCGCGCCGATATTTCTGTTTTCCTGGAAGCAGCTGGACCAGCCACCCACGACCTCCGCCATCTGCATGAAGCGGATATCCCACTTATCCATCCGATTCAGTCCCTTCTGTCGCAGTTAGAGCAATTTCCGAAAACATAGGGCATGGATTTGCCAGAGATTTTGCTTTCTCGCTAAGCTGAGGGAGCAAG
>JAVBPC010000067.1:0-10589 GCA_031549905.1 Eubacteriales bacterium
CAGAAACACCCTCTCTGGGAGGGGGGACGCCAGGGGCGCCGCCCCTGGACCCCGCTTAAGGGCCTAAGGCCCTTAAGAATCCCTGCATGGGGATGAAATCATTAATAAGAAAACCCCTGCCCGCCGTGAGGCGAAATAGCAGGGGTTCCAAGGGGACTTAGTCCCCTTGGTGGGGTCTGGGGGCAAAGCCCCTGGTCTCACTCTTCCTCTTCCTCATCCTTCTTCGCGCTCTCGACGATCTTCTGCGCGATGTTGGCAGGCATCTCTTCGTAGCGCTCAAAGCGCATGGTGAACGCGCCGCGCGCCTGCGTCATGGAGCGCAGGTCGGTCGCATACTTGAACATTTCGGCCTGGGGCACTTCAGCGACGACGCACTGGCCGCCCTCTACCTGATCCATGCCCATGATGCGGCCGCGGCGGCGGTTCATATCGCCGATGATGTCGCCCATGTACTCGTCCGGCACGGTGATCTCAACGTGGTAGATCGGCTCCAGCAGCACGGGACCGGCCTCGGCGCAGCCCTTCTTGTACGCAATGCGGGCAGCGGTTTTGAACGCCATTTCGGAGGAGTCAACCGCGTGGTACGAGCCGTCGTACAGCGTGGCGCGCAGGCCGAACATCGGATAGCCCGCCAGAACGCCCTTGCCGATATTCTCGCGCAGGCCCTTTTCAACGGAGGGGATGAAGTTGCGGGGCACCACGCCGCCGACGACCTTATCCACAAATTCGAAATCGACGCCGGCATCTTCCAGCGGGCTGAACTCGATCCACACATCGCCGAACTGGCCGTGGCCGCCGGACTGTTTCTTGTGGCGGCCCTGGGTCTTGACGGTCTTGCGGATCGTTTCGCGGTAGGCGACGCGCGGGTCTTGCAGCTGCGCTTCCACGCCGAACTTGCCGGCCAGCTTCTTGCTGACGACCTCGATGTGCATTTCGCCCTGGCCGGACAGCAGCGTCTCGGTGGTATCGGGGTCCTTGCCCACGCGGATGGTCGGGTCTTCTTCCATCAGGCGCGCAAGGCCGGAGAACACCTTGTCTTCTTCGCCGGTCTTCTTGGCGTACACGGCCATGGAGATGGACGGCGCGGGGAATACGATTTCATCAAAGCGGATGGGCTTTGCCTGGTCGCATAAAGTGTGCCCTGTGTTGGTGTACTGCAGCTTGGCCAGCGCACCGATGTCGCCCGCAACCAGCTTGTCGCAGGAGATCTGATCCTTGCCGCGCAGGATGAACAGGTTGCCCGCCTTCTCGGCGCGGTCAGAGTTCGGGTTGTACAGCGCGGTGGCGTTGGTCAGCGTGCCGGAAACAACCTTGAAAAGGCTCATCTTGCCGACAAACTTGTCCACGATGGTCTTGAACACCAGCGCGGAGAACGGCTGATCGGCGGCGCAAACGCGCTTGTCGGCTTCGTTCGTCTTGGTGTTCACGCCCTTAACCTCGCGGCCGGCGGGGGAGGGCATGTACGCAGAGAGGATATCCAGAAGCGGCATCACGCCGATACCGCCCAGGCTTGCGCAGCAGCCGACGGGCACGACCATGCCCTCGACCACGCCGACGCGAAGACCCTTCAGCATCTCTTCATCGGAAAGCTCGCCTTCCTCGAAGAACTTCTCCATCAGGGCTTCGTCGGTGCCGGCAACGGCTTCCATGATCTCTTCGCGCGCGGTGCTGATGGCACCTTCCATGTTCGCGGGCACGGGCACTTCCTTAATGGTCTTTCCGTTTGATTCATACGCCTTGTTTTCCAGAACGTTCACAACGCCCTTGAAGGACAGGCCCTCGCCCAGCGGCAGCAGGATCGGCACCACTTCCGGGCCGAACTTATCGCGCAGGGCGTTTAGCGTCTTATTGAAATCGGCGTGCTCGCGGTCCATCTGGTTGATGATGAAGCACTTCGATACGCCGAACTTCGTGCTGTTATCCCAGGCCTTTTCGGCGCCGACGGTAAGCCCAGCAACGGAGCCCACGACGATGGCCGCGCCTTCGGCAACGCGCATGGGGCCCATCATCTCGCCGATGAAATCAAAATAGCCCGGAACATCGACAAAGTTGAGCTTGACGCCCTTCCATTCGACCGGGGCGACGGCTGCGGAGATGGATATGCCGCGCCTGGTCTCTTCGGCGTCAAAATCGGTGACGGTGTTGCCGTCTTCAACGCGGCCCTGCCGGTCGATGGCGCCGGTGGCGTACAGCATGGATTCCACCAGCGTGGTTTTGCCTTCGCTGCCATGGCCCACGACGGCAATGTTGCGAATGTTCTCGGCCTGGTATTCCTTCATTACCATGTCCTCCCGTTTTTGCGCAGCATAGCCACCCTTACAAAAACGGGCGGCAGCGCCTAAAAATCTATCATACATAGTAACATAGCGCGCGGGGGCTGTAAAGTTTTTTTTGAATCTTCAAGATAGATGCTGTAGAATAATGGGCATATGGCGACAATTTCTAAAACACTTATGGGAAAACTACCGGCATCAGAACAATATCACCGTTGTTAACGTTTGTTTCCTCTTCCACATGCGCCATGGCGACGATCGCGTACCCTTCCGGCGTTTGATAGAGACGGGCGGACTGCATAGGCTCGGCGTGAGGGGTTTGCATATTCCATTTTTGAATGATGTGACCCGACGCGTCGATCAGAACCATAGGCAGCTTTTCGATGAACGCGTGATTGCCCATCAGCAGATAGCCGTCGCCTGACGGCAACATGTCCGAAAAGCCCAGGTGCTGACCGACCAGATAGTTTTGCGTGCGTCCAATGGTTCCATCCGCATCCACCCATGCCACCGTGCCTGCTGTTTCCGCGCTTTCACTTTCTATATAATAGCCGGCAACCAAAACGTCGCCATCCGCCCTTGGCTGAATGGCGTTAAAGCTTGAAGAATAGCCCGTTTCCAATTCCTTGTACCAGAGCATGTTGCCGCCGGTATCCAGCTTTGCCGTCCATGCGCGGGATACCATCAAATGCTCTTCAACCATTTCATAACGCCCGCCTGCCAGATAGTATCCATCTTCCGCCACCAGTATCGCAAGCTGAAGCCCATCCCACGTAATTTCGGGATAGGTATGGCGCCATAGTACTTCGCCTTGCGGGTTCACGCATTCCAGAGACGATACCTGCACCGGATACCAATCCCACTCCGGCAGGTAATACATGCCGCCCACCCGCTGGATAAGCAGATTTCCCCCAAGCGGGTAGCAGCTTGCAAAGTTCTCTTTTGGCACCTCCGTTTCATGCAAAACTTCCCCGCTGTCGCTAACCGTCATCAGGATGATGCCCTGCATGTCGCCTACATAGTAATCATAGACCAAAACAAACGTGCCGTCCGCCTGCGGCAGGCTGCACCGGAACTGGTTATCGCCGTACCCCTTGCTGTACACCAGCTGCCAGCGCACATTGCCATCGGGACCGAACATCACGGCAAACGCATAGTTATTGTGGTTTATCGCTTCGTTTTGCGCAAATGGCCCGTCCGTGCTTCTGGTGGAGCCGGTGACAAGGATGCTGCCATCCTCCAAAACCACGGAATGGGCGGGCGAATCCATTTCGCTGCCGCCATAGTATGTGGCCTGCGGTGCGGGGGTGTGTTCTACGGGAACGGTCCGAAAGGTCAGGGCAACCAGCAAAATCACGATGGCTCTTAGCATGGGCACCTCCAATCCGGCGTCGAAAGCTGTTTCGGCTGTCATATATACGACGCGATGTATCCGCGGTGAATTCCCAACATATGTAAACTTGCCGTAAAATCTAAAAATGGGATTTTTTCTCAAAAGCAGAACATTTTGGGCAAAGCATACGTCATAGTACTGAACTGAGTACAACAACCGAAAGGAGCGTTATCCCATGAAACGCATTGCAATCCTGATTTCGATCCTGCTGGCGGTATCCCTGGCCCTTTGCGGCACAGCATTTGCCGAGGAACAGACCGGTCAATCCTTCGGCCAGTGGCTGGACAGCGCCGCGACTTCCGTAACCAACATGGTGAAAGAAAGCGGCGAGGTGGAGGTTCAGGGCCGGGCCGTGCGCACCGTGGTGCCTGACACTGTGACGATCTCGGTCGGTGCATCCATCGAAAAGAAAGAGGTGCAGGATGCCCAGAGCGAAGCCACACGCATCATCAACGATGTCATCGCAGCACTGAAGGCGCTTGGCGTGCCGGAAAAGAACATCGCCACCAGCGGGTATTCCATCTACCGCACCTATGACTACTCCAAGGATAAGACTACGCCCACCGGCTACAACACCACCATCAGCCTTAAGGTGAAAGTGACCGACTTCGCCCTGATCAACACGATTCTGGATACAGCGGTATCGTGCGGCGCGAACGATGTCGGCAACCTCAGCTTCAGCTATTCCGATGAAGGCACCGTATATAAGGAAGCGCTGAAGGATGCCATCAAGGCGGCAAGGGGCAAGGTGGAGGCGATGGCTGAGGCCGCCGGCGTGGAGCTGCAGGCGCTCAAGTCGATGCGCGAAACCAGTTATCCGACAGCCGTGTACAACAGCTACGCGCCCGGGGCGATGATGGACAGCGGCGGTACCGACGTTATGGCCGGCGAGATGGAGATCAGCGCCAATGTCACGCTGGTGTACCAGGTGAAATAGCACATAGGTATGCAAAAGAAGGCCGCCCCGCTTGGGACGGCCTTCTTCTTTGTTTCGGGCTGTTGTGTAAGGCTTACGCCGCGGGCTTTTCAGCCTCCACCAGCAGGTTGCCTTCTTCATCGATGATGCCGTCTTCCAGCAGCTTGTTGATGTTCAGCGCTTCGCTGTACGGCACTTCGATCTTGCCTTCGTTGACCAGCGCTATCACCTTGTCGCGCAGCGGATGGCTGAGGTCAACGCCGGTGATCTCCCAGTTGTTGTCCACAACCGGATCAACCGTGCCCTGCTCCAGCACATACTCCACCAGGTAGTCGCGCACGGAGCGCGGAGACTCCCAGTCGCGGGTGCCGGCGGCCAGGTTGTTCGCCTTCAGGCCGCTGGAATAGCGGTAGTTGTTCACGGCAAGCTTCAGCACTTGGTCATCCTTCAGCGGCTCGCCCTTGAACATCACATCCACGATGCGGCTGCCGGCGGGCTGAGACAGGTCAATTTTGTAATCCACGCCCTGGAACATATCGTAGCGGTAGCCCGGAATATCGGCGTTGAAGCTGATGTTCAGGTCGCCCGGCTGCCAGGTGTTGTAGTGCTCGGCGGACCATTCCATGAATGCTTTCAGCTCCGCGCCGGTCACATCCACGGTGTAGAGGGTATTGTCATACTTATAGATGCCAAAGATGGTGCTGTACTTGATGTCGCCCGCCAGGATATCGCTCTTGTCGGAGAACAGCGCCGCGGCGGATACATCCGCGCCGGAAACTGCCAGCTGCACATTGTTGATCAGGTCGATGACCGCGGTGTCGCGCAGCTTCCCTTCGGGGATGCCAATGATCTCTTCCTTGGGCTGGAAGTCTGCGGACGCCTGTCCGAACACGCCGCCGGTTTCGCCGGCCGCGCTGCCCTCGCCGCCCTCGATGAAAGCGATGGTCGCGTCATGCGCGTACTGGATCAGCGCGCGGTATTCTTCGTCCGGGGTGGTTTCAGCCATGTCAATGACATCAACGGCCTTGTCGGTCACGGTGACAGCGCCGTCATCGGCGATCTGCACGGTCAGGTCAAAGCGCACGATGTCGCGGCCCAGGTTGCGTGGCGCGCCGACGACGGTCTCGCCCACCTGATCCTTAACGACGATATGGTAGTGGCCTACCAGCATCGCGGCGGCTTCCGGCACCATTTCCAGGATCTTGGCCGCGCCGTCGGATTCGTTATCCAGGTCGTATTCCGCCGTCATCCCCGCGTGCGCGGAGATCAGGATCAGATCGACCTTTTCTTCTTCAATCAGGATATCGGCCACCGCGCGGGCGGTTTCGGCCATGCTTTCGAATTCAAGCGAGTCAACCTTTTCGCCGTCCCAACGGGGAATGTTCGGCGTGGTCAGGCCAATGATGCCGATCTTCAGGTCGTCGCGCTCAATCACGGTGTACGCGTCAACCAGGTTCTCGCCCGTTTCCTTCACAAAGCTGTTCGCGGAAAGGACGGCCATATCCAGCTCTTCGTACATCCGCGCAATCAGCTCGATGCCAAAGTTGAACTCATGGTTGCCCAGCGTGAACGCATCGTAGCCCAGCTCGTTGAGGGTCTGGGAGATGGGGTGGATGCCTTCCGCGGGGCGCTTGTTGTACACGTCGTCGGAGAGGATCGTGCCCTGGTAGGTGTCACCGTTATCCATCAGGATGACGTTGGGGTTCTCTTCCCGCACCTGCTTGATGTAGGTGGCCAGGCGGGCCCAACCGTTGTTGGCGGTTTCCTTGCTGTCCTCATACGCGAAGCCGTACAGCTGCGCGTGGATGTCAGACGTGCCCAGGATCGTCAGCTTGACCTCGCGCGCCTCTGCGGAGGCGGCGGACGTCAGCAGCAGGCAGGTTGTCAGCGCCAGCGCCAATACCAGAAGCCTAGAGATGTTCTTTCGCATGGTGATTCACTCCTTGTCCTTTTCGGTTGAGAGGGAATTGGGAACAGGTACAGTATACACGATTGCGGGGCGGGGCTCAATCGTTATTGGGTAAATTTTGATTGGGCGGGATAGGGCCGTGTTCTGATTCAAGGTTGCTCCCTCCGCCAAAATTGGTTACAATAATAGGGAGGTCATATCCTCAGGCGAGGAGGAATCCCTATGAGACTATACCCAATCACGGCGGAACAGCTGCCCCGGATGAAAACATTGTATAACAGCGCGTTTCCCCCTGCAGAGCGCAAGCCGTTTTCCGTGCTGCTGCACAAGCAAAAGCAGGGCGTGGCGGATATCCTGGCGATTGACGGCGGCGAAGGGTTTGCGGGGTTCGCCGTGGTGGTGAAACACGCGGACCTTGCGATGCTGGAGTACTTCGCGGTGGACCCCGCTGTCAGAGGAAAAGGCCTGGGCGGCCAAACCCTGGCGCTTTTGTATGAAAAATACGCGGGCAGCCGTTTCTTCCTGGAAATAGAGGTGCCCGAAGAAAACGCGGCGAATGCGGAGCAGCGCATCCTGCGCAAAGCATTCTACCTGCGCAACGGCCTTGGCGAAACGGGCGTAACGGTCAGCGTGGCGGGGGTTGTGATGGAGCTGCTGGCCTGGCGCTGCAGTATTACATATGATGAATATTATGCGTTCTATCTTGGCGTGTACGGCAAGGTGATCACGGCATTCCTTGGGGTAAAGGAAGTGCCGGGCGCATGAACTTTGCCCATTCGGTTGCATATTATTTCACGTGATGGTACACTGCTTAAAAAGCACCGATTGGAGAAAAAGCATGCCGCGCATATTGAATTTCGGTTCCCTGAATATTGATTATGTATACAGCGTTCCCCATTTCGTGCGCCCCGGCGAAACGCTGTCATCCCATGCGCTTGCGCTGTTTTGCGGGGGCAAGGGGCTGAACCAGTCCATTGCGCTTTGCAGGGCGGGCATGGAGGTTTTCCATGCGGGCAAGATTGGCGTGGACGGTGATTTTCTGTTGGATGAACTGAACCGCCACGGCGTTAATACGGTGCACGTTGCCCGCACGGACGGGCGCACCGGCCATGCGATCATCCAGGTGGATGAAAGCGGGCAGAACTGCATCCTGCTGTACGGCGGCGCAAACCAGGCGCTGACCGAGCAGGATGTTGACGCTGCGCTTGCACCGTTTGGCCCGGGCGACTGGGCGCTGGTGCAGAATGAGATCAACTTGCTGCCGTATATATTGAAGCGCGCCAAGGCAAAGGGCCTGAAAATCGCGATGAACCCGTCGCCCATCAGCCCCGCGCTGCTGGAAAGCGGCCTTGATCTGGTTGATCTGTTTATCTTGAACGAGATAGAGGCCGAGGCGATCACGGGCGACAGCGATGTGGAAGCGATGTGCGAAAAGATGCGCGCGCTGTTCCCGCGGGCCGAAGTGGTGCTGACGCTTGGCAAGGAGGGGTCGGTCTACCTGCACGAAGAGCAGCGCGAAAGCATGGGCATATACAAGGTGAAAGCTGTGGATACCACGGCTGCCGGCGATACGTTCCTGGGCTTCTTCATCGCGCGCAAGGCGCAGGGGAGCGGGCCGAAGGAAGCGCTGCGCACAGCGGCGGCGGCGTCCGCACTGGCGGTGTCGCGGCAAGGGGCGGCGGCTTCGATTCCGAGCCTGGAAGAGGCGCTGCGCGCGGCGGAGGAGCTGCCGCGGGGGGTGTGAGGGAACGCCAGGGGCGCTGCCCCTGGACCCCGCTTAAGGGCCTTAGGCCCTTAAGAATCCCTGCATTGGGACATTTCCATATAAAAACGCCCTGCGGCAGTAAGCAGCAGGGCATTGCTTTAGCTGAAAACCCAACCCGCCCTGAGGCAAAAAAGAGGGGGTTCTTAGGGGATATATCCCCTAAGCAGGGTCTGGGACAGAGTCCCAGCGTCCCTGTTGTCCCTACCGCGTCCCTACTTCCCCCCAAACCGCCCCAATAGCCGCCTTAACGGCTTCCGGTGCGGGCCCGCCCGGCAGGTTCCTTAGCTCCACGCACGCTTCGGGCGTGATCGCCTCAAAAACATCCCGCTCAAACACAGGGCTGAACGCCTTCAGTTCATCCAGCGATAGGTCCAGCAGCGCGCGGCTCTCCTTCACGCAATGGCCGACCAGGCGGCCCAGCACGGCGTGCGCGTCGCGGAAGGGTAAGCCCTTTTTCACCAGATAATCGGCCGCGTCGGTGGCGTTGGTGAAGCCCTCGGCGGCCGCGCGGGCCATGCGTTCCTTGCGGAAGGTCAGCGTTTCAAACATCGGCGTGAACACTTTAAGGCACATGGAAAGGGTATCGTGCGCATCAAACAGCGCCTCTTTATCCTCCTGCATGTCCTTGTTATACGCCAGCGGAAGGCCTTTCAGCGTCACCAGCAGCGATTGCAGCGCGCCGAACACGCGGCCCGTTTTGCCCCGGATCAGCTCCGCCACATCGGGGTTTTTCTTTTGCGGCATGATGGAGGAACCGGTGGAGTAGGCGTCATCCATTGTGACAAAGCCGAATTCCTGCGCCGACCACAGGATCAGCTCCTCGCAAAAGCGCGACAGGTGCATCATGCATGTTGACGCTGAGAAGATGAAATCCAGCGCGAAATCGCGGTCAGATACCGAATCCAGGCTGTTTGCGGTGATCCTGTCAAAGCCGAGCAGCTCTGCCACACGCCCGCGGTTCAGCGGATATGTCGTGCCCGCCAGCGCGCCCGCGCCCAGCGGCATCACGGCAGCGCGCGATTTGGCCTGCGTGAAGCGCTCCCGATCGCGCAGCAGCATCTGCACATACGCCATCAGGTGGTGCGCCAGCGTGACCGGCTGCGCCTTTTGCAGGTGCGTGTAACCGGGCATCAGCGTGCCAAGGTGCGTTTCTGCGGCTGTCAGCAGCGCACGGATCAAACCTTCCAACAGCGCGATGATTTCATCGCAAGCATCCATCGTGTACAGGCGGGTATCCAGCGCGACCTGATCGTTGCGGCTGCGGCCGGTGTGCAGGCGCTTGCCCGCCGCGCCGATTCGCTCGGTCCGCAGCGCTTCCACGTTCATGTGGATGTCCTCGGCATCTTCGCGCCAGGCGATCTTGCCGGCTTCGGCGTCCACCAGGATGCCTTTAAGGCCCTCGATGATCTTTGCCGCGTCGTCCGCCGTCAGCACGCCGATTTCGGCCAGCATCGTGGCGTGCGCGATGGAGCCCTTGATATCCTGCGCAAAAAGCCGCTGGTCAAAGGCGATGGACGCGCCGAACGCGTCCACCAACCCGGCTGTTTCTTTTTCGAAGCGGCCGCCCCAAAGCTTCATAGCTTGCCCTCTTTCATTAGGGCATTCACTTTCAGCGGCAGGCCGAACAGGTTGATAAAACCCTCGCTGTCCTTGTGGGAATACAGTTCGCCGCTGTCGCCGAATGTGGCGATCTTCTCGGTGTACAGCGTGTACGGCGAGGTGACGCTCTGCGGGATCACGTTGCCCTTGTACAGCTTCACGGTCACGTCTCCCGTCACGGTTTGCTGCGTGCTGTCGGCAAACGCTGACAGCGCCTCGCGCAGCGGGGTGTACCACTGGCCGTCGTACACCAGCTCGGAGAAGCGGATGGCAACCTGATCTTTATAGTGGGAAGTGATCCGGTCCAGCGTGATCTGCTCCAGGATTGCGTGTGTTTCGAACAGCAGCGTGCCGCCCGGCGTCTCATACACGCCGCGGGATTTCATGCCCACCAGCCGGTTTTCCACCAGATCCGCTATGCCCACGCCGTTGCGCGCGGCGATTTCGTTGGCCTTCTCCATCAGTGCGATTGCGCCCAGCTTTTCGCCGTTGATCGCGACCGGAATGCCCTTTTCGTAGGAAACGCTGACCATTTCGGGCGTGTCGGGCGCGTTTTCGGGCGTGACGCAGATCAGGCACAGATCCTCCGGCGGCGGGTTGGCGGGGGACTCCAGGTCGGCGCCCTCGTGGCTCAGGTGCCAGAGGTTTCTATCCATGGAGTACGGGCGCTTTTTCGATACCGGCACGGGGATGTTGCGCGCGTTGGCGTAGTCGATGCATTCTTCGCGGGACTT
>JAVBPC010000029.1:0-23357 GCA_031549905.1 Eubacteriales bacterium
CGCGCCATCCCGGCGTAAAACTTCGGTCAGGTGCGCAAGCAGCGCGTCGGCGTCACGCTCTGTCGTCTCTGCCATGTAGATGGTGGAGCGCATCCAGTCGGCCAGGCCGCGCACGCCTTCCGCATCGGTCAGGCGCAGGCTGTCTTCGTAGTCCAGCCTTTCAACATCCGCACAATAGGGGCGCAGCAGATCGGCCCCATTTTCCAGATTGAATGAAAACGGCTGGGCGAATGCGGGCGTATCGGGACTGATCCGCCGCATCGTATCACGCATGAATGCGTACAGGCCGCCGTTGCCGTTTGTGGCGGCGTAGAATGTGCCGCCGGGTTTGAGCACGCGTTGCACCTCGCACAGCGCTTTGGAAAGGTTCGGCACATGGTACAGCATGTGGTTTGCCATCACCGTATCAAACGCGATATCGCCGTACGGGATCGCCTGGATGTCAATCTGCTGAAACGAAACATTTTCCGGCCCCTGATGCGCCTGTCGCGCGGCATCCACTATCCCCTTAGAAAAGTCGCTGAGGATCAACGTGCAGCCAGGCGGCAGCGCGGCGATGCGGCCTTTCCACATCACGGCGTTGCCGCAGCCAAGCTCCAGGATGCGCGCGCCGGGCGCAAACGCGTACTGACCGAACAGCCACGCGTGATAGCCCTGCTTGTTTGTGCTGTGCTTTTCATGCAGGCGCAGGCGGGCTGCCAGGTTTGCGTCCGTGGCATACTGGGCCTTTACGGTTTCGGTGCGGTTGATCAATTCGGGCCCCCCTATTCCAGTATCTCCTCCACCAAATCCATCCCCGCGTCTGTCAGCGCCATGCTGCCCAGCTCCAGCCCGGCCGTATCAAACAGATGCCCGGGCATGGCGGCGGCCTCTTTAACGGTTTTCACAAAAAACGCGTACAGAATGGATGCCTTGTACTCCTCGTAAGGGTAATCCTTGATCGGCATATCGTAATCCAGCGAGATCAGGCCCATCTCTTCCAGTCCGTCCAGCTCTTCGCCAAGCTGCTTGACCTGCTCCATCGTGTCATCCGGCGTGCCGAGATACACCGGGGCCAGCGCGACTGCGTGGGCGTGGTTGCCTTCCTTTTCCAGCGTGAAGCACGCCACGGGCAGGCACTGCCGCTGGCTTAAGGCAAGCAGCACATCCACCTGAAGGGATGTCAGCCCCTCCGGCGTCACAACCGGCACATGGTCGTGGCCGCAGCCGCAGTCTTCGCCGTGCTCGTGGTGGTGATGGTGGTTATGCTCCCCGCAGCCGCAATGGTCACTGTGTTCGTGATGATGGTCATGGTTATGCTCTCCGCAGCCGCAGTCCGCGCTGTGTTCGTGATGATGGTCATGGTGATGCTCCCCGCAGCCGCAATGGTCGCCGTGTTCGTGCATGCTGTATACCGCCTTTGCTTTATTTGGGTTCTATGCCTCTATTATACCCCTTCCGGGGAATTAATGAAACCGGCGGCTGTTTATGCTATAATCAGCGCATGGTTTTCGAAGCAAGCGTTGCCGCCTACAAAGGCCCCGCCCTGGCGCGCGGGCCGGGGTTTGTGTACCTGCGCCCGCACCCCAGGCTTTCGCGGTACATCGCCAACTATACGGTAACCTGCCCCGGCGCCGCTGGCATGGCGGGCGATTACACCATTCTGCCCACGGCAAGCGCCACGCTGACCTATTCTTTTGACGGCAATACCGTTTTTGATGGCCTGCGCGGCGTCAATACAAGGGCGTCGGTGGTGGGCGCGCACGCGGTATTTTTTAGGCTGCTTTTGCTGATTGAGTTTCACCCGGCGGGGCTGTTCCCGCTGCTTGGCGTGCCGCAATCCGAACTGCTGGATGTATCGCACCCCTTTTCGGATGTGGACGGCGCGCTGCACCGCCGGGTGCTGTCCGCGCTGCTTGCCGCGCCGGATATTGGCACGCTGAAAGAAAGCATGGACGCAATCTTCCTTTCCCTGCTGGATGGCGTGCGGGAAAGCCCGCAGGTGGCGCAGGCGATGCACAGCATTTTCGAAAGCCACGGCGGGGTCAGCGCCCGTGCGCTTTCGCAGCAAACCCATTACAGCGAAAAGCAGATGGGCCGCCTGTTCAGGCAGCAAATCGGCACCGGGATCAAGGAATTTTCCAGGATTGTGCGGGTGAACCACGCGGTGCGTCTGCTGGAAACGGCGGGTGGGAACCTGGCGGCGGTCGCGGCGCTGGCCGGCTACTTTGATCAGCCGCACTTCATCCATGATTTCCAGGCGCTGTGTGGTGTAACCCCGCGCGCTTTCCTTGAAAAGAGGGCTATTTTTTACAATGACAGCTACAAAATGTAGCGTACACTGGCGGCAACAATGAAACAAGGAGTGTTTGCTATGATTGAACCGTATCTGCACTTTCAGGGCAACTGTGAGGAGGCGCTCACCTTCTATGCGTCCGTGTTCGGGGGCAATATCGCGTACATGTCGCGCTTTACGAAGGAGACGGGCGGCGAAAAGCTTGCCGGCCAGGTGATGCACGCGCTTGTGTCGCTGGGCGAGCATGGCGGCGTCAGCGGCGCGGATCAATTGGAGCCGGTGGAGCACGGCAAATCGATGGCCCTGCTGGTGCATCTCAAATCTGCGGAGGAGGCGCAGCGTGTCTATGACGCGTTTGCCGCGGAGGGCCACGCGATCCAGCGCCTAACCCCGCATCCCCCGCCCGATGACGCCGGCATGGGCGCGCTGGTGCGCGACAAATACGGATACCTGTGGATTATGGACGCGCCCTGCTGAATCTGCTATACTGCCCTCATCAATCTTCTTGAAGGGGATAGCATGCAGTCAAGAACCCACCATTTGCTAGAAAAAGCGGCGGAGCTGTACCCGTTTGATGCGCATACCCTGCGCCTCATCCGCAGCTCCGTTTTTTCGCCCAACGATGTATACGCGTTTGCGCGCGGCGACAGGGAGTACATCCTGCGCATCGCCACGCACGATGACGACCACACCGCCCTGACCTGCGCGGAGATGGACTGGCTGTCTCACCTGCACCGTGAGGGCGTGCCCGTATCGATGCCGCTACCCATGCGGGATGGGCGGCTTGTGGCCGCACTGCGCCACGGGGACAAGCACCATGCCGTTTGCGCGTTTGAAAAGGCGGAAGGGGCCATGCCCAGCCGCGATGACCCCGCGCTGTGGAACATGGATATTTGCCGCGACTGGGGGTATACCCTGGGACGCATTCACAGGGCGACCAAGACGTACCGGCCGTCCGATCCGAAGTGCACGCGGCCCGTGTTTGACGGCGCGGAGGCGCTGCATCCGGCGCTTAAAGAGCTTCCCGCCATCGACGCGCTGGCGCATGATCTGGTAAAATCCCTGCTTGCCCTGCCGCAAACCCCGGATACCTACGGCCTGATCCACAACGATTTCCACCACACCAACTTTTTTGTAAACCGCGGCCGTGTGCACGTTTTCGATTTTGATGACAGCATGTACGGCCATTTCGCTTTGGATGTTGGCGTGTCGCTGTACTTTGCGCTGCGCTGGGGGCTGCCGGATAATGCCGCGCAGCGGCAGGCGCAGGCCGAGCGGACCGTCGCCACATTCCTGGAAGGCTATTCTGCCGCCAACAGCCTGGACCAGGAGGCGCGGGCATCCATTCCGGCGTTCATGCGGTATCGCCAGCTGTGCGATTTTGGCTGGGTGTACGACCCCGTTTCAAGGCCCATGTTGGATGAACAGCACAACCTGCTGCACGAAATCGCCGTGCCGGGGGTGCGGCTGACCGCCGAAATGTTCGCCTGAAAGGGCTCGCAAGGCGTGCGTTTGAAAAAAATTTAACATTTTCCCGCCAAACCGCGCCAAAGCTTGTCGCGGCGAATTTGCGTTTTCCATAGAATGGGTGTATACTGCATGGTGCGAAATTCCAGTATTTGCCGGAGGTGACGGCATGCCCCTATTAAAATATCGCTGCAAGGCATGTAATTTGGTCTTTGATACGTTGGTATCAGTATCCAGAATGGACGCCGTTTTGTGCGAGAAATGTAACGGCCCGGTCGAAAGGGCATACGAAGGCGCCTGCCTGTTCGGCATGCAGGGTTCCGGCGCGGGGCGCGGCGGCAGCTGCAGCGGGAATTGCGAGGGCTGCACCGGGTGCTCCGGCGGGCACGCGCATGGCGCTGGCTGCGGGTGCGGAGGATGTCATTGATCATAGAGAAAACCATCACAGCCCGGGAGGACACGATGCCATTCGTCGAAAAGCTACTCATCCACGGCGGAAAGCGCCTTGCGGGCGATACGCAGGTGAGCGGGGGCAAGAACACATCGCTGCCCGTCATCACAGCTGCGCTGCTGTGCGATGAGCCGGTCACGATCGAAAACCTGCCGGATATCGAGGATGTGCACGTTCTGTACGCGCTGCTGCGCGGGCTGGGCGCAAAAATAGAGGCGGATGCCCACACCGCCGTCATCGACCCAAGGCCACTTCACTCATTTTGCCCGGATATAGACCTTTGCCAGAAGATGCGCGCTTCCTATTACCTGCTGGGCGCGTTGCTGGGCAAAACGGGCGAGTGCGAGATCCCTTACCCCGGCGGCTGCCAGTTTGGCGAGCGGCCCATCGATCAGCACATCAAGGGCCTGCGCGCGCTTGGCGCAGAGATCACCGAAATGCCCGAGGGCGTCGTTGCCAAGGCCGCTTCCCTTGCCGGCTCCGAAGTGTTTTTTGACCTGATCACCGTTGGCGGCACGATCAACGTGATGCTGGCCGCCGCGCGCGCGCAGGGCAACACCATGATTTACAACGCGGCCAAGGAGCCGCACGTCGTTGATACCGCAAACTTTTTGAACAGCATGGGCGCGCGCATCCGCGGCGCGGGCACGGATGTGATCCGCATCCGCGGCGTGGAAAAGCTGCACAGCTGCACATACACCGTCATCCCCGATCAAATTGAAACCGGCACGCTGATGATCGCCGCCGCCGCCACGCAGGGTGATGTGGCGATACACGGCGTGATCCCCGCGCACATGGAATCGCTGACGGCAAAGCTGTTGGAGATGGGCGTGCGTGTGGATGAAATGGATGATGTGATCCGCGTCAGATCCTTTGGTGGGCACCGCGCCGTCAACATCAAAACGCAGGCGTACCCAGGCTTCCCCACCGACCTGCAGCAGCCGATGTCCGCGCTGCTGACCACCGCAGTCGGCGCCAGCACCGTGATGGAAACCATATTCGACCAGCGCTTCAAGCACCTGACCGAGATGGTCCGCATGGGCGCGCGGGCGCATGTTTCCGACTGGGTATCCGTCATCGAAGGCATGCCGCACCTGACCGGCGCGCCGGTGACGGCCAGCGACCTGCGCGCGGGCGCCGCGCTGGTGATCGCGGGCCTGATGGCGAATGGGGTTACGGAAATTTCGAATTTGCATTTGATTGACAGAGGGTACGAGAAGATTGACCAAAGGCTACGGGCGCTGGGGGCGAATATTGAGCGGGTGAGGGTGGAGTAGAGGGGAGACACTGGAGCTCCGCTCCAGACCCTGCGCGGCGCGAGTTCGAAGATATCGCGCCATAGAAGGGATTTCGCCAGAAATCCCTACCTCTTTAAGGGCATAATGCCCCTAAGAACCCCTGCTTCCGCTGCGGCGGGGTAGGGGATAATAAAAAAGGCCGTCGCGACAGCAAAGTCACGGCGGCCCTTTTTGTAAACCCTAAGCAGGGATTCTTAAGGGCCTTAGGCCCTTAAGCGGGGTCCAGGGGCAGCGCCCCTGGCGTTCCTTCCCCTGGCGTCACCTCGCGCTCTTCACCTGCAGCCAAATCTGGTCATACATCTTGATATCCTGCGAGATGTCGTTGAAGAACTCGCACTTTTCAAGCGTTTCATCGGTCGGGAACAGCGTTTCGTTCGCAAGGGTTTCTTCGTCCAGCAGGGCGACCACGCCGGTGTTCGGGGTGGAATACCAGATCTCTTCGAAGTTCAGCAGCGCGATGTCGGGGCGGCACATGAAATCGATGAACAGTTCGGCGTTCGTCTTGTTCTTGGCGCCCTTGGGCACGCACATGGCATCGACCCACACGTTGCTGCCCTCTTCCGGCACGACGTAGGCAAGGTCCTCGTTGTAGCCGATGGCGTATTCCGCGTCGCCGGACCACATCACGCCGATGGCGGCTTCGCCTGCGATCATCTTGTCCTTTGTCTCATCAACTTGGTAGGCTTTGACCAGCCCGCGCTTTTTCTGATCGATCAGCTTGTCTTTTACCTCGTTCAGCGCATCCTTGTCGCGGGTATTCATCGAATAGCCCAGGGCCTTGAGCGTAACGCCGATGGTATCGCGAATGGAATCCATCATGAAGATGTTATCCTTGTAGTCGTCATCCCACAGCACGGACCAGCTGGTCACGGGCTCCTTGACCATTTTGGTGTTGTACAGGATGCCCACGGTGCCCCACATGTACGGCACGGAATACTTCATCTCGGGGTCGTAGCCCGGGGTGGTCAGCCAATCCATGGTGTACTCGCTATTGGGGATATTGGCGAAATCCAGCTCCTCCAGCAGGCCTTCGGCGATCAGCCGCTCGATGATGTAGTCGGAGGGGAAGATCACGTCATAGTTGGAAGGATCGGCGCGCACCTGCACCAGCATATCCTCGTTGGTGGTAAAGCGCATGTAGTTGACACGGATGCCGGTTTCCTTTTCAAACAGCTGGATGGCCTCATCGCAGATATAATCTTCCCAGTTGAAGACGTTGACCTCTTCCGCCGCAAACGCGGGCAGACAAGATGTCAGCAGCACCAGGGCAATCAGCATGCCAATAACCTTTTTCATTCAGACAGAACCCCCTTTGACTTTAAGCTTTTTATTCGCGTCACGCTCGCCGCGATAGTTGACGATCAGCAGCAGCGCGAGAACGACGACAAACATCAGCGCGGACAGCGCGTTGATGGTGGGCGGCACCTTCCGCCTGGTCATCGAGTAGATCAGCATGGATAGGTTGGCCGTCCTGACGGATGTAAAGTAGCTGACCACAAAATCATCCAGCGACATCGTGAACGCCAGCAGCGCGCCGGTTACCACGCCCGGCATGATTTCGGGCAGGATCACCTTGTACAGCGCGGTCTGCGGCTTTGCGCCCAAATCCATCGCGGCCTCGTACAGGTTCGGGTTCATGCGCTTCAGGCGCGGCAGCACAGAGAAGATCACATACGGCACATCGAATGTGATGTGCGCCATCAGCATCGTACCGTATCCACGCGGTATTTTCATGAAGATAAACAGCACCATCAGCGAGATGCCAGTGACGATATCGGGCATCAGCATCGGCAGGTTCGTCACGTTCATGAACAGGTCTTTCGTAAAGCCTTTTTTCATGGAATGGATGCCGATGGCGGCCAGCGTGCCGGTGACGGTGGCGGCCATTGTCGCCAGCGCAGCGACGGACAGCGTTACATACAGCGCATCCAGGATGCCCTGGTCATGCAGCAGCGCCTGGTACCATTTCAGCGAAAACCCGCCCCACACGGCGCGCGTTTCGCTGGCGTTGAAGGAATAGACGATCAGCACGATGATGGGCGCGTACAGGAACAGCAGCACCAGCCCAAGGTATGTTTTGCGCAGCGTTTTCACCAGAGACCGCCCCCTTCCTGCGCCTGCCCGCTGGGATCGACACGGTTCAAGATGCCAAGACTGACCAGGATCAGCGCCATCATGATCAGCGACAGCGCGGAACCGAAGTTCCAGTCGCCGGTGGTCAGGAACTGGTTTTCAATCAGGTCGCCGAACATCATGAACGTGCCGCCGCCAAGCAGGCGCGGGATGACGAACGTGGTCACGGCGGGCATGAACACCATGGTAATGCCGCTGACGACGCCGGGGATGGACAGGGGGAACGTCACCTTCCAGAACGTGCGCCACGCGTTTGCGCCCAGGTCCTGCGCCGCCTCCAGCAGCCTTTCATCGCTCTTTTTCAGCACCGAATAAATTGGGAAAATCATGAACGGCAGGAAGTTGTACACCATGCCCATCAGCACGGCGTTTTCCGTGTACATCAGCTTCAAGCGGCCGATGCCGATCCATTCCAGCGCCTTGTTGATCAGGCCGGTATCTTCAAGCAGCGTCATCCACGCATAGGTGCGCAGCAGGAAGTTCATCCACATGGGGATGACGAACAGCACCACCACCATGCTGGAGCGCTTGAAATCCTTGCTGGCCAGAAACAGTGCGGCGGGGTAGCCGATCAAAAGGCACAGCACGGTGCACAGCAGCGCCATCCACAGCGAAAAGGTCAGGATATCGATGAACACCGGCTCCAGGAACAGCTGAAAATTTTCCAGCGTGAAGGCGGCGTCCCAGCTGGTGAACGCGTAGTACGCGATCAGGAAGATGGGCACGATGGTGAACAGCAGCATCCAGATGCCGTACGGCGCGGCAAACAGTTTCCGCTTCATGCCTCCTCCTCTCCGCGGGGCTTTTCCGGCTCATACCGCTTCATGATATGGATTCCGTCGGGCAGGATGGAAAGGCCCACCTGCTGGCCCTCCTGCTGCATGATAGTCGAATGCACCTTGAATGTGAAGGCGCCGGTATCCACCATCATTTCGTAATGAACGCCCTTGAACAGCACGGAGCGCACGATGCCGGACAGCATGCCGGGGTTTCCGTAGACGACAAAGATATCCTCCGGCCGGACAACGACATCCACCGGCGCGTCGCTGCCGAACCCGCCGTCCTCGCAGTCAAACTCAAAATCGGCAAACCGGACGCGCTTATCGTACAGCATGGTGCCGGGCAGTATATTGCTCTCGCCGATGAAATCCGCGACGAACGCGTTCTTCGGCTCGTCGTAAATCTTCTTGGGCGTGCCGATCTGCTGGATGCGCCCGTCCTTCATGACGACGATGGTGTCGCTCATCGTCAGCGCCTCTTCCTGATCGTGCGTGACATAGATAAACGTGATGCCAAGCCGCTGCTGCATCTTTTTCAGCTCCAGCTGCATGTCTTTGCGCAGGCGCTGATCCAGCGCGCCCAGCGGTTCATCCAGCAGCAGCACTTCGGGTTCATTCACCAGCGCCCGCGCGATGGCCACACGCTGCTGCTGCCCGCCGCTCAGCGCCTCGATGTTGCGCTTTTCGTACCCGGCAAGGCCCACCAAATCCAGCATCGCGCCCACGCGGCGGCGGATTTCGGTCTTGCTCACCTTGGCGATTCTAAGGCCGAACGCGATGTTTTCGAACACGTTCAGGTGCGGAAACAGCGCGTATTTCTGAAACACGGTGTTGACGTTCCTGTGGTACGGCGGCACGCCGGTGACATCCGCGCCGTTGATGAGCACGCGGCCCTCGGTCGGTTGCTCAAACCCGCCGATCAGGCGCAGCGTGGTGGTCTTCCCGCAACCGGACGGGCCCAGCAGCGTGACGAATTCCTTTTTGCGGATGTAGAGGTTGATGCGCTTGAGGGCCTCAAAGCCGTCAAACGTTTTCGTACAGTTTTCAAGCTCTATCAGGTGCAGATCTTCAACCATTGACGGGCCCTCTCTTTCGGTATGTAAATAACAGCTATAAGGGCCGAAACCCTTGGAAATCCCAGCGTGAGCGTTGCGCCCCATTTGCGGCGGTTTCCTGAAAATCCATGAATTTCAGGGAACCGCCCAGCCCGGGGTGCTCGAGGGGGTCCGGGGCCCCTCGACTTCAATCGTATCGACCGGCATTGCCGGTCGGGCGGGGAGTTTTCCGTAGGAACAGCTTCCTTTCACGGCCGCAAGGCCGTGAGGGGGTTCTTACAAGGGGGACGTGTCCCCCTTGTACCCGGTTAAAAACTTGGCGGCGTGGATACCCAGACGGCCTTTGCCACGACTTTGCCCGTGTTTTCCAGATAATGCACCTGCGTGGGGTGGATGCAGAAAGATTCGCCGGCGCGCACCTTCTGGCGGGTGTTTCCGGTGCACAGATACACGCTGCCTGTCAGGATGTAGCCGAACTCCTCGCCCTCATGCGGGTCGTGCTGCGCGGATGCCTGTCCGGGGCCTAGCGTCACCAGGATCGGCTCCATGGTGTTCTTTTGCGCGGTGGGGACCAGCCAGGTGATCTTGCCGTGCGCGTCGTCCTCTTTTTCGAACATGTCATCCTTGGTGAATACGGTTTTTGTATGGTCATCTTCGGTAAAAAACGCGCGCGGGCTGGAGCCCAGGCATTCCAAGATATCGATCAGCGTGGCGATGGAGGGCGAGGTCACATCGTTTTCCAGCTGGGAGATGAACCCCTTGGACAGCTCGCACCGGTCGGCCACTTCTTCCTGCGTCAGCCCAAGCCGCACGCGCAAACTTTTGATTTTCGCACCGATTTCCATCGTTTTCTCCCCGCCTTTCTGTTGGTAGGATTATCCTTATGCTAACTAAACTTTGTGTTTAGCAAAAGTGTGAGTTTAGAAATGCTAAACAAAAGATCGACCCATAGTAAACCACATCTTTCGCGGAATGTCAACATTCTTTTTTGATGAAATGTTTGCATAACTTCATTATATTGCGCATACGCTGGCGTAGAAAATGGAGGGGAATGCGTATGGCCGATGCGTTCAAGCGCCGTCAATTGCTGCTGCGCAAGGAAGATGGGTCATCCGGCGGGTTTATCCGGCTGGAACAGTCGGGCGGAAAAGTGACCATGGAGGTGCAGGCAAAGGATGTGCCGGACGGCGCGCGCGCGGTTCTGCTGCCAAGGGACGGCGGAGAGCCGCTGTCCGTCGGCGGCCTGATTCGCGGCGCGGGGAAGTTCACGCCCAGGCTTTCGGGTATCGATGAGGCCCAGCAGGCGGCGGTAACCGTCGGCGAAAAGCCGCTGCTGATCGGCGGCGACGGCGCGGCGTTTGATGTGATCGCGAAACGGCTGAAACCGCCCGCGCCCGCGGCCAGTCCCGCAAGAAAAACAGCCGCTGACAGGGCGGCTGTTGAAAGGGCGGGAGACCCGCCGTTTGCATCCAGAAGCACGCAAGTTTCAACGAAATCCACCCCACAGGTGGAGGTTCACGAGCCGCAGGCGATGGCCGCGCCGGATGTTGACCCCTACCCGCCCGCCCGCGACAGGCCCTCCGCCGCCCCGCCCACTGACGGCTGGGTCTTCACGCCCGCGTGGTTCCCCGGCGCGCCCGAGCGGATCACCGGCCACCTGCTGCAAAACGGCGAAACCGCCGCTGTGCTGGAAGCCGTGCAGGGCCCGTGGGCGCCCGAGCCGCCGCCGGGGCTGCCGGGGTTTGTGTTTGACGGGGGATACTGGGTGAAGGTGGAGGAAAAATAGGAAACGCGAACGCAACTTTACGGAGCGCGCTTATAGGGCGCGCTTTCATCCGTCATGCCTACAAGATAATCAATGCTGGTGCCGTAGAAAACCGCCAGCCGCGCCATGACGGCAAGCGGCACATCGCGCTCGCCGCGCTCGTATTTCGAGTATAACGACTGGTCGCACTGAAGGTATTCCGCAACCTTTTTCTGTGTCAGGTCTTTATCTTCGCGTGTATCACGGATGCGCAGCTTCACTCGCCATCACCTTACCCCTTCCATCAGCGCGATTTGCAACTCGCGCTCTTCTTTTGCCTTGGCAAAATCTTTGGGGTACATCAAGTTCGTCATCACCATCGCGTATTCGGACGCGACCAGCGGATGCCACCTGACATGCGGCGTCGCCGCCACCTGGCCCATCGCGCGCAGGGCCTTTGTGCGCACCTGGTCTTTCTCTTCGCGGGCAAGGTCGTTGATCTGGCCCGCGATTTCCAGTGCGTCCTGGAATCTTGCCTCTTTTGCCTGCCATTTCCTGATGACGGCAAAGCAATCTTCCATTAGAATAGTGCGCTCAAGCCCGCTTGTTTGCAGGATATGTTCCCCCAGCAAAAGCGCGTATTCGGCCATTTGGATATGCGTTTTTGTCTCGCCAAGCGAAATCAACGCATGCTTCAGTTCAGGAATATCATCCACATTGCGAATCAGCCTGGAATTGGCATAGGCCACAAAAGTGAATCCATCTTTGACTATTTTCCCCATATGTCCCCCAAAAGAAGGCTTTTCTTTGCTTCTTTCTTTTCTACTGAAAAGAAAGAAGGCGTTCCCTTTTCCCCCATTTTATCGTATACTATCCCCATGCTGCAAGTCATCCTTTTAGAGCCGGAGATCCCGCAGAACACGGGCAACATCGCCAGAACATGCGCGGCAACGGGCGCGGCGCTGCACCTGGTGGAGCCGCTGGGTTTTTCCCTTGATGATAAATACATGCGCCGCGCGGGGCTGGATTACTGGCCGCTGGCGCAGGTTTCGGTGCACCCAAGCCTGGACGCCTGCCTTGCGGGCTTTCCCGGCTGGCCGCTGTTTTTGTTTACTACGAAGGCTGCCCGCGCGTACACGGAGGTGTGCTACCCGGAAGATTGCCTGCTGCTGTTTGGGAAAGAGACGCAGGGTTTGCCGGAAGATTTGCTGAAACGGCACCCGGAAGGCTGCGTGCGCATCCCCATGCGGGATAGCCTGCGCTCGCTGAATCTATCCAACTCCGCCGCGATCGCGGTGTATGAGGCGCTGCGGCAACAGGGGTTCCCCGGGCTGCTTTAGGTAACCGCTGGTCTATTCGTTCGGCGACTGACGGGTGAATTTCCGCCATCTGCGACCTGCAAAAGCCTCGACGTAGCGCTGCTACGCCTTCGACTTTTGCAGGCCACATCTGACAAAAATTTACCTCGTCATCCACCGAACGAATAGACCAGCGGTTGCCTAGGGAAGAACCGGCACGGTTTGCGCGTCTGTATCCATAGAGAGACTGATTTTCCAATAAAGAGGTGAGGCGAATGCGCCTTGAAGAAAGAATAGAAGAGCGCCGCATGCGCATGCGGGCCATGGCGGGCGTGATAGACTTTTTTACCGTAATCGCCTGCGCGATACTGATCGTGGCGCTGGTTGCGCTGATTGCAAACCTTGCCAGCTGGCTGGTGGGGGATTTGACGCAGTCATTCGAAGAGTTGCAGCGCAGCGTGACGGAGGCTTTGGTGATAAAGTAAGGCATCTGCCTTTGCCGAAAGCAATACCGCACGAAGAAAGCGGGGAATACAAATGAACGTATCCTGGCCCACGCTTCTTTCAGAGATTTCGGCCTGCCAGCGCTGCAGGCTGTGCACGCGCCGCACGCGGGTGGTCCCGGGCGAAGGGGACCCGCATGCGGCGCTGCTGCTTATCGGCGAGGGGCCGGGCTACGAAGAGGATATCTCCGGCCGCCCGTTCGTGGGCGCGGCGGGGCAGCTGCTGGATAAGATCATCGGAGCGATAGGTCTGTCGCGCGGAAACAACGTGTACATCGCCAACGTCGTCAAGTGCAGGCCGCCGGGCAACCGCGCGCCGGAGGCCGACGAGGTTGCCGACTGCCTGCCATTTTTGCGGCAGCAGGTGGCGCTGATCCGCCCAAAGGTGATCGTGTTGATGGGCGCCTCCGCGTACAAGGCGGTGCTGGGCGGCGAGGGCGGCATCACAAGGGCGCGCGGCCAGATGATAGAGCGCAAGGGCGTGTTTTTCCTGCCCACGTTCCACCCGGCGGCGCTGCTGCGCGATGAAACCAAGAAACGCCCCGTGTGGGAGGATTTCAAGCAGGCGCGCGATAAACTGATGGAGCTTAACGTATATGAAAAGCAAAGCGGATCAGATTCATGACATCAACGGGCGGTACGCGGCGCGCTTTGGCGAACAGTACCGCCTGGTTTTCGGCGCGGGCAATGAAAGCGCGGCGCTGATGCTGGTGGGCGAGGCCCCCGGCAAACAGGAAGAGCAGCAGGGCCGCCCTTTCGTGGGCCCGGCGGGAAAGAATTTGGATGAATTCTTGCAGGCGGTAGGGCTGGAACGCCCGGCGCTGTATATCACCAACGCCGTGAAGTTCCGCCCGACAAAGCCGGGCAAGGGCACCGGCCTTGTCAACCGCACGCCCACCCGGGAAGAGGCGGCGCTGTTTCGCCCGTGGCTGATGGAGGAAATCGCTGCCATCCGCCCGCGCGTGATCGCCACGCTGGGCAACACCGCGCTGTGCTCCGTGCTGGGGCAGGCCGCTGCCATCGGGCAGGCGCATGGCGCGCCGATGCCGCTGGAAGGGATGGACGGGGTGGCGCTGTTCCCGCTGTACCACCCGGCTTCGGTGATTTACCGGCGGGAACTGCGCACGGTGTATGGGGAGGATTTGGTAAAGCTTCGGGATTTTCTCGCGGGGGAATGGGCATAGTGCAACACCGCGCAAATGCCGGGCACGGTTGCGGGTGGTTTTCCGTCCGCGCGCTGGCATTTGCGCGGTATTTTTTACGGTTGTTGCAACGCCTCAATGATGCCCTGCGGATTGATGATCTTTCCATAGAAATAGTCGGCACCATCATGCTTGCTATAGGCGGGGGTGGCCGTTTCCAGCGCCAAGCGGGAAAATTCCCCGAACGTAATGCCGGGCTTTGCCTGGCAGGCCAGCGCGTACACGCCCGCCACATATGGGGTTGCCCAGCTAAAGCCGCCGCACGTGTACATCGCATAGTCCGCCGTGCCCGTGGGCGAAGCGACGCAGCGGTAATCCATCGGCACGAGCACTGCATTTTTCAGCATTTCAATGATTACGTTCCCAGGTTTAGCGGCATACAGTTCATTCACCCAGAACATCCCCGGCGGATAGGAGGCGACATCGTCCGCGTCTCCGTAGGGGTCGCGCCCCATGCCGACGAACCTGCACGCGGAATCTGTCCACGTCATTGTGCCCAGCACCGCGATGCCCTCTGCCTCGGCGTGTTCCACAGCGGCCTTTAGCACATCGCCGCCGGATTCCGTGTAATCCCAGCCCCTTGAAATGGAGATAACACGGATTTTTCCCGCTTCCGGCAGGGTTTTGTTCAGCGCGATAAACTGCTCGATGCTGCGGGCGATTCCGCGAAAATCCAGCGTGAACGTATCGCCCGTTTCATCATAGAAACCGGGGTAATCCCGGATATAGTACAGCAGCGCACCGGGCGCGACGCCCACCGTTTCGCCCAGGGCGATCGATGCCACCGCGCAGCCGTGGGCCATCGCTTCCGTGTACAGCGCATCCTGCGCGTATTCCTGGTAGTAGCGCACCCGATCGGCATACTCCTGATGATCCACCAGCAGCGTAAAATCGATGATGGCGATGCCGACGCCCTCGCCGGTGATGCCCCGCGCATGCAGCGCCGACACGCCCAGCCCCGGCCCCTTGCACGTCTCCATCATCAGCGCCGAGTCGAATCCCTCCGGCAGGTTCGCGGGCCATAGGGTATTGCTGTCAAAGCTGGCCAGCGGCAAAATATCCGCGTATGGTGATAGATCGATATTTCGCAGGTCCGCGCTCACAAGGTCAAGATCGCCTTGCCCCATTTCGGCCAAGCGTTTTTCAAGGGGCTTATCCGCAAACATTACGTTATAATCGACCGGCGGCGGAATCCGCACAATCGCGGCGGGCGCATCCCCTTCGCCCGCCAGGGCGGCCGGCACATGGCAAACAAGCAGGACAAGGAACATAACAGCGGCAACCGCTTTGCGCACGGGAAGGCCCCCTTTTCATTTTGTTGGTTTTACGGTATCATGATTGGCAAAGCGCGTCAACTTTTTTCCCAAATGAAATGCGAAAGAATGTGAAACCCATGCCCGACCTGAAACTATCCGAAATCATGCAAATGCAAAGGGAATTGCAGGATAAACACAAGGGTCAATGGACGCCCCTGACGCCAGAGTACGGCCGCAGCAGCTTACTTTGGATGGTGGAGGAGCTTGGCGAAGTCGTCTCTATCGTAAAAAAACGGAAAGAGGCCGCTATCATGACCAATCCCGAAGTGCGCGCGGCGTTCACGGAAGAATTCGTGGATGTGCTGATGTTCATGAATGATGCGCTGATGTGCTACGGCATCACGGCGGAGGATTTGTCCGCGGCGTTCCTGAAAAAGCACGCGAAAAACATGGGCCGCGACTGGAACGTGGAGGAGGCCAATTACCTGCCTGGGAAAAAGTAATGCCTGGCGGGATAAGACAGCCATCCTTCCGGCGGGCTTTTGTATGTGCACTTACGGGGAAATCCCCATTTTTCGCAATTTTTGATTGACATTGCTAGGTTTTTTTGATATTCTATTTCGGCAAGCCGCTCGGAGACGGTTCAAACGCCATGCAAATGGCTACCGCGCCCCGGCGAGTATTCAAGAGGGAGGATTACGCGTGTACGCCATTATTGAAACGGGTGGTAAGCAGTACCGCGTCCAGCAGGGTGATGTCATCTACGTTGAAAAGCTCGAACTTGCGCAGGACGCGGCCGTGAGCTTTGACGCGCTGCTGATCGGCAAAGAGGATGGGGTCGTCATCGGCAAGCCCATCGTCTCGGGCGCAAAGGTCACAGCGAAGGTGCAGGGCCAGGTCAAGGGCGAGAAGATCATCGTGTTCAAGTACAAGTCCAAAAAGGGCTACCGCCGCAAGCAGGGCCATCGTCAGCCCTACACGAAGCTGGAGATCACCGGCATCACCGCCTAAGGCGATGACCAGGGTTCGGTTTTACCACGATCTTGCGGGCTTCATTTGCGGGTTTTCCGTGATCGGGCACGCGGGCCAGGCTGAGAAGGGCGAGGACATCGTTTGCGCGGGGCTTTCCGCCTTGACGATCACCGCCGCAAACGCGCTGGAAACGGTCGCGAAGGTACAGCCGCTGGTTCGTACCCGGGACGGATTTCTAAGCGTCAGGCTTCCCCGAAAGGGGCTGAGCCCACGCCAGGCGCACGACGCCAGGGTCATCCTGCGCACGGTGCGCCGGGGACTTGCCGATATGGCAGCCGCCTATCCTCAGTATGTGAGGGTAACGAAGTAGACTTTTTCCAGGCGCGGTATGTAACCATTCGCGCCGACCTAGAAAACAGGGGGTATGATCATGCTATCCATGAATTTGCAGCTTTTTGCGCATAAAAAGGGCGTTGGTAGCTCGCGCAACGGCCGCGATAGCAATTCAAAGCGCCTGGGGTGCAAGCGCGCGGACGGGCAGTTCGTGCTGGCGGGCAACATCCTGGTCAGACAGCGCGGCACCGCGATTCATCCGGGCCTCAACGTCGGCCTGGGCCGCGATGATACGCTGTTCGCGCTGGCCAGCGGCACCCTTCGCTTCGAGCGCAAGGGCAAGGACAAGACGCAGTGCTGCGTGTATCCTGTGGCCGAAGAAGCGACCGGGAAGTAATCTGTCTGGGACAATAGGCGGCCTCCACAAGAGGCCGCTTTTTGTGTAACAGGCGGAAGAACGCCGGGACTCCGTCCCGGACCCTGCCTGGCGCGAATTCGAAGATATCGCGCCATAAAGGGATTTCGCAAGAAATCCCTTCTGCTTAAGGGGCATTATGCCCCTTGGAACCCCTGCATTTTCGCCTCACGGCGGGTTAGAATAAACCAGATATCTCCCCCCCAATGAAGGGATTCTTAAGGGCCTTAGGCCCTTAAGCGGGGGTCCAGGGGGCGGCGCCCTCTGGCGTTCCTCCATACCACATCTTCCACACAAGGAGGCGTTTCCCTATGCTGGGCACGCTGGTGAATACAGGCACAATCCTGCTGGGCGGGGCGCTCGGCCTGCTGCTGGGGCGCGGGGTGCGGGACAGGTTTCGGCACACGGTGATGCAGGGGCTGGCGCTTTGCGTGCTGGTGATGGGGGTGCGCTCCGCGCTGACGACGGAGGACACGCTGGGGATGATCCTGTGCATTGTCGCGGGCGGGCTGCTGGGCGAGGGAATCAACATCGAAAAGCGGCTGGAAACGCTGGGGCGGCGCGCGGAAGGGCTGCTTACCGGCGGGGGCGGCGGGTCCGGGCAGTTCGTGCAGGGGTTCATGGCGGCAAGCCTGCTGTACTGCGTGGGGCCGATGGCGATCATCGGCGCGCTGGAGTCCGGCCTTACGGGCGACCACAGCACGCAGATCGCCAAGTCGCTGATGGACGGCGCATCGGCGGTGTTCATGGCGGCGGCGATGGGGCCCGGGGTGCTGCTGTCCGCGGTGATGGTGTTCATTTACCAGGGGCTGATCACACTGTGCGCCGGGTTCATCGGGCCGCTGCTGACCGACCCCATCATCCGGGAGATGAGCGCCATCGGCGGCGCGGTCATCCTGGGCATCGCGCTGAACATGATGGAGATTGTCCGCGTGCGCGTGGGGAATCTGCTGCCCGCGATATTTTTGCCCATCGCTTACCAGCCGCTGGCGGCGTGGATTTCTACCATACTATAGCAAAAACTGTAATGAAAAAAGAAATCGACAAACGGGGCCGGCTTGATGAAGAGGTCTTCACATGCAGAATAACCAAGGACAAGAAGGTCTTCATCGCCTGGCACGGAAAACAGGTTACCACCTTAAGCGGCGACAAGGCCGAGAGCTTTATCGCGGAGATGCAGGGCGCCGGAGGGAAAAACGCGCAGCTGATCATGGCGAAGGTAACGGGCCACTTCAAGCACGGCAACGAGAAAATGAACAGGCGCCGCGAATAAGGCCGCAGCAATGAGCCTGTTTATGCCGAATAGGAGGTTCTATGAAAATCATCTTTGAGGATATAACGCTGCGTGATCTGGAAATCAAGGACACCGAAGATTATGTGCGCTGGAACACAGTCGATACGGAGTGGATGGACTGGGATGCGCCTTGGCTAAAGGATGAACCTTTCGATGCCGATGTGTTCCGTCAAAAGAGGCTTGCCTATCTTGCAAAACCGAAGGATGAAAACCGCATCCGGCACAGCTTTGAGATTGATTATGAAGGCCGCCACATCGGGTGGGTCAGTTCCTATTACATAGATGAAAAGTTTAATTTTGCGAAAGACGGGCATCTTGCCATCGGCATCGACATATGCCAAAGCGGAAACTGGGGCAAAGGCATCGGGGGCAAGGCTTACGCCGCTTTTACCGAATATCTTTTTTCGCACGGCTACGATGCGCTTTACACGCAAACATGGTCTGGCAATGAGCGCCTGATGCGCATGGCGGCGCGGGTCGGATTCACGCTGTGCCACCGCGATGTCGGCGTGCGCCAGGTGCGGGGACAGACATACGACCGCATTACGTTGAAATTAACGAGGTAACACATGCCCAAAAAGATCATAAACATAGCGTTCTACATCATAGCCGTTTTCTACGCCTTCCTCATGCTCGATCTGGTGTTCAGGATTTTTTCCGTTGCCAGCGGCAGCGAGGCCGTGCGCAGCTATAATTTCGTGCCGTTTAAAACAATCCTGGAATACCTGCGCCGGGAAAACAATGTGTCGGCTTCCCTATCCATATACAATGTTCTGGGCAACATCGCGGTGTTCATTCCGTACGGCCTGTACCTGCAGGTGCTGCTGAAAAACAAAGCCATCGGCAAAAGCCTGCTGATCGTGCTTGCCACCACGGTTTTGGTTGAAATTATCCAGTATGTTTTTGCGCGCGGTACCTGCGATATTGATGATGTCATGCTGAACCTTATGGGCGGCGCGCTTGGCATCCTGTGGTACAGGGGATTGCTGAAGTGGCAGCGGGATGAAGGCAAAGCGAAAACGGCGGTAACGGTCATTTCCGTCGCGATCGGCCTGCCCATTATGATCGTGTACTTTATGATGGCCCTGCGCAGATTCATCTGATATACAGCCCGCCGAATACCGCCAATTTTTTCATCTTTTACTTGCGGCAACGCGCGCGGTGCGGTATAGTGTACACACTGGTTACAGGAAGGAGCAACATTTTTGCACGACGTGAAACAAACCTCGGTGCGCGGGCGTGACAGCATTGTTACGAAGATACTGCTGGCCGCTTTTGTTTGCTTTTGCGCCATAACGGTGATCATCGTGCTGATCTGCTACGGCATGTATCAAAACCTGTACTATAAGTACAGCAATGATCTGTGCCTGGATTCCAACGCCAAAACATCCTATGTGGTGGATGGCGATCTGGTGGAGCACTATGCCGATACATTGATGGTAGATGAGGAATACAAAGCCTTCTGTACCCGGATTGAGCGCATCCGAAACGATGAAAACCTGAAATACCTGTACATCATGGCTGATACAGGCGTGCCGGGCTATTTCACCTACATTTATGATTCGGAGTTTGCGGATGCCAACCCGGACGGCTTTGTGCTGGGCGAAATAGAGAAAAAGAGCATTTTTGAAGGCGGAGAAGAGGTGCTCGCCACGGGGCAGGGCTTTAACAGCGCCGTCTATTATCACGATGAGCAATTCGGCGAGCTGTACTATGCCTACACGCCCATATTCAACAGCGCAGGCAAAGTGGTCGCGTTCGTGGGCACGGATATCGATATCGGTCCCATGCGGCAAACGCTGCTGAGAAACGGCCTGCTGATCGTGGCCGCGGCGCTTGTCTGCCTGGCCTTGTACCTGTTCATCCACGGCATGCTGCTGCGCCGCATTTTGACAAAGCCGCTGCACACCCTGATTGAAAACGCCCAGCGCCTTTCCGCCGGGGAACTTGCGCTGGAATTGCCGCCCAAGATGCTGGAAAAACGCGATGAGATCGGCAAGCTGACGGAGGCTTTCCGCTCCGTATCGCAGAGCGTTTCCAGCCTGATTCTGGATACCGACCGGCTGCTGGCGGCGGCCCGCGCGGGGCGGCTGGGCGAGCGCGCCGACCTGTCGCGCTACCCGGGCGATTACCGGCGCATCACAGCGGGCGTCAACATGACGCTGGCCACGATGTGTTTCCATTTTGACGCCATCCCGGAGGGCATCGCTTTCCTGGATTCCCAGGGCCATATCGCCTACGGCAACAGCAGAATGTATGAAACGCTGCGGCTGCACGGGCTGGACCACGAGGCCGACTGGCTTGCCGCCCGCATATTCAGCGAAAACCAATCCACGGAGCGGGACAGCGAAACCGCCGCCGTGTTTGCCGGAAAAAGCGAGGGCATCATTGAACGCGTGGTGACGCTGCCCATTTGGGGGCACGCTGAAGGCCGCGTGTACAGCGTATCGCTGTACCCCGTCTACAGCGATGTAGGGGATGTATCGCTGCGCAAAATGGCATGCGTGATGCTGACGCTGACCGATATTACAACGCTGATGCAGGCCAAGAACGACGCCGAGGCCGCCAACATCGCCAAGAGCGAATTCCTATCGCACATGAGCCATGAAATCCGCACGCCGATGAACGCGATCATTGGCATGACGCAGATCGCCAGGCGGTCTAACAACACGGAAAAGATCCGCGACTGCATCGACCGCATCGAAAGCTCATCCAAGCATCTGCTGGGCATCATCAACGATGTGCTGGATATGTCCAAGATCGAAGCGGGCAAGCTGACGCTGTCGGAGGACGCCGGTTCGCTGCCCGATAATCTGGATTTTGCACTGTCGATGATCACATCCCGCGCCAAGGAGCGTAACATCCGGTTGGAGCTGACAAAAAAAATTGAGCACGATATCGTATCGATTGATTCGCTGCGGTTCAACCAGGTGCTGATGAATCTGCTTTCCAACGCGGTGAAGTTTTCACATGACGGCGGCGTGATCCGCGTCACAGCAACGGAGACCGGCATGGAGGGGGACACGGCCATCTACCGCTTTACCGTGGCCGATGACGGCATCGGGATGACCCAGACCGAGACGGAGCGGCTGTTCCGCTCTTTCGAGCAGGCGGATGGCAGCATCACCCGGCGCTTTGGCGGCACGGGGCTGGGGCTGACGATTTCCAAGAGCATTGTGGAGATGATGGGCGGAGAGATCACCGTAACCAGCGAGAAGGATAAGGGCAGCGAGTTTGCTTTCACCGTGCGCGCCCGCGTGCTGGATGTGGCGGCTATAGAGGCGTTTCCCGCCAAACAAAGCCCCGAAGTGGGGAGAAAGGTATACGATTTCTCGCATATTCGCACGCTGGTGGTGGATGATGTCGAAATCAACCGTCAGATCATCATGGAGCTGCTGCGCGATACGGGCATGCGGATGGATGAGGCCGAGGACGGCGAAATAGCGCTTGAGACGTTCAAAAATTCCGCGCCAGGCACATACAACCTGATTTTGATGGATATGCAGATGCCCAAGATGGACGGCTGCAGCGCCACGCGGGCGATTCGCGCGCTGGACAGGGCCGACGCGCGCGGGGCCGTGATCATCGCGATGACGGCGAACGTGTTCAAAGAGGATGTGGAGATGGCGCTTGGTGCCGGCATGGACGGGCATATCGGGAAACCGCTGGAAATACAGAATGTGATGGAGACCATTGAACGGCTGCTGGAGGCGGATGGGGAGAGAAACGGGGAGTAACGGATGGATGGAGGAACGCCAAGGGGCTTTACCCCTTGGAACCCCACTTAGGGGCATAATGCCCCTAAGAACCCCTACTTCGCCTCACGGCGGGCAGGGGTTTTATATTTATCCCCCCATGCAGGGATTCTTAAGGGCCTTAGGCCCTTAAGCAGGGGTCCAGGGGACGGCGTCCCCTGGCGTCCCCCCGCCTCTCACCTCAATATCCTCGCCAAATACCTCGACTTCACCTGCCTGGATGCCAGCGCCCGCGTCACCGGCGGCAGCTTCAGCACGGCCGTCAGCAGCGCGCCCATCACGCGGTGGCTTTCAAGCGCTGGCGTATCGAACAGCAGGTTGGACAGCTGCCCCTTTTCGATGGCGGCCAGCACGATCCTGTGCGCGCCGCTGACCGGTGTAATGACGCGCTCGCCGCGGTATTTCAGCGAAATCGCAGCTTTATGGCAGTTGCGCGTGCAAACGCCGCAGCCAAGGCAGGCAGCCTCATCCACCTTTGCGGTGCGGACATCGCGCTCGCCCCTGCGCGCAGTTTCCATTTTGATGGCATCCACCGGGCACACGCGGACGCATTTGCCGCAGCCGGTGCACTTTTCCGCGTCAATACAAGGCAAAAACGGCGTAGTTTCCACCGACCGGCCCATACCCCAGCGCTTTTGCGCCAGCATGGCCTCGCAGCAGCAACCGCAGCAGTTGCACAGGAAGGACAGCTGCGCCTGCACATTCTCGCCGCAGTGCACCAGGTTCGCCTCGCGCACCAGCGCCAGCGCCTCCAGCGCTTCCGTTTTGCTAACGCTGCGCGCGTACCCGTGCCGGGAAAGCGAATCCGCGGTGTTGCCAAACGTCATGCACACATCCATCGGCGCGTCGCACGCGGTACCCAGGTGCTGCGCCTTGTGGCGGCAGTAGCACATGCCGATGCCGATATGCTCTGCCGTTTCGATGACCTGGCTCGCCCGGTCCATATCCAGCACATGCACGGCGATTTCCGGCGTGATGGCGTCTTCACGCACAAACGTGCGGCCCAGCTTGGTTTCCGTGCCCCAGAAAAGCGCCGTCATCATTTCGCTTTCCACGCCCATGTACTGGTGGTACAGCTCGCTGAGCAGCTTTTGATCGATATCGTCGCGCACGCGCATCAGCGCAAA
>JAVBPC010000051.1:0-4968 GCA_031549905.1 Eubacteriales bacterium
CTTTGGCAGGGTCTGGGACGGAGTCCCAGCGTCCCCCTCGTCTCCCCCGTTCCCCTCCTCGCGCAGCCCATCCCGCATGGTACAAAAGGCGGCGCCGTTTGTCAATCCTTCCGGCGCGCTTTTTCGGCTTCGTCCAGCTCTTCCAGGGTGTGCATGGCGTAAAGGCCGGCGATGGCGCTCTGCTGGGTGTCGCTCATGATGGGGGCGGCGCCCACGCCGGTCCATTCGGTGGCCATCACCATGGCGTCGGTTTCGGGCAGGGCGCTGCCCTCGCCGGCGCGCGCAAATTTGGGCAGGGGACCGTGGCTTTTTTTCGGATCAGACATGAAAAAACCTCCTTTGTCCAAGACTATGTCTAGGATGCGGAGGCTGACATAAAAACAACCCGACACATTTTGCCATGAAACAAACGCGTTGTTTCATTTGTGCAAGAAGAATATGTGAAGAAACGGGGTTGACGGCCTGCAAAATCAGCGATAAAAAACTATCAAATAGAGAAATTTTGCAGCATAAACTCGTCAAAAAACCATTTTGCGCAAATCCACAAAACACAGCACCCACACGCCTCAAAAAACGCCCAGGTGCTCCAAAAGAATTTTCAGGCCGATGCCGATCAGCACAATGCCCCCGGCGATTTCCGCCTTTTTGCACAGCGCGCCGCCCAGCGTGCGCCCCAGCGCCACCCCGGCAAATGAAATAACGAACGTTGTCACGCCGATCAACCCGATGGCCGGCCCAATGGAAACCGACAGAAAAGCGAACGTGATGCCTACGGCCAGCGCATCGATGCTGGTGGCAATGGACAGCAGCAGCAGCTCGCGGATGGAAACGCCCTGGTCGGCCGCCTCTTCATTCGCATCATGGTGAAAAGCTTCCCACAGCATTTTCCCGCCGATGAACAGCAGCAGCCCGAACGCGATCCAGTGATCCACCGCCGTGATGGCGTGCTCAAAGCTTTTGCCCAGCAACCAGCCGATCAGCGGCATCAGCGCCTGAAATCCGCCGAAAAACAGCGCGATCAGGCCCGCGTCCTTGGCGCGGAACTTCGGCATGCAAATGCCCTTCCCAATTGCCACCGCAAACGCATCCATCGAAAGCCCAACGCCGATCAGCAATACTTCAAGAATGCCCAATCGAAAAGCCCTCCAGTAAGCAAAATATTTTATAGCATCTGCGCGCGGATTTCCGCTTCGTGCGCGGCAACATATTCGTACGCCTGCCGCATGAACGCCGTCATGCTGCTTTTGGTATATATAGCATACAGCGTTTCCAAAATCGGCTTTCCCTCCACGCGCATGGTGTAGAAGTAGGCGTACGCGGTGCCGCCCTCAAAATATGGGTCAATCGCGTGCAGCCGGGCGTCCTTTCGCATGATGGGATCGACGGCCATCTCGCTCAGCACCCATTTGATGTGCGGCGTTTCGTAGTCCTTCGGGTCATCTGCGAAAAGCTGCCGCCACACCTCAAACCACGCAAAGTGCACCATCTCGTGTATCGCCAGGCCCAGCGCGCCGCGCTCGCTGTTCAGATAGTAAATATCAAACGTGGTGGTATCCAGGAACCTTGGGCAGATGGGGTTCAGCGAAATGTTGCCCACCATATGGTTCAGGCGCTGCCCATAATCCATCCCGAACGCATCCGAAAACGCGTCCTCTATCTGCGCCCTGTGCCGCCGCCAGTGCTCGACATACTTGATGATCTTTTCGTCCAGCGCGGGCTTTTCCTTATTGTATACGGCGGAAAGAACCTCACGCAGGTAATCTTGCTGCCCACCCGCGGGCAGCGCGTCAAACTTCGCGCGGTCAATCTGGGGATATTCCGTAAACAGCGCTTGGCGCCACCATTCGCTGTGCTTTTCGCCCTGAAACTCCATGATGATATCAACGCTGTACGAAAGGCCGGGTTCCCGGTACACCAAATCCACGCCGCCACCCCCAATCTACGCAGAATACCATATCGGACCCGAAAAGTCTATTCAATCGGGGCAAAACACGCGGTCACACGCAGGTTTTTTTAGACAAACCTTGCAACCGCCGCGCCGGTTTGTTATACTTTGCACAGACCTTACTGCATTAAAGGAGGATACCCCATGCCCCTTGTCAATTCTAAGGAGATGTTCAAGAAAGCCTATGAAGGCGGCTACGCCATCGGCGCGTTTAACGTCAACAACATGGAGATCGTGCAGGCCATCACAGAGGCCGGCAAAATGGAAAACGCCCCGCTGATTCTGCAGGTATCTGCCGGCGCGCGCAAGTACGCCAAGCACGTTTACCTGATGAAGCTGATTGAGGCGGCGGTGCTTGATACGGACCTGCCCATCGTCGTGCACCTGGACCACGGCCCGGACTTCGAAACCTGCAAAAGCTGCATCGACGGCGGGTTTACCTCCGTCATGATCGACGGCTCGCACCATTCCTTTGAAGAGAACATCGCCGTTACCAAAAAGGTCGTTGATTACGCGCACGACCGCGGCGTCACCGTGGAGGCCGAGTTGGGCCGCCTGGCCGGCATCGAGGATGCGGTGAGCGTATCCGATGAAGACGCGCAGTTCACCGATCCTTCCGAAGTGGAAGAGTTCGTCAGCCGCACCGGCGTTGATTCCCTGGCCATCGCCATCGGCACCAGCCACGGTGCGTTCAAGTTCAAGGGTGAACCGCGCCTGCGCTTTGATATCCTTCAAAAGGTATCTGAAAAGCTGCCCGGCTTCCCGATCGTGCTGCACGGCGCATCCTCCGTGGTGCCTGAATATGTGGACATGATCAACAAGTACGGCGGCAGCATGCCGGGCGCGCAGGGCGTGCCGGAAAGCATGCTGCGCCAGGCCGCCAGAAGCGCCGTGTGCAAAATCAACATCGACAGTGACCTGCGCCTTGCCTTTACGGGCGAACTGCGCAAGTATTTGGCCGAGCATCCCGAGCAGTTTGACCCGCGCGCGTACCTGACCCCCGTGCGGAACGGGCTGAGGGAAATGGTGCGGCATAAGCTGGTGAATGTTTTAGGATGCAACGGGAAGGCGTAAACGCGGTAAAGGGGGGACACGTCCCCCTTTTAGAAACCCCCTCACGGCCTTGCGGCCGTGCGAGGTAGAAAAACCTTGCGGTTTTTCTGTCCGTTCGGCGGCAAAGCCGCCGATGCCGGATTGAAGTCCAGGGGGTTGAGACCCCCTCGAGCACCCCGGGCTGGGCGGTTGCCTGAAATTCATGGAATTTCAGGTGCCCGCCGTATCGGGGTGGACGCTGCGGCTAAGGAAACGGGGCTTTCGAAATTCTTTGAATTTCGGATTCGCCCTTCGGGCTTTCCGCCGTATGCTATGCATCATTTTTGTGGTAAAGCAATGCTCCTTGCTAAAAAAGGGGGCGATATTGTGCGTAAGTTTTTGACAATGATCGTGGCTTTGCTGGTTTTCATGCTTGGTTCCGCTTTGGCGCTTGCGGAGGCGAATCTTTTCGCCTGGACTTTTGAGCCCCACGGCGAGGGTTCCGCCAGGGCGCGCGCCGCTGTGCCTACGGCGGACGGGGGCTTGTTTGTTGTCGGCGAAACGAACAGCCAGGATGATCTTTTCGGCAAGGCGCATGGGGGGTTGGATGCCATCGCCGTATGCCTTGGCGCGGATGGCAATGTGCTGTGGCAGTACCGCTTGGGCGGCACGGCGGATGACCGGTTCACCCACGCTTTGGAATTGCAGGATGGCAGATTTCTTGCCATGGGCACGACAACATCCACCGATGGCGACGCGCGCGCATCCCGCGGGGGGATGGATGTGTTTCTTGCACTGTTTTCTCAGGAGGGCACGCTTGAGTTCACCAAGCTGCTGGGCGGCTCGATGGATGATGAGATGCTGGACATCTGCCAAACTGCGGATGGCGCGGTGATCCTTGCCGGGCGCACGCAAAGCCGCAACGGCGACCTGACCAGCAACATGGGCGGGAATGACGCGTGGATCACCCGCATTTCGCTGGATGACGGCAAGCCCCTCTGGAAGGACCGCTTCGGCGATGCGCTGGAGGATTCGTATAACCGGCTGCTGCCCGTTGCGGACGGCGTGCTGGTAACGGGCGTCGCTGACCGCGATGAGGCGAACGATATCCCCGGCAACCCCATCGCCATGCAGTACACCACCGATGGCAAGCGCGTGGTGGAAGAGCCTGTGCGCCTGAGTACCGCCAGCACGGGCGAAAGCAGCCTGCTGTCCATCACGCAGGGGCGGAACGGCTGGGTGTTGCTGGGGCAGACGAATGTCCGCTCCGCGATGCTGGTCATGCGCGGCGGTTCGGATATCTGGCTGCTGAACCTGCGCCCAAACGGCAACGTATCGTGGCAGTACACGTTCGGCGGCAGCAAGAATGACCGGCCGTACCAGCTGATCCCCGCCGAATCGGACGGATACCTGATCCTGTGCGTCACCGATTCCAGCGACGGCCAGGTCACCGGCGCGCACGGCGAAGATGACCTGTGGGTGCTGCGCGTGAACGCGCAGGGCCAGCTGCAATGGGAGCAGACGCTGGGCGGCAGCGCCCGGTCGATCCCGGCGGGCATCGCGCTGACGCCTGTGGGAAACAACATCCTGGTGGCGGGCACATCGCTGTCGCAGGATGGCGATATCGGCACGCACAGCTCTGTGCGCACCGGCTTTCTGTCGCTGCTGGAGCCAAACGGCAACCTGATGTGGACGGAGCTGGTCGGCGACGGCGCCGAGATGACGCTGCAGCAGCTGCTGACGCGCGACGGCGCGGCCTTCCTGGTGGGCAGCGTGCGCGATGTTGGCGCAAGCGGCCTGTCCGAGCATTTCTATATCGCGCGGCTTTCGCCGGATATCTTTCCGGAGTAAAAGGGGGACACGTCCCCCTTTTAGAAACCCCCTCACGGCCTTGCGGCCGTGTGAGGAAGAAAAACCTAGCGGTTTTTCTGTCCGTTCGTCGGCAAAGCCGCCGATGCCGGATTGAGGTCGAGGGGGTTGATACCCCCGCG
>JAVBPC010000077.1:0-8746 GCA_031549905.1 Eubacteriales bacterium
GAATATATCATGTGCGTTATGAATTGTCAATATTGATTTTTAAAATTGAAAATTATTTTTGCCATTCTTGTATATATAGATTGAATTGCAAAAGATATATCTATCTTTCAAATGGCAATGCGCTAAAAGAATGAAAATCACATTGAAAATAATTGACGGTTTCGATCGAAATGGTGTATGCTATAGCAAAGCACACAAAGAGCAGGAGTGAAACCATGCAGGGCTGTTATCTGCGCATTAAAGAGACGTACGATACCCTATCCCCCAGGGAGCAGCAGGTTGCCGCGGTCATATTGGAATCGCCGGAAACGGCGGCGGCGCAATCCGTAGAGGAACTGGCGGCATTCTGCAACACCAGCACCGCATCCGTGGTGCGCATGTGCAAAAGGTTGGGCTACAGCGGGTACAAGGAATTCAGCCGCATGCTCTCCAATGATATCGCGCTTAGCCAGCATGAGCCGATGCGCTACACGGAGCTAAAGGTGGGCGCGAATGTAGGCGCGATCATCGACAGCGTGATACAGGCCAGCATGCAGGCGCTGGAAAACACGCGCACGCTCTTGGACCCCGAGGAGATGCGGCGCGCGGCGGACGCCGTCTGCGCGGCAAAGCGCATTGATTTCTACGGTGTGGGCACCTCCGGCACGGTGGCGCTGGATGCGCACAACAAGTTTCTGCGCATCAACAAGCACTGCATGTCCAGCACGGACCCGCACATTCAGGTGCTTTCCGCCACTAGCCTGACGGCAGGCGACGTGGCGGTGCTGATCTCCTACACGGGCGAAACGCTGGATATGATCGAGCTTATGCGCATGATCAAAGAAACGGGCGCAACCGTCATCACGCTGACGCGGTACGGCAAAAACACGCTCAGCGCACAGTCTGATATCCGCCTGTACACGGCCACCGCCGAATCCATGATTAGAAGCGGCCCCATGAGCTCGCGCATCAGCCAGCTGGCGGTGATCGATATCCTGTACACCGCCGTATGCAGCCGCCAGTACGAAGAGGTGCACCCCTACCTGGATTCCACAATGCGCGCCGCGCAGAAAAAGCACCGGCGCGGGCTTACCGCGGAGGGGTTTGATTTATAGCATACATTTGCTGTTGACAACAAAACCCACCTCGTATATAATGCAGCGGTTGCGATGGAAAGATGAGTCTTTCCGGCCAATACGATTGACCACTCTGTGCTCACAGGGGCAGGCTACACGGACGGCCGGGTCAAATGCCGAAAACCCGTCGAAGAGACGGGGGACAGCTTGCTGTCCTATTGAGGAATGGCTGTGCGCCATTCTCGGGACGATCTCGTTTCGTTCCGGTTTTATGAGTTAGCACCCGGTTTGCAGCTTGTGAAATGGTCAATAAGAGTAGTAAAAGTATTGATTGCTGTATAGACTCTGATGTGCCCTTCCCGCGACCTTTTAAGATTCTCCGCTTCGCAGTTTGCGCGGTGTGGGGTATCTTTATGCCGGGATGTTCAGGAACAAGTTGCGCGTGCGGCTTGTTCCTTTTTCATTCGCGGCTTTTTTGCCGTGAATATAACCAATTCCCGATGGAATTGGTACATCATCGGAAGCGAGGGTTTGCCAATGAAAAAGCTTGTAAGCCTGTCTCTCCTGATCGCGCTGCTCCTCTCTGTGGGAAGCGCTGCCCCTGCGGAAACCGCCGCAACTGCCGAACCTGCGTATGCGGCGTTCGCGCAGGCAATCGACATGCAGCTGGCTGAACATGTGCCGGATGTGCTGTCCTCCCTGGGCGACAACCCCGATATCGGCAACCGTTCCGCAGGTTCCGCCGCTGAAAAGCAGGCCGCCGAATTCATTCGCAATACTTTTGAGGAAATTGGCCTGCAAAACATCACGGTGGATAGCTTCACCTGCGATAACTGGTCTTTTGGCCGCGGCCGCATCTACTATACGGATGCAAGCGGCGCCGAGCAGTTCATGCTGCTGGGCGGGTATGCAACGCATCTGACGCTGGATAAGGCGCCCGTCACCGTGGTATATGCCGGACGGGGCACTGAGGCCGATTACGAGGGCCTGGATGTCGAAGGCAAGGTTGTGCTGATCGACATCGATCAGAGTTCCGACTGGTGGATCGAGATCCCCGCCATCGAGGCCCACAATCGCGGCGCACTGTGCGTGCTGGCCTGCAACGTAAGCGGCTACGCGCAATATGACGACGACACGATCGGCTCGCAGGATTTCTGCGGCCCGTACGATGTGCCCACCTTCGGGGTGAGCAAGAACACCTCCGCCACGCTGCAGGCGCTGATCGCGCAGGGCGGCGGCGAAGCTGAAGTCATGCTGGACGTGGAAAGCATCGTCACCACGGGCGGCGAAAGCCAGAACGTGTGGGGTGAAATTCCCGGCAAAACGGATGAAGTCATTTACCTGATGGCGCATTATGACGGGTATTATCATTCCTATTTTGACGATGCCATCGGCGTGGGCTACCTGTGCTCCATCGCCAAGGCTATGGTGGACAGCGGCTACCTGCCGGATAAAACGCTGCGGTTCATCGCCCATGGCGCGGAAGAGTGGGGCAAGACCGATACAGAATATGACTGGGCCATCGGCGCATTCAAGCAGATTACCGAAGTGCACCCCGAATGGGCGGAAAACGCCTTCGCGCTGCTGAACCTGGACGGCATGTACCCCATCACCGGCCATGTCAACTTCACTGTGAAGGCCGTCTATGAGCTGCAGGATTTCGCGGCCGGCCTGATGGACGCCGTCTATGGCGGTACAGATTACGGCTGCACGCTGGGCGATATTCCCGGCTGCTGGACGGAGGATTTCGGCTACACCCGCGCGGGCGTGCCCTCCATCGTGACCGGCGGCGCGAAAGAGGATACCTACCATGTGACTGCCTATCACGCCTCCATGGATAACAAGGTGCTGGGCGTGGATATGGAAGCCTATGCGCTGGGCATCCGCATGTTCGGCCGCTATGCACTGGAGCTGGACCGCCTGGCCGTGCGTCCGATGGACTTTGCCGCGCGCTTTGCCGCCATGCGGGAAGTGTACACGGGCGACGCCGTGGACTTTGACGCGGCCACCGAGGCTGCGGATGCGGCCAGCGCCAAGATTGCGGATATCAACGCCCGCTATCAGGCGGCTATTGACGCGGGCGATGCGGAAACCGCCGCCGTCGTGCGCGCGGAAGGCATCGAACTGAACGCGGCCCTGTTCAAGATTTACCGCCACATCACCGGCACCATGGTTGCGTTTGACTGGGAAGACAACCTTGTTTTCACATTCGAACAGAACGACTGGAACATCGAAGCGCTGGAAGCGGCCATTGCCTGTCTGGAAGACGGCGACGCCGTTACGCCCGTGGATGATCTGCTGTACGCGGTAGATTACAACTGGTACGCGTATGACTTCAGCCGCGAAACGTACGATTACTGCGTGGAAAAGATGTATGACAAGGCTGCCGGCACCTGGGGTGAGGGCATGATTCAGCGCCCGAACCAGGACTTGTACGATGTCATCCATTCCTTGATGGAAAAGGGTGAAGCGGCGGATGCCGACCTGACGGCGGAGCTGGATGCGCTGAACCAGGCGCTGGAAACACAGCTTCAGTACCGCGCGGAGCTGGATGCGGAGCTTGCCGCCAACATGCAGAAGGTTATTGAGATGCTGGCCGCCGCCGCGAAGTAACCACGCAAACCGAATTCCCGATAAGGAAGGACGGAAGAAACTATACTTTCTTCCGTCCTTTGCTATCTGCCACTTCCTATTCTGCCCTTTCCCATTCTTTTCTCTCGATTGCATAATAGGCATAGTTCCCGCTTATTCTTTCGCATTCCGGAAAAGATTTTGCCGCCTTACCAACAAAACGCATCTTCGATTTGGCCATCACCCTTCCGCTTGCGGGATTGCTTTCGTGGTGATGCGATTCAATTTTTGCAAAGCCAACTTGGGCAAATGCGAAGTTCAACACGGCGCTGCAGGCTTCGGTGGCAATGCCTTTCCCCCAGTGTTTTCTGCTGACAAGGTAATTGATTGTAGCACTGCAATCAGTGCCATTTATCTCGCTTAGGTAGATATATCCGATTGCCTCGCCGCTGTTTTTAACCGTTATCACCCAATTGTAGCAGTTCAAATTCGGATATTCTTCAATCCAACTGGCAAGCAATGCCTTCGTGACTTCAATGTTTTCATGCGGTTCCCAGGTCCAGAACCTGCAAGCCTCCGCATCCGTCGTCCAATTATGATACACATCTTCTGCATCAGAAATAATGTATCGCCTTAACAGCAGCCGATCTGTTTCGATTGTTTGCGTGCCGCAATGGCTTATCAAAACATATCACATCTCTCTTGTCTTCGCATGGCAACCTGCGCTGTATACAAAAAGAGGGGTTTCGTCAGAAATCCCTCTTTCTTTGCTTGTGTCACTGCCCCATCTCGCTGAATATCCGGCTCAGGCTTTGGATCATCTCTTCATCCTTCAACCGGAATTTGATCTCCACGCGGCGGGAGGCGGCCTTGTCTTCCATCCCGTACGCATCATAGATCAGCTGCGTTTTTGAACGGCCAACGGAGGCCACCATCGCGCGCAGCTGCGATTTTTCCTGCGCGGTCAGGCCCGGAAAGTTCGTGCTGGTGCAGTATACCGCCACAGCAGCCGCGCGCCTGTTGGAAAGGTCCAGGTTGTGTTCATAGCTGCCGTCGCTGTCCGTATGGCCTTCGATCAGGATCTCCGCCACATACGGCGCGTTTTCGGCGCTCAGCAGCGTTTTGACGTAGATGGGCAGCAGTTGCTCCAGCATCGCACGGCCGTCGCCTTTGAGCACCGCCTTATCCGTATCGAAGAACACCGTCGAATCCAGCGCGATCGAACCGGTCTGCGTATCCACAATTACGGAAACGCCTTCCTTTGCGAACGCATCGCGCAGCTGTTCAATGATGCGGGCGCGCACGCCCACCAGCTCGTCGATTCTTGCCGCTTGGGCGTCCATTTCGGTCTTTTGTGTGTTCAGCAGCGCTTCCAGGTTCGTCACGCGCAGCGATGACAGCAGCAACTCCGCGTCCTTTTGAGAAAGGGTGATCTCGCGGTCGGAAAGATCCTGCGCTTGCGCGGCCAGCTGGGCGCGCGCGTCGTCAATCTCCTGCTGCGACATCGCCAGCAGCGCTTCCTGATCCGCAATCTGCTGCTGCTGCAGGATCAGCTGCGCCAGCGACTGTTCCAATTCAGTTTTGTTGGTGGCCAGCGCGTTTGTCTTATCCAGCAGTTCCAGCTGCTGCTCATCCATCTGCGTTTGCTGGTTGTTCAGCACAATGCGCAGCGTGGTCAGCTCTTGCTCGCGCTGATCCAGCGCGGCGTTGGCAAGGGCCAGCTGCTCCTCCTGCTGGGCCAGCTGCGCCTGCTTTGTCGCCAGCTCCGCCTCTTTCGTGCTCTGAAGGGACATATAACGGTTCAGCGACAGGAACAGCAGCAGCACGAACATCATCAGCAGCGAGGACATCATGTCCGAAAATGACATCCAGTAGCTGCTATTCTCCGTGCGCGGCCGCCCACGAACGGCCCGTTTGGCCAGCAAATCAGCTCACCTCCTGATTCACGGTGATCATGCCGGCCGCCCTGTTCATCGACTGCTCCAGGGAAACCATCGTTTCCTGGATGTCGGATAGCGTGCCGTGAATCTGCCGTGTCAGGTTCTGCATGTTCTCATCGAACAGCCCAAGCGCGTTGGCAAGGCCCAGTTCGATGGATTCCACAAAGCTCTTGTATGCGCCGCGCAGCAGCTCGGAGCTTCCGCGCATTTCTGTCGCCACGCGCTCCAGCGCCTCTTTCTGGGCGGCGGTGCGCTCTTCCAGCCCGGTGACGAAGCTGTCGGTCCAGATTGTGTAATCCTGGAAGCTGGCCTGCAAATCCGCCTGATACGCCTGCAGCGCGGAAAGATACTGCGACTGCCGCTGCGATGATTTGCTGATCTCCTCAAGCAATTTTGTGGTTTTGCCCTGCGAATCGGCGATACCGCTGGCCGCGCCTTCCATCTGGGTGACATAGCGGGCAAACTTGTTCAGCAGATCCTGGGATACGCCCTGCACCTCGGAAACGCCGCTGGTCAGCTTTCCGATCATATCCAGCGCGCCGCGCAGATCCTCCTGCGCCCGAAGCTGGCCTTCCGATGTCTGAGACAGCGCCTCGCCAAGGCGGTGCAGCTGGCCTTCCAGCGCAGTGTTCATCCTGTCAATGAAGCGCGCCACAATGTAATCCAGCCCGTCCACCTGCGCGCGTGTGGCCGCATTGAGGAAGTCTTCCATGGAATCCTGCACGGGCGCCATGGCGTTCGTGATCGCGTGCTGGATTTCGCCCGCCATGCGCACGCTCATATCCTCCGCAAACTGGCCAAGCGCATCCGACTGCTCGCGCTGATAGGCCAGCAGCTGCGTGGTGGCATCCGGCGGCTGGGGGATGGCATATGCGTAGAACGCCGCGGTGAAATCCGAAATGGCCTGCCTGGCCCGCCCGGCGGCGTACCGGTTGATGATGTTGAAGCATATGGAACCGATCATGCCCACAATGGATGTGTTAAACGCCAGCGCCATGCCGCTGGTCAGTTGGCCGGCTGTTTCCAAATCCGTCAGGTCCAGGCGGTTAAGGCCCAGCGACAGGCCAACGAACGTACCCAGGATACCAAGCGATGTGCAAAGGCCCGGAATGATATCCGCCAGCGCGGCGCGCCCCTGCCCCATCATCAAAACATCTTCATGTATATAGTCTGCTACATCGCACGGAACGCGCGCGCTCTGCGACAGGCCCACGCTTTGTAAAAAACCGCGCCATATCGGCTGCAGCTGCTTGCCCAAAAAGCCCGGATCATTCCAGATGGGGCGGCTAAGCTTTTGTTTCGCGCCCTCCTCCAGCATGCCGGTCGCGTGACGAAGGTGCGCCGCGCTGCTGAGGAGCGGGCGGCTGCAGCGCATGACGCCATACAGGAAGATCAGCACCGTCATGCAATAAATAATGCCCTCAGGGAAAATGCTGTTTAGGAACTTTAGCACTTGCTCCATCCTATTCACCTGCCAAACTCCATAATACGCCCACAAACGGGGCTGGATAACCGTTATTCAGTAGACGGATACCCTGCTTCAATTCTTCCAACGGGCCGGAAATTCCTTTATAATGACCGTACAGTTATTGTGTTTGGTAAAAATTTCATGCGCCAACATATTGCATCTGTCGACAATTTCCGTTATAATAAGCATAAGTACATAACAACTATGCAAAAAATGCCGATTGGCCGCATGCGGACCCTGCTTCGCCTGTGGCACTGGTAAGGAGATGAGCGACATGAGCAGAAAAAAAACGCTGGATCCCGCTATGATTGAGAGCATCGCCCAGAACATTTTCACCGTGATGCCGCTTTTGCGCAAGCGTTTGCTGCACATGGATGTGATACAAAATGAGCACGGCATCCCCCTGTCGCATGTGCAGGTGCTGACGATGCTGAACGAAACCGGCTCCATGTCCGTTTCTGAAATTTCGCACAGGCTGGGCATCGCAAAGCCCAACATTACGCCGCTGGTGGATCGCCTGATTGACGACCATCTGGTGGACCGTATCCGCGACACGCAGGACCGCCGCGTTGTCAACGTCGTCATCCTCGATTCCGGCAAGGAAAAGCTTGCCGCCATCCGTGCGACGATTGGCGAGCAGGTGCAGGAGTGGGCGCAGAACATCTCGGCGGCGGATTTCCGTGAGCTGTCCGATTCCCTTGCCAGCCTCACCCGCATCTTGTCCCAGTTGCAGAAAAACGCGTAATGCGTTTTTGTTCTTCCTCCTTTCTTTCTGTTTCCCTCTATCAAGCCCGCAGGGCGGGCAAAGGAAAAAGGGCGGTGCCTCCTCCGCCCTTTTTCTGACCCATTTTCTATGGCAACGCCGCGCAAATGCCGACCACGCTGGCCATTTGTTTGGTATTGCCCTAAATAACACAGGGTTGTTCCGCAGTTGACGAATCCCCCGCAAAATGTTATACTTCCTCTAACTTTCAGATGCGAAGGGAGATGTGTGTAAATGAAAAAGACAGCGACGACGGTGGTCGTTTCTTAGCTGCACAGGAACCACCCTAGCATCCTTTTGTTGCGACCGTACAAGCGGCCGGCAGCCCGAGAAGGCTGGCGGCCGCTTTTTGTATGCGCAAAAGGCTGTGACGACAACGAAAATGGAGGAAACCGCTTGGAGAAACAACCCCAAATGGTCATTGCCCGCGTGACGGCGGTACACCGCGAACGGTACCAGATTCAAACCCCTGCGGGAGAAACGTACGCGCGCCTGAAAATCGGCGCGTACAGGGATATGCTACTAGGCGAGATACCCACCGTCGGCGATTACGTCGACGCAATCGAAAACCCGGCCGGTGACGCGCTGATCATCGCCACCCGCCCCCGCGCATCACTGTTCCGCCGCTTAAGACCCGGCCCCGGCGTACTTGCCGCACAGGCGGTGGCTGCCAACTTTGACGCCGTGCTGCTGCTTTCATCGCTCAACCAGGAGTGGAACCCCCGGCGCGTGGAACGCTACGCCGCGCAGGCATGGGATAGCGGCGCCACGCCGGTGCTGGTGCTGACCAAGTCGGATCTCTGCGAAGACACCGCAGCCGTGCTTGCCATGGCGGAATCGTTGCTGCCGGGGATAGACATCTATGTCGTCAGCGCGAAAACAGGGGAGGGGCTTGCCGCGTTATCGGCGCTATGTGCCCCCGGAAAAACGCTTGTGCTGCTGGGTTCAT
>JAVBPC010000103.1:0-21666 GCA_031549905.1 Eubacteriales bacterium
GCCGGTGATCTTGTTCATCAGCTTGGCAAGCAGCACGCCACCGGCGGTACCGAATGCAAAGGCGAATACGCCCATCACAATGATCTTGATCGTCGTCGCAGTTAGGAAGGTGTCGGCTCTAGCCGTCGCGCCCACGGTGACGCCCAGGAAAATGGTGACGATGTTGATCAATTCATTCTGCGCGGTCTTGGATAGGCGGTCCACCACCACAGCCTCGCGGAACAGATTGCCCAACATCAGCATGCCAACAAGCGGTGCGGCGGAGGGCAGCAGCAAAGACACAACGATCGTAACCATGATCGGGAAAATAATCTTCTCTCGCTTGCTAACGGGGCGCAGTTGCTCCATCACGATCATGCGCTCATCCTTGGTGGTCAGCAGTTTCATGATCGGCGGCTGAATCACCGGAACCAGCGCCATGTATGAATACGCGGCCACGGCGATGGGACCAAGCAAATGCGGGGCAAGCTTCCCGGCGGTGTAGATGGCTGTGGGGCCGTCCGCGCCGCCAATGATGCCGATTGATCCGGCCTCCTGCGGGGTAAAACCGAACAACAGCGCCAGAATAAACACAACAAAGATGCCAAGCTGTGCGGCCGCACCCAACAGCAGCGACTTGGGGTTGGCGATCAGCGGGCCAAAGTCGGTCATCGCACCCACGCCCATGAAGATGAGCGGCGGGTAGATGCCCAGCTTGACGCCCTGATACAGGTAGTACAGCAGCCCGCCGGATGTTTTGACATACTGGTACATTGTGGTGCCATCTTCCATGATGATGGCAATACCCTCTTTACCCTCGTGTACGGCTTCTTTCAGCAGCACATAGGTCGGCGTGTCGTTCATTCCCGCCAGCGGAAGGTTCGCCAGCAGCATGCCAAACGCGATGGGGATCAGCAGCAGCGGCTCGAACTTTTTCACGATGGCAAGGTATAGCAGCAAACACGAGACAACCAGCATCAGCAGATTGCCCGGGTTCTGGAACAGCGCCACAATGCCGGAACCTGAAACTAAGCCCGACAGCGTCTGCCCGATATTGAAATTCTCCACACGGTTCAACTCCCTTTCTCTAGATGGGGGAGCCCTTCACAGGAGCTCGGTTTTTAGCCAGCGCGCCGCGCGCAAGCCGGCATCAACCAAGAACGATCAGCACATCCCCGGTGTTGACCGTGGCGCCCTTGGTAACGGCAACCTGAAGCACCTTCGCATTTTCGGGCGCCAGAATTTCGTTTTCCATCTTCATGGCTTCCAGAATCAGCAGCACGTCGCCGCTCTTGACGGTCTGCCCAACCTGCACATTCACGGACAGGATGGTGCCGGGCATCGGAGCGGTCACCTTCGCGCCGCCGGAAACGGGCGCAACGGGGGCTTTCGGGGCTGAGGGCGCTACAGGGGCCGCGGGAGCAGCCGGAGCAACAGGGGCCGCCGGAGCGGGCGCTACGCGCTGGGCGCCGCCGATCTCTTCAACTTCAACCTCATACGCCGCGCCGTTGACCGTGATCATAAATTTCCGCATGGGTACTCCTCCTCAAAATAAGTTCAGTGGCGGCGCGAATTCGAAGATATCGCGCCATAAAGGAATTTCGCAAGAAATTCCCACCTCGCCGACGCGAATTCGAAGATATCGCGCCAGAAAGGCTTTTCGCATGTCACACGGCGGTGACGGACGTGATTTTGAAGCCCTTCTCAGGATCAACCCCTTCGTCGGCAAGCACCGCGGCAACCGCTGCGGAAACCACCGCGTAGAAGGCATCATCCTTTGGGGTAATCGTTGGGCCGGGCGTATAGGAAACAACCGGCAGCACCACAGGCTCGGGTGCGGCGATAGCGGCTGCCTCGCGCTCCGGCTCCGGGGCGTCCCCAGTCTTTCCTTTGCCGACTGCCTTCAAGGCCGTGATCGTGCCGATGAGGATGATCAGGCCAACAAATACGACCAGCATCCCCACCACGGCAACCTGGAGCCCATACCATAGAGTATCCATGCTACCATCTCCTGTCCTAACGTGTACCTTACAGGCGCAATGCGCGCCAATGGGCGAAGATGCAAACCGATCCTCACCCTACTTCTTCTATTACTACATTCATCCCCTATTTCCTGCCTCCATGGCGAAAGTTCGCGAAAAATTTGTCTTGTGATCAAGATATGTTACCCATTGACAATATTACTATATAGTACTATCCTATATAGGGGTGTTGTTTTATGAAAACCGAAGGCGGATTTTTGATCAGCAGGATACACCAGCTGCAGGCGCGCGCGTTCGAACGGCTACTGCGTGAGGCCAACGTGGACGCATTCAACGGCCCGCAGGGGCGCATTCTCTATGTGTTGTGGGAAAATGAACCCCTCACCATTTCAGATATTGCGCGCCTGACTTCCCTGGCAAATACCACGCTTACGGGAATGTTGGACCGCATGGAATCTGCAGGTCTGCTGGAAAGGGTGCGAAACCCCTACAACCGCCGCGAAATCCGCATCCGCCTGACGGAACAGGCGCGTGCGCTGCGCGAGGCATCCGGCGCGGTGACGGATAAGATGAACGCGCTGTTTTATCAAGGTTTCACCGAGGCGGAGATACTTTTCTTTGAAGACAAACTGCGGTGGATTATTGACACGCTAGAAAGAGAGGAAAAAGCATGACGGAGCAAGATAAAAAGGCCATTCTGCATCTGGTGGAGGGCAGCCGGGACGCAATTGTCTGTTCCATTGATGACGAAGGCTTCCCCGCAGCAAAAGCGATGTTCCGTGCGAAAAACGACGGAATTCGCACATTCTGGTTCTCCACCAACGCATCGTCCATCCGTGCCGGGTACTTTAGCGCCAGACCGCAGGCATGCATCTATTTTCTGGATGCGGCAACCGTCAAGGGCGTATCCCTGACCGGACACATTCGCGTGCGCACGGATGCTGAGGCGCGGCAAATGTTATGGCATGATGGCGATGAAAAGTACTATCCCAAAGGGGTCAGCGACCCCGACTACTGCGTGCTGGAATTCACGGCCGAGCGCGGCAACTACTATCACGCAGGGAACAAAACGCTGTTCAGCGTGGATGAGATTGGCGGGTAAGGCGCCATGCCATATCAAAGCGTCACTGGTTTTGAAATATTCTACGAGGATATCGGCGTAGGCCCTCCGCTACTGTTTCTGCACAGCCATTATAGCCGGAGCCTTCTCGCGTTTAGCGGCCAGATCCAGCCCTTTTCCCATAAATACCGCTGCCTGTACCCCGATTTTCCGGGGCATGGCCGCACGCGCGGCGGCAAAGAATGGAATACACCGCGCGCCGCGGACACCATGGCGGAATTCCTGGCGGCGCTTGGGATTGACCGCGCGTTTCTGCTGGGGTACAGCATGGGCGGCGGTGTCGCGCTGCACCTTGCGGCGGCGCACCCGGGGCTTGCGCAGGCCGTGATCACCATCGGCACGGGCGGCGTTCCCGACCCGCAAGGCGCGGATGACTATGAACCCGAAGCGCTTCTTACCAGGGGCGAAACCGCCACAATTGAACGCATGCGGGCACTGCACCTAGATGCTCACGGCGGCGACTGGCAAACCTATGCGCGCCAAACCGCGGCAGACTGGCGAAACTATCCCCGCCTGACCGATGCCGAATGGTCGCGCCTGACGATGCCAATGCTGCTGATCGGCGGCGAGAACGATTCCTTCGCCTCCCCGGAAAAATTAACGGCCATGAAGGCAAGATGCCCTCAGGCCGAAATATGGTCGGTTCCGGGTGCGGGCCACCGGCCCCACATGCCCATGGAGCAGGTGCGCTCCGTCAATGAGCGGATGCTGGCGTTTTTGCAGGGCGTGCAGGAAAGCTAAATCTCTGCGTTTTCGTCTGCAACGGGCACGCTGCGCGGGCAGGTGCCCTCCATCGCCGCGATCCTCTCGCGCAGCCTTTTCAGTTCCTGCGCAATCGGGTCGGGGATGCTGGCATGGTCCAGGTCATCTACCTTGCGCCCGGCCTGCCGCACCACGCGCGCCGGAATGCCAACCGCCGTCGCGTCGTCGGGAATCTCCTGCAATACCACGGCGTTGGCCGCAATCCGCGCGTTGTTCCCTACGCGAAACGACCCCAGTATCTTTGCGCCGCTGCCAACCAGCACGCCGTTGCCCAGCGTCGGGTGGCGCTTGTGCTTCTCTTTACCCGTGCCGCCCAGCGTCACGCCCTGATACAGCAGCACATCGTCTCCGACCTCCGCCGTCTCGCCGATGACGATGCCCATCCCATGGTCGATAACAAACCGGCGGCCAATCGTCGCTCCGGGGTGGATTTCGATGCCTGTCGCATGGCGCGAAAACTGCGACACCAACCGCGCCAGGAACATCAGCCGGTGCCGGTAGAACCAGTGCGCCAGCCGGTGCATGATCAGCGCGTGCACGCCGGGGTACAGCAGGAAAATCTCCAGCCGGGAGCGTGCCGCCGGGTCGCGCTGCTTGTAGGCATCCAAGGTTTCAATCAATCTGGAAAACATATCTTTTTACTCCGAAAAAAGCGCTGTGGACAGGTACCTTTCGCCCGTATCGGGCAGCAGGGCGACGATGGTTTTGCCCGCGTATTCGGGCCGCTTTGCCAGCATGAGCGCCGCGTATACCGCCGCGCCCGATGAGATGCCGCACAGGATGCCCTCCTCGCGGGCCAGCGCGCGCGCCGTCTCCATGGCCGCATCACCCGGCACGGGCAGCACTTCATCGATGACCGCGCGGTTCAATACGCCCGGAACAAACCCCGCGCCGATTCCCTGGATACTATGCGCACCGGAAACCCCCTGTGAAAGCACCGGCGATTCACTCGGTTCCACCGCGATGATCCGCACCCCTGGGTTCTGCCCTTTGAGGTACTCCCCCACGCCGGTGATCGTGCCGCCGGTACCGACCCCTGCGACAAACGCATCCACCAAACCATCCGTGTCCTGCCAAATCTCGGGGCCGGTGGTCTGCCGGTGCGCCTTGGCGTTCGCATCGTTGTCAAATTGGCACGGCATGAACGCGCCGGTTTCCTGTGCGATCTCTTCGGCTTTTTTGATCGCGCCTGTCATCCCTTGCGCACCAGGAGTCAGCACCAGCTGCGCGCCGTACGCTGCCAGCAGCTTCCGGCGCTCCACGCTCATCGTTTCCGGCATCGTCAGGATCAGCCGGTATCCGCGCACCGCAGCCAGCATCGCCAGCGCGACGCCGGTATTGCCGCTCGTCGGCTCCACAATCGTGGCGCCCGGCGCAAGCAGCCCCTTCGCCTCCGCATCCTCCAGCATGGCAAACGCCGCGCGGTCCTTCACGCTGCCGCCCGGATTTCCCTTTTCCACCTTGGCCAAGATGCGCGCAAGCCCCCCGCGCGCCGCCGAAAACCGATCCAGCGCGATCAGCGGTGTCCCACCAATCGCGCCGGAAATATCAGAGAAGATTCGCATCAGTTTTACTCCATTATATCTTTCCCAAATACCTCACACTGCGTCAGCGCAGGGAACGGGGACGGATCATCCGCCTTGACCAGGTCACACAGGATGATCCAGCTGACCGTGCGCTCCGGGATTTCGAAGCGCTGCGCGTCCGGCGTTTTCGCCAAATCCACGGTAAACTGATACCCGTCTGAACATTCGATCGACCCCTTTTCCCACCACGCGTCGTGCGGCCAATCCGCGCGCAGCGTCAGCGCAATGGCGGAGATCGCTACCTGTCGGCCAAAGTCAATCTTCAGCCACGCATCGCGCCTTTCGCCGATGCCCCACGAATGGTACGGCCAGCCGCCGTGTCGCTCGTTAAAGCGGTGGCCGTCAATCGCGTTTCTGGCGAAGAACTGCGCCTCCCCGCGCGTTTCAACATTCGCGGTGGCGTGCGGGTAGCAGCCGGAAGCCTCATGCTGGTCAAAGGGGTTCAGCGCGATGTTCCGCTCAGCGCAAAGCATATCGGGGAACACCGGGCCAACCGTTATCGCATGCACATCGCCGGTAAACGCCTGATGCGGATATCCCACCTTGGGATCGCCAAAGGGAATGTCGAACGCGAACCCTTTTTCCGGCAGGAACACGGGCGCACTCGCCACCGCCTGATCCACCGATACCTCCGCATACCGCTGGGACGCGGTGAAAATGATCCGGTCGCCCGGCCGGTATTCCGCGCGATACACAAGCCTGGCATCCTTTTCCCCTTCCGTCCGCGCAAGCAGCGTCCCCGACGCGCCGCGCACCTCAATGCTGTACATGCCGCACCCCTACATCAATCAATTGAGCGTAAAGCTCGTTCTGCCCGCAAACTGGTCATTGAAGTATATCTCAAACTGGTAGGTCCCGGTCGACCATTCCTCTGCATACTCCAGGTACTCATCCACCAATTCCTCAAAGCTCAGGGCAAAATACGCGCCTTCCCAGCTTTTGTTGAATGTATCCTTGCTGAACAGGTAGAAAAGGTAGCCTTCCGGCGTGCGCATCGCCAGTGTCACTTCGATCACCTTATCCGCGCTGGTCTTCTCCCACCAGAAATCCAGGATCACATTCAGTCTGCCCTGACGGCGCAGCTCTTTAATCCCCGCAACCGTTTCATGTTCAACGCGCTTGCGCCCGTTCTCCCAGAAGCTGGCGTTCGCCTCGTTCACAGCGTACACGCGGCATACGTTCCAGCGGTAGCTGTTGGTGCGGAAAGCGTTCGCTTCCGGCGTGGTGATGTACGCATCCAGCATCTCATCGGTGGCAATGCGGTAGATGGTCACCTCATAATCAGTGCCGGGAATCAGTACGCCAACTGTTGCGGATAGCTTGCCCGCATCCAGCGAAAACGCCTCGTAGCGGCCGCCAACGCCCAGGATCAGGACATATGTGTCGTCAATGGGGCCATCCCATGTGATGGTCGCGCTTACGGGACTGTTCACCCGAACGTTCAGATTGCCAAACGCCGGCACAAACGGTGTGGGTGCGGCAGTCGGTTCGGGGGTGGGCGGCGCCGTGGGCGCCTCCGTCGCGGGCGCGGCGGTCACAAGCAGCGGCGGCGCAAACAGGCGGGAGGTGGCAACGGGCGCCTCGGTCACTACCGGAACCTGCTGCGTCCCCTGCGCATCCAGAATCGAAGGCCAGATGTCCTTCAGCGTGAAAGATGCGCGGCCCGCGAACTGTCCATCCATATACAGCTCTACGGTATAAGTGCCCAGCAGCCATTTTCCGGCGTCGCTCGTAAACTGGCTTGAAATCTCGCTCAAGTCGTAGAAAGTGGAAAGGCTGTCCCAGGAGCCGTCGCAGCTTTCCTGGGAAGCCCGAGTATACACGCCGCCATCCGGCGTGCGCATCACGATCAGCGCTTCCCAGTGTTTATCCTCCGCCGTGCTGTCCCAGGTTTTGTCAATCAGCGCAACGAAGAAATAATCGGGCAGGATCTCTTCAAACTCAGCCCTGTCCACTGAATCCAACGCAATGCGCTCATTATCCCAGAAATCACTATAATAGTCTTCTACCAGGTAGACATTGAAACCCTCGCGCTTGAAGTTGTAATCCCGGAAATTTGCAGCGGCAGGGGTGGTGGCCACAGCGGTCATGCCTGCCGTGCCGCCGCTCACTTTGCGCACCTCTATTTCATAGGTAGTGGCGGGCGCAAGGTCGAACAGCATCACTTCCGTGCCGACCACGGTGCGCATGGTTTGACGTTTCGTACCCTGCACCGCGTAGCTTACGCTGTAGCGGTCGGATGACGCGCCTTCCCAGCGCACTGCCAGTATGGTGGCGTCCAGGGCTTCCACGGTGAGTTCACCATCCGCCAGCGCGGCCGAAAACATCACGCAGAGGGCCATGAGCAAGAAAACCAGGAAAAACGATTTCTTGTGCGCGAGCATGAGATACGCCTCCTCTTATGGCTTTACGGTTCCATTTCCTCGTCCGGGTCGATTTCTTCTTCGCCCACAACAGGCGTTTCCGCCGAAGGAGTGGCAGGGCTGATTTGCGGCGGCCCGACGCGTGTGAGGCGCATGTTCTTGCCGGTCGCGTCATCCCGGATCGTGAGCGTATCGCCTCCGCCGCTGACGTAGCTGAGCGTGCGCTTGAGGCTTGTCACATCCGCGCCGGTCTGGATGCCGTACGGGTCGCGCATGTTGAAAACGCGCGTCTCCCCCGCGATGACGCAGGTGCCGTTGAGGTAGAACACATACGAAATGCCGTCCGCCGTCTGCCAGGAACCCAGTATCCGGTAGATGTTCTTATCCAGCAGCTCATCCGCGTTCTTGTAGCCGCTCGCGGCCATCAGGTAGCCGTAGGCTTCCAGCGAGCGATCCTCGTTAATCAGCGCGCGCGCCAAGCGCAGGTTGGAATCCAGGTATATGTCCTTCAGGTCCGCGTAGGTGCTGGGCAGGCTGTCCAGCGTAAGGCCGGTCAGCGTGTCAACCGCTTTCTGGTAATCACCCTGCTTATAGAGTGTACGCGCGTTTTCGGCGGTTTCTTTCAGCCATAGATCATAACATTCGTTGCGCTTGGCGCGCGAATCCTCAAAGTTGCCCAGCGTGTTGAACATCTCGCCGGCCTCTTCGTACTGGGCAGACTCCATCAGCGCGACCGCCTGCTCATATGTGATAGCTTTGACCTTTGTTTGCGCATCCTGATACTTGCCCGCCTGCGCAAACGCCTCGGCCGCGCCTGTAAGGTCGCCCGCCTCATATTTTGTTTGCGCGATGCCGTAGATCACTTCCTGCGCCTTCGTTGCCGCCTTGGGGTATCCCTCTATGGCGGTCAGCGCGATATACGCGGCCTGCGCATCCCCGCCGGAGAGCGTAAGCAGCGCCAGCTCATACGCGCACTCCTTCACGCGCGTGCCCGCATCGGCGTAATCGCCCAGCAGCGCGAACCTCTCGCTCGCCAGCGAATACAGCCCTTCGTCAAATGCCTGCTGGGCCAGGTTATAGCGCGCCTGGCTTGCGCGCTTGGCGGCGTCGCTGTAATCCCCCATCGCCTCAAACGCATCGATGGCGGCCTCTATCTCGCCCTGCGTTTCCAGCTGTTCCGCCTGCTTGTACTGCGCCTTTTGCTTTTGCGCCGCGGCGTCACCATAGGCTTCAATCTGGCCGAAATAGTCGATCGCGGCGGTTAGATCACCCGAGGCCGCCGCGGTCTCGCCCTGCTTGTAGACACACTGCGCGAACAGCTCGTTTGCATCCAGATAATCCGGAATCTGCGCCAGCTTTTTGGCGGCCTCGGCGTATTTTCCTTCCCCCATCAGCAACTTGGCGGGCAGGTACACGCATTCCTTGGCCTGCGTGTCGGCATCCTCATAGCCGGGGATGGATGCGTATAGCTTTGCGGCGCTGTCGTACTTTTCGGCGTTGCGCGCCTGGTCTGCGGCCAAGTAGATGCTGCGCTTGACCTGATCGGAAGAATCCGCATAATCGCCCAGCAGCATAAAACGCTCGGTAGCCAGCTCAAAATCGCCGCTGAGTTGCGCCTTCAGCCCGCTTTGGTATATGCACTGCTGGCGAAATTCATCCGCGTCTCTGTAGCCGATGATCAACGTATACTGCTCAATAGCCTCATCGTATTTACCTTCCGCCTGCAGCGTCTGCGCGGGGCGGTACACGCACTCTTTAGCCATTGAGGGCGCGTCGGAATATTCGCCAAGCGACTCAAACAGTGCCTTCGCCTCCGTATAAGAACCTGCGGTAAATAGGCCCGTGGCGATCTTGTAGTGGCATCCCAGCGCAAGATCCGCCGCATCCCGGTAGTCGCCAAGCGCCTCGAACTGTGCGGCGGCATCCTCATACGCAGCGTTGTCCATCGCAATCTTTGCGTTGCGGTAGCGCCCTTCGTTTATTAGCCCAGCCGTCTCGGGCAGGTCCGTCAGATCCGCCAGCATCGTCAGCGCGGTATCAATCCGGGTGCCCACGCCGCTTTCAATATGATCCTTCGCAATGCGCAAATCACACGCCTTGACCCTTTCGGTGGAATCGCGATAATCCAGCAGTTCCGAAAAAGCTACGCGCGCCTGGGCGATATTGCCGCCTTCAAAATCGGAAAGCGCCGTTTGGTAGCGCAGTTCCGGTATGCCCAGCACCACAAACAGATAGGAAACCGCCACCAGCACCAGCGTCACACAGATGACCGCAGTGCGCGTGCGGCGGCCGCGCTTTTTGCGGCGCGCCTTCTCTTGGCGGATGAATTCCTGGCGGGATGCCTCCTCACGCGCCTGGCGGGCCTTGTCCTCCAGCGCGCTTTCACGCAGGTCAATCGCCTGCTGCACCGCTTCTTCGGAATACAGCTCGAATACGACCTGCTTTTCGCGCTGGCAGCGGCGGCAAACCGTTTCCTCGGCAGCGTTTACGCGGCCGCAGACGCACACCCACACGCCCTTTTGCTGGCTGGGGAAGCCCACGGCATCGCTGCCCGCAATGTATCTGAGTTGTTCCAGCTTGCGGTTCTCCGGCAGCTCATTGGGTTCGTAATCCAGGAAGCGCGCCTCTTGCGCCCTGCGCCACTCATCGCCGTCGGCGAACCACGCCTTGTCAATCGTCAGGTCAAGGGATTCCACGGCGATCCCTTCAGCGGAAAGCTCCACCGTGAACGGCGCGCGGCCTTCCGCCTCCAGCGCCATAGGACGTTCCACCCGGCGGGACAGCACCTCATCGCCCGTACCGTAACAGGTCACCGTAATCTGAATGGATGAAATCGGCCGCTCACCCAGGTTAAAAAACGTAAAAGAACAGGCCGCTTTTTCTTCGGTAGGCAGGGCATACGCCCACAGCTCAATCGGGCATGAAAGGTCAACTTTCATCAACCGCACCTCCGTACGCGCAAAGATTGGGCGACAGAAAAGAAAAAAAGGTACAATACGCCAATCAACATCATATAGGATGCATCCGCGATTGTCAAGAACTGGCGCTTTGCACGCGCATGCAGTTTATGGTATACTCTTTCCATGCACAACCTGTGCAATCGACAATTTTTACATAATGTGAGGGTTCGATGCGTAGATTCCGATTGATGATTGCAATGCTGCTGGGCGCACTGGTCCTTTCCTTTGCGCTTTCCGCCATGGCGGCCAAGAAGCCGGTTGACAGCTGGGAGGCATTTCTTGCCCAGGTGGAGGCGGGCGCCACCACGATCACCCTGACGGGCGAAACCACCGAAACGCCCGTTGTCATTGCCTGTGACCCTGAAACCCCAATCACCCCCGCCGAGGATCTGACCATCATTGGCAACGGCCATACCATGACAGATCTGCACATCGGCAGCGGCAGGGTGTTCTTTCAGGATGTGCGGCTGACCGGCATGCAGGGCCTTGATGAAGAGGACGGCGGCGCGGCACTGACCCTTGAAGGGGCAAACGCGATCGCCGTATTCTCCGGCAACACCCGCGCCACCGGCGGCGCAAGCGGCCTGAACGGAGAGCGCGGCGGCGACGGCGTGGTCCTGATGGGCAGCGGCCAAGGCCTGCTGATGCGGGGCAGTTCCGCCGTGGAAGGCGGCGTCGGCCGCATCGAAGGCGGCTGCGGGGTGCGCGTGCTGGGGTGCGGCACAAGCCTGCTCTTCACCAATGACGCCACCATCGAAGCCAGCGTGGGCCTTGGCATCGGCGGTTCCGGCGTGGACGCCCCCGCCTGCTGTTTGATTGAAATCCTCGGTCGGGTTACGGTCAGCGGCGGACGATCCGGTTACGACGGCGGAAGCGCCCTTCGCAGCATGCCCTGCGCCAATTGCAGCACCGTGCTGCCCATCACCGTAAAGGGAAACGCCATGCTGTTCGGCGGCATCGCCCAGAATAGCGGGCATGCGCTCATCATTGAACGCGAGAAGGCGGCGTTTGAGCCGTCTTATGACCTGGATATCAGCGGCGACGCGCAGCTTTACGGCGGCGCCGGCAACAAAGCCGGCTCCGCGCTGGTTGCCACTGGGTGCAGCATCCTCCTGCGGGAAAACGTGCTCCTGTCCGGCGGCGCCTATTACCTGGAAGAAGCCCTTCCCCTGGTGCTGGAAGGGTGTACCGTCTCCAGCAACCTGGAACAGAGCGCCCAGACTTCCGGCCCAAGGCTGGATAAATCACCTGTGCAGGATATCACCAGCATTGTCAACAGCGCCATCGGAACGATCAACATCCGCTATACGCCCCAGGTCATAGAGGACGGACTGATCACGCGCGAGCACTCCACGAAGTATAACGGCATCACCGTTGAAAAGGGTCTCATTGCCACCGCGAACGTGAACGGCTCCGGCCTGAAAATCATGGTGTTCGATACGGAGCGCATCAAGCGCATGGATTTCTACCAGTGGCTGATGAGCGATGCGACCGAAGAAAACGGCACGCGCTATGTACTGGAAGTCAAACCCTCGCAGGATTACCTGACCGTGGATGCGACGCTGGCCGCGCTGAATAAGCTAGTGACGCTCGGCGTTACGCAGCTTGCGTATACCACGAAAGAACCTGTGTTGCAAGAAAGGATCTACAGCCTCGCCCCCATCGTGGAGGCCGCGCAAAGCTGGAAGGGTACATCGCCCGTGGAGCGCATCATATTCGGCACTACGGACGACTGCGTGATCTTCGTGCTGGAAAACGGCGATTGGGAGTATCAGGCGGAACTGACCGAGAAGACGCGGGTTGAGCTGGAGCCTGCGGCATAATCAGCGTACGGTGTAAAACAACGGGCCGCCGCGATCGATTTGATTGCGGCGGCCCTATTTGCTGCGGCACGCTTGTTTAGTGCCGCGAAACCTTATCAGTTCACTTCACAGGCACGATCCCGTCTACCACACGGTACAGCGTCGCGCCGTCTCCGGGGGATTCAACCAGCCACCCGGCCACCTCTTCCACACTGCGGTTCTGGTATGCCTTGACCACCCCAAGCTTCACCCCATCCACAATGCGGTTGGTGAAATTGGAATCCGCCCAATACAGCATGTTGATCCTGGGATCATACGGCCTTGTGAAAAGGATCGTGTGCGTGCCGTGCCCGCCGCCGTTATATGTGGCCAGCATTTGCAGCACATCCCCCGCCTTCACCTGAGCGAGGAAGGCGTAAGCCGCCTCCAGCGCTTCCTTGCGGCCCTGACCGGATACGCGGTCGTAATGCGCCACCTCATAGAAAGCATTTCCCTCGGAAAGGGGCGGCATATCCCAGCAGGTGCCGGCCATGCGGCCTGTGGCCTCCGGATCGTTGTGCTCCGTTGGCAGGAAAAGCGGCGTATCCGGATATCCGTTGGCGCGGTACCCGGCCGCGGCCTCCGAAAACACGTTGGCCTGGAATCGCCTGCACTGGCCCGGGTCCGCGCGCGTACCGCTGGGGCGCGCCGCGCCATCCTGCACCACTTCCATCAGGATCACCTTGGCGATCAGCTGCTCGCGCGGCGTAGGCACAAACGGGGCCGCGGCCAGCGTGGCCGAAAGCAACCAGCATAGCGCGGTAATCATCTATTTCTTCTCCGCCGGGATGTACTCCCCGTAAATGAACTCATGCAGCGCCTGTACGTTCGGCAGGCGGTTGAACTCCAGCACATCCATGTTGCTGCCCTTGTGATCCTGCACAACCGTGCCGTGGTAAGTGCCTGCAAGCGGAATGGACAGCTCTGAGAGGGTGATATCGGAGGCCTTGGAAATATTCGTAATAATTTTACCCACACGGCTTCCTGTAAAGGGCACGTTCAGATCGCAGTATTTCTGCGCAAGGCTGATCAGGTTTATCATCTTGGGAATATCCAGCGGCCACATCTTGCGCAGCATGGTTTCCATCAAAATGCGCTGGCGGTTGTTACGCTGCAGGTCATTGTCCATCTTGCGGATGCGCGCGTATCCCAGCGCCTGAAGGCCGTCCAGATGCACCAGGGTATCCGAATCATCGGCGGTCAGGCGGCGGCGGTTCGTGTTCTTGGCGAAGCCTTCGTAATCCTCGCTCACGGCGACGTTTTCGTTGATGTATTTCCATTCTTCGCCCACAAGCGCAATATCCACACCGCCAACCGTATCGACAAACCCGACCACGCCCGCGAAATTAACGGCGACATAGTAGTCGATGTTCATCTCAAACACCTGGTTGATCGTCTTGACCGCCAACTGCCAGCCACCAAACGCAAACGCTGTATTCAGCCGGTTTTTTCCAATATTTCCGGTAGGAATATCCACCAGCAGATCGCGCGCAAGGGACACCAGCTTGATTTCGCCCGTTTCGGCGTTGATAGACGCAATGATCATCACATCGGAGCGCGACTTGGCAAGCGTCTCCTTCCGGGTATCCATGCCCATCAGCAGCACGTTAAACCAGGTGTCCGGCAAATTCGTGTTTTTGCTCAGGTCTTTGCTGCTCACTTTAACCGTATCTTCATCTTCAATGGGCGTTTCGCCGCTTTCATCTACCACCTGCTGCAGCAGCGCATCCAGGTTGGGGTTCGGCGCGGCGGTCGGCTTCGTCTCCTCTTCCGCCGACGCGGAAGAAATGAACCACGACAGAATGGACGACTCTTTGGGCGGCGCCGTAGCGAAACTTAGCGGCGGCGTATCGGCAAGCGCCGCGCCGGGCGTGGCGGGCGTGAAGATGCCGGTTGCGTACAGTATCATGCCAAACAGAACAATGATCAGAAGTGTCACCAAAAGGAAGAGAAATTCCGAGAGGCGGCTATGCGCCGCATGCTTTTGCTTGTTTACCATCCTTATAAGTGTTCCTTTCGCGAAGACTGTGTTTTTAACGTATAAATGATACACCAACCGCCGAAAAATGACAAGACAAAGGCGGCTGAATCAGCCGCCTTATAGTTTCCCTATTAACTCAACGAACCCGCGCGCTTATTTCTTCCCATACAGCGGGCCGAAATTGGCACACGCCCTGAAATCCGCGCCCTCGGGATCCTTGGTCCCGAACGCGGCCCAGGCGCTTGGGCGGTACAGCTTTTCTTCCGGCACGTTGTGCATGCACACGGGGATGCGCAACATCGACGCCAGCGTAATCAGCTCCGCACCGAAGTGGCCGTAACCGAACGCGCCATGGTTCGCGCCCCAGTTCGCCATCACGCTGTACACATCGCGGAACGCGCCTTCGCCCGATACGCGCGGCACAAACCAGGTGGTCGGCCAGGTGGGGTCGGTGCGCTTTTCCAGAATATCGTTTACGGTATCCGGCAGTTCCACGCTGACGCCCTCCGCAATCTGCAGCACGGGGCCAAGGCCATCCACCAGGTTCAGGCGCGCCATCGTCATCGGCATCCCCCCCGGCGTCTTCAGGTGCGAAGAATACCCGCCGCCCCTGAAATAGCCAAGGTCAGCATAGCTGTAATCCACCGCGTCCAGCGTCGCCGCGGCTTCTTCGCCCGTGATCTCCCACCAGGGTTTGATAGCGGGCTTGCCATCTTTCCCGCATTGGCCGGCCGCTTCCAGCGTGACCGCGCCGGAGTTGATCAGGTGAATGAACCCGTTCGCAGCGTCGCCCGTGGGCCGCCAGCCGCTCACGCGCTCCACCGCGTCGGGGCTCCAGTAGGTGCGCACATCGGCAAAGCCCTGCGCGCAGTTGGTCAGCAGCTTGCCCATCAGCATGGTGACGCCGTTGAGGTGGTCGTTTTCGGTGGCGACAACGCTCGGCTCATGGATGCCGTGCCAGTCAAAGGAGGTGCCCAGCAGGCTCTCCACAAAGTCAGCGTTGGGGAAATGGTCGGTCCAGTTGCGCTGGCCCTGGAATCCCGCCAGGATCGCGTTATGACCCATCGACTCCTCGACAAAGCCCATCTTCGCCAGCTTTTCGTTGCCGATCATCAGGTCGCGGGCAATCAGGTACATTTTGATGTTGGTCAGCAGCACTTCGCGCTTCTTGGCGTCATCGTGGCGGCTGGCCGGCTCGTTCTTGTCCCAGTTTGCGAAGGTGACGTTCTGATCGACCCACTTCGTGGCCAGCTCAAACTCATCCTTATCGTAAATGCCCTCTTCCCAGCGGCGGACGAACTCGGACAGGTCGACGCTTTCCGAGCGCAAGCCGAATGTCTTTTCCAGCATTTCAGGGTTCACCATGGAGCCCGCGATGCCCATCGATGTGCCGCCCATAGAAAGGTAGGACTTCCCGCGCATCGTGGCAACGGCAAGGCCCGCGCGGGCGAACCGCAGCAGCTTTTCCTGGCAGTCGGCCGGAATCGTTGTATCGCCGATATCCAGCACATCGCGCCCGTAGATGCCGAACGCGGGCAGGCCCTTCTGGTTGTGCGCGGCAAGCACAGCGGCAAGGTACACCGCGCCGGGACGCTCGGTGCCGTTGAAGCCGTAGATAGCCTTGGGCGTCAGGGGGTCCATATCCATCGTTTCGGAGCCGTAGCACCAGCACGGCGTAACGGAGATGGAAACACCAACGTTCGTGCGGCGGAACAAATCGGCGCAGGCAGCGGCTTCCGCCACGCCGCCGATGCAGCTTTCAGCGATGACACATTCCACGGGCAGCCCGCAGCTGTGGAACACGTTGGCTTCCAGGAATGCCTTGATCGCCTTGGCAAGGTTCATCGTCGGTTCTTCAAGCGATTCGCGAACGCCCCTTCTGCGGCCATCGATGCAGGGACGGATGCCAATCTTGGGCAGTTCGCCCTTCAGCATCGGCTTTTTTTCATTCATGGGGAACGATACGGGATTTGCCTTCATGAAATGTGGCCTCCTATATTCAGTGAAATTGCTGACCATATTATACCTTGTGCTTTGGGCAGATGCAAGGGAAGCCGGGCATTTGGTCAAAAACCATTGTGCATCTATCCGCAATTTGTAACCTGTCACCCAAATTTGACAAGAATTTTCATGGTTTCGCGCCTTCCAGAAAACACCCCTTTGGTGTATAATGTGAATGAGCTTAAAAAAAGGAGCCCCTTTCATGCAGCAGCTTTGGCAGAATATCTCCAGCTTACTCTGGAGCGTAATTTCCAGCCCGACGATTATAGATATCATTGATGTCTGTATCGTCGCTTTTCTGCTCTACAAGCTGCTTAGCCTTACGCGCGATACGCGCGCTTCCCAGGTGCTCAAGGGGCTGGCTTTTCTCTTTGTCGTATATTGGCTGAGCGACTGGCTTGGCTTCAAGGCGCTGAACTGGATCCTAAACCTGGTGGTCAACAGCGGCGCCGTGGTGATTGTCGTCTTGTTCCAAAGTGAGCTCAGGCGTGCGCTGGAGCAGCTGGGCCGAGCAGGTTCCACAAGGCTTGACCGAATCCGAACGGGGGATACAAAGCGATCGCTGGACGGGCTTGTGTCTGAAATGGTAAACGCGCTGACCAACCTTTCCCGCCGCCGCGTGGGCGCACTGGTGGTTATCGAGCAGCGCACGGGCCTTGGCGACATCATCGAAACCGGCACCCGGATTGACGCGGAAATTTCCGCGCCGCTGATCGAAAACGTGTTTGAGCCCAACACCCCCCTGCATGACGGGGCAATGATCGTCAGAGGCCGCCGGATCGAGGCCGCCGCCTGCATCCTGCCGCTTTCAGAGGCGGCAGGCATCAGCCGTGAGCTTGGCACGCGCCACCGCGCCGCGCTTGGCATATCCGAGACGACCGACAGCATCATCATCATCGTGTCGGAAGAAACCGGCATCATCTCCATGGCCAGGAACGGCCGCCTCACCCGCCACCTGGACGCAAGGTCACTGCGCCAGGTGCTGGAAGAGGTATATGCCAGCGGCAACAGCGGAAACCTGCTGTCCATGCTGCTGACCAAGCGCAAAACCAAGCAGAAGTAACCGAAGAAGGAGGACGCCATGCAGCCGCCTATTGAACCAAAGCCCGAGCAAAAGCCCGAATCCACGCGCCTGTCGGAACAGCTTAAAAAAATGTTCCACGCGATCATACGCCGCCCGTTTCTAAAGCTGTCGGCACTGCTCCTTGCTATTGCGTTTTGGGCGATCGTCATTGCGTCCGATCCCAACCTGATGATAGAAAAAACCATCCAGAGCGCCACGGTGACGGTGGCGGGCCTGGACGCCCTGCGCATCAGCAACCGCCTCATCGTCATGGATGACCTGACCAGCAAGCCCATCACCGTCAAAATGCGCGTATCCGTCAAGCAATCCGACTTTGACCGCGCCACGGCGGAAAGCTTCTCCCCCAGGCTTGATCTTCAGCAAATTACGAACGCGGGTGAAAACCAGCGCATTAACTTCACCGCGCTGTCAACCAGCCTTGGCACGGTCATTTCCTTTGATCCCGAGTATATTGAGGTCGATGTGGAACCGTACGCATCCTACCGCGTGCCGGTCGTCGTCGAGCGTGTAGGCGAAGCTCTGGAACCTCTATGGATCAAATCCGCAACGCCTGATATCACCAGTGTCACTGTAAGCGGTCCAAAATCCCTGGTGGATCAAATTGTACGCAGCGTGGTTACGCTGCCGCTGGAAAGCCTTTCCGCGGACCGGCCGCAGGACAGCATCAACGCGCTGCTGGAACTGAGGGATGCAAACAATAACCCTGTCGTATCCTCACGGTTGCTAAAGGTGACGAATGAATCCATGAACATCGATTCCGTCCGCATCGCGGTGGAGGTATTCCCCATGCGCGAAATTCCGGTATATGCGGACGGCGCGGTCATCGGCCTGCCGGAGCACGGCTACGCACTGGGCGAGGTGCGCGTATCACCGCAAACCATCTTTGTCGCGGCAACCCAGGAGGTGCTGGACGCGCTGGAAAGCGTACGCGTGCAAACCCCGCTGAACATCGCGGGCGCCAATTCGGATAAAGTTTCAGACTCCCTCCTGCGCGATATCAGCGGGGTGGCGTTTTCTTCCGAAAACCAGGTAACCATTGAGGCCGATATTGTGCCCGCGCCGCATGTGCATACGTTTGTCGATGTGCCTGTAACCGTCATGGGCCTCTCGCCCGATCTGACGGCGCGCCTTTCCAAAGAAACAATGAGCGTGGTCATCCGCGGCAACTACCAGAGCCTGGAAACGCTGGACGCCTCGCAGGTGCACCTGACCGTGGACGCTTCGAACCTGGAAGAGGGCGTGCACACCGTAACGGTGGAATGCCTGGTGGACGGCTGCGATACTTTCCTGTTTACGCCGGAGATGCCGCGTCTGACGCTGACGCTGTCCAAGGTGAAGGGGGAGCTATAACGGACGATTTTGCCATCCTGATTCGTTACATGGGTATCCTGAAGGAAAGGGTAAGGGATTGAGCATTGTCCGGTGTTGGTGAAATGGCATACACGCTGTTGCTCAGCTGGATGCGGGGATTGGTCGATTGGGTATGGCTGATCATCTCCGGCAAAGGCGGAAACAGCGGTTGGCAATGGTTTTTATCCAACTGGAAGGTGTGGCTCATCCTGTTGGTGGTGGGCGGCCTTGCGGTGGATTGGCTGATGTGGGTGGTTCGTTGGCGGCCATACCGGCTGCTGACGAGCCGTTTTTCGCGCAAAAAGAAGGAGACGCAGGAAGCCTGGGATACCGGCGTAGGGTTTTATGATACGGAAATCCCCGGCGACAGCGAACCGCTGGACTGGACAGAACTGACGATGAGCACCCTTTCCGAAGTGGACCCCGATTGGGCGGAAGGGCTAAAGATAGCGACCGAGGAATCCGGCGCATACTACGCCGAAACCTATGATGAACCGCAGGGCTGGCAACAGGAAGCGGCAGTAGATTCAGACGGCTATTGGGAAGAGACACCGGACGAGTTGCCCTACGCGGATGGCGCCGAACCGGCGGCAAACTTCTATGCGGAAGAAGATGACGGCGGGGAATACAGCGCGCCGGCCACATACGATGAACCCGCGCCGGGCAACGCGCAAGACTTCTACGAAAGTGAAGAAGAAACCGTATACGATGCGGGCACGCCGTACGAATCGCCCGCATCTGACAGCGCGTATGACCTTTCCGCTGAGCCTACGCTCCGGGAGGAGGTCGCGCCGTATTTTACCGATGATGACACGCCCCAAGAGGCGGCAGAATCCGATGAAGATGCGGTTCAATCGGAAGTCCCCGCGTATGGCCGCCCCGGTTACTGGCCCGGCAGGCTGCCCCTTGCGCAGGCCGAACCGGAATCCGCGCCTGATAACGAGACGTTGTCCGCCGATGCCGAAGAAGATATCTCCACCCACCGCCGCAGGCGGCGCGGGCAGCATGCGCAGCAGGCGTCGTCACCAGAGTGGACCGATTGGGCTGAAAACGAAACCCCCGACGCGCGCCCCGAGCGGCTTGTGCAGCCCGAAACGCCCGCCGCAAACCCCATCGCGCCAAAGGATACAGGCAAGAAGCGCCGCAAGGGCATCTTCCGCTTCACCCAAGAGGAAGAGTATATCATGGGCATTCCGCCAATGGATGTGGAAGACCCTTTTCTTCCCGCCGCAAAGCCGGAAAACCCTGATTTTACCCCGGATGACGGCGCGGAAAACGAACCGCGGTAGCCCTATTTACTATCCCACAAAGGAGAATACAAATGCGCCATGTGCTGATCATCGGCGACGGCATTGCCGACCGCCCTCTTTCTGTTCTATCCGGCAAGACCCCATTGGCCTACCTGAAGCTGCCCGGCATGGCACGCCTTGCCTCCGGCCGGTTGGGGCTTGTCAGAACGGTGCCGGAAGGGGTGCCGGCGGGCAGCGACACAGCCCTTCTTTCCATTTTTGGCTATGACCCGCGCGACTGCTACACCGGCCGCGCCGCACTGGAAGCGGCCGGCGCGAACGTGCCGCTTAAAGACGGTGAAACGTGCTGGCGTGTGAACCTTTGCGCCGTCGACGGCGATGACTTTGAAACAGCCATCATGCGCTCGCACAACGGGCGCGGCATCGGCGGGGCGGCGGCGCTGGAAACAGTGCGCGCGCTGCAGCAGAATGCCGCTTTCGCCGCGCTGTGCGATTCGCTTTCTTTCACGCTGCATGAAAGCCCGACTTTCCGGCAGATGGGCGTTGCGCCTAGCGGCAACAGCTGGGGTGCATCGCTGCCCGGCCCGCACGATCATCTGGGCGAAGCGATCGGCGCGCTTGTGCCAAAGGGCGACATCCGACGCCTGGTAGAGGCTTCCTTCGAAGCTCTGCGCGGACGGCAGGCCAACTGCATCTGGCCGTGGGCGCCCGGCGCGGCGATGGCGCTTTCCGATTTTCCCGCGAAATACGGCCACCAAGGCCCTGTGATCAGCGCGGTGCCGCTGGTAAAAGGAATCGCGCGGCTGGCGGGCCTGCCCGCGCCGGAGGTTTCGGGCGCGACGGGCGAGCTGGATACAAACTACGCCGGCAAGGTGGATGCCGTACTGCAGGGCCTGCGCGGGGGCGCGACCTTTGCGGCGGTGCATGTTGAAGCGCCGGATGAGATGTCCCACGCCAAGGATGTTGAAGGCAAGCTGGAAGCCATCCGCCGCCTGGACGCGCAGGTCATCCTGCCGCTGCTTAGCGGCCTCTCCGCGCTCGGCGATGATTTCCGCATTCTGTTTCTGTCCGATCACCCGACGCTGCTGGAAAACGGTGCGCACGACGGAAACCCGGTCCCCTTCTGCCTGTATGACAGCCGGAAAACCGGGCCGGACCGCGTATTCTCCGAGGCGGAGGCCGCCCACGGCGAATGCATAGAAAACGGCGCATCCCTGATGGCCGAACTGTTTGGGGGCAAGTAGGGAACGCCGAGAGGGACGGGGGGGGGGGGGGGGGGGGGGCGGCGCCGCCGCGCAGTAGGGGAAGGAAAAACGAAAAAAAAAAAAAAAAAAAGAAAAAAAAAAACACAACAACACACCGAAGCGAGGGGGGAGGAGGAGAGACGAGAGGAGGGGCAGGGCGGGG
>JAVBPC010000057.1:0-4151 GCA_031549905.1 Eubacteriales bacterium
GGCAATCCCGCGATTTTCTTTGGCGGCGCGGTGTACCCGCCGGAGGACCGCTATCTCGTTGGCGACAAGGATGCCATCGCGGCGTTTGCCCGCGCAGCGAAGGCAAACGTGTAAAGCCCGGATGTTTTGTTACGTTATCAGTCTATCCAACATGTGTTCAAACGCAACGGCCGATGCGCCGATCATGCCGCAATCCATCCCGAAAGAGGAGTGCGAAAAGGCGAGCAAGCTGCCTGTAAAATCAGTGAGGTGCGACTTGTACTCGGCCTGAATGGCATCCCAAAGAACGGGGTATCGCTCAATCAGGCTGCCGCAGATGACCACCGCGCCCGGCGCATATGTGTTCACCAGCAGGTTGATGGCAATGCATGCGTACTGTACAACCCGGCCGATCAGCGCGCGCGCCCATGGGACGCCCGCGGCGTAGCCGGAAAAAACATCATCCAGCGCAGCTTCCGGGAACGCTGACCGCGCTTCCTGTAGGATGGCCCAGTCGGTCAGGTAGGTTTGCAGGCAGCCCATTTTGCCGCACTCGCACAGGCGCGCGGCAGGGTTGATCACGATGTGCCCGATCTCGCCAGCCGTGTTATCCTGGCCGCGGTATACAACCCCGCCGATCACCGCGGCGGCGCCGATGCCGCTGCCGATGTTTAACATGACGGAGTTCTCATACAGTTGCGTAGCGCCGAACCGCTTTTCGGCAAGTGCCCATGCCTTGATGTCGTTATCCACGACAATGTCAAGCCCGATAAGCTTTTCCCCCAGCATGGCGGCCAGCGGCACGTTGTTCCACTGAAACTGTGAAGAGAAGCGCACACAGCCTTCGCCCGGGTCTACAAACCCCGTGACGGAAATGCCCAGCACGGGCAGCAGCGGAAACGGACATTCCGCCCGGAACGCGGTGATGGCGTTTGCCAGCCAGCCCACGGCCTCCCCCGGGTCGCTGCCGCGCATTTTTAGCGGAACAAACGCGCTGCGGACGATGCGGCCGTACGGGTCAATCGCGCCAAGGCGGAAACCGTTTCTCTCCAGGGAGACGCCGAGGCTCAGCAGCTGTTCCCGGTTGACCTGCACGCGCTTGGGCGGGCGGCCCTGCGACAGCTCCTCCGATGCCTCTGCATCACAAACAAGGCCCGTTTCGATCAGTTCATCCGCGATCCTGCCGGTAGACATCACGGTAAGCCCTGTCAGCTGCGCGAGCTGCGGGCGGGATACCGCCCGGTGTTCATAAATCTTATCGAACACCAGCCGCGCGTTATACCGTTTCATCACGTTTTTGTCAACCATCCTGCTCAGATCCGCCACGGCATATCCCTCCCGTAATGCGGTTATTGTAACCGCGGGGAAGGGAATTGGCAAGGGGAAGGCGTATTTTGAAGGCGACACGGAGGCGATGAAAATGCCATGGCCTAAAAAGGAGAAGCCGCGCCCGGCCGCAATCACCCTGTGGGATAGCGAGGGCCGCGCCTGCTATGACGGCGAGCTGGCGGGGCTTGTCCTCCCGGAGGCGGTGGTTTTGTCGCTCAGCGTCAAATTCTTTGATGATCCTGAGCCGTGTTACATTCACCGGGGCGCAGTGCTGACCCGCGCGCTTGCGGAGCTGGCGCATGCGCTGCCTGCGGGGGTACGCGTGCCGGTCGGAGACCTGCCGGATGCGCTTGGAGAATATCTATCCGGGTATGCCGCTGCCTGGGCGGAGCTAAGACCATGAAGCGCCGGTTGCTGTTCATTCTTCTTTTCATTTGCATTGCGGGCGCCGCGTTTGCGGAGGACGCGCCGCAGGTGCTCTATTTCCACAAAACCCTATGTGAAAACTGCGACCCCGCCGAAGAGTTTGCCATGCGGTTTGCCGCGCTGACGGGCCAGTCTCTTTCGGATTATCGCTTTAGCGAGTACAATGTGCTGCATGGCTCCGGCGCGCGCAAGCTGGAAGAGATCGCGGCGGAATATGGGCTTGAGGAGCCGCTGCTTCCGCTGCTAATCTTTGACGGCAAGGCGTACATGGGTGAAGAAGCCATCAGCGGCGCGCTGCCCGCCGATTTCCTTGCGGATGCGGGAAGCACGGACAGCGTGATCTACTATTTATATGTACCCGCGTGCGAGAGCTGCGCGCGCGTGGAGGCGGTGCTGTCAGCATTGCCGGAAACAGTCGGTGTAACGCGGGGCACATACGCTTTTACATCCGATGTGGTGATACGCAGGCTTGACATCAGCAAGGAGAACGGCACGGCGCTGGCACTGTTTGAACGGTATAACGTGCCGGATCAGGACCGTGTTGCGCCGATCGTGTTTCTGCCCGGCCGGTATTTCGCAGGCGCGGAGAAGATCGAAGCGCTGTTGCCCGCGGCCATCCGGTCCGGGATGGGCGTGGGGATCATTGCGGAAACAGAGGCGCAGGCAATGCCGGAATTTACCGTGCCGGGCGCAATTGCGGCGGGGCTGACGGGCGGGTTGAACCCCTGCGCACTGTCGATGCTGCTGCTGTTCCTATCGCTGCTGATTGCCGGCGACGGGCCTGCCGGGCGGTACGCGGCGCTGTTTCTTGGCAGCAAGTTTGTGGCTTATCTGCTGATCGGCACTGTGTTGCTGGGCGTGTTCCAGATGTTCAACCCAACATGGCTTGTTCCGATCACCAAGGTAATCCTGACGGTCATTTCGGTTTTATTGATCCTTCTAAACCTAAAAGACGCATTTGCCGCGCGCCGTGAAAAGTATGGCGACATCCGAAACCAGCTTCCCAAAGGCATTCGGCGGTATTTGCATCAGAAGATGCAGGTATCGCTGGCACAAAAAAGAGTGGTCGGCGGAGGAATCGTGCTGCTGGGTGTGATCGTGGCAGGGGGAGAGTTCCTTTGCGCGGGGCAGGTGTATTTGGCGCTGCTTCTGGCTGCTTTGCAGACCGGTGCCGCAACGCTTAGAATATTCGGCATTTTGATGATCTATTGCGCAGCGTTTCTGCTTCCCTCGGCAATACTATGTTTTGCGGTGCTGCGCGGGAAAGCGGCCATCGCGGTATCGCAATGGGTGCTGAAGCGGATGGCAGTCATCAAGGTGCTGACAGCGGTTATGCTGGCAGCGATCCTGGCGTATACATGGCTTGCATAAAGGAGCGGGCTACGAAAACAGGGTATCCCTTCTATATTAGTTGGCCCTTTTGATATAAGCCGAATTATTCTTATGGCAAGAGGATATCCATTTGTGTCGATAAATGCTTGCACCGGTGGGGCCGGTGGGACCAGTTACGCCGTCAGCGCCGGTTGCACCAGTTGCGCCGGTGGCACCAGTGGCACCGTCAGCGCCGGTTGCGCCGGTTGCGCCTGTTGCACCAGTGGCACCAGTCGCGCCGTCGGCACCGGTAGCACCGGTGGCACCAGTCGCACCCTGCGGGCCGCGGGGACCGCGCGGGCCCCTGCAGCAACGGATGCAGAAGCAGCAATCGTCATGGCAGCCATGGCGGCGGCCACAATCGTCTTCAAATTCTTCAAAAAACTCGTCGCGGATTTCGTCGCGCATATCTTCATTGGCCGCAAACGGGGGAATCGCGCCTTGCGGGAACAGGCGATTGGATTCATTCTCCATGGGGGTCCTCCTAATGGTAGAAGTGAAGGGGCGTAATGCCCGCGTGTGAAAAGGCTGCGGGGCATGCGCTCCCCATGATCAGTGTATGTGCACGGTGGCATTTGGTGTCGATTTACGCACATGCGCTGGGGCAGACAACGTTTTCACTATGAAAAGTTTTTTCGATATAAACTGCATTTTATGCTTGACAGGCCGGTTGATTGGTGATACTATAGCTGAGCACCTTCGGAGAGCGCATGCCCTGAAACGTGCACCGATCCTTGACAACGATACAGGAAAAGAAGAAGAGAAAGACAGTCAATTGTTTTGAGTGAAGCAATTGGATGAAGTGAAAGAGTAAGTAAACGAAGCGAGTGACCGGAGCGGAGATGAGGCGAAAGCCGGGTTGAAGCGAAAGAAACAAGCGCGTGAAAGCTCAGGAACTGAGGTCAATTGTTTTTCGAGAAGGATTAAACACAAGAGTTTGATCCTGGCTCAGGACGAACGCTGGCGGCGTGCTTAACACATGCAAGTCGAACGAATTTAGTGGAAGGGTAACCGGAAACTAAGTTAGTGGCGGACGGGTGCGTAAC
>JAVBPC010000088.1:0-46248 GCA_031549905.1 Eubacteriales bacterium
TTTTGCCGTTTCGCTAAGCCGAGGGAGCAAGGCGTAGCAGCGCTACGCCGCGTGGACGAGGCAACGCGAGGCGGCAAAAGATCCGCAAATGCGTGCCGAATGTTTTCGCAAAATGCTCTTAGCGGAAATAATCCGCCGCGCCCCTAAACATCGGGCTTTCCTGGTTAGCGCCGGGCACGTTCTTGTACAGGAAGCGGCCGGTGCGTTCGCTGTGCGCCATGCGGCCGAACACGCGCCCGTCGGGGGATGTGATGCCCTCCACCGCGCCTGCCGAGCCGTTGATGTTGCACAGGATATCCATTGTCGCAAGGCCCTTGTCATCCACATACTGCGTGGCGATTTGCCCGCGCCTTGCAAGGCGCGCCAGCAGTTCCGGGTCGCACAGGAAGCGGCCCTCGCCGTGCGATACGGGTGCGATGTGGATATCGCCGGGGGTTGCGTGCATCAGCCAGGGCGACATATTCGAAGATACGCGCGTGCGCACCAGCCTGGATTGGTGGCGGCCGATGGCGTTGTACGTCAGCGTCGGCGCGTCCGGCGCGGGTTCGCGCATCTCGCCGAATGGCAGCAGACCCAGCTTGATCAGCGCCTGGAATCCGTTGCAGATGCCGCCGACAAGGCCGTCGCGCGCGGTCAGCAGGCGCATCAGCTCATCTGCGATGCGCGGATTCCGCAGGAATGCGGTGATGAACTTGCCGGAGCCGTCCGGTTCGTCGCCGCCGGAGAACCCGCCCGGCAGGAACAGAATCTGCGCCGCGGAAAGCCGCGAAGCGAACCGCTCCGCCGAATCGATGACGCCCTGCTGCGTCAGGTTGTTGATGACGAAAGTTTCCGCCTCGGCCCCGGCGCGCTCGAACGCGCGGGCGCTGTCCCATTCGCAGTTGGTGCCCGGGAACACCGGGATCAGCACGCGCGGCGTGCCATATGTGCCTGCCGGGCGCAGGTGGATCGTTTCGCGCCCGGTGAATGTCTCCACCGGCATGGCCTGTGAGGCGGTTTTCGTGGGGAACACAGGCTCCAGTACATCGGTCCAGCGCTTTTCCAGCGCGGCCATGCAGGCGGTTTCATCGCCCGCCGCGATCTCGTATGCGCGGGTGGTTTCGCCCAGCAGCATGCCGACGGGTTCGTCGGTTTCCAGCACGAACGCGCCCGTCATGCGGTCGAACAGCGACAGGGGGGCGATGCCGTCATCCAGCCGGAAGCCCAGCCGGTTGCCAATGCACATCTTCAGCAGCGCTTCAGCTATACCGTGCGCGCCCACCGCGTATGCCGCGCGCACTTTGCCGCCTTGGATCAGCGCGGTCACGGCGTCAAACACCTTCAGCTGTCCGGCGGGCGTGCCATCCGGCACCAGCAGCCGCACGGGGGCGTTTGCCTGCTTGAACTCGGGGGAAATGATGTCGCCCGCACCTGCGGTATTCACCGCGAAGGAAACCAGCGTGGGGGGGACATTTAGACTTTCAAAGCTGCCGCTCATGGAATCCTTGCCGCCGATGGCCGCAAGGCCCAAATCCAGCTGCGCCTTGAGCGCCCCCAGCAGCGCGGACAGCGGCTTGTGCCAGTTGCCCGCATGCATGCGCTCAAAATATTCCTGGAATGTCAGGTGCGCGCCCTTGTAGCCTGCGCCGGTCGCCACCAGCTTCGCCACCGATTCCACCACCGCAAGGTACGCGCCGTGGTAGGGGCTTTGCTCCATCAGGTCGGGGCACGCGCCGTACGCCATGACGCTGGCCGTCGCGGTGTCGCCGGAAAGCACCGGCAGCAGCGCCGCCATCGCCTGCGGGGGCGTCATCTGCCGCGCGCCGCCGAAGGGCATCAGCACCGAACCCGCGCCAATCGACGCGTCAAACCGCTCCGAAAGCCCGCGCTTGCTGCACACGTTCAGGTCGCCCGCAAGCTGCTCCAGCCCGGTTGACAGTGTTTCCGGCCGGGCGGAATCTTTCAGCGCGGATGCGGGCACATGTGCCACCGCCTGCTTGGGCGCGCCGTTGGAATTCAGGAATTCTCGCGCGATGTTGACGATTTCCTGCCCGCGCCAGCGCATCACAAGGCGGGGCGCTTCCGTCACCGTGGCAACGGGCGTGCCCTCCAGGTTTTCGCCGTCCGCAAGGCTCAGGAACGCGTCCACATCCTTCGCTTCCAGCACCACGGCCATGCGCTCCTGCGATTCAGAGATGGCAAGCTCCGTGCCGGTCAGGCCCTCGTATTTCTTGGGCACTTTGTCAAGGTTGATTTCAAGCCCGTCCGCCAGCTCGCCCACGGCAACGGATACGCCGCCCGCGCCGAAATCGTTGCACCGCTTGATCAGGCGGGTCGCTTCGGGGTTTCTGAACAGGCGCTGTAATTTCCTTTCTTCCGGCGCGTTGCCCTTCTGCACCTCCGCGCCGCACTGCGCAAGGGATGCCTGCGTGTGCGCCTTGGAAGACCCGGTCGCGCCGCCGCAGCCGTCGCGGCCCGTGCGGCCGCCCAGCAGCACCACGATGTCGCCGGGGGTGGGCACCTCGCGCCGGACGTGGCTTTCCGGGGCCGCGCCGACCACCGCGCCGATCTCCATGCGCTTGGCGGCGTACCCGTCGTGGTACAGTTCATCCACAAGGCCGGTCGCAAGGCCGATCTGGTTGCCGTACGCGCTGTACCCGGCGGCTGCCGTGGTGGTGATTTTGCGCTGGGGCAGCTTGCCCGGCAGCGTTTCGGATAGCGGACGCAGCGGGTTTGCCGCGCCTGTTACGCGCATCGCCTGGTAAACGTAGGCACGCCCGGACAGCGGGTCGCGGATCGCCCCGCCGATGCACGTTGCCGCGCCGCCGAAGGGTTCGATTTCAGTGGGATGGTTGTGCGTTTCATTCTTGAACAGCAGCAGCCAGGGCTCATCCTTGCCGTCGATATTCGCGGTGATCTTCACCGTGCAGGCGTTGATTTCGTCGGATTCATCCAGATCGGAAAGCAGCCCGCGCGCCTTTAGCGCCTTCGCCCCAATGGTCGCGATGTCCATCAGCGTCACGGGCTTTTTCACGCCCAGGGTTTCGCGCAGGGCCATGTACTCCGCGTACGCGGCGGCGATTTCGGCGTCGTCGAAGGTGACGCCAGACAGCTCCGTCAGGAACGTCGTGTGGCGGCAGTGATCCGACCAGTAGGTATCCAGCATGCGGATTTCGCTTTCGGTGGGGTCGCGCTTTTCGCCCGCAAAATAGTTCCTACAGAATAACAGGTCGGCGTCATCCATCGCAAGGCCCATTTCACGGCGCAGTGCGGACAAAGCGCCCGCATTCATCTTCAAAAAGCCTTGCACCACCGGCACGGGGCCCGGCTTCTCCACCGCCATGGCAAGCGTTTCGGGCAGGGTCAGCGCGGCCTCGCGGCTTTCAACGGGGTTGATCACATAGCGCTTGGCGGCTTCGATATCGCTTTGTGATAAATCGCCCGCCAGCGCGTACACCCGCGCGGATTTAACCAGCGGCTTTTCACCCTGCGTGATCAGCTGCGCGCACTGCGCTGCCGAATCTGCCCGCTGATCGAACTGGCCGGGCAGGTATTCCACCGCGAACACCTCGCCGGGCAGCGGGGGCAGCTCGCGGTACACCGTATCCAGCGGCGGCTCCGAAAACACGGTGGGGATCAGGCTTTCCAGCGTTTCGGCGTCCACGCCCTCCACATCGTAGCGGTTGAGCATGCGCACCGCCATCAGCCTTTCAAGCCCCAAAAAAGACTGAAGATCGCGGAGCAGCGCCGCGGCCTCCAGGTTCGTTTTTTTCTCTACGTACACGCGGTAAACCATATGTTATTGTGCCTCCCTTGCGGCTTTCGCGGAAATCGCGGCTTTTCCTATGTCTTTACGGTATGCCATGCCTTCGAAATGGATGGCATGAACCGCCTCATACGCGGCGTCGATGGCCTCTGTCAGCGTATCCCTGACGGCGGTGATGCCCAGCACGCGCCCGCCGGCGGTCACAAGCTGACCATCCTTCACTGCGGTGCCGCTGTGATAGCAGAACACGCCCTTGGGCATCCCGCCCATGGTGATGGGCAACCCCTTTTCGTACGCGCCGGGGTACCCGCCGCTGGTAACCATCACGCAGCAGGCGGCCTTGCTGGAAAATACGACCGGCTGCCCGGCAAGCCGCCCGTCTGATACCGCTTCCAGCACTGTCAGCAGGTCCGTTTCAAGCAGCGACAGCACCGGCTGCGCCTCCGGGTCGCCGAAGCGCGCGTTGTATTCGATCACGCGCGGGCCATCCTTCGTCAGCATCAGCCCAAAATACAGGCACCCCTTAAACGGGCAGCCTTCCTGAGCCATGCCGCGCGCGGTGGGCAGGAAGATCTCCCGCATGCAGCGCTCTGCGATTTCGGCGGTATAATACGGGCTTGGCGCGATGACGCCCATCCCGCCGGTGTTCGGCCCCAAATCGCCGTCGTGCGCTCGCTTGTGGTCGGTGGATGCAACCATCGGCACAACCGTTTCGCCATCCACAAACGCCAGCACCGTGACCTCCGGGCCGCAAAGGCATTCCTCAATCACCACGCGCCGCCCGCTGTCGCCGAAGCGTGCCTCACGCATCATTGCGTGGATGGCGTCCGCTGCTTCTTCGCGCGTTTCCGCGATGATCACGCCCTTGCCCAGCGCCAGCCCGTCCGCCTTCACAACCAGCGGCAGCGGGGCGGTTTTGGCATAAGCAAGTGCGGCATCCATGTCGTCAAATGTTTCAAAAGCGGCGGTGGGGATGCCGTGCCGCTTCATGAACGCCTTGGCAAACGCCTTGCTGCCTTCCAGCCGCGCGGCGCGCTTGTTGGGGCCGAAGCAGCGGATGCCCGCCGCCTCAAGCGCATCCACCGCGCCCAGCACCAGCGGGTCATCCGGCGCGACGACCGCAAAATCGATCGCCTGCGCCGCGGCAAATTTCACGATTTTTTCTATATCGGTGGCCCCTACCGGCACGCATTCCGCCTCCGCCGCGATGCCCGCGTTGCCGGGCAGCGCAAACAGCTTTGTTACGCGCGGGTTCTTTGCGATGGCGTGCACAAGGGCGTGCTCCCGCCCGCCGCCGCCGATGACCATCACTCGCATAGTCGCGATACCCCCTTAATGGTGGAACAGCCGAATTCCGGTCATCGCCATGGCAATGCCGTGCGCGTCGCAGGCGGCGATGACGTGGTCATCGCGAATCGATCCGCCCGGCTGCGCGATGTACTTCACGCCGCTTCTGGCCGCGCGCTCAATGTTGTCGCCAAAGGGGAAGAACGCGTCGCTGCCAAGGGATACGCCGGTCAGCCGCGAGAGCCAGTCCTTCTTTTCGGCGGCGGTCAGCGGCTGGGGCCGCTCGGCAAAGAAATCCTGCCACACGGCGTCGCCAAGCACATCTTCCGGCGTTTCGGACAGGTACACATCGATCGCGTTGTCGCGCTCGGGGCGGCCCAGGCCCTTCTTGAACGGCAGGGAAAGCGCCTTCTCATGCTGGCGCAGCCACCAAATATCGGCCTTGTTGCCGGCCAGCCGGGTGCAGTGGATGCGGGACTGCTGCCCCGCGCCCACGCCGATGGTCTGCCCATCCTTGGCGTAGCAAACGGAGTTGGACTGCGTGTATTTCAGCGTAATCAGCGACAGCACCAGGTCGCGCTTTGCGCCCTCGGGGATGTTCTTGTTTGCGGTGATGACATCTTGCAACATTGCGTCATCAATCGCCAAAGCGTTCCGCCCCTGCTCAAACGTGATGCCAAAGCACATCTTGCGCTCAATCTCGGCGGGCTCATAGGATGGATCAATGACGACGACGTTGTACGCGCCGCCACGTTTTTTCGCCAGGATTTCCAGCGCTTCCTGATCATATCCGGGGGCGATCACGCCGTCCGATACCTCTCTTGCAATCAGGCGGGCGGTGTCGGCGTCGCACGGGTCGGACAGCGCGATCCAGTCGCCGAAAGACGACATGCGGTCCGCGCCGCGCGCCCTGGCGTATGCGCAAGCAAGCGGAGACAGATCATCCTTGCCCGCGAAGTACGCGCGGCGCAGATTTTCCGAAAGCGGCAGGCCCACGGCGGCCCCGGCGGGGCTGACATGCTTGAACGATGTCGCGGCGGGCAGGCCCAGCGCGGCCTTCAGTTCGCGCACCAGCTGCCAGCCGTTCAGCGCATCCAGAAAATTGATGTACCCAGGCTTCCCGCTGATCACATCAAGGGGCAGGTCGCCGCCATCCAGGAAGATGCGCGCGGGCTTCTGGTTCGGGTTGCAGCCGTATTTCAGCATCAGTTCACGCATCGTCAGTCGCCCTCCCATTTGTTCAGGATGCGGGTTTCCGTAGCGCCATCCGCAATGCGGATGAACCGCACGAACAGCGAAACTTTGTTGCCGGTGTCAAGCGCGGACCACAAAGCGCCGGTGATTTCATCGATGCCGCCCGTCAGGGCAACGCGCTCCGGTTCGCCCGCGAACGGCGGCAGCGGGTTTCCATCCCCCTGGTAGGTGTGCAGAAAATGACCGGTGCCGGGCAGGGGGCGCTCATATTCAAAGAAAAAGCGATTGCATGCGGGAGTTGCTTCATCCGTTCCGTGCTTCAAAATGGAAAGTTTGTACGCCATTTCGCCGCCGTTTCGCGTAATCAGCCCGCTGATGCGCGGCGTCCAGTTGGGGCCGTCCGGCTCGTATTCACGCGTGCGCAGCGCCGCCTCAAAGGTGTCGCCGCGCTTCAAATAATCATAGATGGTATCGGTCTGGTCGCCGTTGGTGACGATGGTGTCGTCCCCCAGCGTGCGCACCGGCGCGTAGATGACAAGGCTCGGGTCCGCCATCTTGGCGGGATCGTGCGCCTGCGTGCGCAGCCCGTCGCCATCCGCGACAAACACGCGGTTGCGGCTGTTTTCGCTGCGCCCCATGATGAAATACGCGCACACGGCGTGAAGCCCGTCGGCGCTTTTGCCGATGACGATGCCGCGCCCCGGATACGCTGTGCGGGCCGCGGCTGCCTGAATGCTGGTCATGATGGGATACTCTCCTTTATGATCTTCTCTGAAAGCTTTTCCACTTCCTGGGGGAGCAGCAGCCACTCCGCCTGCTCCATCACGCGGCGCTGCAGCGTTTCGGGCGTGTCGCCCGGCAGCACATCGACCGCGCGCTGGGCCAGAATGGGCCCGCCGTCCGCCTCAGCGTTGACCAGGTGCACGGTGGCGCCGGTCACCTTCACGCCGCGCGCAAGTGCCGCTTCATGCACAGCCAGCCCATACATGCCCTGCCCCCCGAAAGAGGGCAGCAGCGCCGGGTGGATGTTCACGATGCGGCCTGGATACCTGCGCACGAAATCGGCGCTTAGGATGGTCAGGAACCCGGCCAGCACGATCAGGTCGATCCGCCGTGATTCCAGCGCCTGCGAAAGCGCCGCCTCAAACTGGGCCTTCTTCCCCTCGATGACCAGCGTTTCCACGTCGTACTTTTGCGCGCGTTCCAGCGCGTACAATCCGGGTTTCCTCGCCGCGACCAAACAAATGTCGGCGTGGGGAAGTGGAGCATCCAGCAGCGCCTGCAAGTTGGTGCCGCCGCCGGAAACCAGCACGGCGACCCGCGCTTTTAGCATAGCGCGACCCCGTCGCCGCCGGGCACGATTTCGCCCAGAACGTACGCGGGCACAGCGTTTGCCGTCAGCGCGCGCACGGCGGCGTCAGCATCCTCTTTGGCCACGACGGCCACCATGCCCACGCCCATGTTGAACGTATTGAACATGTCGCGCGCGGGGATATGCCCTTCGCGGGCCAGGATATCAAACAGCGGCGGGGTTTTGATCGCCGCCTTTTCAATGCGCGCGGTACAGCCGGAAGGCAGCGCGCGCGGGATGTTTTCATAAAAACCGCCGCCGGTGATGTTGGCAAGGCTTTTGACGGTAACGGCCTCCATCATCGCCATCACGGGGCGCACATAGATGCGCGTGGGGGTGAGCAGCGCCTCGCCGATGGACATACCAAGTTCATCGTAATGCTTTGCAAGCTTTTCCGCCGTATCGCCGAACACGCGCCGTGCCAGCGAAAACCCGTTGGAGTGCAGGCCGGTTGAGGGCAGCGCGATCACCGCGTCGCCTGGCTTCACCCTTTCGGCATCCAGGATATTCTCTTTATCCACCAGACCCACGGCAAAGCCGGCCAGGTCGTACTCATCCTCGGGATATGAGCCGGGCATTTCGGCAGTTTCCCCGCCGATCAGCGCGCATTCGGCCTGCACGCAGCCCTCGGCCACGCCCTGGACGATGGCTTCAATTCGCTCGGGCACATTTTTGCCGCACGCGATGTAATCCAGGAAGAACAGCGGCTTCGCGCCCGCGCACAGGATGTCGTTGACGGACATGGCGACGCAGTCGATGCCGACGGTGTCGTGCTTATCCATCGCAAACGCGATGCGCAGCTTCGTGCCCACGCCGTCCGTGCCGCTGACGAGGATCGGCTCCTTCAGCCCGGTCAGCTTCGGCTGAAACAGCCCGCCAAACCCGCCAAGGCCGGAAACCACGCCCGGCGTGATCGTGCGCTGCACATGCGCCTGCATCCGGCGCACGGCCTCGTAGCCCGCCGTGATATCTACGCCCGCCTGGCGGTAGCTTTCACTCTCGCTTTTCATTTAACCTTCCCCCGCTAGCTTTTGTTCATATTTGCGCATCGGCCTTCCGCCGGGCGTTTCTTCCGGGTACAGGCCGGTGAAGCAGCCGGTGCAGAAGCCCTTTGAGTTATCCGCGATCTTGCCAACGCCTTCCCAGCTCAGGTAGCCCAGCGAGTCCGCGCCGATGATATCGCGGATTTCACTGATGGTGTGCTTGGAGGCGATCAGCTTGTCCGTAGAATCGATATCCGTGCCGAAATAGCACGGGTGCATGAACGGCGGCGCGGCGGAGCGCATGTGTACTTCGGTCGCGCCCGCTTCGCGCAGCAGCCGCACGATCCTGGCGCTGGTGGTGCCGCGCACGATGGAATCATCGATCAGCACTACGCGCTTGCCCCGGACGGTTGCCGCCAGTGGGTTCAGCTTGATGCGCACTTTATCCTCGCGGTCGGACTGCGTGGGCTGGATGAATGTGCGGCCGATGTACTTGTTTTTGATGAAGCCAAGGCCGTACGGGATGCCGGACTGCCGCGCGTAACCGATGGCTGCATCGATGCCGGAATCCGGCACGCCGATGACCACATCCGCCTGCACGGGGTGTTCCAGCGCCAAAAAAGCGCCCGCCCGCTGCCTTGCGACGGAGACGGAGCTGCCGTCGATGACGGAATCGGGCCGGGCGAAATAGATGTATTCAAATACGCAGGTGGATTTATCGCAGGTGCCCACATGGGTGGTGATGGAGCGCATGCCGTTCTTATCCACCACAACGATTTCACCGGGAAGCACATCGCGCACGAAGGTGGCGCCCACGGCATCCAGCGCGCAGCTTTCGGAGGTGAAGATGGTCGCGCCGTCCAGTTCGCCGATGCACAGCGGGCGGAAACCGTGCGGGTCACGCACGGCGATCAGCTTCTGCGGCGACATGATCACCAGCGAAAACGCGCCCTTGATGCGCGGCACCGCGCGGCACACGGCCTCTTCGATGGAGGGGGCGGAAATCCTCTCGCCCGTGATCACATAGGAGATGACCTCGCTATCGATGGTGGTGTGGAAGATGGAGCCTTTCAGCTCCAGCTCTTCGCGCAGCTTGTCCGCGTTGGTCAGCGCGCCGTTGTGCGCCAGCGCCATGCTGCCCTTGATATGGTTGACGACAAGCGGCTGCGCGTTGGAACGCCTGGTTGCCCCGCTGGTGCCGTAGCGCACATGCCCCAGGCCCATCTGGCCCCCGCCCAGCGCGATCAGGTCATCTTTGGTAAACACATCGTTGACCAGGCCCTTATCCTTGCGGCAATTGATGACGCCCCGGTCGTTGACGGCGATGCCGCAGTGCTCCTGCCCGCGGTGCTGCAAAGCGTACAGCGCGTAATAGCACGCCGAGGCGACATCCGCGCCGTCCGGCGCGTAGATACCAAATAGCCCGCATTCCTCATGCAGCTTGTCGAAAATCATGCTTTTCATCACTCTCCCAGCAGGCGTTTGAGGATTTCGTGATACGCGTCTTCCACCCCGCCCATGTCGCGGCGGAAGCGGTCCTTGTCCAGCTTTTCGTGCGTAACGCTGTCCCAGAAACGGCAGGTATCTGGCGAAATCTCATCCGCCAGCACGATGGTGCCGTCTGCTGTCTTGCCAAATTCCAGTTTGAAGTCGATCAGCTCAATGTTCAGGTCTTTCAGGTATTCGGTCAGGATGCGGTTGACCAGCAGCGAATAGCGGCTGATCAGGTCCAGCTCTTCCTGCGCAGCATAGCCCATCGCCAGGATGTGGTAGTCGTTGACCATCGGGTCGCCCAGCGCGTCATCCTTGTAGCAAAACTCCAGCACGGTGCGGGCCATTTTGGTGCCTTCGGGAATGCCCAGGCGCTTGGCCAGGGAGCCCGCGGCGATGTTCCTGACGATCACTTCCAGCGGCACGATGGTGACGCGCCTCACCACGGTTTCGCGCGGGGACAGCTCTTCCACAAAATGCGTGGGCACGCCGTTTTCGGCAAGCAGCTTCATCAGGTGATTGGTTACGCGGTTGTTGATCGCGCCCTTGCCGGCGATCTGGCCCTTTTTCAGGCCGTTGAACGCGGTGGCGTCATCCTTGTAATCCACAATCAGAAGCTCTGGGTCGTCCGTTTCAAAGACCTTTTTCGCCTTGCCTTCGTAAAGCTGCTTCATCTTTTCCATGATCGTACGCTCCTTTTTGGTATGCTGTCTGGGTTTTTGCTGATTTATGCGAACCGGGCGCGGGCTTGCTCGTCCGCGGCCTCGGCTTTTTTCGTCATTTCGCGGCGCATCGCGCATAGCTTTTCCGAAAGATCATCGTCGGACAGCGCCAGCATCTCGGCCGCCAGCAGCGCGGCGTTCTGCGCGCCGTCGATGGCGACGGTCGCCACCGGAATGCCGGAGGGCATCTGCACGGTGGATAGCAGCGCGTCCAGCCCATCCAGCGTTTTTGAGGATACCGGCACGCCGATCACCGGCAGCGTGGTGTGCGCGGCCAGCGCGCCCGCCAGGTGGGCGGCCTTGCCCGCGGCGGCGATCAGCACGCCGAAACCGTTTGCGCGGGCGTTTTCGGCAAAGCGGGCGGCGGCATCCGGCGTGCGGTGTGCGGAAAGCACGCGGACCTCCGTGGGGATCGACAGGGACTTGAGCGTATCCACGCACGCGGCAACAGTATCCGCATCGCTGATGCTGCCCATGATCACGACAACTTTACGCATCGCTGACTGCTCCTTTACAGGCCGTTTACAGGCCGTCAGTACGGCGATATTATACCCATAAACCCGAACAAAAACAATGGCTTACAAAAAAATATTCGGGTTTATGGGAGGTGGATAGCGTTTCATGTAGCTTTTTGTCGAAAAAGACGGGTAAACCGGCAGGCTTGACAAATGCGTGCGATTGCGCTATCCTTCTACTGATTTAGTAAATTACTAAATGCGATTTGTGCAAGGAAAGAAGGCTTCCATATGGATGATAAGAAAAACCGCCGCGCCGCCATCGCCGCCTACAAAGAAAAGGCGCGCGAGGAGGTCGGCGGGCTATACAGAATTGTCAATACGAAAAATGGCTGGCAGTCCGAACTGATCGCCACGCCCAACCTGGCCGGCCAGCGCAACCGCTTCCAGTTCGGCAAGGATACGAACGCCTGCTTCGACCGCGCCGCAGAGGCCCAATGGAAAGAGTACGGCGCGGAAGCCTTCGAGTTCGTCGAAGTGGAGCAGCTGGCGAAAAAACCCGACATGTCCGTTCAGGAGTTCCGCGAAGAGCTGGAGGCGCTGCTGGAGATTTGGAAGGGGAAGTAGGGGAGGACGCCAGGGGCACAGGCACGCCAGGGGCTCTGCCCCTGGACCCCGCTTAAGGGCCTAAGGCCCTTAAGAATCCCTGCATGGGGGTGGGTTTTATATAAAATCCCCTTCCCGCCGTGAGGCGAAACAGCAGGGGTTCTTAGGGGCATTATGCCCCTAAGCAGGGTCTGGGACGGAGTCCCAGCGTTCCTACTTCATTGCATCAATCCAAAATGCCTAGCCAAAATTTTCAGCGTTTCCTCCCTGGTATCCCTCACCACATCTTCCCTCACAACCGTGAAGAACCCGCTGCCCGCGTACTCGTCGTAGTGCTCCCGGCTGTTGACCCGCGCCATGCCCGCCAGGAAGTTTTTCATCGTCGCTTCCGGGCTTTCCGCTTGCATGATCTGCTCGCGGATGAACACTTTGTCCGCGTCGTCACGGTCAAAGAAGTGATCCACCGACATCGATTGCGGCGACAGCATCACGGCAACCTGGTTGTAATCCGCAATCTCATGCAGGATTTCCAGCGGAATGTTGGTATCGACTATCACCTTTTTCTCTGCCGGTATGCGCATCAGGTACACTATTTCAAACTCCGCAAGCTCCCACATGTTGGCATAAATCCATTTTTCATAGGCTTCCGGTGGGCGGTTCACGAACTCCTGCCAGTCCTTCATGGTCCTGAAATAGCAAAGGTTCGGGTTCTTTTCCGGCGTCAGCATGTCAAACGGAACGCAGTCGTAGTTCTCGCCGCAGTGCACCAGATCGTATGTATCCGCCAGCATCCGCACCATCGTGGATTTGCCCGCGTACGCAGTGCCGGTGATGAACATCACATTTTTCAGATAATGCTTGATCAGCCAATCGCTAATTTCCATATGTCATATCCTTATGTAGAAATAGTGGGCGGCGCAGCAACCGCCGCACCGCCCGCGTCTGTTTTGCTTTTTTACGCCCACAGCTTTTCCGGGTAAATGCCGCTCTCCGTCATTCGGCGGATCGCCTCGGCCACCACGGGCATGTCCTCTTTGTAGGTAACGCCGTACCACTTTTCGCTGCACGGCAGCACGCTTACTTCCGCCTTGTGCTCACGCAGCATGGAACCCACCACTTCCGGCAGGAAATACTCGCCCTTCAGCGGGTTCTTGCGCAGCGTCTGGTCCAGGAATGCGGCGAACCGCTGATCCAGCTCTTCCATGAAATCCAGCGTGAACCCCCACAGGTTCATCGACGCAATGCTGTCTTCGGGCAACCTTGTGTACACGCGGCCGTCTTCAGTGTACAGCGCGCCTTCCTGCGTGGAAACGATGTGCGTTCTTTCCTTGATCTCCACCAGATTGCCGGAAAAGTCCGTTTTACAGATGCCGCGCGCCACATAGCCGCTTTCAGACAGCGTATTGTACAGTTCAAACCCCACCATGGCGTATCTGGGCGGCTGTTCGGGCTGGGCGTTTACCAGGAAATCGTATATCTTCTGAAAGCTGGTGCGGCCGTAATAGTCATCCGCGTTGATCGCCGCAAACGGCGAACTGAGCAGCCCGCGGCACGCGCGCACGGCGTGGCCGGTGCCCCAGGGCTTGACGCGCCCCTCCGGCACGGAGAACCCCTGCGGCAGGTCGTCAATCTCCTGCACGGCGTAGCGCACGTTCAGATGCCCCTTGAACCGCGCCGCAAAATCCACCGGGAAGGTCTCTTCCATCTGGCGGCTGATGATGAAAATGACATCTTCAAACCCAGCGCGCTTTGCGTCGTACAGCGCGTAATCCATCAGCCTCTGGTCATGCGGCCCCACGGCCTGTACCTGTTTCAGTCCCCCAAAGCGGCTGCCAAGGCCCGCGGCCATGACAACTAACGCCGGTTTCTGCATCGGTATATCGCCTCCTTCAAAAATTTACGCTTCTGCCTTCGTTGTCGCACGCCGGATGATCTTCCCAACCTCCACCATCGGCACGATCAGCAGCGCAAGCCCCATCGCCACCGCGTATTCGGCGGCGGAAATCACCTCAAACTGGAACGCGGCAGACAGACCCGGCACATAGATGACCGCCGCTGTCAGCACGATGGATGCGGCCATGGCATCCAGCAGGCGCGGGTTGTGGTGCTTCAGGCTGAACACGGACCGCGTTTGCGACCGCATGTTGTACGCGTGGAAGACCTCCGCCATCGAAAGCGTCAGGAACGCCATGGTCATGCCGTCCGGGCTGTTGGTGATCGCCCACACGCCGGATTCCATGAAATGGCCGATGAAGTACGCGGCCAGCGTCAGCACCGTCAGCAGCGCGCCCTGGTACAGCGCATCGATGCCCAGCCCGCCCGCGAAGATGCCCTCCGCAGGATCGCGCGGGGGGCGGCGCATCAGGTCGGCCTCGCCCGGCTCCATGCCCAGCGCCAGCGCCGGGAACGTATCGGTGATCAGGTTGATCCACAGGATGTGCACAGGCTTCAAAATGGTGAAACCAAGCAGCGTCGCCATGAAAATCGAAAGCACTTCCGACAGGTTCGACGCCAGCAGGAACTGGATCGACTTCCTGATATTATCGTAGATGCGGCGGCCCTCATGCACCGCGCCCACGATCGAGGCAAAGTTATCATCCGCCAGCACCATGTCGGCCACGGTCTTGGTCACGTCGGTGCCGGTGATGCCCATGCCCACGCCGATATCCGCGCGCTTGATCGACGGCGCGTCATTGACGCCGTCGCCGGTCATCGCCACGATCTTGCCCTTTTTCTGCCACGCGGTCACGATGCGCACCTTGTGCTCGGGCTGCACCCTGGCGTACACGGAATAATCGCCGATCTTGCTTTCAAATTCGGCATCGCTCATCTTGGAAAGCTCGGCCCCGGTGATCGCGCCCTTGGGGTCGGTCAGGATGCCCAGCTCCTTCGCGATGGCGATAGCGGTGTCGCGGTGGTCGCCGGTGATCATGATGGGGCGGATGCCCGCCTGGAAGCACTCATCAATCGCGGCCTTGACCTCGGGCCTAACAGGGTCGATCATGCCGACCATGCCGATGAAGGTCAGGCCCTCTTCCAGCGCGCCGGGGGACAGGTCCGTCGGCATCTGCGAAAGTTCTTTTTTCGCGCCCGCCAGCACGCGCAGCGCCTTATCGGCCATGCGCTTGTTTTCTTTCAAAATTTCGCTGCGCAGGATATCCGTCATCGGCACGGCCTTGCCGCCCTTCAAACAGGATGTGCACCTTGCCAGCACTTCATCCGGCGCGCCCTTGGTGTACTGCACGATGCCCGCATCCGTCTTGTGCAGCGTGGACATCATCTTGCGCATGGAATCGAACGGCGCTTCGCCAACGCGCGGGGTCATGCCCTTGAGCGCCGGCTTTTCCATGCCTTTTTTGGCAGCGAAGGCCACCAGCGCGCACTCGGTCGGCTCGCCCACAGCCTTGCCCTCTTCCCATTCGGCATCGCTGCACAGCGCCAGCGCGCGGGCCAGCTGCGCCTCGTCCTCGCCGTAGCTTTCCACCACGGTCATCTTGTTTTGCGTCAGCGTGCCGGTCTTATCCGAGCAGATGATCTGCGCGCAGCCCAGCGTTTCCACCGCCGTAAGTCGGCGGATCACCGCGTTTTGCTTGGACATGCGCGTGACCCCGATGGACAGCACCACCGTCACCACCGCCGCAAGCCCTTCCGGGATCGCCGCCACGGCCAGGCTGACCGCGATCATGAACGTTTCCAGGATTGTATCGCCGGAAAAATCCCCGCTGCGGATCAAAGTAAACGCGAAAATGAAAGCGCAGATGCCCAGCACCCCGAAGGACAGCACCTTCGACAGCTGGCCCAGCTTGCGCTGCAGGGGCGTTTCCTGGTCCTCCGCCTGCGCCAGCGCGCCCGCGATGCGGCCCATTTCGGTCCCCATGCCGGTGGATGTGACCACGGCGCGCCCGCGCCCGTACACCACTGTGCCGCCCATGTACAGCATGTTCTTGCGGTCGCCCAGGGGCACATCGTCGCCGTTTTTCTTGCCGACCAGCATGCCCACCATCTTGTTTACCGGCACGGATTCGCCGGTCAGTGCGGCCTCTTCCACCTGCAGGCTTGCGCTTTCGATGATGCGCGCATCGGCCGGCACGGCGTCGCCGGCTTCCAGCGCCAGCACATCGCCGATGACCAGCTCGCTGGACGGCACATTCATCAGGTGACCGCCTCTATACACCTTGCTGGTGGGGGCCATCATGGAGGACAGCGCCTCGATCGCCTTTTCGGCCTTGCTTTCCTGGTATACACCAAGCGCGGCATTGAGCAGCACAACCGCCAGAATGATGAACACATCCGTAAGCGCCTCACCGCCGTAGATGGATGTTACCGCCGAAACGGCCGCCGCAGCCAGCAGGATCAGGATCATCGGGTCTTTCATTTGCCCGATAAAACGCGAAAACAGCGATTCCTTTTTCGCCTCATCCAGCTTGTTCGGGCCATTTTTGGCAAGGCGGTCGGCTGCCTCCTTGGGGCCCAAGCCCTCCGGCGCCGATTTCACTTCCTTTAATACGGTTTGCGCATCCTGGGTGTAGTACTCCATGTCCGCCCTCCTCATCAAGTCAAATGTCGCAGGTCAAATATCCAAACTGGCAAGCCACGCGCCGATTTCGCCGCCCACCCGGTCACCCAGCGCCTTTGCGGTGAAAGGGGAGCCCAGCAGCTGGGCGCGCAGGGTTTCGGAAAGTTCCGGCTCCATCGCGTCGGTGTACACCGTGGCGTCCGCCACAAAACCCTCTTTCAGGGCGAGCAGCAGCTCCACCCCTCCAAAGGAGAATCTATGCTGAAAGGATGCGTCAAAGGCCGGTGTCGCGCCATAATTCCACGCCCAAGTTGCGTTGCGCGTAGCAAGGGCATCGTATTCCGGCAGTTCTAACGCGTCTGCGTTCTCTATGTCGCATACGCCATACTCCAGCCAAAATGCTTTGGCAAGCGCCGCCTTCATCGAATCGATGGTCACGTTTGCAAGCTCCGACAGGTTCACGATGCGCGAGCGCACCGACTGCACGCCCTTCGCCGTTAGCTTTTCCGGAGATACGGATAAATACCGCCCCAATTTCTCAGGGTCGACCGCAACCATCAGCGTGCCGTGGTGCAGCGCCCCCGCCTTGGTGAAACGAAACGCGTTGCCGGAAAATTTCCGTCCGTCCGCGATCAGGTCGTTCCGGCCTGAAAACGCGCAGTCAATCCCAAACGACTGCACCGCGCGCCGGATGACGGAAAGTTGCCTCTCCAGGTTATATGCGCCCCGCGGCAGTAAAAAACTAAAGTTCAGGTTGCCCAGGTCATGAAATACCGCGCCGCCGCCTGTGGTGCGCCGGGCAAGGACGCCCCCCTCTTGTTCGAGGAGGGCGGTGCGGCATTCACGCCAGGCATTTTGATTTCTGCCGATGACCACCGTGGCGGCATTCTGCCACAGGTAGAGCATGGCCGGGGCGTCCGGCTGCGCGCTGTCAAAGGAAAGCAGCAGCGCTTCCTCCCGCGCTAAGTTGCGGTGGGGGTTGGTATCCTTGGAAACCAGCAGCCGCGCGTTTGTCATAGGATGCGCACCAGCATGGTCTTTTGCTCATCCAGCTCCACCTTGCAAAGGCCGCGCTTTTCCAGTATCTTCAGCAGATCGGAAAACCGCTTGCAGCCGACCGACCGCTCGGTAAAGCCCGGGTATTCGGCCTGGATATCGCCTTTGAGAATGGAAGGGTTGACGCAGTCAAACCCGGCTTCTTTGTACGCCTTCAGCTGCGCAGCGAAAATATCGAAGTAGTTATCCTTGTTGATCTCAGGCTTGCTCGATTCATCGCGCTTTAGGCTGATGATCATGTTGTAGTTGTCGTTCACCACGCGGATGTTTCCAAACGCCTGCGCGATGTGGGTCAGCAGCTTTCCGAACGTGGCGTAGCCGAAGGCCTTTTCATTGAAGTCAGGGCGCAGGCGCAGCAGCGTGGTTTTCAGTTCCGATGCGTACAGCTCGTCCTCCTCGGCCTCATCCATGATGGTTTCAATCAGCTTTGCAAGGTCCTGGGCGTTCAGGGGCTCTTCCTGCCCGCGCGTGGGTTCCGCTTTCTTTTTGCTGGATACGTTCTCCAGGAACATGAACTCGTTGCACGCGCTGATGAAAATATTCGAAGCCACTTCGCTTCGTGATATGCCCAGCACGAACTTGCCCATTGTTTTCAGCTTGCCCACCAGCGGCGTGTAATCGCTGTCGCCGGATACGATGCAAAAGCTGTCGATCAGATCGTTGGTGTAAGCGACTTCCAGCGCGTCAATGACCAGCTGGATATCCAGGTTGTTTTTCTGGTGATGGCCGAAGCGAAGCGACGGCACCACATTAAAGGTATTGGAAAGCAGCAGCTCTTTGAGCGAGGTATAGCGGTCGGTGTATCCGTACACGCGGCCCAGCAGTATATCCCCGCGGATTTTCACGCGCTCAATGATGTAATTCAGCATCTCGGCCTTTGCGCCGCAGTTTTCCAGGTCAACAAAAATCGCGTATCGCGATGTGCTCATAATAGGTTCAATCTCCTTTTCGGACGCGCGTATAAAACAGCGCGCCATGGCAGGGCTCCGTCCGGAACCCCGCTTAACTTAGTTGGTTGGGTTTACAAAGTTTTTCATGTTTTCAGACCGGTTCAGGATCAGTTTCAGGATGCGGTCGTACGTTTCCCCCTCGGTAAAGATGACCGGGCGGTAATCGGTACCGTTTTTCTGCTCGGTCAGGCGCACGGGAATGATGCGCAGCGTGGGCGGCGCGGTGTCGCCGTTTTCCTGCACAACAAACGTCAGCTGCGCAACGTAGGCATCCCGCTTGTCGCTGTCCGGCGAGGTATTGCCGCCAAACACCAGGTTCCCCAGGCTGTACAGGATGTAGCGGTCTTCGTACAGCTCGATTCCCTGGATGATGTGCGGGTGATGGCCCACGACCACATCCGCGCCGGCCTTGACCGCCGCGCGGCCGATGTTGCGCTGATCGCGCGAATAGGCCGTTTCATACTCGCTGCCCCAGTGGAACGACGCGATAACGATCTGGCAGCCCGCATCGCGCAGCTGCTTCACATCCGCCGTGATATCCCGCTTGCCGTTTGTATAAGAGAAAGTGTTGCCGATCAGCCCGATCTTGACGCCGCGCGTTTCATAGATCACCGGCGTGCCTTCCACATTGCCAAGGATGCCCACGGCTTCAAGCGCCGCCAGCGTATCCTGCTTGCCCTGCTCCTTGTAATCGTGGAAGTGGTTGTTCGCAAGGTTCACCGCTTCCACCGACCCCAGCGTCAGGATCTGCGCGTACTCCGCCGGGCCCTTGAAGTTGAACAGCTTGTCCGGGTACTTGTCCGTGCTGTCCGTCAGCGGGCCTTCAAGGTTGACCAGCGTCAGGTCATCGGTTTCAAACAGCGAAACCAACCCCGAAAATGGCCACGCATAGCCCTTTTCTTTGACGATGGCATCGAACCCGTCGCTGCGCTTGCGCTGCGCGTCGGTGGTGCCGATGGTGCAGTCCCCGCCCACGGTAACAACGATGGTTTTGGGCCATGTGTCGTTTGCGGGATCTACCCGCGGTGCGGGCGCGGAGATAGCCGCGGGCTCATCCGGAAAGAAGAGGGTTTCTTCCTTGGGATCATACTTTGTGTCCGTGAACGTTGCCGATGCCACTGCGGGCAGGGCAATCAGCACGGTTATCAGCAGCGAAAGCAGGCGTTTCATAGGCTGTCCTCCGGCCAGGTCGTCGGGTATTCCGGCACGGCGTATTTCAGCTTTTTGCCGTTATCCAGCAGCGTTTTGATCACGCGCTTTGTCCCCTTGCTATCCGGCGCGAAAGGTGTGGTTGCCAGATCGTTCGTGCCGGTGACATCGCCCGATTTGCCCGTGACGGAGGAAATGCTGGCCGGAATGATGCGGAACGGGCCGGACTCGGCCACCCCATCCCGAACGATAAACTTTTGCTGGAACAGGAACGTATCCATATCAGAAGGCTTGCTATTGCCCGAGAAGCTGCCGTTGCCCAAAGAGTACACGATATACTTGCCGTTATACAGTTCAATGGGGTTGATGCGGTGGCTGTGATGCCCCAGCACCAGGTCCGCGCCCGCGTCGATCGTCGCGCGGCCCAGCTCAACTTGCCTGGTGGTGGGCGCGTAGTCCTTCTCATTGCCCCAGTGATAGGATACGATGATGATGTCGCAGTACGGGCGCAGCATCGCGATATCCTGCGGCATTTTTTCGGCAAGGCGCGGGTACTGGTTATCAAAGGTCTGATACGCCAGCATGCCGATGGTGATGCCCTTGACCGTATACAGCCCGGGGTGATCCTCGCTGGCGTACGCGATGCCGGCATTCGACAGCGTCTCCGCCGTGTCCTTATACCCCTGCTCCAAATAATCCATGACATGGTTGTTTTCCAGCGCGACGGCCTCCACCGAGCCCAGCGTCAGCACCGCCACATCCTCCGGCGGCACGCGGAAGCAAAACTCATTGTTGTTGTGCTTCGTCTGGTTGGTCAGCGTGCCCTCGAAGTTGACAAGGGTCAGGTCGTCATTGGCGAAATACTCCTGCACATTCGCGAAGAAATGCGACAGATCGCCCCCGACGGACTCCAGCACCTTGGTGTACATCGTGCTCTTCGTTTCGCCCAGCCTGTTTCCGCCCAGCGTCACATCGCCCAGCGCCGTGATGGTGATCTCCACCGCCTCACCGGCAGCAGAGGGCGCAGGCGTCGCAAGGGAGATATCGGGCGTCACTTCCGGCGGGTGCGTCGTGTCGGTGAAGGTTGCCTTCGCGGCGGCGGCCAGGCACAGCGCAAGCGCGAGTACAAGCACGATGATCCAAGGTCTTTGGCGCATGAGGTGTCCTCCTGTAGTTCGCCTAGTAGGGTTACATTAGTATACCATGTTCGGCCGAATTGTATCAAGTTTGCCGGTTACAAACCGCTTTTCTCTATACAAAACGACTGCCAGGGGATTCCAATTCCCGTTTCGCCGGAAAGAAGCCTGCCAATGTGCATCAGCAGCGGGTAATCGGCGGTATCGGCAAGGCCCCGCGCGGCAAGCGCCGTAACGCCGGCCAGCATCCGCCTTGTAATCGATACGCTTTCCAGCGTCACGCCGGCCAGCGCCGCCATCGCTTCATCAAAGGGCAGCCCGCGCCCAAGCAAGGTGCCCAGGCGGCGCGTTCTGCCGCCGAACACGGTCACATACAGGTCGCCCGCCGCCAGCATGATGTTTTCCGCGCCCCCGCCGACCAGCCGCAGCAGCCCGCCGATCTCGCGCACGCTTTGCCCGAACAGCCCGGCCTGCGGGTTGTACGCCAGGGTGCAGCCTTCGCCGTCTTCCTTTTCGGTCATGCCCACGGCCAGCGTTACCGCCAGCGCGTACGCGTTTTTCAGCGCTACCGCGCATTCCACGCCGATCACATCGGTGGAAAGGCTGATATGGTAGTAATCCGTTTCCAGCAGCGTTTTCAGGCGGCGCAGCACGGCAATGTCATCCCCGCAAAATGTGACGCAGGAATGCCTGCGGTCGGCCAACTCATAGCTGGTGCACGGCCCGCCGATGGCGCAGAGCGTGTGGCCCATCGGGCACAGCTTTTTCAGCACATGGGGGAAAGGCAGCATCGTGCCATCCGGGTAATCCTGCAGCCCTTTGGTAACGGACAGCACCGGCACGGTGACCGGCACGCGGGGCAGCGCTTCCTTCGCGAACCATTCCACGCCAAAGCTGGATACGCCGCCGATGACGGCATCCACGCCGCGCAGCGCCTCATCCAGCTGCTCAATGTGGAAATATTCCGCGCCCTTTGGCAACGCGCGCTTCATGGTCAGGTGCGTGCCGGTTGCACGCGCGTGCTCGATGATCTCCCTGTCCAAGTGCGTGCCGATGATGCGCACCCTGTGCCCGTTATCCGAAAGGGGAAGGCTCATCGCCGAGCCCATCATCCCCGCGCCGATGATCGCGATGGTTTGCATTTGACTGATTGCCTCCGGTTAGTAAGGATACAGCGCCGCAATGATATCCGGCAGATAGTCCCTGTTTTCCTGGGTGACGGTGATCACGCGCACGTTTGGATGCGCGCGGATCGCGTTCGTCCACGGGTTCTGCCGCTTTTGCACCACGCCCAGCACGGGCTTGTCCCCGGCGAGCGTTTTAAGCACCGCGCGCTGAAACCCATGCGCGTTCTGCTCCATCCAGCCCAGCTCATCCATCAATATCAGTATACCCTTTTCTTTGGCATCTGAAAGGTATTTTTCGCCCAGCTCGTCAAAGCGCTCCTGGTTGACGAACGTGCCCTCCGTCGTTTTCTGCGCCACAGCGAAGCAGTCGTTTGGCTGCTCCAGGTACGGCGGCGTCAGGTACAGCTGCTTATCGGAGAGGGGGCCGAAGGGCCGCAGCGACGTGGTAAACCCCACGGGCTGCTTGATGTACAGCTTTTCCAGCGTGCGGCGGATGACGGTGCTTTTGCCCACCTGGATTTCGCCGGTCAGAAAGATGTGCATATGCGTCTTAGCTCCTTTGCGCCGTCCCTCAGCAGCCGGTATGCCGTCAGCGCCATCACGCGGGCGGGCAGCAGCAGCGCGGTGTCGGGGTCATCCATGCGGTATTCGGCGCTGTGCAGCGGGCCTGAAAACCCGCCGGTGGTGAAGTTGATCACCGGCATGCGCCGCATCAGATCGCCCACATCGCTGGAAACGGGGTTGATCATCCCAGGCAGCGCCTCGGCGACCGGTTCGCCGGGCAGCAACATCGCCGCGATCTCCCGCTGGAAGGCTTCCGCCGCGCGGTACGGCATCGGCTGGTACGCGAAAAGGTCCTCCACCGTAACGCCCGCGCCCAGCGCCATCGCGCTGCCTTCAAACGCGCGGTTGATCTTCCGGCTGACGCCGCCGAGTGCATCCGGGTTCATCGCGCGCACCGCGTACGACAGCACCGCGCGGTTTGGGATCACGTTGTGCACCGCGCCGCCTTCCGTGATCACGCCGTGCGCGCGGATGCCGTCGCCCTCGCGGAACCCCTCGCGCAGGTACCCCACCGCCGACAGCGCCAGCGACGCAGCCGACAGCGCGTTGACCCCCTCATGCGGCGCGCCCGCCGCGTGCGCGGCCTTTCCCGTGAACACCGCGCGCTTTACGATGACCCCACTGGATGGTACGCTGCCCAACATCAGCTTTTCTTCCGTGGGCATGTAATGCGTGTGGTGCGTGACGGCCGCATCCATCCCGTCAAACGTGCCATCGGCAAGCAAGCGCACCTTGCCGCCGAACATCTCCTCGGCGGGCACGGCAAAGAAGGAGACGCCGCCGTCAAGAGCCTCCCGCACCTCGGGGGCGGTCAGCGCCATCGCCGCGCCCAGCACCGCCGTCAGCTGGGCGTGGTGGCCGCACGCGTGCGCCGCGCCGGTCACAGGGTCGGCATGCGGATGGCCCGGGCAGCGGATGGCATCCAGCTCGCCGATGAGCACCACGCGGGGGCGGGCATTGCCGATCTCCGCCAGCACGCCCGTGCCGGACAGCCCTTCTTTTACGGGCAAGCCAAGCGCGGCGAGGGCATCCGCCACTCGCCGCGCCGTTTTGTGTTCCTGATCGGAAAGCTCCGGGGTGTGCAGCAAATCATCCGCGAAGGAAAGCAGCGCATTCCGGTTTTCATCGATCCGGCGCAGTATTGCCTGTTCGGTCCTGTCCATTATACGCGCTTGATGACCAGCGCCGTGCCCATGCCGCCGCCGATGCACAGCGAGGCCAGCCCGTACTGCGCGCCCTTGGCCTTCAGCACATGGCAGAGAGTCACCGCGATGCGCGCGCCGGACCCGCCCACCGGGTGCCCCAGCGCGATCGCGCCGCCGTTGACGTTCGCCTTTTCCATCAGCTTATCCATGGGGATGCCGTGCTCTTTTTCAAGCTCCGTCAGCACGCCCAGCGACTGCGCCGCGAACGCCTCGTTCAGCTCCAGATAGTCCATTTGATCCAGCGTCATGCCGGCGTTTTTCAGGGCGCTGCGGATGGCGGGCACGGGGCCCAGGCCCATCACGGTGGGATCGACGCCGCCCTGGCCCATGCCGATGATCTCAGCGATAGGGATCAGGCCGTATTTCGCGACCGCGGCTTCGCTTGCCAGCAGCACGAACGCCGCGCCGTCGTTGATGCCGGATGCGTTGCCGGCAGTCACCGTGCCGTCCTTCTTAAACGCCGGGCGCAGCGCCGCCAGCTTCTCGGGCGATGTTTTGCGGTTGGGGTATTCATCGGTATCGAACACGATCTCTTCCTTGCGCAGCTTCACCGTGATTGGCACGATCTCTTCCTTGAAAGCGCCCGAATCCACCGCGGCGATGGCCTTCGCCTGCGACTGGTACGCAAACGCATCCTGCGCCTCGCGGGTGATGCCGTATTTCGCGGCCACGGTTTCCGCCGTAATGCCCATGTGCTGGCCGTCGTATGCGTCGGTCAGCGCGTCAAACACCATGTGGTCAACCATCGTTTGGTTGCCAAGGCCAAGGCCGGTGCGCGCCCCGGTGACCAGGTACGGCGCGCGGCTCATGGATTCGGTGCCGCCGGCGATGTACAGATCGCCCACGCCCGCCAGGATGCCCGCAGCAGCGTTCATGATCGCCTTCATGCCGCTGCCGCAGACCATGTTCACCGCGTACGCGGGCACATCGGTCGGCACGCCGGCTTTCAGCGCCGTTTGGCGGCCCACGCCCTGGCCCACGCCCGCGGGCAGGATGTTTCCCACGACGACTTCGGTCAGATCCGCGGCGGGAACGCCGGTTTCAGTTAGGATCGCGCGGATGACTTCCGCCCCGAACTGCGGTGCGGGCACGGTGGACAGGCTGCCGTTAAAGCTGCCGATGGCGGTGCGCTTGGCGGCGGCGATGTAAACTTTTGTCATGTTTGTGTGTCTCCTTCGCTTGGTTTGATGGTCGTGGTAGTGGTAATATTCATTATAAGGCATTGTGGGAAGTTTCACAAGGGGGCAGTCTTGAGAGCCTGTTCAAGCTCTGCCGTATAGCAGATCATGAACAGGCTCTGAGCACCAGCACCGGCAGGTGCGGCCGGTTGCCGATGCGAAAGGGAAAATCATGGTTGCCAAGCCCCCGGCTGACCGCCAGCTGCGTGCCGGAAAGCGCGTACAGCCCGCTGGTAAGGTGGGGGAATACCCCCTGCCCGGGTGCAAACAGCGCACCCACGATGGGCAAACGAAACTGCCCGCCGTGCGCGTGCCCGGCGAGAATCAGGGATGGCTGCATGTGCGCATACTCCCGCGCCAGGTGCGGCTTGTGCAGCAGCACAATCGATGCGACGCGCGCGCCGCTGCCCTGATCGCGCTCTTCCGGCAGCGCTTCGGCAAGCGGCCTATGGCGGTCCTCTTCGCCCTCGGGCACTGCGGCGTGCGGCGGCAGTATGCCCACGCGCTCCGCCCGGGGGTCCGACAGGCCGGTGATCTTGATCGGCGCGCCGCCCGCCATCAGGATGCGGGTTTCGTTTTCCAGCAGTATCACGCCGCTGTCCCCGTACATCTGCCGAAGTGACGGAATCAGGCCGGGCAGGCAGTCGTTGTTGCCCAGGATGGCCACCGTGGGCGCGATCTGCGCCAGCGGCCTGAAAAACCCGGACAGGCACGGCACATCCTTTGTGCGCCCGTCGATGGTGTCGCCGCCGATTGCGATCAGGCTTGGGTGCGCGGCCCGCACGGCGGACAGAATTTCGCGGTGATAGCTTGTGACGCCATCCGCCATGTGCAGATCGGAAACCAACGCGATGCGGAACCCATCCTGCCCGGGGGCGATGTCAGGAAGGCGCACCTCGATCTCTTCCATATCCAGTTTTTCGTTTTGCGCATGCAAAAACCGGCGCGTCAGGGTTTCCCTGTTGCTCATCGCCTCGGGTCCCCCCGAAGGATCGCGTACAGCGCCACATCCACATATTTGCCCTTGTTGTACAGCCGCCCGCGCAGCACGCCTTCTTTCCGCATGCCGACCTTTTCCATCACCTTGCCGGATGCCGGGTTGGTGATCTCATGCTGCGCCTCAATGCGGTTTAGGTTCATTTCATCAAACCCGAAGCGCATCACTTCGCGCAGTGCCTCGGTCATCAGCCCCTGGTTCCAGTACACGCGGGACAGGGAATAGCCAACTTCCGCCGAGCGGTATTCGCGGTTCCACCACATGAACCCGATGGTGCCGATCAGATGCCCCGTTTCGGCCAACTCAATCCCCCAGCTGGAGGGATCGCCTGAGCGGTACTGGCGGAGCACATAGCGCAGGTACTGCTTGGAATCGTTGACGGTGCGGTGCGCCTCCCATAATACGTGGCGGCTCACCTCCGGGTCGCGTGAGTATGCGAAAATATCCACCGCGTCGGCCATCGTCATCCGGCGCAGGATCAGCCGGCGCGTGGTCAGCGTCGGCAGTTTGGCAAACAGCCAGTCGTCCAGCAGCGTCAAAGCAACAGTACCCGTCCTTCCCGCTTGTTTTATGCGAAAAATTCAATGCGCCTGATATAGTCGTTGATGATGGGGCGGTCGGCGTGCGCTTTGATGCCCTGCGCCATGGTCACGGCGCCAAGCAGCAGAAGCAGAAACATGACCAGTATGATGATCCGGTAGGCCGTGTGGTTTTTCATGGTTACGCCCCCTTTCACAGCGTGCGGCGCGAATCGTAGATTCGCTCTTATGTTTATGATACTTGCCTTGGTTCTAAGTTCAAGCCGCGAACGTCTTTTTCCTGCAATTCGGGGACCAGCGCCCGCTTTTCTCCCGGCAGCAGCGCGCCCCAACCGGGGTGATACGCATCCTGGTACGCGCCGCAGTACACGCCAAGCGCGGTCTGCCCGCAGTCGTTGACCAGCAGCAGGTCCTGCACGGTGCGCACGGCGGCGTATGGGGCGTGCGCCAGCGGCCAGCACAGCGCGGACAGCGCCACGCAGACGGTGTAGTCGTTCTCATCGATCACTTCGCCCAGGCGCTCTACGGTGATGCGCAGCGTCAGCGCGCACGGGGCATCCGGCAGCGTGGCGCGGAAAAGCCCCAGCTCAGCGGTTTCATTGGGCGCGGGGTATGACGCATCCGACAGCAGCCCGCCATCGGGCAGGTACAGCGCCGCGCGCACCGCCAAAGGTCCCAGCGCGGGGCCGTCTGTCAGCAGGCAGATTTTCGCTTCAAACGGCGTGCCGCAGTAGTACGCGGAGCGGTCCAGCCACGCGCAGCCGTGCACGGGGCGCAGCGCGCTTTCCAGCGCATAGTATGCGGGGCGCGGCGCGTCTCCATCCACAAGCGCGGTGCTTTGCGGCGCGTTTGGCGCGGAGAAAGGGTCCGCCACGAACACGCCGGATGCCGACGCCGCGCGCATCCGGGCGCGCTCCACCGCGTAGCGCACCGTTTCCGCCTGCATCTGCCGCAGTATTTCGCCGGCCACCGGGTTATCCGGCTTGATGTCGAACCACTCGGCCAGCGCGGCGGCGTCCGGCAGCGGCACGCCGTGGTGCGCAAACAGCGCAGGGTCTGAAAGCGGCGCGCCCGGCGCAGGCGCGGGGCAGGCGACGGTGCGGATCATGGCGTCATCCAGGTTCATGTCGCGGTAGAATGTTTCCGGCCCTTCATAGCTGATGGGGCCGAGCACATCGCGGCACACGCCCGCGCCGATCTGATCCCGCCCGGGCCTGGCGACGGGGCCGCCGGGCGTGGGCCCGAAGAACGGATGCGCGCCGTCCAGCCGGGTCACTTCATCCAGCAGCGCATGCACCACGGGGTGCGACAGTTCGGCGGGCCGGTTGAACCCCTGGTATACGGCGCGGCAGCTGTACGCGATCAGCGAAGGCCGGTGCCGCACCCGGCGGATGACGCTGGCCGCGGCATCCGTTTCCAGCGGCAGCACCTGCCACAGCAGGATGCCCTTCGCATCCAGCGTGTCATAAAACGCATCGGGCATCAGCCCGTCCGCGCGGATGCAGCGGATGTGCGCCTTTTCAAGCAGCGCGATGCGGCGGTCAATTTCATCCGATGTCAGCGGCGCGAAAGCCGTTTCGCCCCATTCCGCGCCGGTGAGGAAAAACGGCGCATCCCGCACCAGCAGCTGCAAGGGCGGGGCATCCGCGAACGAGGCGGGCAGAAACCCGGTTGTCAGCAGCCTGTCATCGCACACAATCCCCGCGCGCGATACAGTAAGCCGCACCACCACTGGCGGGTTTTCTTCGCCGGGGATGTACAGGCGCGGCACGGGCAGCACCATGCGGTGCAGCAGAGACGCCGGGGCCGCGTGCAGCTTTTCGGTGATTTCCTCGGTGGCCAGCACCTCATCCCCCAGCATGGCCGCGTAGCGGAACACATACCTGCCGGGCACATACGGCGTCACCGTGGGGCGCGCTTCCAGCACGCCGTACCCGTCGATCAGCCGCGGGATCAGCTTCCATTCATCAATGTGCAGTTGACTTGCCTCGCGCAGGAACAGCGCGCCGTCAACGCCCAGCCGCGCTTCCCGCGGCATGCCCTCCGGCTGCATGCTGTCAAACCGCAGCGACACGGTGATCTTCTCACGCCCCACCGCGTGCGGGGTGATCTCTATCTCAAAATCGCCCGCCGGAAAGGGGCATACGGGCTCATCCGATACCAGCAGCGTACCCCGCCCCTGAACGCCGCGCCCCACCAGGAACGCGCGCTCCGCGCAAAAGCCGGACAGGTCGCACTCACCCGTCAGCGCCCATTCGCGCAGCAGCGCCCATTCCGCTTCGCGGGATGAAAAGCCCGTGTCCGGCGGGGAGGCAAGGCCCGCCCCGCACAGCGCGGGCAGCAGGCGGCCCGGCAGCGTGGCCGGGAAGGTGTGGCCCGCGCCGGACCAGCGAAGGTTTGCGATACCAAAAGGCATAGAAGAGCCTCCTTGCGGGTGTAAAAGGATAATGAAAGCCTATAGATGTAGCATAGCGTAGGGGGGAGGGGTTGTCAATTGCGGAGGCAAAACGCCGGGTAAAAAACTTGGGAAAACGGTTTTGCGCGCTGCGCGGAGGGGTATACATTTCGGGTGCAATGCTTCGTGCAGGCGCAATTGCGGATGATTTGCTACCTGCAAGCTTCCAGCGTATCGCAGTGAATATACCCCGTGCCGCCATCCTGATAGTTTTGCACCAGGTACCAGTTTCCGCCAAGGCTATCCAGCACGAACACGCGGTAGTTTTTGCGCACAGTGCGCACGATGGGGGCCGTGTCGTGCGGCGCATCCAATATGATCAGGTCTTCTGCGGTGCTGCGCATGTTTTCCATGACGGGCCGGTTCATCACCGGATGGTCACGGTATGCGTCCAAGGGCAGCGTGCCGATAAATGCGGCGATTCCGCGCGCAATGGCATCCCGATAGGCATCGGTTTGCAGCAGCGCGTCATCTTCCGCGTTGGTCAGGTATCCCATTTCAATCAGGAATGTGGGCATCAGCGCCCAGTTGGAGCCTGAATATATATCGGTTACGGCGCCCTTTGCGCTGGGCGCGCTGGTTTCCAAAAGCAGTGTATCCGCCAGCGCTTCCGCCCAGGCCAGCATCTGCCCTTCTTCCGCGCCGAAGTTCGTTTTCGCCCACCGCTTCTGCGCGTATACGCGGATGCCGCGCTGGCTGCGGTTGTCATTGGCGTTGCAGTGCAGGCGCAGGAAAACATCCGCCTGAAACTGGTTTGCCATCTGCGCGCGCTGTACGTTGGAAAGGGTGATATCCTCCGTATCGCGCACCAGCAGCACCTGCGCGCCAAGTGATTCCAGATAGTCCCTAAGCAGCAGCGCAACTTCCAGGTTCACCTGCGATTCCCTCTTGCGGCTTTTGATGCCGATGGCGCACCCGGCAACGCGCATCTTCGTTTCCGTTTTGCCGGGGGCTGCCGGCTCCACACGGTCATCCAGGCGCGCCTGGTGGCCGGGGTCTATTGCCACGCGGTAACCATCCAGCGCCCGCGTTTCCGCGCGGGCCGGGCCGGGCGCGGGCAGGCACAGCACCGCCGCCAGCATGAGCAGTACAATTTGTCGCATAACGGGCCCCTTTTCGCTTGTGGAGTGGGAAAAGTATACCGCCGGCAAAGAAAAGTGTCAATTCTGGGAATTCCGGCATACCATACTACAAGAATTTATGTTACACTATAACTTGGTGTCGCGCTCAAAGCGGTGCAGCGCCTCGATCAAATGGAAACGAGGATAGCATATGGTATCGCTAGGGGAATACATTTCCGCTCAAATTTTGCCGTTTCTTTTTGTGATAGCAGCCTGCACGGCCGCTAACTGGTTTACCGTCAAGGGTCTACTGTTCGCGAACAGAAAACAGCCGGGCAACGCACGCGTTTTTGCCGCAAGCCTGCTGATCGGTTTACTGGAACTGCTGCCGCTTTATGTCGCTTTTTACTTGTATTATCCGGGCGCGCTGGCCGATTTTGCGTATGCGCTGCTCATCATTCCGATACCGCCGATTGCGCTTGTCTATTATGCTGTTTACCGGCGTGTGCTAAAAATAAACGGATACGTTGCGATGACTTCCGTCGAATTGCTTATTGTTGCCCAATACCTTTCCAGAACCATGTACTCTTTCTTTGTTACCGCGTGGACGGGGATTTTGGGCGATGGCGCCTACTCGAATCAGTTCTTTTTCGCCGACATACCCGCCGCCATCTGCGCCACCCTTGTGATGGCCGTATTGCGCTGGTTTTTTGCCTGGCTGGTTTCCAGGCAAAACGGATATCTGGAGTTTCCCTATAATTACCCCGCGAAAAAACCGCTGCGCGCCGGCCTGAGCGTGATGCTGGCGGTGGCGGGTCCATACACGCTGCTGGTGTGTTTCCGCATGCTGGAGGTGCGCCAATATAGGATGCCGCTAACGCTGCTGTGCACGCTGGAGTATTCATACCTGCTGTTCCTGCTATCCTATGTGCTGATCAACCGGTACCGCAAGGACCGCCAGCAGGCGCTGGAGTGGCAGGCGAAGGAAACGGAAGCGTACGTCAATTCGCTGCTGCGCACCACCGATGAGTTCCGCCAGGTAAAGCATGATTTCAACAATGTGCTGCAAATGTACCAGGGGTACCTGGCCATCGGGGACATAGAGGGGCTGAAGCGGTATCACGGCTCGCTGGTAAAGATGACGACGCAGGCGGGCAGCCGCCTGGATCTGGTCCGCGCGCTGAAAGACCGCACACCCATTTATACCCTGTTCACCGTCAAAAGCCAGCTGGCCACCGAAAAGGGTGTGGAGATGTCGTTCGAGGCGGTAAGCCTGCTTGTGGATGCGACGATGAATGACCTGGACCTGTGCCGGGTGCTTGCCAACCTGCTGGATAACGCGATAGACGCGGCGGTGGAATCGGAAGGGAAATGGATTCAGGTGCGGTGCGAACGGAAACCCGGAGGTATGCTGGATGTCATCATCGCCAACTCGGTGCTCAGGCGCGTGCCCCTGGATAGGCTGTTTGATGCGGGCTATACCACCAAGGAAAGCCATTCCGGGCACGGGCTGTGCGCGGTGAAAAGCATTGTTGGGCTGCACCAGCGATGCGGGTTGTTTGTGGATTGCGATGATGAGAAGTTCACCGCAAGGCTGTTGCTGGAAAAGGCGTAAAAAAGGAGGGGTTTACCCCCTCCTTTTGCATGGCGCCTATTATGCCCCCTGCAGGAACCTCGCCTGCGCCTCGCACAGTCCATAGTAATGCCCCTGCTTGTTGCGGATCAGCTCCTCGTGCGTGCCGCGCTCGGCAATATGCCCATCCTGCACCACCATGATGCAGTCCGCCTTCCTGATGGTGGACAGGCGGTGCGCGATGATGAAGCTGGTGCGGCCTTTCAGCAGCTGTTCCAGCCCGCGCTGTATCAGCTGTTCGGTGTGCGTATCAATCGAAGAGGTCGCTTCATCCAGGATCAGGATGCGCGGGTCGTTCAGCAATGCGCGGGCGAAGGAGATCAGCTGCTTCTGCCCGGCGGATAAAGAAGAGCCGCGCTCATTGACGAACGTTTCGTACCCTTTTTCCATTTTGATGATGAAATCATGCGCGAACACCGTTTTTGCGGCCTTGATGACCTCTTCATCGGTGGCGTCCAGCCTGCCGTAGCGGATATTTTCCATCAGCGTGCCGCTGAAAATGAAGCTGTCCTGCAGCATCACCGACATCTGCGAGCGCAGGGAGTGCAGCGTCACATCGCGCACATCCGCGCCGTCAATCAGCACGCGGCCGCCCTTCACATCGTAAAAGCGGCTGATCAGGTTGACCACGGTGCTCTTGCCCGCGCCGGTGGGGCCGACCAGGGCGACCGTCTGGCCCGGAGATGCCGTAAAGGACACATCATCCAGCACGGTCACATCCTTGTCGTATCCGAACGTCACATGGTCAAACGTGACCTCGCCCTGAATCTGCGGCAGCGTTTTCGCGCCCTCTTTGTCCTTGATATCCGCCGGGGTGTCAAATATTTCATAGATACGCTCCACGGATGCCATCGCCGCCAGCACCGAGTTGTAGAAGTTGGCCAGGTTGTTGATGGGGTCCCAAAACCTGCCCAGGTACCACAGGATCAGCATCAGGTCGGCCAGCGCCAACCCCTGCGTGCCGCCGGTCAGCAACAGTCCAATCACATACACCATCACCGTGCCCAGTTGTGATGTGGTATCGATCGCCGGCCAGAAAAGGTTGTTGAAGTGCACCGCGCCCATCCAGTTGTCGCGGATGTTCGCATTCACATCCTCAAACGTCTGCTGGCTTTCGCTCTCGCGCACGAATGCCTGCGTCACGCGCATGCCCGCCAGCGATTCATGCAGGTAGCCGTTCATCGTGGAGGTCTTGAGCCGCACGGCCTGCCAGGCGCGCCGCATTTTGCGGCGGATCAGGCTGATCATCGTTGTCAGCAGGATCAGCGACACCAGAGACACCAGCGTCAGCTTCCAGTTGACCGCCAGCATGATCGCCACCAGCAGCACCAGCGTCAGGCAGTCCACCAGCAGGTTGATGATGCCGTTTGTGAACAAATCGTTGAGGGAGTTGACATCGTTGATCACGCGCACCATGATCTTGCCTGCGCTGCGCGAATCAAAGAAGTTAAACGACAGGTGCTGGATATGGTCGAACAAATCCTGTCTTAGCTGCGCGATGGCTTTGCGGCCCGACATGTCGGTCAGCCTAACGCGCGCGCGCAGCAGCACGCCGCCAAGCGCCGCGCATAAAACCATGCCGCCCACAAACCACGGCAGCATCCGGATGGTCGCGCCCTCATTCGCCAGGTTTTCCAGCACGCCCACGGCGCGGCTCATCAGGAACGGGGTGGCGATGCCAAGCAGCGCGTACGCGATCATCAGAAACAGCGCGATGATCATCTGCTTTTTGTAGGGGATCAGATAGCGCAGCATGCGGAAGAACTGCGTTTTGTTAAATGGGGCCTCCAGCAGCTCGTCATCGGTTACGCGGATTCTGGCCATTTCCTTACGCCCCTTCCTCTGCAGCGTCCAGCAGGCCTTCCAGGTCTTTATATTGATCCATGAACATCTGATAGTATTTGCCGCGCTGTTTGATCAGCTCCGCGTGCTGCCCGCGCTCCACGATGCGGCCGTCTTCCACGATCAAAATCTGGTCGGCGTGCAGCACGGAAGAAATCCTGTGCGCGATGATGAACGTGGTGCGCTTGCCCATTACGGCTTTCAGCTTCTGCTGAATGGCCGCTTCCGTCTCCATATCCACGGCGCTGGTCGCGTCATCTAGGATCAGAATTTTCGGGTCCACGGCGATGGCGCGGCCAATGGATACGCGCTGCTTCTGCCCGCCGGACAGGCCAAGCCCGCGCTCGCCCACGATCGTTTCATACCCCTGCGGCATGTGCGTGATGAACTCGGTCGCCTGCGCGATGTCCGCCGCCTGCTCGATCTTATCCATCGGCAGGTCCGGGCGGCCGTACGCGATGTTCTCGGCGATGCTGTCGGAAAACAGGAATGTTTCCTGCATCACATAGCCGATGTTCGTGCGCAGCGCTTTCAGCGGCTGTTCGCGCACATCCACGCCGTCCACCTTCACGCTGCCTGATCTGATATCGTAAAACCTGCCGATCAGGTTGACGATGGTGGTCTTTCCGCTGCCGGTGGGGCCGAGCAGCGCGACGGTTTCACCGGGCGCGGCCTCGAATGTGATATCGTGCAGCACCTGCTGGTCGCCGTACGCCATGTTGACGTGATCGAACGTGACGCGGCCCTCGTACTGTTCCGGCGTCATGGTCACATCCGGGTCGCGCACAATGCTGCCCAGGTCAAGGTAGTAGAACAGCTTTTCCGCGGAGGTGATGCCCTGCGCGAACACGTTGACAAAATGGCCCAGCAGGCGCATCGGGTTTGTCATCATCCAGATGTAGCCTGTTTGCGCGATCAGGGTGCCCAGGTCCATCGTGCCGTTTGCCACCAGGATGCCGCCGACCAGCAGCATCACCGGCACCGCAAGCGATCCGGCAAAGTCCAGGATCGGGTTGAAGTTGGACCAAATGCGCGTGGCATCCAGGTTGTAGCCCAGTACCTTCTGGTTGTCCTCTTCAAAGCGCTCGCTTTCGTACGGTTCCCGGGCGAATGCCTTCACTACGCGCACACCGGCGATGTTTTCCTGCGTTCTGGTGTTCAGCACGGCGTTTTGCTCACGCACCTTGGAATGCGCCGGGCGGATCTTCTTGTTGAACAGCGCCGCAACAACGGCCAGAACAGGGCACAGCGACAGCACGATCAAGGTCAGCGTCCAGTTCAGCGACCCCATGAAGAGGATCGAGCCGATGAACATCAGCCCCTGCTCAAAGAACGTCAGCAGCAGGTTCATCACGAAGCCGCGCAGGCCCTCCATATCGCCCGTCATGCGCGACATGATTTCACCGATTCTGTTCTTATCGTAGAAGGTGTAGGACTGCGCCTGCAGGCGCGAGAAGATTTGCGTGCGCAGCGAGAAGATCATATCCTGCGAGATCTTTTCCACCACCATGCCGCGCTTGTACATGAAGAATGAGCGCGCCAATGTCAGGGCCATCATGATCCCGCCCAGGGTCAGCATATACGAAATATCGCGCGTAGGCAAAACAACGTTGACGACTTCACGGGTGATGAGCGGTAAAATAAGGCGCAGCGTCTGGCTTCCGATAATCAGCAGAAAGGCCAGCAGGATTCGGGTCTTGTAGGGTTTTAGGCGTTCGATCAGCCGGGGCATAATACCGTGTCGCTCTCGTCGGAATGGCGCCATCTGGCTTCCCTCCTTCGGCAGGGCAAATAAGACCTGTCCACGCGTAATGCCTGTCCATGGTATAGGAAGTGTCCCGTTTCGTCAACAAGAATAAACCCCCTTTTGGCGCGCCTTTTGCGCAGGGGGCCGTTTTCAGGCGATAAAATATAAAATGCTCACTCTTTCGCCTGTTTCCTTCTGTTTACGGGTATCTGTGCCAACAGGATGGCCGCGAACATCAGCAGGACGCCCAGCATCTCCCTGCTTGTGAAATTTTCTGAAAGGATAAGCCACCCGGCCAGCGCGCTGAACACCGCTTCCAGGCTCATCAGCAGCGATGCGACGGCCGGCGGCGTTCTTTTTTGCGCGATGATTTGCAGCGTGTACGCCACCCCGCTCGACAGCACCCCGGCGTATACGATGGACCAGCGCGCATCCCATATGGCGGAAACGCTGGGCTTTTCATACAGCGCCATGCCGATGAGCCCCAGCGCACCCGCGACAAAGAACTGGATGCACGACATCATCACGCAGTCGGCCTTTGAGGAAAAATGATCGATGACCAGGATGTGCACGCTGAACATGACCGCGCACAGCAGCACCAGGGTGTCGCCTGCCGTCAGGGCAAGCCCTTCTTTCATGCACAGCAAATACAGACCGATTGCCGCCAGCGCCACCGCGCCCCATACGCGAAGCGGCACCTTTTTGTGAAGCAGCAGCCCCAGCAGCGGCACCAGCACGATATACATCGCCGTGATGAACCCGGCCTTGCCCACCGTGGTGCCCGCGATGCCGAACTGCTGCAGCGTGCTTGCGATGAACAGCACCACGCCGCAGCAAAGCCCGCCGATCCAGGTAGCACGCGTGATCTTCGTGCCGCGCGACAGGTACAGCGCCACCGGCAGCAGCGCCACGCCGCCCAGCACATTGCGCACGCCGTTGAATGTCAGCGGCTGTATATGGTCCATGCCCATGCGCTGCGCGACGAACGCCGTGCCCCAGATGAATGCGGTAATGAGCAGCAAAAGGCTGCCAACCCAGTTCTTTTTCATGGAATCGCTGTGCTCCTGTCGACTTTTGCTAGTTGACTTTTTGGAAGGACACGATAGGATATAGAGGGCTATCATATCCGTGAAAGGAACCCAGAATGTATAAAGCCTCGCTGTATGCCTTCCACCTGATTTATTTCGCCACATTTTCCGTCAGCACCTTTTTCTCGCGCTATTTTGCTGAGATCGGGATTACGGATGCGCAGATCGGCATACTGCTTTCCGTGCCCGCGATGGTGGGCGTGCTGACGCAGCCGTACTTTGGCCTGCTGACAGACCGCGTGCGGCTGAAAAAATATGTGATGATCGCGCTGCTTGGGGCGCTGACGGCAGTGTGCCTGCTGCTTGACAGGCTGACAGGGTTTGCCGCGCTGATGGTGGGCATGACGGTGTATTCGATCCTGCAGCTGCCCGTGGCGCCCGCGTATTCCACGGTATCGCTGGAATACACGGTGCAGGAAAAAATCTCATATGGCCCCATCAGGCTGCTGGGCACCGTCGGCTTTCAGCTGGGCGCGCTGATACTGGGCGCGTTGCTGGTGGAAAGCCTGCGCGGGCTGTTTGTGCTGCTGGCGGTGCTGATGTTCCTGTCCGGCGCGGTGTCGTGCTTCCTGCCCCCGGTGCGCGGGCATCAGCACGGGCGCGAAAAGGTATCGCTAAAAGAGCTGTTCAAGGATTCACGGCTGATGTGGCTGCTTGCGCTGGTGCTGATCGGTACCACAACCAACCAGTTCTACCTGGCGTTTTTCAGCAAGCATATGGGGGATATTGGCATAGACAACATGACGACGGGATTGTTGCTGATACTGTCCGCCCTGGTGGAGCTGCCGTTCCTGGTTTTCGGCGACAGGCTGGCGCGCAAAACCAGCGTATGGAACTGGGCGCTGATCGGCTTTATCCTGTGCGCCATCCGCTGGATCGGCCTGGCCGTCAGCCGCACGGTGGTGCCGCTGGTGCTGTCGCAGCTGCCCGGGTTTGCCGTGATGGCCTGCTTTGAGTTTTTCCCGGCGCTGTATATCAACGAGCGCGCCCCGGCGGCGCTGAAAAGCTCCGCACAGAACGCGCTGATGATCGTGGCGTTTGGCATCAGCAAGGTGATCGGCAGCCTGCTGGGCGGTTTCGTTGTGGAGCTGGTGGGCATCCCCTGGGTGTTCGCGGGCAACGGGATCATGCTGCTGGCAGCGGCTGCCATGCTGTACGGGCCTACGCGGAAAATGCACCGGGAGGACACGGCGCCCGCGCTATAGCCGCGTGGCCTGGATAGCGATGCGGTACAGCGCGGACACGGCCTCTATCGGGTGCTTGCCCACCGCCGTTTCGTTCGTCAGGATCAGCCCGGAAACGCCGTCCGCCACCGCGTGGCTTACATCCTGCATCTCCGCGAGGGTGGGCACGGGCGTCTCGCGCATGGAGGCCAGCAGGTCCCCCGCCAGTATCAGCGGCTTGCCGGCGGCGCGTGCCGCGCGGATGATGCGCTGCTGCAGGCTGCCAACCTCCCACGGCGTGTACAGCGTGAGGATATCATGCCGGTGGAAAACCAGCCCGTCGGCGTACGCAAGCGCGGCTTCCAGCCCCGCAGTGTAATCCGCCCCGCCAAGCCGGGCCAGCAGGCGCGTTTCGCGGGGCAGATGCCGCCGCAGCGTGCGGTAACCATCTTCGTCGCCCTGCACATGGCAGATGACGCCGGTAATGCCCTCTTCCAGAAGGCTTATCTGCGACAGGTCGCGCATCGGCAGCAGGATTTCCGGCTTGGCAGCGTATTGCAAGGCTGCTTCCTGGACGCGTTCCAGCCACTCTGCCTGTTCCTGCGGCTTTCGGTCCGGCAGCAGCACCCCCGCCAGCCCGTCGGAAAAAAACGCGCCCAGCGTTTCCGGCGCGCCGGATGCGGGGCCGAGCGCGGCATACAGGTCCGGCATGCGCAGCTGGGGGCGGATCACCGGGTAGTCGGCGGAAAACGACTGTACCACCGACGCGTGCATGTGCTTTTGCACGGGCAGGTGCGCCGGGTGAACGCGGTACGCGGCCAGCGATGCCATGCTGTCAAACACCATGTACAGGCACAGATCGCACGAGCGCTCGGAATGGAGCTGGTCCATCTCCACCTCGACGGACAGCAGCCCCGGAATTTTCCCCAGCAGCGAGCGCAGCTTGCCGGCGGCGGTTTCCAGGTTTTCCCGGGTGGGCGTTTTGAACCAATACAAGACGATGTGCCGTATCATGCGCGCATCCTCCGCAGATGATTTCGTTTGTGTCTATCCAGTGTACCGCACCTGGGCGCTGTGCGCAATGTTTTAAACGGTTTTAAATAACCCGCAAAGGATGACGACGATGGCCGAAAAAAGCAAGGAACTCAAAGGCATGCTGTTTATTTTCATCTGCACGCTGATGTGGAGCATCTCCGGCGTGCTGATCAAATCCATCCCGTGGCACGCCACCGCCATCGCCGGGTGGCGCAGCATTCTGGCCGCCGGCGTGATGGCGCTGTACCTTCGGGTGGGGGGCGTTCGCTTCCAAATCAACCGCGTATCGGTAACAAGCGGCGTGGTGATGGCCGGCATGTTCCTGTGCTTTACGATGGCAAACAAGCTGACCACATCCGCAAACGCCATTGTGATTCAGTCCAGCGCGCCGGTGTTCATCCTGCTGTACAACGTGGTATTCGGAAAAGCACGCCCGCGCGGCATCGATCTTGTCACGGTGTCGCTGACGATCCTTGGCATCGTGCTGTTTTTCCTGGATCAGCTGACCCCCGGGCGGCTGCTTGGCAACGGCGTGGCGCTGTTTTCCGGCATACTGCTTGCTGCCACCTACATCGTTACCTGCCGCGCGGATACCCCTTCGTGCCTGTCCGGTATCCTGATCGCGCACCTCATCACCGCCGCGATCGGCATTCCCGTCTCTTTCATCGCGGATACGCCCGTCACCGGCCAGTCGGTGCTGTTCATTGCGCTGCTGGGGATCGTGCAGCTTGGCATCCCTTACATCCTGTACGGGCTGGCCGTGCGCCACTGCCCGCCGCTGGCGTGCTCGCTGATCGGCATGCTGGAAGCGGTCTTCAACCCCATCTGGGTGTTCCTCTTCAGCGGCGAAGCGCCCAGCGCCCAGGCCCTGATCGGCGGCGCGCTGGTGCTGCTGTCAATCGCCGCGTGGGCGGTGCTGTCGCAGCGGAAGGACGCGAGGCCGGGTGCGTAGGAGGAACGCCAGGGGCGCCAAGAAAGACGCCAGGGGCGCCGCCCCTGGACCCCGCTTAGGGGCATAATGCCCCTAAGAACCCCTGCTTCGCCTCACGGCGGGCAGGGTATTTATTATGATAGTCCCCCCTGCAGGGATTCTTAAGGGCCTTAGGCCCTTGAAGAGGAAGGGATTTCTGGCGAAATCCCTTTATGGCCTGCCCCATCAGCCGCCGTTGGCGGCCGCTGGACTTCGGACGGTGAATTTCCAATTCACACGTCCTCGGTTCGCCTTTGGCGAACGCAGAATACGATATCTTCGAGTTCGCGCCGCGTGGGGTTCCAAGGGGCAAAGCCCCTTGGCGTTCCTCCGTTTCCCTCACACCCTCTGCGCCAGCAGCGCCGCGCCCAGCACCGGGCTCCGCTCCGGCGCGATGAGCGTGGCGTGGCCTTCAAGCGCTTTGCGCAGCGGGGACAGGATTGCGTCCCCGGCGTTAAACACGCCGCCCGCGTAGGAGACCTCATAGCCGCCGTCCACAAAGCCTATTTTGCCAGCCACCGTGCGCACGGCAAGCGAAAGCTCTTCCGCGGCTTCATCAAACAGCTGCGTGGCATGCGGATCGCCCATGTTCCGGGCGTTCAGCGCGATGGGGAACAGCTTGGCCATCTCGCCGCTGCTCTCGGCCAGCACGCTGTTGAGGGGATGGGCAAAGTGCAGGTCGTCATCCAGCCGGAAGGCTTCGCGCACCAGGGCGTACAGCGCGGTTTTGGGCATGCGCCCATCCGCCTGGCGGGTAAACAGCTGGGCGATTTTCGCGCCGAACCATTGCCCGCTGCCCTCGTCGCAGTACGCGCCCCAGCCGCGTGCGCGCGCGCCTTCGCCTGCTGCGTTCCGCCCGTAGCAGTTGGCGCCCGTTCCCGCGATGACGACGATGCCCGGCCGCATCGAAAGCACGCCGGCCCACGCGATCACCACATCGTTTTCCAGCATGAAGGGGATGCCGCAAAGCGCGCGCTCGCACGCCTGCCGCAGCCTTTCGGAGCCCTCCTCCGTTTCGCCGAACCCGGAAAGGCCAAGCCCCGCGCGGGTGACCCTTTCGGGCGCAACGCCGGCCTGCTTCAGCACCTCCGCCGTGCCGCTGAGGATCACGCCTTCCACCTCGCCCAGGTGCCGCCGCAGCGTGTCGGCGGGGCCCTTTTCGCATTGCGCCAGCAGCCGCCCCTCGGCGTCCGCCAGCGCGAAGGCCGTCTTGCTGCCGCCGCAGTCAATGCCCAGATACAGTTCGCTCATAGTTTTTCACACTCCGTTACGTATGCGGGATACAGCTCTTCCAGCCGGATGGTCTGCGCGGGCCTGCCAAACTGGCTGGCCGCCGGGTTTTCCCTGCCGCGCGCAATGCCAAGGTACAATGAAAACACATACACCGGCAGGATGTACAGCATCGGCGTCAGCGGCTCCCACACGGGGTCGACCAGGATGACGGCCTTCGCCAGGTCATGTAGCGGTGCAAAATCCGCATCCGTCACGATGATGGATTCGGCCTCAACCTGCTTTGCCACCGCCACGAAATTCACCGCCGTGCGGAAGCTTTTATCCCTGGGCGCGATGATGAAGAAAGGCGTTTTTTGGTCCGCGCCGCGCAGCTTGCCGTGCAGGTAGCTTTCCAGTTCCATCGCCTCGCAGTTAAACCAGCCGATCTCGGTGATTTTCAGACCCGCCTCGTACGCGGTGCACAGGTTCAGCCCCGCGCCGACGGCGTGCATGCCGTGCATGTCCTTATATTCCGCCGCGAGGCGGGAAAGCGTGTCGGTATGCGCGTCAAATAGCCGCGCGGCGGCCCTTCCGCACGCGGCAATGTGGCCCGAAAGCTCGCTGTCTGCGGGCACATCTTCGCCCCGCAAGCGGCCCATCCGGATCGCTAGCGCCAGCAGTACCATCAGGTTCTCAACATAAGAACGGGTCTTGGTGGCAACAGTATCCATCGCGCCTGGAAAAAACAGGATGGCATCCGCCGCGGCCGCGATGCGGCTATCCCGGTTGCCGGTGATGGACAGCGTCCGCGCCCCAGAGCGCGCCGCGCGCTCGACCGTTTCCACCGCCGTGCCGGAATTGCCGGTGTTGGAAATGCCGATGACCAGCGTATCCGGCGTAAAAAGCCGCGCCTCCAGGTACCTGCCGCTGTTGCCATCCACCACATTCGCGGGCAGACCGGCCCATTTCTCGATCATATCCCGCCCGTACATGCCCGCGTAATGCGACGTGCCACACCCCACCAGAATCACCCGGCGGATGACCGGCATCAGAGGCTCAAGCGCCGCCGCCTGCACCTCCTGCTGGGCAGTCTTCCATGCGTCCGCCCAAAACCCCTCTTCCCGCATAGAAAAAAGAATCCGTTCAATGTCGAGTGGCATGTCAATACACTCCTTATGTGATGTCCCCAAAGAAGGGATTCCAAAGGGCCGAAGGTCCTTTGGCAGGGTCTGGGACAGCGTCCCAGCGTTCCCGTTACCCCGCCACTGCACCCCACAGCGCCAGCCAGTGCCCTGCCGCTGACGCCCACACCTCTTTATACGTCGCGTTGTTCGCCATGGGCCAGTACGGCACATCCTCATCGGCGCGCGTTTGGATGCCCACGGGGATCGCGCCGACCATCTCGCCCGCAAGCGCGGCGCACTGCTGGGCGAAATTGCTGCCCGCGCCGTACACCAGGGACTGGCCGAACGGGTTTTTGCCGCCGATGAAATAGAGCTGATCGCGGGCGATATCCATCAGTGTCGGGTCGGACAGCGCGCGCCCACACAGCGCCGCGGCGCGGCCCATCGACAGCAGCACGGCGGTGTTGCCGCGGAAAGAAAACCATACCGGGAAGTGGCGCAGCACATGCCTGTTTCCAAGCGGCAGGCCGCTTTCAAGCTGGCGGCGGTAGTGTTCGCGCTCGGCTTCGTAATCGCAGTACAGGTGCAGGTAGGGGAAGGTTTGGCGGTCATCCGGCTCATCCAGCCGGTGAATGCCCGCCGGCAGCATGCCGTACGGCGCTGCGTGCGCAAACAGCGCCTTGATGTATTCGCCGGTGAGCGTCAGGCTGCCGAGCCAGCGCGCGCGGCGCGGATCATCCGGCAGCGCCCGGCACAGCGCCCAAAGCGCCTGCGGGAACAGGTGCTCACGGGCCTGGTGGTTGAAATGCACGATGGCGGCCCTGTCCGGCGCGCGGTAATAAAACCCGCGCAGGGGGGCGCCGCCGGTGCCAGTCTCCTGGCAAGCAAGAAGCTTTTCCGCCCATTCCGCAGCTTCCTGCGCATAGCGCGCGCCGCCCCCGGCCAGCGCGATCTGCGCGCTCGCAAGGCAAGCAGCCGCCCAGTACTGGGAAAGGCTGGCGTTATAGCTGTGCTCGAAAAGAATGCAGTCTTCCATGCCGACGGCGGCAAACCTTTCGCGGGCGAAATCGCAGTCTTCCCGCGCGGCGCGCAGCAGCTGGCAGGCGTAATCAGGGTCGCTTTCGGTGAAGAAGCGCGCGGCCCGCGCCTCTGCGGCGGCCATCAGCCAGTTGTCGATGGACCGGTTGGTCACGCGGGCCTGTTCATCATCGAAGTCGCCGAGAAGGCCGTTCGTCCAGCGGCGGATGCCCATGCTGGTGGCGCGGTATCCATCGCCAAACCGCATTTTCAGCACGAAATCCAGCCCCCAGCGGGCCTCTTCGCACAGGCGGCCGAACAGCAGCGCGTCGCCCCGCGCGGCATCGGCTGCATCCAACAGCGCGCCCGCCACCTCCGCCGTTTGCAGCGTTTGCTGCGATACATCGCCCGCGTCGTGCCAGCCGCCGGAATAGGAAACAGTCAGCCCACCATGCGCAGCGGTGCAGTCCTGGTGGCAGGACGGGTGCCCGCCTGCAACGGGCGTGCCGCACCTTTCGCAGTACAGGAAGTGCAGCACCTTCCACACGGTTTCATCCATCGCGCCGGGGCCGATGGGAAAGGGGGCCGTCACGCCGCGGGCCGTTTGCAGCCGGTACCACCCCCCGCGCGCGCAGGCGGTGAAGTCCAGCAACGAAAACACGCCCTTTTCATTTGCAAGGGGCGCGGCGGGTACATCCAGCACGGTGCCGCCGGTATCCGCATCCACCAGTTGGAAACGCTCAACTTGCCCCTGCGCCACGGCCACCTTTGGGCCGTCCGGCAGGTACCCGGTGCTTGCGTGGGCAATGGTATCCGCGTTGCCCTGCCAGCCCAGCGCCACATCCGGCCTTTCCACCTGCCGCAGGTAAATATCCTTCACATCAAAGGCGTACGCATCCGCGCCGCACCGCTCCTGGCCGTACGCGGTCACCGTCAGCGCGATCTCCGTCACCTTATCGCGCGGCAGGTCCGGGAACTCAAACACACAGTCATTCCAGCGGTGATTTTTAAGGTTCAGGTCGTGAAACCCCTCGCGCATGTACGCGTCGGGGATCTTCTCCGCGCCGTCGTTCACCCATTCCAGCCGCATAAAAGGATGGTGCAGCCCGTGACAGCGCGGGCGCACCGAAAGCGTCAACTGGTTGTAGGCCGTCAAATCTTCCCCTGGCAGCGTAAGCGCCGCGCGCAGGCAGCCGTACGCCGCGTAGTCGCCGGTGGGGGATTCACCCGCGGGCCAGCTGTCCGCCCGCGCGGGCAGCGTCAGGCGCAGCATGCCGTCCCGCACGGCAATGCCCCCGATCCCCTGGTGGCGCAGCGCGGCGGCATCGTTTCCATCCCACAGCACACGCTGCGAAACGGCGGGCTTTGCAAGCAGCCGCGCCTCTGCGGTAAGCGATTCATCCCACCGGAGACGGCCGTGCAGCACGCCTGCAGCAAGGATCTGTTCTCTAAAAGCATCTCTCATGCTCCCATGATAGTGCGCTGCAAACGCTTTGTCAACCTGTATGCCTTGACGGAATGCTTATGTGCATATTCACTTGGTTCTTGCGGATTTTCCAGTCCATTGGAAGGAAAAGCGCGCTTTTCAGCGAAAGTATCCTGTTGAAGCATTGCGCTGCCTTCTTGGGTGGCGTCATGCTTCGCATGGGTATTATAGAAAGGATGGGAATCATGAAAAAGGGCGTTATACTTTTCCTGGCGTTGCTGCTGACGGCGCTTGCGGCCACCACGGCGTTTGCGGCGGGCAAGGCGACCGTTACGCAGGAAGCCTTCTATGTGCTGCCATATTACGATGAATCGTACGCCGGGCATGTGTACGGCGAGATCACCAACACCGGCGACAAAAACGTGGAGATGGACAGCGGCGTATTTGAGTTTCTTGATGCGGAGGGCGACCCCGTCGCTACCGGCAGAATCTACTCATTCTACCCGGAAATCCTTCCCCCGGGCGGGAAAGGGTATTACTACCTGTACGAAAACATCGCAGAAGCGTCAGAGGCCGATTACATTGATGATTACAGCGTGACGGTGGTGGGCAAATCCACAACTGAGGATGCCGCGCTGCTGGCCTCTTCCGGCTCTTTTGAAGAAAAGGATTATTACGGCGAGCGTGAAATCGAGATGATCGCCGAGATTGAGAACAACACGGAAGAAATCGTCTGGAGTCCGTATGTGGCGTTCGCGCTGTACGACGCCAATGACGTGCTGGTGTATGTGGACTACGAAAGCGGCTACGGCATGGGCCTGTATCCGGGCAGCAAGATCATCATGACCTGTTCTGTGCGCAGCGCCGTGCAAACGTACCTGAACGAAAACGCAATTGAGATCGGGCGCATAGAAGTGATCGCCTGGCATGAAGGGAAATAATTTCTTGGCGGGGGGAGGGTTTGCCTCCCCCTGCGTGCGCAACACGGGAGGCAACAAAGGATGAAACCGGTGGATCAATCCAGCATCAGAACAGGAAACCTGATGCGCATGTGGGATGTGTTGGTCGCCCGGGGAGAGGTATCGCGCCAGACGCTGGCGGACGCGCTGGGCCTCAGCGTGATGACGGTGGGCAACCTTGTGGAGCAGATGAACGCGACCGGGGTGCTCAACGTGCGCACGGTGCCGCGCCAGCGCAGGCCCGGCGGCGTGCCGACCGGCCGCAAGGCGGAGGTTGTATCCATCAGCCGCAGCCGCCACGCGCTTTTGATGGTGAACCTGTCGGGCCGCCGCATTTTTCGCCGAAGATTGCTGGCGATGGATGCATCCTTCCTGACGGAAGAAAAGCTGTACGTTTCTCAGGAAGGGCTGACGTATGAGGAAAACCTGCGTTGGTTTCTTCTGGAAACGCGGGAGCGCGCACCGGACGAGGCGGAAGGGCGGGAAATTGCGGGCGTGGCGGTGGTCACGCCCGGCCCATATATTGAGGCGCTGGATACCGTGCAAAGCAGGCGCGTGCCGGATGTATCCGGCCTGCGCATCAAGGCGCTGCTGCTTGAGACGCTGGGCATCCGGGAATGCCTGGTGGAAGAGGATGTCAAGCTTGCGCTGCGGGCATACGCGCCGGTGGGCGATTATACCGGCGCGCGGCTGATTTACTACCTGCATATCGGCGAAGGGGTATCGGGCGCGGTATCCCATGTGGGCGAGGTGGTTCTGGGCCGCAACGCGGCCGTGGGGGATGCGGGGCAGATGATCGGCACCGCGGGCATCCCCTTTGAAGACCTGGTTTCACTGCGCCATTTTGCGCACCGCCTGAACATTCCCGAAAGCGCCGTATTGCGCCGCGATATGCTCAGGGCCAGAATGTCCGCCGTGGCGGGTGCCGAGCCGGAGCGGTACCGGCGCACGCTCAAGATGCTTGTTCCGCCGATTACGGAGATGCTGTACAACATTGTGTGCATGCTGGACCCGGACCTTGTGCTGGTGGATATCCGGTACGCCGCGCCGTTTGAGGGGATGCTTCTGTCCGCACTGGATGAAAGCCTGCGCGCGATGATGGCGCGCAGCCCGCTGTCCCCGCCGCGCCTGATGCCCGCGGAACTTGGCGTGCACGCGCTGACGCAGGGGCTTACCCGCGCGCTGGTCGTCGCTTGGATGCGGGCGCTGACGCAGTGACCGGGGTGCAGGGGGGGCCCCGGCCCCCAGCGCAACCCCCCCCCCCG
>JAVBPC010000044.1:0-16334 GCA_031549905.1 Eubacteriales bacterium
CGTTTCAGCAGATTGACATCCAGGCGATCCCGTACGGCGATATCGCGTTTGATACGGTGATGGCAAACCACATGCTGTACCATGTGCCGAACCTTTCCAAAGCGCTGCGCGAGGTGCAACGCGTGCTGAAGCCCGGCGGCACATTCTATGCCGCCACAAACGGCAACGGCGGCCTGTACGCATTCATGCGTGATACGATGCGGCGGAGCAGTCCCGATACGCCCGCATTCGCCCAGCCGTTTTCATTCAATCTGGAAAATGGAGCCGATCTGCTGCGTCCCTATTTTGCGGATGTTGAAAGGCTGGACTACGAAGACAGCCTGCGCCTGACCGATGCGGAAGGCGTGTGCGGCCTGGCCGACTGGATGCGCTCCACCATCTACATGGCAGAGGCGACAGAGCGTGACGCCGACGCGCTGCTTGCGCACCTGACCGAAGTTTTACGCCGGGATGGCGTGATTGAAATCAAGAAGGAAGCGGGCGTGTTTCGGTGCAGGAAATAAGCCCGCGTTCCATGTAAGCCCGAGGGAAGAAAGGCGGCGTTTTGTTACTCGCGCCCTTCCGCCCAAGCCCCCACAACCTCAAAAGGCGAAGCCGCTACCCCATCCCCGTAAGCCACCCGCATCGCAAGCCGCGCCAGCCTTTCGCCTACGGCCATCTTGCCCTGCGGGTGCAGGTCGTTATCCTCGCCCAGGTCATACGCCGAAACCATGCCCGTGCCGGGCGCGCTCAGCAGCGACCGCTGTTCCCGCCGCAAGGCATCCCAGTTTTCACCGCTCCAGTGCGGCAGTTCCACGAACAAAAAAGGAAAATCCCGCCCGAACGCCCGCCGCCAGCCGCGCAGAAGCCCTTCGAGCTTCTCGCCGTAGCGCGCGGGCGTGTGCGCGTCGGATTCGCCCTGGTACCACAGCGCGCCCCGGACCGTCATGCGGGTCAGCGGCGCGATCATCCCGCCAAACAGCCCGGTCGGCTTGTAATGGAAGAAAGTCTCCGCGGGCGGCGGGTTGCCGGCGCTGCCGCGGTGAAATTTCCACGCCGCGCCATCCAGCGGGATGGAGCCCAAATCGCACGACAGGTGCCGGGGCTTGTTTTTCGTGAACGCGCCGCCGTTTTTGCTGACCACGCGCAGCGTGATCTGGCAGGGACCGGCGGGCAGCGGGGGCGTCGTGTACTCACGCGGGGGGTACTGGTACCCGGTGGAGCCGACCCTTTCGCCGTTCACATACGCGGTGTCGGCGTCGGTCACCGTGCCCAGGAACAGCGTCCACTCCCGGCCGGCAAGGCGCGGCGGGATTATCACCGTGCGGCGCAGCCATACGGTACCGCAACCGGCCCATGAGGTGTCAAGGTCCCAGTCCGCCCAGGCAGCGCCGTCAAAATCGGGCGCAAACCAGCTTTGCGCAAGCCCCGGGTCACGCGCATCCAAATCATGATAAAACGCGGAGAAAAACGCCGTCTCGTCATCGATAATGCGGGCGACGGCCCCGTCATCGCGGCAGGCGTCCGCTTCTGTCAGCAGATCAGGGAACGCTGCAAGCGCCTCGCGCGGCATCCACGCGTGCACCGGCGTGCCTCCGATCGCCGTCAGCAGCAGCCCCACCGGCGTGTTGTACCTTGCGGCAATTTTCTTCGCGAAAAAATACCCTGCGGCGGAGAAATCCAGCACCGTATCCGGGCCGGAGGCGACCCACCGCCCGCCGTCCAGGTCATCCTGCGGCGCGTGGAAATCCGTGCGCTGCGGCACGGCAAACTGGTGCACGCCAGCCGCCGGGCTTGCCACTTCATCGGGGTACATATACCGGCAGCGGCGCATGGGCAGCACCATGTTGGACTGGCCCGCCAGCAGCCACACCTCGCCGACGTAAGCGTTAAGCGCCGTTTCCCCATTGACGACCAGCGGAAAAGGCCCGCCCGCCTGCGGTATGTATAGGAACACCTCGAACAGGCCATCCGCACCCGGCTGCGCGGCATAGCTGCGCCCCTGAAATGTCACCGTCACCGCTTCATCCGCCCAGCCCCACAGCCGGGTGCGCTCGCCCCGCTGCAACACCATGCCCTCCGAAAAAAGCCTTGGCAGGCGCACGCTCATCTGAAATCACCCCTTATGAAAAGATAGGCTCACGGCAAAAACTCAACCCAGGCAAGGTCCAAAGCGCACCCTGGGAAGAAGATCAGCGATACCGCCCCCGGCCCCGAAAACACTTCTGACAGCGCGAATTCCGCCTCCGCCCAGTCCTTAGCGCGCGGCAGCGAAACCATCGCCCGCGCGGCCCCGCTCTCACCCGCAAACGCCACCTGCACCGCATTTTTCTCCAGGTCAGACCGCCAGCGCAGCCGCACACGGCTTGCCCCGCGCGCGAAATCCATCCCGTCAAAGGTCAGCGTCACGTTGTTGCCGATTCTCTCTATTGTATCGCCGCGCACGGTGAAGCTGTCTCCGTACACGCTGTCCGCACAGGCCGCCGCCAGGCGCGCGTAAGCCTTTTCCTGCCGCGCAAAGCGGAACCCCTTGATGTGCACCTTTTGCCTAAACACAAAGCACAGCGTCGTCACCCCGCGAAGCCTGCGCGGCAGCGTGTAGGTCACATCTTTGTAGGTGTTCCATGTGCTGCCCAGGCCGTAATGCAGCACGGCGATGCGCTGCCCGCCGGAAAGCGGCATGCCCTCCCACACCTCGAAATCGAACGGATCATGCGACAGGGGAAACAGCGGCAGCGTGATCGTATCCGACCCGAACGGGCCGAAATCAAGGCCCGCGAACCCCGCGTGGCTCTCGCCGTCGCGCAGCGTGGCGACGCCGCGCTCATTGCCGTTGGTCAGCGGCACATTGCACGCATTGTACAGCCCGCCCGCGATGAACCCGTACGGGTCCAGGAAGGGCTTGCCGTACCCGGTGATGTCCAGCGTGATCTGCGAGATGAAAGCTGGATGCTCCCGCCCGTTCAGCGGCGAACACCGCACATACACGGTGCCGTCGCCCCTTGGCGTGATGCGCGCACTGTGCCCATCCGCCGCGACTGCCAGCGTGCCCAGCGGGCTGTCGATCCCCGCGGCGTCGGTCAGCCGCCACACAAGGCGCCGGTCCGTCGCATCCGGTGGGAACACGCGGGCGGTCACATCAAACCCATCGGCAACCAGTTCCACCTTGCGCACGGGGATGTCTGCGCCGTCAAAGAACGCGGTAACACGCGGCTTTTTGCCGGCAGACCCCCGCGCCACCGCCAGCAGCTTCCCGGAAAACATGCGGCGGCTGTCCGCCCGGTAAGGCTCCCAATCGGTGGAATCGCCGTTATCCAGGCAAAGCAGCGCGCCGTTTTCCACGGCCACCCGCACCCGCCGGTTCGCGTTTTCCACGGGGTTGCCGTCGGCATCGACTGCCGTGATGGTTACAAAGGTCAGTTCGCCGTAGCGGTCTTCATCCAGCCGCAGCGAAACGGAATCCCCAAAGGATCGCCGCTCAACCTGCTTAACCTGCACCCCGTCCGCGCCGTACGCCACCGCCCGCAGCGTTCCGGCCCGGTATGCCACGCGGAAATCCGCCGCCAGCCGCCCGTCCATCCTCTGGCGGCCAATCTCTTCACCGTTCAGGAAAAGCGCCACGCTGTCCGCATTGCTGACCACCCGCACATCCACCGCCTGCCCGGGCGAAAAATCCCAATAGGGGTACAGGTGCAGCACCGGCGTGCTTTTCGGCAGCCACGCGGCCTGAAACAGGTAATACGAATCCTTCTTGAAACCGGCCGTATCGATGTGCCCGAAATAGCAGTTTTTCGTGTGGTAAGGCGTCGGCTCGCCGATGTAATCCTGCCCGGCCCAAATGAACTGCCCCAGCGAATACGGCGTGTTCAGGTCGGCCATGATGCAGGCCTCCACGCTGCGCGCGCCCCAGCTGGTGGTGCTGTTGCCAAGCGCCGAGCACTGCAAATCATCATCCGCCAGCACGGACTGCGACAGCGGGAAATGGTACACCCCGCGGCTTTGCACGGTGGAGCACGTTTCGCTGCCGTAGATCACCCAGCCGGGGTGCGCGGCGTGGTGCCTTTCGTACAGCGCCTCGCCGTAGTTGTAGCCTGCGATGCCCACCTGTTCCATGCAAATCTGCGTATTTTCCCACGGCATGTAGTTGGAGCACAGCGTGGCCGGCGCGTTCCCCAGGGGGTCGTGCAATTTGACCAGATACAGCAGGCGGTTCAGCGTGCGCCCGCCCTGCACGGCATCCAGGTGGGTGTCGTGAATCTCATTGCCCACGCTCCACAGCACCACGCTTGGATGGTTCCTGTCGCGGCGAATCCAGCTGGCGGCGTCGCGTTCGACCCATTCATTAAAAAACCGCGCGTAATCGTACGTATTTTTCGGCTTTTCCCACATATCCAGCAGCTCGGATAGCACCAAAAATCCCATTTCATCCGCCAAATCCATGAAAACTTTGGCGGGCGGATTGTGCGCGGTGCGGATGGCGTTTACGCCCATTTGGCGCAAAATGGTCAGCTGCCGCCGGATCGCGTCCCCGTGCACCGCCGCGCCCAGCCCGCCCAGGTCATGGTGCAGGCACACGCCGTTCATCTTCAGATGCCGCCCGTTCAGGAAGAAGCCTTCGTTCGGGTCAAAGCGCGTTTCACGGAACCCAAAGCGGGTATCCACGGTGTCGCAAATTTCCTCACCTACGATTAACGTGGAGCGCAAAGTATACAGCACCGGGTCATTAACATCCCAAGCGCGCAGCGGCCCGTCGGCATCCGCAATTTCATGCCGCACGGCATACGGCCTGCCGCCCGTCTCCACCTCGGCGGTTGCCGTGTATGTCCAGCCCGCGTCCGTCTTTTCGGTGTGGATGTAGATGCCATCCGGCACGAAATGGCACGCGTTTTTGATGATCAGCGACACATCGCGGGTTATGCCCGCGCCGGAATACCACCGCTCGCACGGGGGTTGGTAGTTCACGCGCATCAGCAGGGCATTGGGCCTATCAAGAAAAATACAGTCGGTGATATCGTGAATGAACCGCGTGTAGCCGTACTTCCACTCGCCGCAGGGCCGCCCGTTGACGTACAGCGCGCTGTCCATGTACACGCCGTCAAACTGAAGAAACACGCGCTGGCCGGCTTTTACATCGGATACATCCAGTTCCCGTGCGTACCACCCAACCGACGCCTGCCGCGTTTTGCTCAGATCACCGATCAGCCAATCGTGCGGCAACTGTACGGGAACAAAATCCCTGGGCTCGCCAAGCGCAAACATCCAACCGTCATTCAGCAGCATACGGACCCTCCTTATGTATAACGGAAACGGTACCCCGCGCCATCAGCTGCGGGGGGAACAGAATGCTTTTGCCCGGCGCGCCGCCGATCATCGATAGCAGCAGCTTGGCAGCGGCTTCGCCCAGCCGGTCGCCCGGGTGTGCTACGCTGGAAAGCTGCGCCACGCGGCCCACCTCCGAGTTATCCACGCCCACCAGCGACAGGTCTTTAGGCACGGAAAGGCCCAGCGCGGGCAGCTTTTCCATCAAGGATAGCGCAATGTTGTCATTATAGCAAACGGCGGCGGTGCAACCCTTCAGCGCCTCAGGCAGCGGCCCGCCCGCAAGCAGGTATTCCAAATTCTCTTTGGTGAACCAGTGCACGCGCGAATCATCCAGCGGGATGCCGCGCGACAGCAGCGCGCGGGCGTACCCCAGGTACCGCAGCCGCCCCTGCTGATCCAGCGCGGAGAAGATGCCCGCCACGCGCAGGTGCCCCGCATCCAGCAGGTGCGCCGTGGCCACGAACCCGGCCTTTTCGTCATCCAGCGCCACACAGGGGCAGAGCAGCCCCGGGTACCCGGAATCGATGAACACCACCGGCACGCCCATATCCTGAAGTCGCTGAAAAAGCGGCAGGTTCAGGCACGGCAGGGCGCTTCTGGTGGGGTGCACGATGACCCCGGCGGGGATGCTAGAAAGCAGCCCTTCCAGCGCGCGTGTTTCGCCGATGACCTCGTTTTGCGTGGCATGCAGCTGCACCGCGTACCCGCCGGGCCGAAGCGCCGCCTCGATGCCGCGCAGCACCGGCGGGAACACGGTGCCGTCAATGTGCGTGGACAGCACAGCCACAAACCGGGAAGCCGCGCCCTCCCCGCCCTGCCCGCGGCGCGGAAACGGCTGGTATGCGGAAATGTAGGTGCCGCTGCCCTGTATGCGCGCGATGTGCCCTTCCTTTTCCATTTCTTCCAGCGCGCGCCGCACCGTTTGCCGCGAAAAGCCGAACTTTTCTGACAGCTCGTTTTCGGATAAGAACCTGTCCCCCGGCAAAAACGCGCCGGCCGCGATCTGCTCCTTCGCCCAGGAAACAATCTCCATATATTTGGATGTGCTGACCATCGCGCCGCCCCCGATCCGCAAACTTGTATAACCTACCGCTAACTTGTACTGACAAGTTTATCCAAACACGGAGGATTTGTCAATGGCATAACGAAAAATGTTTAAATAGTATAAATCATTTTGCCGCAAAAGGTGTACAAATAAACGAAATCATCCTTGACAAGTTGTGATGATTGTGCTAATCTTGACGCATTACAGGGACTTCTTTTACCATTTGCAACCTTTAAAACAAAGCAATACAACTCCAATGCCGAACCGATCCAGAAGGAGGTTGAACAATGCTCACCGCCTCCGCGAGAAAGCCGAAAACCAAAGCCCAAAGAACGCTGACGTACTTCCAGCGCTATTGGACGCTGTACCTGCTGCTGCTGTTGCCGATCACGTTCTTCATCATCTTCCGCTACATCCCGATGATGTACATCCAAATCGCATTCAAAAAATACAGCCTGGTGCAGTCCATCTGGGAAATGCCCTGGGCGAAAAACAACGGCATGGAGTTTTTCATCAAGGCGTTTAACAACCGCGATTTTTGGTATGCTTTGCGCAACACCGTAACGCTGAACCTGCTGGATCTGCTGGTCGGCTTCCCGGCGCCCATCCTGCTGGCGCTGCTGCTCAATGAGCTTACGTTCAAGCGGTTCAAGCGCGTGACCCAAACCATCGTGTACATGCCGCACTTCCTGTCGTGGATTATCATCTCGGGTCTTGCCTTGCAGCTGTTCGCCCCCACCAGCGGCCTGGTCAACATCGTCATCAAAAACATGGGCGGCCAGCCGATCCATTTCCTGGATGACGTAAACAACTGGGTGTGGACGTACATCTTCCTGGGCGTATGGCAGTCGGTGGGCTGGAACACGATCATCTACCTGGCCGCGCTGACCAACATCAGCCCGGAGCTGTACGAGGCCGCCGCTGTGGATGGCGCGGGCCGGCTTCGCAAGATCTGGCACATCACGCTGCCGGGCCTTCGCGGCACGATCGTCACGCTGCTGATCATGAACCTGGGCCGCATCCTGGGCAGCGAGTTTGACCGGCCGTATGCGCTGGCCAACAAGCTGGTCACCAGCGTATCCAACGTTATTTCCATTTTCGTGTACCAAAACGGCATCAAGAGCCTGCAATTCTCCATGACGGCGGCGGTCGGCCTGTTCCAGTCGGTCGTATGCGTCATATTCCTGGTGGCCGCAAACACGCTGGCGAAGAAGTTTGGCGAGCGGGGCATCTGGTAAGCGGTAAGCAGAAGGGAGGACATCCCCATGATCAAATCCAGGGCGACAAAGTTCGGCGACGTAATCGTTGTGTTCCTCTGCGTGCTGCTGATCCTGATTTGCCTGCTGCCGCTGCTGAACATCGTGGCGCGCTCGCTCAGTTCCGCAACTGCGCTTGTCCGCAATGAGGTGCTGCTGTGGCCCGTGGGCTTCAACCTGGATGCCTACAAAACGGTGCTGAAGGATGCGCGCTACACCTGGTCGCTGGAATGGACGGCCATCCTGACCGTGATCTGCATGGTTTGGTCGATGTTCATGACGATCCTGTGCGCATACCCGCTGACGTATGACCACCTCAAGGGCCGCAAGTTTTTCAACACGCTGATCATCCTGACAATGTATTTCAGCGCGGGCACCATACCCAATTACCTGCTGCTCAAGGATGTTGGCCTGATCAACAGCCCGGTGGTGCTGATCATTCCCAACTGCCTGAGCGTGTTCAACATGATCATCCTGCGCAGCTTTTTCTACGGCATTCCGGAAAGCCTGCGGGAATCCGCGGAGCTTGACGGCGCGGGCCCCATCCGCGTGCTGGTCAGCATCTACCTGCCGCTGTCCACCTCCGTGCTGGCCACGCTGACGCTGTTCTACGCGGTGGGCCGCTGGAACGGCTTCTCAGACGCGCTGATGTTCTTAAACCGCCGCGAATACTACCCGATCCAGCGCCTGCTGTACGATATCCTGAACAGCACCAACGCGTTCGAAGCTGCCACCCAGGAAGGCTTCACCACCCCCGGCCTTGCCGAAACCCTGCGCATGGCAACGGTGGCGTTCGCCACGGTGCCGATCCTGCTGGTCTACCCCTGGCTGCAAAAATATTTTATCACAGGTGTTACTGTCGGGGCCGAAAAAGGATAATACCCCAACCCGCCGTGAGGCGAAAAGAAAGGATTCCAAAGGGCAAAGCCCTTTGGCAGGGTCTGGGACGGAGTCCCAGCGTTCCTTCCACTTCCCCTTCCTCCATGCCCATTGCGCGCGGTGCGCGCTGCAAATATGTCTATTAGGAGGTCTATCATGAAAAAAGCGCTATCCTTCCTGCTTGTGACCCTGCTGGTGCTGGGGTCGCTGGCGACGTGGGCCATGGCTAGCGACGAGATCGTAGACGGCCGCTTTGTGGAAACGAAGCAGATCACCGTTGAGATCTATGACCGCGGCCTGGACGGCGGAAAGACCACCCCGGAAAACAACTTCTACACCGACTACATCAAAGAAGGCATGCTGCGCGACCACAACGTGGAGGTCACGTTCGTGCCCGTCAGCCGCTGGGATGAGACTTCGGTCATCAACAACCTGTTGGCCGCAAGCGACGCGCCCGACGTATGCGTGACGTACAGCTACCCGACCATCCAGACGTACGCCTCCATGGGCGGCGTGCAGGATCTGGCCCCCTACCTTGAGGAGTACAAAGACCTGCTGCCCAACCTGTGGGAGTTCCTGGGCGATTTCAACCTCTATTATGATCAGGACCCCGAGACCGGCACCGTGTGGGCCATCGAGGCGAAGCTGGTCACCAACGCGCGCATCAACACGTTTGTTCGCCAGGATTGGCTTGCCAAGCTGGGCCTTGCCGAACCCACCACCATGGAAGAGTTCGAAGCGATGCTGTACGCGTTTCAGGAGAACGCCGAGCTGCTGCTGGGCGCTGACGCGGACAAGATGATCCCCTTCGCCACCAGCTATGACATCCGCTGGCGCGCGGAACACCTGCTCAACGCCTATGCGCCGGAAGATTTCTCCGACAAGGATGCTTACATCTACGGCTTTGACGGCGGCAACCTGCTGTTCCCAGGCTACAAAGAGGGCATCCGCAAGCTGAACGAATGGTACAACGCGGGCCTGATCTGGGCCGACTTCGGCCTGTACGGCTCTGGCGACACCACCGAAACCAACCTGATCAAGAGCGGTTTCGTGGGCGCGTTCATCCACAACTGGGATCTGCCCTACCGTGACGGCGCGGATGGTATCCATGGCGGCCTGCAGACCATTGTGGGCGAAGACGCCGCGTTCATCGCCGTAACGGTGTTTCAGAACGACGCGGGCCTGTACCGCAAGTTCCTGGCCAACCCGATCGACCGCAAGGTGTTCTTCCCCATCACCAACAAGGAACCGCTCGCTTCCCTGCTGTACCTGGATTGGATCACAGATATCGAGCACAAGACGTTCCTGCAGATCGGGGAAGAGGGCGTGACGCATGAAGTGCTGGAAGACGGCACGATCAAGACCATCGCCGCCACGAACGAGAAGATCATCAACAGCCAGTACAACATCGACTACACCATCACCAACAACGGCCTGGATCTGGGCGATACGGATCTGCGCAGCCGCTCCATCGCGCTTGGGTACAGCGGTGTGGATGCCAGCTTCATCTCCCGCGCATATGCCGCATCCACCCAGGATGGGCGCGTGTTTGTGCACTACAACTGCGGCCCGATTGAAGCCGAAGAGGGCGTGGGCGAAATGCTGAAAGAAAAGCGCGATGCGATGCTGGTGCAGGCTGTCGTCGCCAAGGTCGAAGATTTCGACAAGGTGTATGACGCGGGCATGGCAGACTATCTGGCTTCCGGCGCGCAGGCCATCATCGATGAGCGGGCCGCGGCTTTCGCGAAGTACTACGGCGAGTAAGCGCTAATCGGTAATACCACAGGAGGAGGGGCGTTGCTCCTTCTCCTTTTCATTTGGAATATTCCCAAGGAGGAAACTTGCATGCAAAACCTGCTGGCGCGCATTGGCGTTACTCAGGCAGAGGCTGACGCGCGCATTGGGGAAACTTTCCGCCTGATGTTTGAAGACCCTGTTCAGCGGTTTTACCACGAGCTTGGCGCGGACATGGGCTATATGGAAGACACCGGCAACCACGATGCCCGCACCGAGGGCATGAGCTACGGCATGATGGTGGCGGTGCAGCTGGACAGGAAGGATATATTTGACCGGCTGTGGCTATTTTCTAAGCGGTTCATGTGGCACCCGGACGGCAAATATCAGGGGTGTTTTGCATGGTCCACCAAGCTGGATGGCACAAGGAACTCGCAGGGCCCCGCGCCGGACGGCGAGGAATACTATGCGCTGGCGCTGTTTTTCGCGGCAAACCGGTGGGGCGACGGTGCCGAGCCGTTCAACTACAGCGCGCAGGCAAGGGATATCCTGCGCCACTGCGTGCACCAGCATGAGATGGTAGAAGGCGGCAGCCCCATGTGGGACCCGGACAATCACCTGATCAAGTTCGTGCCGGAGCTGCCGTTTTCCGATCCGTCATATCACCTGCCGCACTTTTACGGGCTGTTTGCCCGCTGGGCCGATGAGGCCGACCGTCCCTTCTGGCGCAGCGCCGCCAGTGCCAGCCGCGCCTACCTGGCGGTCGCCTGCCACCCGGAGACCGGCCTTGCCCCCGAGTACGCGCACTTTGACGGCACGCCGGAAACCACGCGCGGGCACAGCCATTACTATTCCGATGCGTACCGCGTGGCGCTGAACATTGGGCTGGATGCGGCATGGTGCGGCAAAACGCCGGAACTGACGCGCATTGCGGACAACGTCCAGCGTTTCTTTTGCGAAAAGGCCGACATGGAGGACCTGCGCACCTACACGGTGGACGGTCAGGCATTGGACCAGCCCGCGCTGCACCCCGTGGCGATTGTGGCGACGAACGCGGCGGCATCGGTGGCGGCATCTCAAAAGAACGCGGCGCATGCCGACCAATGCCTGCGCCTGTTCTGGCAAACCCCGCCCCGCACCGGCGACAGGCGCTATTACGATAACTTCCTGTACTTGTTCAGCCTGATGCTGTTGGCGGGAAGGTATGCGGTTATTGAGAGGTAGAGAGAACGCCAGGGGCAGATACTCCTGGCGTATCTTCTTTTTTCAATTGAAAACGTTTTCAAATTCATTTTCAAGCACCTCACCAACACCCACATAATACTGCCCTTATGCACAATAAACAGTCGGTTTTTGCGAAAAAATATGGATCAACCCTATTGAAAAGGTTTTCAATGTATGCTACAATCTCCTCATCCAATACCGATGCAGGGGGTGTGGGCATGGCGGGCGACACCATCACAATTCTGGATATCGCCAGGGAGGCGGGCGTTTCCGCCGCCACGGTTTCCCGCGTGCTGGGCGATCACCCCAACGTCAGCCAGAAAACATACCAAGCGGTGCGCCGCGTTATCGACAAATACAATTTCAAGCCCAACAGCATGGCGCGCGGGCTTTTAAGCCGCAGTTCCCGCACGATGGGCATCATCCTGCCATCCATCACCCATCCGTACTACGCCAGCATTTTCAGCGCCGCGCAGGAAGAGGCCGGCTCGAACGGCTTCGTTGTGCAGATATACCGCCTGCCGTACAACATCCGCATTTCAGATGCGTTCGTCGATCAGCTGATAGAGCGCCGACTGGACGGCGTGCTGTTTTCCGGCGGGTTTGTGGAACCCAAAAGCCCGGAAGAGCTGCCCGCCGTGCTTGGCCGCCTGAAGCAATACATGCCCATCGTCACCGTTTGCCCGCCGATCCCGGGGCTTTCCTGCATCAGCATTTACACCGACCTGGCGCTCGGCATGCGCAAGGCTGTGCGCCACCTGGCAACGCTGGGCCACCGCCGCATCGCGTTCCTGGGCGCGACGGATGAAACCCGCAGCGTGGGCGACCGCGAAGCAGGCTTCTTCGATGAGATGCGCGCGCTGAGTCTAAGTCCTCTCATCCAGCCCGAAAAAACGCACACCCCGCAAACGGGCGAAATGGCGGTGTTGAAGCTCCTCTCCGGCCTGCCGCGCATGGAATGGCCGACCGCGCTGATCGTGGTCAACGACCTGATGGCCCTTGGCGTGCTGCGCCAGCTCAGCAAGATGGGCCTGACGCTGCCGGATGACATGGCCGTCGTCGGCTGCGACAACCAATTCTTTTCCGCATACACACATCCCCCCCTTACCACGCTGGAAGTCAACACCGATGAGCATGGCCGCGTCGCCATGCAGCAGCTTTTGCAGGCCACCCGGCAGGATATCCCGCCCTTCATCCAGGTGCGCGAGCCCACGCTGATCGTGCGCGAATCCTGCGGCGCGGGGAAAAGGCCGGGGATATAGCCGCAACGCCTTCTGCCTAAGAAAGGGGTGTCTCTTGTGGCCCAGCCCGAACTGCGCTACCGCAAGCCGCGCTTCCTGTCCTGGATCAAACAGGACTGGGAGCTGTACCTGCTGCTGATCCTGCCGATGGCGTTTGTGCTTGTGTTCAAGTACGGCTCGTACCTTGGCCTTTCCGCCGCGTTCAAGGATTACAAGATCGTCAAGGGCCTTGCTGGCAGCGCGTGGAACGGCCTTGCGAACTTCGAAAAGGTGTTCAAAACCCGCGATTTTACCCGCGCATTCAGGAACACGCTGCTGCTCAACGGCCTTGACCTGATCGTGGGCTTTCCCGCGCCGATCCTGCTGGCGCTGATGCTCAACGAAGTGCGCCACAAGGCGTTCAAAAAGGTGACGCAAACGCTGCTGTACCTGCCGCACTTTCTGTCGTGGGTCATCATCGGGTCGATCGCGTACCAGCTGTTCAGCCTGTCCGGCATCGTCAACACCATGATCACGGACAGCGGCGCGAAGGCCATCCCCTTCCTGCAGGAAAACACGCACTGGCTGGTGTCGTACGTCGTCATCGGCGTGTGGCAAACGATGGGCTGGGGCACGATCGTGTACCTGGCGGCGATCACCGGCATCAACCCGGAACTGTACGAAGCCGCCATCGTTGACGGCGCGGGCCGCTTCGGCCAGATTCTGCACGTCACGCTGCCGTCAATCCGCCCTACAATCGTAACGCTTTTGATCATGAACCTTGGCCGCGTGATGGGCGGAAGCTTTGAGCGCGTGCACTCGCTGATGAACGTTGCCACCACGGAGTACACCTACACCATTCCGATGCTGGTGTGGCGCTGGGGTCTGGAGGGCGGCAAGTACGGCCAGGCGACCGCGCTGGGCCTGTTCCAGTCGGTGATCGGCCTGTTGTTGGTGCTGGGCAGCGATTTCGTCGCCAAGCGCTTTGGAGAGGAGGGTTTGCTGTGACCGCTGGCACCACCGTCAAAAAGCCGCGCAGGAAGATCAAAACGGGCAACCTGGCGCTGGATATAGCGATTTACGCGCTGCTGATCCTGGTCTGCATGACGTGCGTGCTGCCGTTCGTGCATGTGCTGGCCAAATCGCTTTCCGGCGAATCGTACGTCATCGCGCGCAAGGTGTTCCTGTGGCCTAAGGGCTTCACGATTGAGGCGTACCGGAAGGTCTTGTACGATCAAAGCATCGTTAGGTCCATGTACATTTCCATCATCATGACGGTTGCGTTTACCGCCGTCGGCCTTTTCCTGACGCTGTGCGCGGCATACGCGCTGTCCAGAAAACACCTGCGCGGCCGCAAGCTCTTCACCTTCATGATCATGATCACGCTGTATTTCAGCGGCGGCATCATCCCGGATTACCTGCTGATCCACAACCTTGGCATGCTGGAAAAGCTGTCTTCGCTGATCCTTCCGCTGGCGTTTTCGGCGTATAACCTGCTGATCATGCGCACGTCCCTTGCATCCAGCTTCCCCGACAGCCTAGAGGAATCCGCCCGCATCGAGGGCGCCGGGTACCTGCGCGTGCTGTGGAGCCTGGTGATTCCGCTATCCAAACCCATCATCATGACGATTGCGCTGTTCCTGGCCGTGGGCCGCTGGAACGCGTACCAGGATGCGCTGTTTTACATCAAGCAAAGGGTGGACCTGCGCCCGCTTCAGCTGAAACTGTACTACCTGATCGTTGCCGCGACGGAGAAGTTCCAGGCATCCGAAACCGTCGTCGTTGTGCAAACGAATCCGGAGGTGCTCAAGGCCGCGTGCGTCATGTTCGCCACGATACCGATCCTGTGCATTTACCCGTTCATTCAGCGGTATTTCGTGCAGGGCATCATGATTGGCGCTGTCAAAGGATAACCGCCAAAACCACTTCGATCCGATAACGGGGTCCGCCCCGTCAGGATAAATTAGCAAGGAGGGTACCTGGAATGAAGAAAGCATTATCGCTGCTCATCGCGCTGGCGCTGGTTCTAGGCATGGCGTCTTTCGCCGTTGCCGCGGACAACGTCACCATCAAGATTCCCGTGTACGACCGGGGTTTTGAAGGCTGGAACGTGACGGACAACTACTACACCCGCTGGATTCAGGATGAGTTCGGCACGCCCAACGGCATCACCGTGCAGTTTGTCGGCATCACCCGCTCCGCGGAAGTGCAGGACTACATGCAGATGCTGGCCGCGGGCAACGCGCCCGACATCATCTTCCACTATGACATGCCGCAGGCGGTCATCTACCAGTCCGAGGGTGCGATGCAGGCCATCGACATGGAAGAGATGAAGACCTACGCCCCCACCTACTATGAAATGACCAGCGGCATGGTTGATACCTACGGCGAGCTGGACGGCGAAACGTATTTCTTCTTCGCCAACCGCCCCACCGCGTACAACTGGCTGACGCTGATCCGCCAGGACTGGCTGGACCAGGTGGGCATGGATATGCCGCACAACCTGGAAGAGTACAACGCCGTGCTGGAAGCGTGGCGTGATGCCGGCCTGGGCTATGTCAACCACCAGCTGGTGAGGGATAACTTCACCTACTCCTATCCCTTCCGCACATGGCCGAACGATGACAAGGAGCACGCGCTGTATTCCGAGCTCAGCGTGGCGGACTTCACATGGGAAGCCACCTATGAGTACCTGAAGAATCTGAACTATCAGTACAACCAGGGCACGCTGGATCCCGAGTTCTATCTGAACACGGACACCAACGAAGCGATGGCTGACTTCGTATCCGGCCGCGCCGGCACGTACCCGCTGTACCTGGCCACCGGCAGCACGGTGATCTCCTCGCTGCTGGCCAACTTCCCGGATGCCAAGGTTGCCACGCTGGACCCGGCCTCGGGCGTGCCCGCCGGCAACCCCTTCATGGAGCGCGGCTACTGGCCCTTCGGCATGATCATGGGCATCAACAGCAAGGCAGATGAAGCCACCCGCATCGCCGTGTGGAAGTACCTGGAGTGGATGATGCAGGATGACCACCTGTTCTTCCTGGAGAACGGCATCGAGGGCACCAACTACACCCTGTCTGAGGATGGCATCGCGGTGAAGGTTGCCGATTTCGCGGGGGACAGCGTTCTGTCGAACAACAACAACAAGGATATGTGGTGCCTGTGGGAGGAAAGCGCGCAGTACCCCACGCAGGAAGCCCAGGAAAAGGCCAACCTGCTCAACTGGGCCCCTGTCGGCTATGAGCAGCTGATCCTGGACAACAAGGCGTACTTCGAGGCGAACACCGAATACCGCGTGCCGGATGCGCTGTTCACCACCAACGTCACCACCGTCAGCGAATACAGAGCCGACCTGAACCTGCTCTGGCAGGAGCTGTACGTCAAGTGCGTCATGGCATCCCCCGAAACGTTTGACGCCGTGTACGCCGATGCGTGCCAGACGTATCTCGACGCCGGCTACCAGGAAATCCTGGATCAGAAGGCGGAGCTTTACGACGCGGGAATGGTAAAGTGAGACCGTAAAAGGGGGACACGTCCCCCTTTTAGAATCCCCCTCATGTCCTTCCGGGCATGCAAGGAATGTTTTCCTACAGCTTTGCTGTAGGAAAACTCCCCGCCCGACCGGCGGAGCCGGTCGATACGATTGAGGTCGAGGGGGTTGATACCCCCTCG
>JAVBPC010000052.1:0-9036 GCA_031549905.1 Eubacteriales bacterium
GCCGCGGTGGCGTCGGTGGAGCGGCTGGTGGATAAATTCAACGAGATACGGATTGAGGCCGGTGGATAAATCAGTGGTTGCCTAACGTCACCTTTCCTGCCGGATGCGCGCAACGAACTGCCGCAGCGGTTTGCGGTCCGGCGGAGTGATGTCGCTGGGCAGGTTATCGATATCGAACCACTTTAGTTCCGTTGTCTCGTCAGTTTCCGGTAGCAATTCGCCTGTGAAATCGCGGCAGATGTAGTCGATGCCGATGATGTAGATCTGATCGCCGTTTGGGTAGGTATACATCTTGTCTTCGCCCGAAAATACGCCCAGTAACTCCAACTTGTTTGCGATCAGCCCGGTTTCTTCCCGTAGTTCGCGCTTGGCGGCATCCTCTACGCTTTCGCCCATTTCCACTGCGCCGCCATGCATGGCCCACAGGCCGTTGTCCCGGCGGCGTTGCAATAATACCTTGCCATTTTGGTAGACGAAAACGCCCGCGCCCACTACGATGAGCCTATCATGGCCTATTTTAGCGCGGATGGTGCTGATGTAATCGTTCATTGGGTTCTCCTTATTTTATGCACACGAAACTTCTTCACACAAGATGATGCGCTGTCCTATAAATAGCCAACCTATTTGGGGCGTGCCAGCAAAGCCACGCACTCCACATGCCCCGTCCAGGGAAACATATCCACAGGCTGCACGCCCGCAAGCGAATAGCCGCCCTCTGCCAACACAGCCACATCGCGCGCCAGCGTGGCCGGGTTGCAGCTGACATATACGATGCGCCTAGGCGCGGCCTGTATAATCGCATCCAGCGCAGGCCGCTCGGCCCCCTTTCTGGGGGGATCAAGCACCACCGCATCCGGCTGGCCTTCGCGCCGCGCCAAATCGGGCAGCAGCAGTTCGGCGGCACCGGCGTAAAAAGAAGCGTTCGCAACCCCGTTGCGCCGTGCGTTTTCCTTGGCGTCCGCAACGGCATCCGGTACGATTTCAACGCCAACCGCGCGCGCGGCCCGGGAAGCCAACGGCAGCGTGATCGATCCGCAGCCGCAGTACACATCCCATACCGTTTCATTTGCGGTAAGCTCCGCCATAGAAACCGCCTGTGCATACAGCGTTTCCGCCTGCGCGCGGTTCACTTGGAAAAATGTGTGCGGCGAAACGCGAAGAGAGAAACCCGCCAGTTCATCCGACAGAAATGCCTCTCCCCACAGAACCCGCGCGCCGTCTCCCAGGATGACGTTGCTGGCCTTCGTATTTTCGGAAAGCATGATGGAAACAAGATTTGGCGCGGCCTCCCGGGCAATGCGGATCAGCTCGCCGCCGGCGGGAACAGTCTTTCCGTTGATGGACAGAATCAGCATCGCCGTGCCGTTCCTCGCTTCGCGCGTCATCACATGGCGAATCAAGCCCTTGCCGGTGGCTTCCTTGTACGCGGGCACTTTGTTTTCCAGCATCCAGCGCCGAACTGCGCCCACCAGCGCATCCGACTGCTGCGATTGCAGCAGGCAGCCGCTGGGTGCGTCGATGATCTCATGGCTGCGCGCGGCAAAGCATCCGATGCGAAGCCCGCCGTCTGCGCTGCCCACGGGGAATGCGCCCTTGTTGCGGTAGCGCCAGGGGTCATCCATACCAAGGATTGGCGCGACGGGCGGGTTCTCAACGCCGCCTATGCACGAAAGGCAGTCCCGCACTTGCTGCTCCTTGTGGTGCAGCGTGCTTTCATAGGCTAGGTGTTGCGCAGTGCAGCCCCCGCATCTGGGAAAATGCAGGCAAGGCACCTGAACCCTGTCAGGCGCCGCACCATCCCGCGCGGTCAACTTCCCGGCCGCGTATTGCTTTGTCACCTTGATGATCCGGGCGGTAATTGTTTCGCCCGGCAAGGCCCCCGGCACGAAAACCACCTGGCCTTCGTGCCGGCATATCCCTTCAAAATCCTGGCCCAGCGCCGTGCATTTCAGGGAAATCGTCGCGTTCTTTTCCAACATGGTTTACTTTCGCATTTCCGCTTCGAATTCTTTGCGGCAGGTTTCAATGACGCTTGCGATCAGCTTCGTGACTTCCTCATCCGTCAACGTGCGGTCATCCGCGCGGAACCGGAAGGAGAACGCTACGGATTTCTTGCCGTCGCCCAGCTGTTGGCCGCGGTACACATCGAACAGGTCGGCCCTTTCCAGCAGCTTGCCTACGGCGCTGCGGATGGCGGCCAGCACGGGCCCAACGGGCTGATTCTCATCAAGCACCAGGGCCAAATCGCGCGTGACGGCAGGGAAACGGGGCAGCGGGCGCACTTCGCCCATCGGGGCGGCATGGCGCGCCACAGCGGCCAGCGAGACTTCCGCCAGATAGACGCGGCCTTCTAGGTCGAACGCGTCGGCGGTTTCAGGGTGCAGCTCGCCGAGCCTGGCAAGGGTATCTCCGCTGGCACTCAAGGTTGCAGAGCGGCCCGGGTGGTAATATACATCCGCGCCAGGCGCGATGTCGGCTAAAATGCCCATCACGCGCAGCAGCTCTTCCACCACCCCGCGCATCCGGTAGAAGTCAAACCCGGAGCCGTACGCGCCGATCACCAGCATCGGCTCTTCGTTGGGCAGCGCACCCTCTTCGCGGTTGTGACCTTCAAACACCACGCCGCACTCGAACAGCATTGCGCCGTCGTTTTGCTGGTTCTGGTTCGTGTGGATCACGTTCAGCATGCCTGGGACAAGCGTGGTGCGCATCACGCTGGTATCTTCGCCCAGCGGGTTTCTGATGACAACGGGGGAAAGGCGCGGATCGCCCGCGGGCAGGCCAAGCCGCGCGGCGGCGGTTTGTGACGTGAACGAATACGCCATCGTTTCGTGCCCGCCAAGCGCCACCATCACGCGCCCCACCAGATCCAGCATGCGCATGTGCTCCGAGCGCGCGCCCTGCATGGCTTCGCCGCGCGGCAGCACGGATTCCAGCTTGTCATAGCCGTAGTAGCGCAGCGCTTCTTCCGCAAGGTCGGCGAACCCATCCACATCCTGGCGGAAGGGCGGAGGCGTCGCACGCAGCGTGTCGCCATCAAGCGACACATCGAAATGCAGCTTGCGCAGAATGTTCGCGATTTCAGCGGCGGGCATCCTGACGCCGGTCCAGCTTTGTATCTTCGCAACGCTGGCAACCACCGTAGGCAGCTGAACGGGCACTGGGTATACATCGATCACGCCCGTGACGACATCGCCCGCATCCAGCATGTTCACCAGCTGGCACGCGCGGTCAAGCGCCTCCGGCAAGGTCAGCGGCGTTACGCCCTTCTCGAACCTGGAAGAGGATTCTGTGCGGATGCCGAGCTTCCGCGCGGTAACGCGGGTGCTGGCCCGGTCGAACGCGGCGCATTCGAACAGAATCTCCCGCGTGCTTTCGGTGATCTCGGACTCCTCGCCGCCCATGATGCCCGCAAGACCCGTGGCGTTTTCGCCGTCCGCAATGACCAACATGTCATCCGTCAGCTGATGCTCTTTGCCGTCCAGCGTGCGGAGCGTTTCACCCGCCCTTGCGCGGCGCACGACGATGTCCCGGCCGCGCACCTTGGCAAGATCAAACGCGTGCATGGGGTGACCCGTCTCCAGCATAACGAAGTTGGTGATATCGACAATGTTGTTGATGGAGCGCATGCCCGCGCCGTGCAGGTAGCTGCGCAGCCACAGCGGAGACGGCCCAATGCGGATATTCTTTACTACGCGCGCCATATACCTGGGGCACAGCACGCTGTCAAGCACCGTAACGGAAGCCTCTCTGCTGACATCGCCGCCCATTTCTTTCACGGTGATTTCAGGCTTGCTGAACGGCACATCGAATGCCGCCGCGGATTCCCTGGCGATGCCCCACACGGACTGGCAGTCCGGCCGGTTGGCCAGAATATCGTAATCGACCACCGTATCGCCGATGCCAAGCAGCGGACGCACATCCTGGCCCAGCGGGTGTTCGTCGCTAAAAACCAGGATGCCGTCCACGCCGGCGCCGGGGTACAGCGCGTCATCCACGCCAAGCTCGCTGCCGCCCGCTAGCATCCCTTCGGATACCACGCCGCGCAGCTTGCCCGTTTTGATCTTCTGCCCGCCCGGCAGCACGGAGCCATCCAGGCATACCGGCACCGTCTCGCCGCCCCTCAGGTTCTGCGCGCCGGTGACGATCTGCAGCGGGTTTTCACCGCCCACATCGATCTGGCAGATCCACAGGTGATCGGAATTCGGGTGGCGTTCCATGGACAGCACGCGGCCGGTGACGATGCCCTGCATTGCCCCGCCGATGACGGCAGTGCCTTCCACGCCGGTGCCTGTCATGATCATGCGCCTTGTATATTCCTCCGCATTCGCCGGAACATCGGCGTAATCGCGGATCCATTGCATCGGTATTTTCATGCTGCTACCCCCTTACCTGAACTGCTGCAGGAAGCGCAGATCGCCCTCATACAGCAGCCGCATATCGTTGATGCCGTATTTCAGCATCGCAAGTCTCTCTATGCCCATGCCGAACGCAAAGCCGGAGTACACATCCGGGTCGATTCCGCACATGGACAGCACGCGCGGGTTCACCATCCCGCAGCCAAGCACCTCAATCCAGCCGGTGCCCTTGCAGATGCGGCAGCCCTTGCCACGGCAGGCCATGCAGGTGAGGTCGACCTCGGCGGAAGGTTCCGTGAACGGGAAGAACGACGGGCGGAAGCGGGTCGTGATGCCTTCGCCGTACCGCGCGCGGGCGAACGCATCCAACGTGCCCTTGAGGTTCGCCATGGAGATATCCTTATCGATCAGCAGGCCTTCCAGCTGATGGAACACGGGGGAGTGCGTGGCGTCCAGCTCATCCGCGCGGAACACGCGTCCGGGGCAGATGATGCGGATGGGCGGCTTCCGCGTGGTCATGGTGCGCGCCTGCACGGGTGAAGTGTGCGTGCGCAGCACGATGTTGTCCTCGATATAGAACGTATCCTGCGCATCGCGCGCGGGGTGGTTCTTGGGCAGGTTGAGCAGCTCAAAGTTGTAGACATCCAGCTCCACTTCCGGGCCTTCAACCACTTCATACCCCATGCCGGTGAAGATATCCACCAGGTCTTCCTGCACCATGGTGATGGGATGGCGCGTGCCCGCGCGGGGCAGGGGGCGCGGCTCGGTCACATCGATGGCTTCCTGCGCCAGGCGCTCGGCGCGCTCGCGGCGCTTTAGCTCCTGCTGGCGGGCAAGCAGCATCTCATCGATGGTTTCGCGCGCGGCGTTGATCATCGCGCCCACGCGGGGCCGCTCCTCCGGCGGCAGGTTGCCCATGGAGCGCAGCAGTTGTGTCAGGCTGCCCTTCTTCCCTTGAATGAGCACGCGGAATTGTTCCAGGTCTTTCGCGGATGCGACTTCCTGGATGCGTGCGCGCGCCTCTTCCAGCAGTTTGTCGATCATTTCATGCATGTGGATTCCTCCTTACTAAGCGCCGCCAGAGCAATTTTCGGAAACATTCGGCATGGATTTGCCAGAGTTTTGCCGTTTCGCTAAGCCGAGGGAACAAGGCGTAGCGGCGCTACGCCGCGTGGACGAGGCAACGCGAGGCGGCAAAAGATCCGCAAAGACATGCCGAATGTTTTCGCAAAATGCTCTAATGCTTTGCGGCAAATGAAAACGCGCCTGCATCCGCAAAGGGACGCAGGCGCGACGCGTGGTACCACCCTTCTTTGCCACGGCCCAGAGCATTTCGCTCAAAAGGCATATGGCCTTTACGGGATAACGGGCGCTTTTCCCGGCCCCGCCTTGCCCTAAAGGGTTCAGCGGAGCGGCTCCGGAGTGAATTTCCCGGCCGTAACGCGCGCGGCTTTCACCAATGCAGCGCTCTCTTTGGCGGTACGGGGAGGTCGGGCGTTGTCTCCTTCATCGCTTTGAGTAAGGGTATAGCATATTTGGGCTGAGATGTCAAGGATTTAGATCAGCAAGCTTTTAAAACCTGAATTTTCAAGCACTTAATCATCGCTTTTGATCGATGATGTTTGAATAGGATCGCATGCGCTTTTTCCGGTTTCCTGCTGGGCAATGGCAACAGGGATAGGTCTGCCCAGAAAACTCGTGTTGTTAGGAACATGGCTATGTTGGCCCGCTGTCCCTCCGCAATTCTCTTTCGCTGCAATGATTTCTCGACATTTGGCATTAGCCTTTGCATGCGGCGATAAACCGTAACCTCTAATACAAATATAAGTGTGTCCAACGGCAGATTTTCGGGTGGAAAACGCGACAATAAACGGCTATAATGTGATGTGTTTCGGATGCTCTAAAGGGAAACCAAAAGGTAAACGCCTTGTTTCCGAGCATAGAAAAAAGCCCGGAAACCCTTATATATCAAGGCTCCGGGCTTGGTGCCGAAGGCGGGACTTGAACCCGCACGCCCTCGCGGGCACTGGATTTTGAGTCCAGAGCGTCTGCCATTCCACCACTTCGGCGCGGAAATCAGTATAGCAAATGAGAAAGGAAAAATCAAGTATGAAACGTGGATTTGTAAGCGATAACTGTGCGGGCGCGCATCCGGAGGTATTGGCGGCAATCCTTGCGGCGAACGAAGGGCATGCACCCAGCTACGGAGCGGATGATTACTGCCTGCGGGCAAAGGAAAAACTGTCTGCATTGCTTGGCGGGGGAGAAGCCGTGTTTGTGTTCAACGGCACCGGCGCGAATGTAACGGGCCTTGCGTGCCTGCTGAGACCGTACGAAGCTGTGATTTGCGCGGACTGTGCACACATCAATGCCGATGAAACCGGCGCGCCTGAGCGTGTGCTCGGCAGCAAGCTGATCCCCATCGCCTCGCCGGATGGCAAGCTTACCCCATCGATGATCGAGCCATGTTTGTCCGCGAAGGGCAACCCGCACCACAGTCAGCCGCGCGTGATCTCCATCACCAACGTGACGGAGTGGGGCGCGGTCTATACGCCGGAGGAAGTGCGCACCCTTGCCGATTTTGCGCACCAAAATGGCCTGTTGCTGCATATGGATGGCGCGCGCATCGCAAATGCCGCGGTGGCGGCCGGCTGCACACTGGCGGCGCTCACCAGTGAAACAGGACTTGATGTGCTGTCGTTCGGCGGGGTCAAGAATGGCTTGCTCTTTGGAGAAGCGGTGGTGTTCTTTGATAAAGCGATGGCAGGGATCGCCCCGTTTGTGCGAAAGAACGTGACGCAGCTGCAGTCGAAGATGCGCTACATTGGCGCGCAGTACGAGGCGCTGTTATCCGGCGACCTCTGGAAGCGCAGCGCTGCGCACGCGAACGAAATGGCCGCGCGTGTGGAGACGGCGATTTGCGCGCTGCCAGGCGTGACAATCGTGCACCCGGCGGCGGCAAACATGCTGTTCATTCGCCTGGAGGAAACCGCGATGCAGCGCGTGTTGGATGCGAACATGGCCGCCGCGATGGGGGATGTGGTTCGGCTGGTTGCCTCCTGGGATACGCAGGGGGAGGACATTGATGCGCTGGTGCAAGCGATAAAGGGATAGGTTCCAACGGCAAAAGAGGTTCCCACCGTAGCGGGAACCTCTTTATAATCGCCAAATGAAAAAGTTGATTTTTACGCCAGCGCTTCCCGCACCTGCTCAAACTGCGTGTGGTATAAATGCGCGTACAGCCCATCTGCATGGAGCAACTCCGCATGCGTTCCGCGCTCCACAATGCCTTCGTCCGTCATCACCAGAATCGTATCCGCGCCCCGGATGGTGGCCAGCCGGTGCGCAATGATCAGCGTGGTACGGTTTTCAGACAGGGTGAAGAGTGATTCCTGAATGATCCGTTCGGTTTCGTTGTCCAGCGCGCTGGTGGCCTCATCCAGCAGCAGGATGGGTGGGTTTTTCAGGAAAATGCGGGCGATGGCAATGCGCTGCTTTTGCCCGCCGGAAAGCTTTACGCCGCGCTGGCCTACGGAGGTGTCATACCCGTTTTCCAGCGACAGAATGAACTCATGCGCGTTTGCGCGCTTTGCGGCGGCAATGATTTCATCCTCACCGGCGCCCGGCTTGGCATAGGCGATGTTCTCGCGCACCGTGCCGGAGAAAAGAAACACATCCTGCTGCACGATGCCGATGTTGCGGCGCAGGGATTGCTGCGTCATATCGCGCACATCAATGCCGTCGATGGTCAGCCGGCCGGATTCTATTTCGTAAAAGCGGGGGATCAGGTTGCACAGTGTGGTTTTGCCGCCGCCGGAGGGCCCCACCAGCGCAACGATCTCGCCCTTGCGCATTGAAAGGTTGATATCAGATAATACATGCCGGCCTTCCAGATAACCGAACGTTACATGGTCAAACTCAATCGCGCCTTCAAGGCGACCGACTTCCACCGCGCTCTTTTTGTCCTGGATGGCGGGGTCGATGTGCATCATCTCATCAAAGCGCGCGAAGCTGGCCATGCCGCGCTGGTATGTTTCCAGCAGGTTTGTAAGCCTGCGCACCGGCTGCAGGAACAGCTCCACATACAGCAGGAATGCCGTCAGGTCGCCTACGCCGATCTGGCCGCGCATCAGGAAGTATCCGCCGCCGATCAGCGTGATCAGCAGCATCAGGTTCGAGAAAAGCGTGACGCCGCTGTGGAAATGCGACATAACGTAATAGCTTAGCGATTTGATCTTCGTGAAGGTACGGTTCCCCTCGGCAAACCGGCTTTGCTCATGCGCCTCACCGGTGAAGCTTTTCACCACGCGAACGCCCGAAAGGGAATCTTCCACCTGGGCATTGATGTTGCCAAGCTCCGCGCGCAGTTCGCGGAAGCTGGCGCGCATCTTTTTGTTCCATACAACGGAAAACCACATCATCGGGATGACCATGACCAGGATGATCAGCGCCAGTTGCCAGCGCATCATCATCATCATCGCGAATGTGCCGATCAGCATCACAACGGAGATAAAGAAATCTTCCGGCCCGTGGTGCGCCACCTCGGCGATTTCGTTCAGGTCGCTGACGATGCGGGACATGATCTGCCCCGTTTTGTTGTTATCGAAAAATGTGAAGGGCAACTGCGTAACGTGGCTGAACAGGTCGTGCCGCATATCCCTTTCGATACGGACGCCCA
>JAVBPC010000013.1:0-9529 GCA_031549905.1 Eubacteriales bacterium
CCCGCGCCGCGCCTTTCCGCCGGGAAGGCGGCCCCGCATTCCAGCTGGACTTGCGCGCGGCCGATCTGTGGGCGCTTGGCTGCAAGACAAAAAAAGAACGCGCCGGGGGGCGCGACCTAACGGAACCTGTGCGGATCATCCCATCGAAATCATAATCATAACATCTATGGAGGATCACATGGCGGAGGCTTTGAAAAACCTGCTCTACTTTGCCTATGGGGAGCACCTGAACGAAGATGAGATGAAACGGGACTTTCCTGAGGCGCGAATGGTAGGGGTGACCCGGTTGGACGGCTTTTCGCTGTGCTTTATCGGCAAGGACGGCATGGGCCGCGCCGCGCTGGAGCCAAACCCGAAGGGCAGCCTGCCGGGCCGTGTTTGGTCGCTGAAGGAAACCGACGCGGATGCGCTGGACCAGATCGCGAACGCGCCGTTTTTCGCAAGGCGTGAAATTCGCTTCGTGCCGGTGGATGGCATCACGCTGCCGGTGCTGGTGTATATTACGGTGCCGGGGCAGCAGCGCGGCCGCCCCAGCTTCGTTACATTCTCCATCATGCGGGAGGCCTACGAGGCCGCCGGCCAGGATATCGACCAGTTTATCGCGCTGGCTACGAAATCCGCGCCATAATCGCCCTGGCAACTGCCGGATAGTTGGTGATAACGATATCCGCGCCCTTCCTGAGCACCAGCTCGATGTGCGCCTCGTCATCCACAGTCCAGGGGTTGACCATAATGCCCGCGGCATGCGAACCTGTCACTTCGTCCTCTTCCTGCAGTTCCGAATAATGCGGATGGATCGCATCCACACCCAGCGCCACCGCGTATGCCCACGGGCGCACCATCCTGGCGCTGTACAGCAGCCCGCAGGGGATGGTTTTATCAATCGCCTTCACGCGCAGCAAGCTGTGATGGTTGAAAGAAGAGTACAGCACGCGTTTCGCCATGCCCATCTCGGCAGCCAGCCTGATGCACTTTTCTTCCAGGCCCGGGTAATCAAACGCGTTGTTCTTCAGCTCAACATTGACTTCAAGGCCCGTGGGGGCAAGCAGCTCGTACACCTCGCGCAGCGTGGGCAGCGTGCCCGGCTGTTCCGGGTGTGTGCGGTTGAAGTTGTAGCCCTTAAGCTCCGCGACGGTCATATCGCGGATGTAGCCCGTGCCGTCCGATACCCTGTCGATCTTCTCGTCATGCGCGACGATGATCTCGCCGTCGCGGGAGAGATGCACATCCAATTCCACGCCGTGCGCGCCCTGCTTGACGGCCAGCGCAAACGCCTCCAGCGTGTTTTCCGGCGCATCCCCGGATGCGCCCCGGTGGGCGTATATTTTCTGCATGATAATCCCTTCTTTCCAAAATAGATGCTATCTGAGCTCCGCAGGGCATTGTACCATGCTTGCGCCCTGCAGTAAAGCAACGCTGGAAAAACACGGCGCATTATGGTATACTAATCCTTATTAAAGCAAAAAACGTACATAGTGAAAGGAAACCGATATGCCCGCAAAAGTCCTGTTTGCGCCGATGGCGTACGCCCGTTATGAAGCCAGTCAAACCTTGCCGGAAAAATTTACCCGCCTGCTGAAAAAATCCGGGCGTGCCGAAAAGGTAAAAGGGAAAACCGTCGCCATCAAGATGCACGTGGGGGAACGTATCGGATATTCCACCATCCCGCCCATTTTTGTGCGCAAGCTGGTTTCCTTTGTAAAAGAAAGCGGCGGCGACTGCTTCTGCACCGATCATTACCTATACAACCGCCACCCCGAAGAGCGCGGCTATACCGAAATGAACATTGGCTGCCCGCTGCTGGATGACTGCGGCCGCCTGGGCAAGTATTACTACACAAAGGAAGTGGACTATAAGTCCTTCAAGCATGTCGATGTCGCCGGGCTGATCCATGATGCCGATTTCCTGATCGACTTCTCGCATGTCAAGGGGCACGGCTGCTGCGGGTTCGGCGGCGCGGTGAAGAACATTGCGATGGGCTGCGTAACAAACCGCACACGCCATGAAATCCACGGCCTGGAGGGCGGCCTTTCCTGGGACAGCGAAAAGTGCACGCGCTGCAAAAAGTGCGTCACATCCTGCAACCATTTTGCCAACCAGTTTGATGAAAACGGTCAGTACAGCGTTGATTATCACAACTGTACGCTGTGCCAGCACTGTATGAAGGTGTGCCCCGTCGGCGCGATCACGCTGGATGCGCACGACTACGCCGACTTTCAGATGGGCATGGCGCTGTGCACCAAGACAATTCTGGATACATTCGCTCCCGGCGACACTTACTACATCAATGTGCTCACGCAGATCACCGCGCTGTGCGACTGCTGGGGTATGACGACCCCGTCGCTTGTGCCCGATATCGGCATCATGGCGTCCGACAGCATCGCCGCGATTGAGCGCGCAAGCCTTGATGCAATCAAGGTGGAAGACCTGATTCCCATGGGCGTCCCCGAAGGCATGGAGTTTGGCACGGAAGGCCACCTGTTCCAGCGCCTGCACGGGAAAGACCCGTATCTGCAGCTGACAAAGCTTGAGGAAGTTGGCCTGGGTTCCCAGGCGTATGAGCTTGTGACCATCAAATAAGGAGGATTCCCATGAGCATTCTTGATACGTTTTCCTTGCGGGGCAAGGTGGCGCTGGTCACCGGCGCATCGTACGGTATCGGCTTTGCCATCGCAAAGGCGTACGCCGAAGCGGGCGCGGCGATCGTATTCAATGATATCAACCAGGATTTGGTGGACAAGGGCCTTGCCGCATACAAGGAAATCGGCATCCCGGCGCACGGCTATGTTTGTGATGTGACGAATGAAGCGCAGATTCAGGCGTTTATCGCGCGGGTGGAAGCCGAGGTCGGCGTGATCGACATCCTGGTCAACAACGCGGGCATCATCAAGCGCGTGCCGATGATCGAAATGCCTGCCGAAGATTTCCGCAAAGTGATTGATGTGGACCTGATCGCGCCGTTCCTGATGGCAAAGGCCGTACTGCCTTCAATGATCAGGAAGGGCCACGGCAAGATCATCAACGTATGCTCCATGATGAGCGAACTTGGCCGGGAAACGGTTTCCGCGTACGCTGCCGCAAAGGGCGGCCTTAAGATGCTGACGCGCAACATCTGCTCCGAATACGGCGCGGCGAACATCCAGTGCAACGGCATCGGCCCCGGGTACATCGCCACCCCGCAAACGGCGCCGCTGCGCGAAGACGGGCATCCATTCAACGATTTCATTCTCTCCAAAACCCCTGCGGGCCGCTGGGGCGAACCGGAGGACCTGATGGGCCCGGCGGTGTTCCTGGCATCCGGCGCGTCTGACTTTGTCAACGGCCATGTGCTGTATGTGGATGGCGGCATCCTGGCCTACATCGGCAAGCAGCCGTAATGCGCATTGGGCTGTCAACCGCCGCATACTACGGCCTGCTTGAAACGGAGGACGCCGCCGCACGGGTCGCCTCGCTTGGCGCGCCCTGCGCGGAGGTGTTCCTGCAAACGCCCAGCGAGTACACCGGCCAGTTTGGCGCGCTGGTGAAAGAAAAGCTGGGTACGACGCAGGCCGTATCCTGCCACAGCAAAACGCAGCACTTCGAAACGGACTTCATCGGGCAGTCGGAGCGCCAGCGAAATGACGCGCTGCGCATGTTCGAAGGGTTCCTGCAGGCGGGCAAGGCAACCGGCGCGCCGCTGTATGTGTACCATGGGCCCGCGCACATCAGGGGGCAAGTTCCTTCGTTTTCCCGCTGGCAGGCAGGCATTCAGGCCGCGATGGAGTTAAGCGCGGCATACGGCATCCGCTTCTGCTGGGAAACGGTGAGCTGGTGCTGGCTCAATGAACCTGCGCGCGTGGGCGAGTTTTTGTCCCTATGGCCCGATCTTTTGTTTGTACTCGATCTGAAGCAGGTGTTCGAGTTGGGGCAGGAGCCCGTTGCCTACATTCACGCGATGGGCGAGCGACTCCGGCATGTGCACATTCTTGACTACAATGCCGAAGGCCGCCACGCGCTGCCCGGCAAGGGCATGCATGATTTCCGCGATGTAGCCCGCGCGCTGCGCGAAATCGGCTACGATGGGGACATCATCCTGGAGCCATATTTCAGCGCGTTCCGCGGGGATGATGACGCCCTTTGCGCGTCGGTCAGGTGGCTGCAGGATACGTTCCTGTAATCCCCACACATAGGATAGGGGTTTCCGGCGAAATCCCTTTATGGCATGCTACCTTCGGGTTCATGCCGAAGAAGGAGGACTTCCATGACCGCATTCCTTGAATGGCTGCAGCAGCCGTACGCGCTGTTGCTCTGTTTGGCGCTTTTGATGCTTGCCTTCATGATCCCATTATACGCCAGGAGCGCGCGCCAGCGCCGTGAAATGGACGGCCAACTGCGCGGCCTGGAGGAGGCGCTGGGCAAAAGCCTGAACGGCATCCGCGAAACGACCGCCAAGGAGCGTACCACCGACCGCGAGGAAATGGGCCAAAATATGCGCGGCATGAGCGATTCCGTGGTACGGATCATGGGCGAAATGTCGCGCACGCAACAGCAGCAGCTGGATTCCTTTGGCGGGCAGATCCGCGCGATGAGCCGCACCGATGAAGAGCGGATGGAGCGCATGCGCGTCAACATTGAGGAAAAGCTGGGCGAGTATGACCGCCAGATGACGCGCGTGACGCAAACGCTGGAAGAAAAGCTGGCCGCGACGGATGCGCGCCTTTCCGAAATGCGGCAGACGTTGGGCGAAAGCTTGCTGCGCCTGCAGGGTGAAAACGAGAAAAAGCTGGAGCAAATCCGCGAAACGGTGGATGAAAAGCTGCATTCCACGCTGGATAAGCGGCTGGGCGAATCGTTCCGCACGGTCTCCGAGCGGCTGGAGCAGGTGTACAAGGGCCTTGGCGAGATGCAGACGCTGGCCGTGGGCGTTGGCGACCTGAAAAAGGTGCTGACGGGCGTGAAAACGCGCGGCGTATGGGGTGAGGTGCAGCTGGGCGCGCTGCTGGAACAGGTGATGGCGGCAGGGCAGTATGAAGCGAATGTCGCCGTGAAGCCCGGAAGCGGGGAGCGCGTGGAGTACGCCGTCCGCCTGCCCGGCAAGGACGAGGGCGACGGCGTGATCTACCTGCCGATCGACGCGAAATTCCCTGCGGAAGACTACCAGCGCCTGCTGGATGCGAACGAAGCGGGCGACAAGCTGGCCGCGGAGGCCGCCAGCCGCCAGTTGGAGGCGACGATCCGCAACGAGGCTAAGCGCATTCGCACCAAGTACATCGATCCGCCGAACACCACCGACTTTGCTATCATGTTTTTGCCTGCCGAGGGCCTTTTCGCCGAGGTATTGCGCCACGGCACCATCGTGGAACAGCTGCAGGCAAATTATCGCGTGATCATCACCGGGCCGACCACGCTGCTGGCGCTGTTGAACTCCCTGCAGATGGGCTTCCGCACGATGGCGATAGAGCGCCGCTCCAGCGAGGTGTGGGAGCTGCTTGGCGCGGTCAAGACCGAGTTTGGCCGGTTCGCCGATCTGCTCAGTAAAACACAGCAGCGCCTGAACCAAGCGACCGCATCCATCGAAGATGCCGCGCGCAAGACCCGCACCATCCAGCGCAGGCTGCAAAGCGTGCAGGAGCTGTCAGAGCGTGACGCAAAGCGCCTGATCGGCGTTGAAGATGAACTGGCGCCCCGCCAGGAAGGCAGAGGAGAGGTGTGGGAAGATGATTGAGTTTCGTACCCTGCGCACGGAGGAGTTGCCCCAGTGGTACGCGCACTGCCACAGCGTGTTCAAGCTGGATGACCCGGAATATTTTCAGCGGCATTACCAATATGACCCGCACGCGGATACATCGATGATTTTCGTCGCGATGGATGGGGAGAAAATCGCATCCACCATCCGCGTGTTTGTGCGCAGGATGTATCTGCTGGGGCGGCTCGTTCCCGCGGGCGGCATCGGCGAGGTCAGCACGCAGCCGGAGTACCGCAGGCAAGGGCTTGCCGGGCGTCTACTGGATATGGCGATTGAAGAAATGGCGCGCCGGGGCATGGAGATCACCACGCTGTTTGGCAACAAGCATCTGTATACCGAAAAGGGTTGGCGGTTTTGCCAGTTTAAGACTCGTATGATGGATATAGCCTCGCTGCCGCCGCTGGCGCAGGGATTGTCTATCCGCCCCTTTCAGGCGAATGATCTGCCCACCGTGATGGGGCTTTACGATCTTTATGCGGGAAGGTTGAACGGGGCGGTTTCTCGCACGGAAGCGTATTGGCAGCGCTGGGTGCTGCCCCAGTGGCAAGCGCCGGAAATGCTGATCCGCGATGGACGGCCTGTGGCGTATACCATTGTGCAGGCGGGAAAAGATGGAAGCGGCACGGTGAAGGAACTGTGCGCCGCGCCTGATGCAGGGCCGCTGCTTGTGAGCTTCCTGCGCCAGATCGCTGAACCGGCAGGAATACAGCACCTTTCCTGCATGGCGTCACTGCTACCAGAGGATGCGCCCGGCAATGTGGAAAGCATACCGAGCCACCTGATGGTGCGCTCTCTTCGGCCCATCCAGGGCATCGAGGATTCCGATGCCCTGGCCGCAATCATGTCAGAGAAGGGTGCGGGGACATTTTCTGTAGATTGGTTCTGATGTAAATGTCCATAAACCGACCGTCGGTTTAATTTGCCGCAAAGGCTGCCAGTCGCAGAATGGAAGCAGACTCTCCGTCTGTTTCAAGCGTCAGCAGCAAAGCATCTGCTTTGATGGCGTCGAACCGGCAAAGCCGCTTGTTCCCGAGGGACTCTCCCTTGGCAAGCGGCTTTTTGCTGCCGCCGCATACCGCCTCCAGCGTCCAGCGGCGAATGTGCTGTCCGCCTGACAGATCCTCCTGGATCATTGCACGGTCAATAACCGCGCCCTGGGGCAAGGCAAGTGTCACGTTGTTGCCGCTTCCCGCTGCCTTCGCGGCCGGCGCGCCCCAAGTATCTTCAAGCGCCTGCCCGAACAACGCCAGCGTTTCCACATCCTTTTCCGGCACCAACCCCTGACCGTCGATCACCATGCCCAGCATCAGGTTGCATCCGCGCCCAACCGTCTTCTCATAGCGATCCATCAAATGTTCCACGGGGAACACAAGGTGGTCCTCTCCTGCCTTCCAAAACCAGCCGCCGCCAAATGCCTTGAAGCTGCGGATGGTCATATCCGCTTCAACCGGCGCCCACACGGTTCCGTCGGGCCTGCCAGGCCCTTCCAGCGGGCATTCACCCTGGCCGCCCTGCCCGAGCTTAGGCTGTTGCATATCGGTTCGCATCCAGCAGGGATCAGGCGCGACGCCTTCCTCATTGGTGCCCCAGCGAATCAGCGTGGGAAACGCGCCGGGACCCTGGAAGCACACGGCACCGGACTGTAATCGGATCAGCCTGTCCACCAGATCCGGTCCGCCCATTTCGGGCGGCAGAACCCCGCCGTCAAACCAAATCTCAAACAGTTCGCCATAGTTGCCCCAAAGCTCTTCCGCCATCTGTTCCACGGCGCGATTGTAGCGCTCTTGCTTTTCCGCATCGCCTGACAGCTCGCGTCCGGGATTGTCCACATTCCAATATGCGTTGCACGATGTGGAACAGTAGAGACCCGGCTTCACGCCATATTTCTTGCACGATGCGATGAAATCGGCGACAATATCGCCTTTTCCACCCCGCCACGGGGACTGTGCCACGCCGTATGGGTACGCCTTTGACGGCCACAGCGTGAAACCGATGCAGTGCTTCGCCACCAGAACCGCATATTTTGCTCCCGCTGCGACGGCGGCCCGCACCCATTGATCCGTATCCAACCGCACCGGGTTGAACATTGAAGCGGGCGGCACATAGCCCCGCCTGTCGCGGAAGAAATAGTTCGGCTCATATATGCCGATATCAAAGTGAATCAGCACACCCATTTCAGCCTTTTGCCATGCCATGTGCGCAGCGGTAGGTAGGGGGTTGTTTAACATTTTCTTGCTCCTTTTTGGGTTGTTGGCAGCCGTACCATACCACAAAATTTACGTCTATTCAAGCGCTTTGCAATGCCGCATGTCACCTCCCTGCCCGCCATACACTGGTGCATGGGGAGGGATGTCCTGTGAAGCGCAAAAAAGCCATCCGCCCGGTGCGCCGCGCCGTTCAGGCGATGGGCCTGCCGGAGGATGTGATGCTGGGTCTGCCGCGCATCCTGATGCGCGGGGATAGCACGCTGCTGCTGGAAAATCACCATGGCGTTGTCGAATACGGTCCGGAGCGGCTGCGCGTGCGCACGGCGCTGGGCATGCTGACCATTACGGGGCGCGAGCTTGTCCTTTCCGCCCTGGGAGATGAGGATATGATGATCACCGGCGTCATCCGCGCCGTGGAGATTGCGGAAGGGGGCGGCAAAGCTGGGCTGGTTTGAATTTCAGGCCGAGGGCCTTTCGCTGGAAAAGCTGATCAACCAGTGCACTGAAAAAGGCGTGAAGCTGCGCGGCGTCAAGAAGGTGACCGCGCGCCAGGTAAAGGGGCAGGTTGCCGCCAAGGATCTTGAAAAGCTGCGCGAGATCGCCGAAGCGCGCGGCTGGCGGTTGACGGTGGGCCGGGCGCGCGGCGCGGTGCAGGTTTTTCTGCGCGTCAGGGCGCGGGCGCTGCTGGTGGCGGGCGTGCTGGCGTTCTTTGCGTTGTGCGGGGGGCTGCTGTCGTGCGTTTGGTTTATTGATGTGCGCGGGGCGGGCCCCTACACGGGCGAAGTGGAGCGCATCCTTGCCGCGCACGATGTGCGGGTCGGACGGTTCGGTTTCATGATGGATGTGGCGGCGATCAAATCGGATATGGAATCGCAGCTGACCGGCCTTTCATGGGTAGGCGTGCAGGTGCGCGGCGTACGTCTGGTCATCAGCTGTGTGCAGGCAAGCGCCGCAAACCCAACCCCTGTCGCCGCCGGGGATATTGTTGCCGTCCGGGATGGCATCATAGAGTCCATTGCAGTTACCGCCGGAACAGCTGTTGTAAGGCCCGGCGACGCCGTGCGAAAAGGCCAGCTGCTGGTGCGCGGCGAAGAGCGCGCGTGGGATGGCGCGACAAACCAGGTGCGTGCGCAGGCTGAGATCATGGCACGCGTGTGGTACAGCGCGGAAGCGAAAGTGTCCGGCACGATGCTGCGCACGCTGCCCACGGGCCGCAGTTCCATAGAAAAAACGCTGTGCGTGCCGGGCTATGAGCTTTCTTTGAGCGCTCCGCCGGAATATGATGACTATGATACCGAAACATCGCTGCTGCCCGTGGCGGGGTCACTGCCCGTTTGGGTGCGCCTTACGACATACGAAGAGGTAATCCGCGAAGAAATTTCGCGCGATGAGGAGACGGTTCAGGAGGAAGCGGGGCTTGCCGCGATGCGCCTGGCACAAGAAAAAATAGGGCAGGATACTAGGGTTGTTGACAAATGGGTAGAGTATAGTATGATAAACGATGGAGGATACCGTGCTATCGCCGTGATAGAGGCACTGGAAGAGATCACGGATACGGTGGAAAGCGGCCCTCGCATGCTGCAATGAAACGGAGGAA
>JAVBPC010000054.1:0-14951 GCA_031549905.1 Eubacteriales bacterium
GCCGCCTCGCGTTGCCTCGTCCACGCGGCGTAGCGCTGCTACGCCTTGTTCCCTCGGCTTAGCGAGACAGCAAAATCTCTCGCAAATCCATTCCGAATATTTCCGAAAATTGCTCTAGGGCAATACCGCACAGATAGCAAGCACGCGGACGGATGCTTTTCCGCCCATTCACACTTGCAAAAACGCTCGACGTAGCGCTGCTACGCCTTCGGTTTTCGCAAGCGCGCCTGGACAAAAAATCATCTCGCCGGCGCACTTACTATCTGTGCGATATTGCCCTAGGGGATATATCCCCTAAGAACCCCTTCTTTTTCGCCTCACGGCGGGATGGAGGGGTTTTCATTTGTAACATTTTGCGTGTATGGAAAGTATTGGCATATATCTGCCGTCATACATAGCAGGGGCATGCCTCCTGGCATGCGCCGCAATCACATACGCGCGACAAATGAAAGGAGACAATCATGCAAAAGAGAACTGTCTGGGGGCTTGCGCTGTGCCTGGCCATTTTATGCTGCGCGGGCGCTGCCGGCGCGGAAACGCCGTCGCTGATGAAGATGGAACCTGAGATCGTATTTGACGGGACAATCCTGGATATGTCGGTGAAATTCTCTCCGACGGGAGAGGGGTATGCGCTGGTTGACGCGTATCAGTTGGAGCCGGACACGCCGGAAAAGCAAGACCTGGAGGCCGTACTGGCAAAAGGCCTTGAGGCCAAGGGCGTGTACTGCGTGGCCGAGTTGCTTTTGGACGGCGCAGCGGTGGAAACCCGCGTGTTTTATGACAAGCAGGAAGACAGCGCGGTCAGGAAAGGGACCATTTACCTGCTGCTGCCGGGTACAGCCATTGAAGGCCTGACAGGGCGGCTGGACGGCAAGCTGGTGGGGGATGACGGCGCGGAGCTCGAAACTTTTGAGCATGTGGCGGATTTGTCTACCCCGATTGATGCGAAGACATGCGCGATTCCGGCGGATGTGAAGCTGGGTGACGCAACCCTGGAAGAGGTTTTTGTCAGCAGTTCAAGCCAGGGGCTGTGCGTTTCCCTGCGTTATGGCGGGGAAATGCTTACCGGCGTTACCTACCATGATCCCGAGGCAAAGGAAGAAGTGATCGCGAGCTTTGCGCTAAACGAAGACTATGAGTCAAGCGCCGTGCGGTGGTCCATGTACGCCTTTATGGATGTGACAGAGATTCCGGACGAAATCGCCCTTTCCATCAGCAACGAAATGACCGGCGAGGATGTGGGGACGCTCGTGATCAATCTTGCGGAAAAGACGGTTGTGATGCAGTAACGGGTAGGGGAACGCCAAGGGATGCAGTAGCGTTCGCCTGAAAGGCGAACCGAAGGCGTGCAATTTGGAAATTTGCCGCCCGATGCACGGCGGCGTGTAAGCGCTGACGGGGCCAATTGCCCCTTGGAACCCCACCAGAGGACTTCACCCTCTGGACGCCCTTCCTTTTCGCCTCGCGGCGGGATGGAGGGGTATTTCTTTATCTCCTCCCAAGTGGCTTTTCTTTGCTACTTTCTTTTCTACTGAAAAGAAAGTAGGGTCATCCCCCCCTTCCCGTGGTATACTATCCTCGGAGGGATCAACATGCGTGATGTAATCATTATCGGCGCGGGGCCTGCCGGCCTTACGGCGGCGCTCTACGCGGCGCGGGCGAGCCTTGCCCCGCTGCTGCTGGAAAAATCGATGGCGGGCGGGCAGATGGGCCTGACCAGCGTGATAGAAAATTACCCCGGCTTCCCGGAGGGAATCGGCGGGCCGGAGCTTGCGATGGCGATGGAAGAGCAGGCCGTGCGCGCGGGGGCGGAGCTGCGCTACGATACGGTGCTGGAGATCGACTGCGCAGGGCATAGGGTGCGGCTGCACGGCGGCTGGGAGGAGGCGAAAAGCCTGATCCTGGCGCTGGGCGCGTCGCCCAGGCGGCTGAACGTGCCGGGCGAGGAGCGTTTCCTGGGGCGCGGCATCAGCTTTTGCGCAACGTGCGACGGCGCGCTGTACCGCGGCAAGCGCGTGGCGGTAATTGGCGGGGGCAACAGCGCGGCGGAAGAGGCGCTGTATCTGGCGGGGATAGGCTGTCAGGTGCTGCTGATCCACCGGCGGGACAGCCTGCGCGCGGAGGCGGCGGTCGCCCGGCGCGTGCTGGAAACGCCGCAAATCACGCCGGTATGGAACACGGTCACCACCGCGTTTGAAGGCGAAAACCGCCTGGCCGCGCTGCGCCTGAACGGCGACACGGCGGAACCCGTCGACGGCGCGTTCATCAGCATCGGCCGCGACCCGGACACCGCGCTGCTCAAGGGTCAGCTGGATATGGATGATCAGGGCTTCATCATCGCGGGCGAGGACTGCAAAACAAGCGTGTCCGGCGTGTTTGTGGCGGGCGATTCAAGAACCAAGCACCTGCGCCAGGTTGCCACCGCCGTGGGCGACGGTGCGGTGGCGGCGCAGGCGCTGCTGGGGTAAAACGGAAAGGGCGTTGCCCTTTTTGTTTTGATAGCTATATGCTCTTCCTGCAATACCCCCAAAGAGGCTTTTCTTTGCTTCTTTCTTTTCTTCTGAAAAGAAAGAGGGGGTTATCCTTCGTCCCCCTCCGCCCTTGCCCAATTGCGTCTCTTCCTGTATAATACCCCTTGCTTCCATTGCAAAAGGAGAACCACGAATGGGAAAGATTATCGCGGTAGCGAACCAAAAGGGCGGCGTGGGCAAAACGACCACACAGGTGAACCTGTCGGCGGCGGTAGCTGCGGCGGGGCGCAGGGTGCTGTCCGTGGATATGGACCCGCAGGCGAACGCGTCGAGCGGGCTTGGGGTCATCGCCGAAGAGGGCAAAAGCCTGTACGACGCGCTGATGGGCGATATTGACGCGGCAAGCTGCGTCGTCGATACGAAAATAGACACGCTGAAGCTGCTGCCGTGCGATATCCGCCTTGCGGCGGCAGAAATTGAGCTTGTGCAGCAGGAAGGGCGCGAATACCGCCTGAAGGAAACGCTGGCCCCCCTTCGCGATCAGTACGATTATGTTTTCATAGACTGTCCGCCGTCGCTGGGGCTGCTGACGCTCAACGCCCTGTGCGCCGCGGACCGCGTGATCACGCCCATCCAGTGCGAATACTACGCGCTGGAAGGCGTAGGCCAGCTGATGAACACCATCCGCCGGGTGCAGCGCGGGCTGAACCCGAAGCTGGATATTGAGGGCGTGGTGCTGACCATGCTGGACGGCCGCACAAACCTTGGCATCCAGGTGGTGCAGGAGGTCAAGCGCCATTTCCGCGAAAAGGTATACGCGTCGATCATCCCGCGCAATGTCAGGCTCAGCGAGGCGCCCAGCTACGGCCTGCCTATCCACCTGTACGACCCGCGCAGCATGGGCGCAGAGGCATACCACGACCTGGCGGAAGAATTCATCAAACGCAGCGAGGGGGTAAGGCCGTGAACATCAAGAAAAAGGGCCTGGGGCGGGGGCTTGACGCGCTGATGCCCGAAATGCCTGCCCCGCCGGACGGCGAGCGCGTGGCGCTGCTTTCCATCGGCGATATCGACCCCAACCCCGGCCAGCCGCGCCGCCGGTTCGATCAGGCATCCTTAAAAGAGCTGGCTGATTCGATCCGGCAGGTGGGCGTGCTGCAGCCGATCCTTGTTACCGAGCAGAGCGGCCGCTACCGCATCATCGCGGGGGAACGCCGCTGGCGCGCTGCCCGCATGGCCGAACTGGATGAAATCCCCGCGATCATCCGCGATATGAGCGCCGTGGAGCGCATGGAAGCTGCGCTCATCGAAAACTTGCAGCGCGAAAATCTGAACCCCATTGAAGAGGCCGCCGCCGTGCGCGCCCTGATGGAAGAATGCGGCCTGACGCAGGAGGCGGCGGCCGAGCGCCTTGGCAAAAGCCGCCCCGCGCTTGCGAACCTGCTGCGCCTGCTGTCGCTGCCGGAAAAGGTGCAGGCGCTTGTCCGCGAAGGGAAGCTGACGCAGGGCCACGCGCGCGTGTTGGCCGGGCTTGATGACCCCGCGCGCCAGGAAGCGCTGGCGGTGAAAGCGGTGGAAGAGGGCTGGAGCGTGCGCCAGATGGAGCAGGCCGCGCAGGAATCACCCGAAGCCCCGCAGCGCCCCGCGCCCAAGCAACCGCCCCGCCCCATCCCGGAGTTCACGCAGCTGGAAGAGCGGCTGCGCTTCACATTCGGCATGCGCGCGAAGGTGCAGGGTTCGCTGGAAAAGGGTAAAATCACATTGCAATACTCAAGCCGTGAAGAGCTGGAACGCCTGTACGAGGCGATGGGGGAGGGGTACGATGATTGACGCGGTACGCGTGCCTGAAATCCTGCTGCCCGCGCCGGGCGTAGATATTGCGAAGTGGGCGGTCGTTGCGTGCGACCAGTTTACATCCCAGCCGGAATACTGGCGGGAAGTGGAGGGCATCGCCCAGGACGCGCCGTCCACGCTGCGCCTGACATACCCCGAAGTGCATCTGCTGCAAGAGGGTGGCATTCGCCAGGAGCGCATTGACGCGATCCATGCCGCGATGCGCGCGTACCTTAAAAACGGCACGTTTGCCGCGCCGCGCAAGGGTTTCATCCTGACGGAGCGGACGACCGAATCCGGCACGCGCATCGGCCTGATGATGGCGGTTGACCTGTCTCAGTACGATTTCGCGAAGGGTTCCAGGCCGCTGATCCGCCCCACGGAGGGCACGATCCTGGATCGCATCCCCCCGCGCGTGCGCGTGCGCCAGGGCGCGCCGCTGGAGCTGCCGCACGTCATGCTGCTGATGGATGACCCCGCGCGCACCGTGATCGAGCCGCTGTACGCAAAGCGCGCCGACCTTCCTCTGATGTACGATGTAGAGCTGATGCAGGGCGGCGGCCACCTGCGCGGGTATGCGGTGCCGGACGCCGCGCCCGTTTTCGCCGCGCTTGAAAACCTGCCCTCGCTGAAGGGCGATGACCCGATCCTGTTCGCCGTGGGCGACGGCAACCATTCGCTTGCCACAGCGCGGCAGTGCTACCTGAATAACCCCGGCGATGCCACGCGGTACGCGCTGGTCGAGGTTGTCAACCTGTATGATGAAGCGATCCGGTTTGAGCCGATCCATCGGCTGATTGAAAACGTTGATTCACAGGGCATTTGTGATCAGGCGGCGGCCCGCGGCATCTCGCTGGAAAACGGTGATGTGCGCGCCGTGCAGCCGTTCCTGGATGAGGTGCTGCCCGCAAGCGCTAAGGTCGATTACATCCATGGAGAAGAAGCGTTAAAAACCCTTTCTTCGAAGCCCGGCGCGCTGGGCATTTCCCTTGCCCCGCTGCCGAAATCCACGCTGTTTGAAACCCTGCGCGGCGGGCAGGTGCTGCCAAGAAAGGCATTTTCCATGGGCGAGGCGTGGGAAAAGCGATACTATCTGGAGTGCAGGCTTTTGCAAGGGTAATCCGTCCGATTGATATGAGCAAGCGGGAAAATCGCACCGATTATAACTTTGGCATGGGCCTGCGCCGCGGGGGCGCGTTGGTTGCGGCGTTGGTGGTACTGCTGGTAGTGGTGCTGCTGACAAGCGCGATGGATGCCCCTGCCGCAGTCAGCGACCAAAGCGCAGCGGTGAATAAGCTGCTGGACAAGGCCGGCGTGACACAGCGCGCGGCCTTTGTCGATTGGATTGAGGACACCGCCTCGCCGGAAGAAGGGCCCGATACCCCCGTTTGGATGGGCCGCAGCGGCCACACCTACCACAGCTTTCCGCTGTGCGCGAAGCTGAAAAACCCCGTCAAGATTACGCTTGGCGAGGCGGAGGCGCAGGGGCTGACCCCGTGCAAGGACTGCTGGGGGTATTGACCCCGAACGTTTGAAAACCGGTGGTTTTTATGAGGGCGACCCAGTTGCGGGCCGCCCTTTTTTTCGCTATTCTTTTTGCCAGTTTGTGTTCGTGTTCGTTTCAATTCCTAGCAGGATGCGCACTGCTTGCTGCAGTTCCGGTCTGCTTCGGTATTGGGTAATAACAAGCTTTTCTTCTGTCGTATAGATGCCCTTTGGAAGGTTTATGCCGAGCAATTCATCCGGCGAAACATCCAGCACTATGCAGATAATGCCCAGCGTGTCGACATCGGGGCGGCTGAGTCCGTTTTCCCAATTGGATACCGTAGTGTTGCTGGCTCCAATGCGCTTTGCAAATTCTTTTTGAGACAATCCCTTTTGCTCACGGCTATAGCGGATTCTTTTCCCGATTGCGTGCATGTAGCGTCCTCCTCGCCCCGTCACTGTATCACACAAGAAGCAAATTGTAAACGGGAAGTACATAAAAAATGGAATCCAGGCTTGACGGTCGAAAATACATGAACTATAATGCAAGAAATCCAAAATTATTGGAATGAGAGGAGATGGCGGCATGAAGGTGCATGAAAAGGTAAGTGCCTATTTGGAAAAGCACAATATCCGGCGAAACATCGTCGCCCAAGAGGCAGGCATTCCCCTGTGCGAGCTGGAGGCAATGCTTTCGGGAACCCAAACCATGTATGCGGATGACTTAGCGGCAATCTGCCATGCGCTCAATGTCAGCTCTACGGTTTTTGTGGAGTATAAGCCCGCCTAGCGTTCTAAAGGAAGGGCAAATCCCCGTTGCCTTTCTGAACATTACAAAACTGAAACCCACACCGATTATGCGGGCAGACACCAAGTTTCATGCTGGCAAACGTGCACATACGAAAGAAGGTTGGGTCCCTTGCATGGCAGGGGATCTGGCCCATGCAGAAGGATGTGGAAAGCGCAAATGATGTGTCAAAATTGCTTTTATTGCCGGGACGGGGCGTGCTGGCTTCATGTAGAAGCCCCGATACCAATATTGGCGGATGGGTGCTGCTCTTTTTATGAGTTCGGGCCGCCAAGGCAAGAGGGCGAGTTTCTCAAAGCGCTGATGAATCAATCTGAAGATTCATATTTGCCCCAACAGCCTAGGAAAAGCCGCCTATCCTAGCCACGCGTAGCATTGCCGTTTATGACAGCTTCCGGCTTGTCTTGCTGCGCAGCTTCAGCTTCGTACGGTTTTATTTTTTACTTTCCGTTACTTGATTTGCCTATTCAGATCTTGGATAGGATTTCTTTTCATTTGTCAGCCCCAGAAGATAATCAACGCTGGTTTTGTAAAATACCGAAAGTTTAGCCATCATATGGATTGGGATATCCTTGTTTTGACTCTCATATCTGGAATACACCGTTCTGTCACACTGCAAATAGTCAGCTACCTGCTGCTGGGTATAGTCGTTGTCTTCCCTCATATCACGAATGCGAAGCTTCAACAAAACCACCTCCCAAACATTCTAAAAGCGGAAACTTTTCTTCTTGACAAATGTGCTGAAATAGCACAAAGCGCATATGGAGATGAAAAGGATTGCCGCACGAACGCGCCCCCGTGCGGCTTTTTTCGTTCCATTACGCCGCCTCAAAACCCCGCCACCCCGCCATTCCCAGAAAAAACCTGTCAAAAAAATGCCCGATCCTATCAAAAACCCCGAAAAACCCTTGAAAAATATGATTTTACCCCTTGCCAACCTTGATGATTTGTTTTATACTGTCAAGGCTGTCATTCTGGGATGAAGCGATAGGTTACCGGTCGGCCGCCGGAGAACTATCGCAGACCATGTCCGCACAATCGGGCGACGGACCGCGTGTCCGCCGTGAAAAGTTTCCTAAAACCGGGCGCAAAACAACGTGTTGCGCCGCAAGTTTTTTAACAGGGAAACACACGGCCCGGTGTACAGGCGGCCCGATAAAAAAGGAGGAAAAGACGTGGCCAATCAGAAGATCCGTATCAAGCTCAAGGCATATGAGCACAACCTCATCGACCAATCCGCAGAGCGCATCGTCGAAACGGCGAAGCGGACGGGCGCGAAAGTATCCGGCCCCATTCCGCTGCCGACCGAGAAGGAAATCGTCACCATCCTGCGCGCTCCCCACAAGTACAAGGATTCCCGCGAGCAGTTTGAACTGCGCACGCACAAGCGGCTGATCGACATCCTGAGCCCCACGCCCCGCACCGTGGACGCACTCACCAAGATCGACCTGCCGGCCGGCGTGGAAATCGAGATTAAGCTGTGATTCGAGCGTAACAGGAGGGTAAACAAACCATGAAGAAAGCAATCGTCGGCAAAAAGGTTGGCATGACGCAGGTTTTCACGCCCGATGGGCGCCTGATCCCCGTCACCGTCATCCAGGCCGGCCCCTGCACCGTGGTGCAGAAGAAGACCGTCAAGACGGACGGCTACTCCGCCATTCAGGTGGGGTTTGACCAGATTCCCGAATACCGCGTAAAGAAGCTCGTCAACAAGCCGGAAGCCGGCCACTTCAAGAAAGCCGGCGTCGCCCCCACGCGGAGGCTCCGCGAATTCCGCCTGGAAAACGCCGAGACATTCGAAGTCGGCCAGGTCATCAAGGCTGATATCTTCCTAGAGGGCGAAAAGGTTGACGTTTCCGGCATCAGCAAGGGCCACGGTTTCACCGGCGTTATCCAGCGCTGGAACCAGCATACCGGCCCCATGGCGCACGGCTCCAAATACCACCGCGGCGTGGGTTCGATGGGCGCTAACTCCGACCCGTCCCGCGTTTTCAAGAATAAGCACATGGCCGGCCAATACGGCGTGGAAAAGGTCACCATTCAGAACCTCTCGGTGGTACGCGTGGATGCCGAACGGGATCTGATCCTGGTTCGCGGCGCGGTGCCCGGCCCCAATGGCGGCCTCCTGATCGTCAGGAACGCCATCAAGGCGTGAGGAAGGAGGAACAGACGAAATGCCTACTGTGAACCTCAAGAATATCGAGGGCAAGACCGTTGGTCAGATCGAGCTTTCAGATGCTCTGTTCGCCACCGAAGTCAACCCCTTCGCGATGCATCTGGTCGTGCGCGCCATCTTAAATGGCCGCCGCGTTGGCACCCAGTCCGCCAAAACCCGCAGCGAAGTGCGCGGCGGCGGCAAAAAGATCTACCGCCAGAAGGGCACCGGCCGCGCCCGCCATCACGGCAGCCGCGCGCCTCAGTTCAAAAAGGGCGGCGTGGTCTTCGCGCCGAAGCCCCGCGATTATGACATCTCCGTGCCCAAGAAGGTCCGCCGCCTGGCGATCCGCTCTGCGTTCACCGCGAAGGCGCAGGCCGACGAGATCATCGTGCTTGACAAGCTGACCCTTGCCGCGCCCAAGACCCGCGAGATGGTCAAGGTTCTCAAGAACCTGGGAGCGACCCGCAAGGCCCTGGTCCTGGTTGCCGAGAAGGATGAAGCCCTTGTCCGCGCCAGCCACAACAGTCCGGGCGTCACCATCGCGCTGATCAACACCATCAACGTATACGAAATCCTGCGCCATGATGCGTTCATCCTCACGCAGGAAGCCGTCCGCCAGGCCGAGGAGGTGTACGCACAATGAAAGACATGCATGATATCATCCGCCGCCCGGTATTGACCGAAAAGGCATACGACGGTTTCGCGGATAAGAAGTACGTCTTTGAAGTGGAAGTCTCCGCCACCCGTACCGAGATCAAGCGCGCGGTCGAAGGCATCTTCGGCGTCAAGGTCGAAAAGGTCAACACGCTGCGCACCATGGGCAAGATCAAGCGGCAGGGCAAAACAAGCGGCCGCACGCCCGAAATCAAGAAAGCTTACGTCACGCTGAAGAAGGATTCCAAGGATATCGAATTCTTCGAAGGCATGGCCCAGTAAGGGAGGACACGCGAATGGGCATCAGACTATACAAGCCGACATCCCCCGCCCGCCGCTTCACGTCCGTTCTGACGTTTGAAGAGCTGACGAAGAAGGCCCCGGAGCGCTCCCTGACTGAGTATCTCCAGAAGCATTCCGGCCGCAACAAGCAGGGCAAGATCACCGTTCGCCATCGCGGCGGCGGCAACAAGGCGAAGTACCGCATCATCGATTTCAAGCGCGACAAGGACGGCATCCCCGCCAAGGTCGCCGCGATCGAATATGATCCGAACCGCTCCGCGTTCATCGCCCTTCTCCACTACGCCGACGGCGAAAAGCGCTACATCCTGGCTCCCCAGGATCTCAAGGCCGGCGATACCGTTATTTCCGGCGCCGGCGCTGACATCAAGCCGGGCAATGCAATGCCGATCCAGAACATCCCGCTGGGCACATTGATCCACAACATCGAAGTGCGCGCCGGTATGGGCGGCAAGATGGTCAGAAGCGCGGGCAACGCCGCCCAGCTGATGGCCAAAGAAGGCCAGTACGCGCAGGTTCGGCTGCCCAGTGGCGAAGTCCGCAAGGTGCCCATGAACGCGAGAGCGACCATCGGCTCCGTGGGCAACTCCGATCACGAGAACGTCCGCATCGGCAAGGCCGGCCGCGTTCGCCACATGGGCATTCGCCCCACCGTCCGCGGCGTCGTGATGAACCCCTGCGACCACCCGCACGGCGGCGGCGAGGGCAAGAGCCCCGTCGGCATGCCGGCCCCGGTGACCCCGTGGGGCAAGCCGGCGCTGGGCCTGAAGACCCGCAAGCACAAGAAGTATTCCAACGCCATGATCGTCAAGCGCGCGGGCAGCAAGTAAGGAGGCAAACGCATGAGCAGATCAATCAAAAAGGGACCGTTCATCAGCGAACGCCTTTTGAAGAAAATCCAAGAGCTGAACAAGACAAGCAAAAAGACGGTGCTCAAGACCTGGAGCCGCGCAAGCACCATCTTCCCGGATTTCGTCGGCCACACCATCGCTGTGCACGACGGCCGCAAGCACGTCCCGGTCTATGTTACGGAAGAAATGGTCGGGCACAAACTGGGCGAATTCGCGCCCACCCGCACATTCCGCGGACACGCCGGCGAAAAGTCTTCGGCCCGCAAGTAAAGGAGATGAGATGAATGGCCACCAGAATCCGTGAAAAGGCGGAGGCCCGCAAAGCGTTTGCCGATAAAAGGCCGCACGCTGTTGCCAAGCACATCCGCATCTCCCCCCGCAAGGTGCAGATCGTCATCGATCTGATCCGGGGCAAGTCCGTTGACCAGGCGCTGGCGATCCTGATGTTCACGCCCAAGGCCGCCGCCCCCATCGTGGAAAAGCTCCTGAACTCCGCCATCGCGAACGCCGAGAACAACCTGGAAATGAACCGCCGCGACCTGTACGTTGCCGAAGTGTTCGCAAATCCGGGCCCCGTTCTCAAAAGGTATGTTGCGAGATCGCGTGGCAGCGCTTCCCCCATGCTCAAGCGCACCAGCCACATCACCATCATCCTGGGCAACCGCGAGTAACATGGAGGGATTTCTTGCGAAATCCCCAGATGGCGCGATATCTGCGAATTCGCGCCTAAGGCAGAAGGAGGAATCATTTTGGGTCAGAAAGTGAATCCCCATGGCGCGCGCGTAGGCGTGATCATGGACTGGAGCAGCCGCTGGTATGCCAATAAGAAAGATTTCGCCAACAACCTCGAAGCGGACTTTCAGCTGCGCAAGATGCTCAAAGAAAAGCACACCGCGGCCGGCATTTCCAGGATCGATATCGACCGTTCGGTGGGCAAGCTCACCGTGACGCTGTTCACCGCCAAGCCCGGTGTTGTCATCGGCAAGGGCGGCGCGGGCGTTGAAGCCCTGAAGAAGGAAATCGAGGCGTTTGCCAAGCTCCCCGTTTCCCTCAACATCATGGAGATCAAGAACCCCGAGGTCGACGCGCAGCTTGTGGCCGAGAACATCGCCCAGCAGCTTGAGCGCCGCATCTCGTTCCGCCGCGCGATGAAGCAGTCGATCCAGCGCGCAATGAAGGGCGGCGCCAAGGGCATCAAGACCGGCGTGGCCGGCCGCCTGGGCGGTGCGGACATCGCCAGAAGCGAAGGGTATCACGAGGGTTCCATCCCGCTGCAGACCCTGCGCGCGAACATCGATTACGGCTTTGCCGAGGCAAAGACCACCTACGGCCGTCTGGGCGTGAAGGTGTGGATTTACAAGGGGCAGATCCTGCCCAAGAGCAAAAAGACCCCCGTCCGGTCCGAAGGAGGCAGATAAACCATGTTGATGCCCAAGAGAGTCAAGCGGCGTCGCGTCTTCCGCGGCCGCATGAAGGGTAAGGCGCAGCGCGGCAACTTCATTTCCAACGGCGAGTTTGGCCTGGAAGCGCAGGAGCCCGCGTGGATCACTTCCAACCAGATCGAAGCCGCCCGTATCGCGCTGACCCGCTACACCAAGCGCGGCGGCCAGGTATGGATCAAGATCTTCCCCGACAAGCCCGTCACCGAAAAGCCCGCCGAGACCCGCATGGGCAGCGGCAAGGGCTCGCCCGAATACTGGGTGGCGGTTGTCAAGCCCGGCCGCATCCTCTTTGAGATCGGCGGCGTTGATGAAGAAATGGCCCGTGAGGCGCTGCGCCTTGCGGCCCACAAGCTCCCGATCAAGTGCAAGTTCGTTGCCAAGGCCGCCAAGGCGGGAGGTGCCGAAGAATGAAGGCCAGTGAAATGAGGAAATTGGACCAGAAGGCGCTGGAACAAAAGGTGAAGGATCTCAAGGCCGAACTCTTCAACCTGCGCTTTCAACTGGCCACGGGCCAGCTTGAGAACACCATGGTCATCGGCGAAGTGCGCCGCGACATCGCCCGCGCAAAGACGCTGATCCGCCAGAACGAGCTCAAGGCTTGACGAGAAGGGAGTAAGAACCATGGCAGAAGCCCGAGGCATTCGCAAGACCCGCACAGGCGTGGTCGTCAGCGATAAAATGGATAAGACCATCGTGGTAGAGATCCGCACCCGCGTCAAGCATCCGCTGTATGGCAAAATCATGAACCGCACTACCAAGCTCAAGGCGCACGATGAAACCAACCAGTGCGGCATTGGCGACAGGGTGCTTGTGATGGAAACCAGACCGCTGAGCAAAGACAAGCGCTGGCGGCTGGTCGAAGTCATCGAGAAGGCCAAGTAAAAGGAGGGAGACCCCGTGATTCAGCCACAAACCCGTTTGAAGGTGGCCGATAACTCCGGAGCGAAGGAGATCATGTGCATCCGGGTTCTCGGCGGCTCCTTCCGCCGCGATGGCGGCATCGGCGATGTCATCGTCGCCAGCGTCAAGTCCGCCAACCCAGGCGGCACCGTGAAGAAGGGTGATGTCGTCAAGGCTGTGATCGTCCGCATGCACAAGCCCAAGCGCCGCCCCGACGGCAGCTACATCCGCTTTGACGATAACGCAGCCGTGATCATCAACGACCAGAAGCAGCCCCGCGGCACGCGCATCTTTGGGCCTGTGGCGCGCGAACTGCGCGAGAAGGACTACATGAAGATCGTATCCCTCGCGCCGGAAGTGCTGTAAGGAGAGTGGACTAGAATGAACAAGAAACAATCGCTCCACGTCCGCACGGGTGACACGGTCGTAGTCATCGCCGGCGACGAGAAGGGCAAGAAGGGCAAGATCATGAGCGCCCAGCCCAAGACCGGCCGGGTCGTCGTAGAAGGCGTCGCAATGGTCACCAAGCACCAGAAATCGCGCGGCCAGGGGATGCCGGGCGGCATCATCCACAAGGAAGCCGCCATCGACGCCTCGAACGTGATGCTCGTATGCGGAAAGTGCGGCAAGGCCACCCGCAACGCCCACAAGATTCTCGGCGACGGCAAGAAGGTTCGCATCTGCAAAAAGTGCGGCGCGACCTTCGAGAATTAGGAGGGTTAGCAGATGGAAAACCGCCTGAAGGATAAATACACGGCCGAGGTCATGCCTGCGATGCAGCAGAAGTTCGGCTATAAGAACATCAACCAGATCCCCAAGGTCGAAAAGATCGTGATCAACATGGGTCTGGGAGACTGCAAGGACAACGCGAAGGGGCTGGAAGCGGCAGTCGCCGATCTGACCACCATCGCCGGCCAGAAGCCCATCGTCACCAAGGCCAAGAAGTCCATCGCGAACTTCAAGCTGCGCCAGGGCATGAACGTTGGCGCGAAGGTGACGCTGCGCGGCGAGCGCATGTACCAGTTCTATGACAAGCTTGTCAACATCGCCCTTCCGCGCGTCCGTGACTTCCACGGCGTTTCGGTAAAGGCGTTCGACGGCCGCGGCAACTACGCGCTGGGCATCCGTGAACAGCTGCTGTTCCCGGAAATCGAGTATGACAAGGTTGACAAGATTCGCGGCATGGAGATGATCATCGTCACGACCGCGCAGTCGGATGAAGAAGCCCGCGAACTGCTACGCCTGATGGGCATGCCGTTCGCCCAAGCGTAAGGAGGAGGAGAAAAAATGGCGAAACTTAGCATGAAGCTCAAGCAGCAGCGCGAGCCCAAGTTCTCCACCCGGGCTTACACCCGCTGCCGCCTGTGCGGGCGTCCCCATTCGGTGCTTCGCAAGTACGGCGTGTGCCGCATTTGCTTCCGCGAGCTGGCGTACGCCGGCCAGATCCCCGGTGTCCGCAAAGCGAGCTGGTAAGGAGGTTATGACATGGTCGTGAACGATCCCATCGCCGATATGCTCACCAGAATCCGCAACGCGCAGATTGCTGGCCACGATACCGTGAGCATCCCGGCTTCCAACATGAAGAAGTCGATCGCGAAGATTCTTCTCAACGAAGGCTTCGTCAAGAACATCGAGTACGTCAACGACGGCCTCCAGGGCTCCATCCGCGTCACCCTTAAGTATGTGGAAAAGCGCCCGGTGATCGTTGGCCTCAAGCGCATCAGCCGCCCCGGCCTGCGCGTGTACGCCAAGTGCAACGAGATCCCCAAGGTTTTGGGCGGCCTGGGCCTGGCGATCATCTCCACGCCCAAGGGCGTGCTGACCGACAAAGAGGCTCGCAAGCAGGCCGTCGGCGGCGAAGTTCTCGCGTACATCTGGTAAGAACGGGGGAACGTTGGGGCGCTGCCCCAAGCCCCGCTTAAGGGCCTAAGGCCCTTAAGAATCCCTTCTTCGCCTCACGGCGGGCAGGGGATATATATATCAGACCAACCCGCCGTGAGGCGAAAAAGCAGGGATTCTTAAGGGACTTGTCCCTTAAGCGGGGTCTGG
>JAVBPC010000030.1:0-42911 GCA_031549905.1 Eubacteriales bacterium
GCCGCCGGAGGTCATCGCGGATTTGCAGGAAAGCCTGAACACGGCCCCCATTGAGAAGGGCACCGGGCTGTATAACGTGCACCGCCGGCTGGTCATCATGCATGGCACGGGGTTGGTCCTGCGCGCGCGGCCCCAGGGCGGGCTGCGCGTGGAGATCACTTTGCAGAAGGGGGAAGCGCAAACAGATGCCCTATAGTGTTGTCATTGTGGATGATGAAAGCTATATTGCCAATACCACCGCCATGATGCTTAGAATGCTGCGGGAATATGAGCTGGACATTCAAATTTTTCACAGCGCCACGGAGGCAAACGCCTGGATCACACACACAAAGGTGGATTTGCTGGTTTCGGATGTTCAGATGCCGCACATAACGGGGCTTGAGCTGATGCAAACGGCCCTTGCCTACTGGCCCATGTGCCAGGTGGTGCTGCTCACCGCATACCCGGAATTTGATTATGTATACGAGGCGATACGCTACCCGCAGGTTTCCTATGTGCTGAAAAGGGAGGGGCACGAGGTACTGCTGGAAGCCGTTTGCAAATCGCTTCAGCGGCTTGATGATATGCTGGCCCAGGCGGCGACGCTGTGCTACGCGCAGGAGCAAATGGAAAGGGTGCTGCCGCTTTTGCAGCGCGAACTGCTGATGGATCTTGTGCACGGCGCCCCTTACGGCGATGCGCAGATTGACGAGGCCGCCCGGCAGCTGCAGCTTCCGCTGGATTTGGCGGCCCCCATGGCGCTGTGCCTGCTGCTTAGCCGCAGCGGGCAAACGGCGCTTCCCTGGCAGCGCTCATGGCAGGCAGGCTATGCGGTGCCCGCTTTGCGCAGCCACATGCCCGCCTCGTTTGCCCATTGGCCCGTTCAGATCGACAGCCACCGCGCGCTTTGCGTTTTGCAGGCGAAGGATAAGGCGCCCATTTCCGCAAGACATGTCGAGGGCATTTTGGAAAGCGTGCAGCAGACGTGTGAGGCCAAGGAGATGCACCTTTCCGCCATTTATTCTACAGAGGTTGGCAGCTGGCGCGGCCTTGCGGAGAAGTACAGCCAAATGCGGCTGCTGCAGGCATCCATGGCCACATCTGAAACGCAAATGTGGCTGCTCTGCGCGGAAAACAGCCGGATTTCTCAGCAAACGGCCCTGATGGATAGCCAGCACAGCACCAACGCGCGCAGGTGGCGGCATATGTTCGAAAACGGAGATACAGAGGAAGCGGAGCATTTCCGCGCGCTAGTGGCCCCCCTTGGCGGGTTTTCTTCCGTGAAAAACACAGTATACACGGAGATGTATATGACCATTGCCCTGCAAATATGCGCCGTTTTGCGGGGGGAGAGCCGGGAATCCCTCGAAATGCTGAATATCGATATGCCTACGCTGCTCTCGCCCATTGCCCACGCCGCCCCGGATGAGGCCTTGCGCTTCCTGTTAAAGGTTATGGATTTGGTTCGCGCCGGACGCTATCAAAAGGCCACCAACTCCACCAGGCGCGTTGTTGGCATGGTTACGGATTATGTGAAAAACCACCTGCACGAGGATATTTCCCTGACGCAGCTTGCTAGCCATGTGGGCATCAACGCATCCTATTTATCGCGCGTGTTCAGGCGGGCCACCGGCAGCACGCTGCTGGCGTACATTTCAACCGAAAGGATGAACCTTGCCTACACGCTGCTGGCAAAGGAATCGGTTTTGATACAGGATATCAGCAAGGCGCTTGGGTTCGCCACCCCGGCGTATTTCTCATACTTTTTCAAAAAAAACGCCGGCATCTCGCCCCGTGAATGGAGAGAGCAGCATGCGGTGTAGAAAGATGGTGCACTTATGACAGACCTACCAAAGCGTATTTTTTCGGGAATATGGCAGGCGGGGCATGTGCAGGGCATTGCTGTGGATAGTAAGCGCGGGTACGCGTATTTCTCGTTTACAAACCTGTTTGTCAAAACCCGGCTGGATGGAACGCCGGTGGGCACAGTATCCGGGCTGGCAGGGCATTTGGGCTGCATCGCGCTGCACCCGGAGGACGGGCGCGTGTATGCCTCCCTGGAGTACAAGCGGGACGCCATAGGGGAGGGCATCAGGAAAACGCTGGGTCTATCCCAGGAAGAGCTGCCGGAGGATGGCTTCTATATCGCCATCTTTGACACGGAAAAGATTGACCGCCCGAACATGAATGCTGAAACAGACAGCGTTGTGCGCTGCGTACACCTTCAGGAGGTGCTGACTGACTATGCGGCAAAAGACCCTTTGCACAGGTACGGCTGCAGCGGTATTGACGGCCTGTCCTTCGGGCCGGAATTTGGCGCGGGGCCGGATGGGCCGCGCGGGCTTTGCGTGGCATACGGGGTGTACCGCGACGTAGAGCGAACAGACAACGATCATCAAGTCATCCTGCGCTATGATACCGCCGCCTGGGATCAGTACGCCGCGCCGCTGAACCAGCGCGCGCCGCACCGCCAGGGACCGCCTACCCCGAACGCGAAATACTTTGTGTTTACCGGCAACACCACCTACGGTATACAAAACCTTGAATACGACGCCTATACCGGCAATTGGCTGGCGGCGGTGTATATCGGCACAAAATCCTGCTACCCCAACAACAGCCTGTACATCATAGATGGAAGCCGCGCGCCCGAAATGGGCCTGCTGCCCGGCTGCGGGGGAGAGGAGGGACTGCGCCTTTCTCTATGGGAAAGAGGGCTGCGCCATGAACCCAGCGGGGTGTACGGGTGGGAAAGCGAATACGGCGCTACCGGGATGTTTTCCCTGGGGGACGGGCGGTTTTACCTGTCACATCCGCACCGGGATGAGGCGGGGTTTTCAAGCGAGGTTTGCCTGTACCGCTGGACGGGCAAGACACCCTGCCCGTTCGAAAGAATCGATTGATCATGTATCAATGCACAGCGACGCAACCGGGATGATGGCCAGCGCGGCGTGCCTGCGCCTCTCATCGGGCTTTGATGCGGTACAGGAAACAAACAGCCGATCGTCGTGTTGAACCGCACAGGGATAATGCCACTGCGGGCCGCCCTCTATCGCGGGATCATATCCGTCAAAAAGGGTATATACGCGGTCAAAGGGATGGTCCGCATTTTTGCGCAGCGCAATGACAAGCCTTGAACGGCCCGGCGGCGAGGTGCGCTCATTGTAGATGAGGTATTGACCGCCGCCGCGCAGCGTTCCCCCGCATACTTTGGATGCCGCGATGGGGAGCCGCGCGTTCCGGGGGCCATCCCAGGAAGTGCCGCCGTCGCGGCTTTCGAAAACCTGCGCGGGGCCGCCGTCGTTCCGCGTTACCGCCGTGATCCGCATGCCATCGGCCAGCAGCGTCGTTTCCGGGAACAGCAAAGGGAAGCAGCCGTACACCCACGGCCCGGGCAACCGCGTAACTTCCCACGATGTGGGCGCTGTGCGGGCGGATGCCATAACGCACGGGATCAGCGGCAGTTCACCGGGTGCGGCGCTGATGCGTCCGGCGCTGAGCAGCGTGCCGTTTGGAAGGGAAACCGGCTGCGTGTTGAATAGCGCCGGGGTGTCGCTATGGGCGATTTTTTCCCAAGCGCCCTGCCGGTACCGGTACGTTGCATACCCCACGGGCCTGTCGTGGGCGCTCATTTCGGTAATATATGCGTAAAGCCCGCCCGCCTCCTTCGAAAAGACGGCCGGCACCATATGCAGGCCGCTTTCCCTTGGAAGCGCCGCGATCACCTCCGGCGCGGTAAAGGTCTGCCCGTGATCGGAGGACCAGCGCCCACGGATGACCGTATGCCCAACGATCTCGCTTTCAGAGCAGTTGTACCACGCGCAAAGGAGTCTTCCTTCAAATTCGGCGATCATGGTATCGTGCAAAAAGGGATACGCTTCATCCGCCCGGTGGATGATCTTCACCTGCATGCCCTCGGGCTTTTGATGCGCCGCGGGATACGCGCCATCCTTCCAGCCAAGATCCGCGGCGGACGGCGCTTGCCATCTAGGCGAATACGCCTGGTTTTTCAGATAGATCCGGCGCAAAAGCGCTTCCATCTTTTCCGCCTGGCGCAGCGTTTCCGCGTGCGCATACTGAAATGCCTGCTGCGGGATGCTGCGCGTTACCAGCGTCATGGGGATTTTCTCATCCTGCATATGCTGCTTGGCGCACACGGGGTAGGCGTGCGCTTCCAGGCCGCTCAGCAGCGTCAGCGCAGCCTGCAGATCCGCCGCGCGCCCCGGCTCGGCCCGAAAGTTTTGAAACAGCCACCGGTACAGATCCGGGTGCAGATTGCCCATCACGCCGCAAAAGCCATCCGCCCCATCGCGGAGGGATTCAAGCAGCGTCATGGTGTTGGCGTTATACAGGCCCATCCGCTGCGCGCCCGGCGGCGTATGTTGGTCAATGATCGAAAGCCTGCGCCGGATTGTTTCCGCATGGCAGCAGGTATCCTTCAGGAAGGCAATCCGGCCGCTTTTGACCATCCAAATAAGCATCTTTTCGCTGATCAGGCGCTTATACGGGTAGGGGCATTCGTACATGCCAAAGGTTACTTCAGGAAACGCATCCAGCAGCCGCTGGGCGTTTTCGATCCAAACGCTGTCGCTTTCCTTCGCCGCGGCCATGCGGTTGGTGACCAGCACAACCGCGCTGACCCCCGTCTCCCAAATGCCGCGAATTTCTAGGAGCTGCTCTTCATGGGTATCAGAGATATGGCCTGAGGCAATTACCTGCACGCGCCCCCCGGCGTGCCTGACGCAAAGCCCGGCCAAGCGCACCCTTTCTTCCAGCGTGAGAAAAAACATTTCGCTGGACTGGCAGACCGCAAAAACGCCGTCACAGCCATGTGCGGCGTACCAATCCATCAGCGCGGCAACCGCCGGCTCATCAATCTCATTTTCCTGGGTGAACGGCGTGATCATGGTCGGCCATATGCCCTTTACGATCTTGCCCATTGCAAACCCCTCCTCTGTCCTTTGCGAGCGGCGCCGGTATTAGAGCATTTTGCGAAAACATACGGCATGTCTTTGCGGTTCTTTTGCCGCCTCGCGTTGCCTCTGACGCCCCAGCGGCGGCGTAAACTTGCCGCCGGGCATCGTGGGCAGAATCGAAGGTTCTACCCACTCGGCTTGACCTTCGGTCAAGCGCTATCCATGCGGCGTAGCGCTGCTACGCCTTGCTCCCTCGGCTTAGCGAGACGGCAAAACTCTGGCAAATCCATTCCGAATGTTTCCGAAAATTGCTCTAGCAAATGTTTGAACCATTCGAAACGCCAATATGCGCAAAAAGATCCGCAAAAAGGGCATCCCGTTTGATATGGTATACATATTTGCACAGGGGACGCTGTGCGTCAAGGGTATAGCGATGTTCATATTCGGGAATGGGCGTGGGGATCAGCTTATCCAGCATCAGCGCGTTCTTTTCGTTCAGAAGCCAGCCAACGGCGGTAACATCCCAGATGGGGCGGCTCCACACCCGGTCTTTGGCATAGGTATTGACCTCCGTAACGGTTTGCTCCACCAGATAATCACACAGGGCGTTTTTGCCTTTCAGCCAGTGGTTAAGCTCCGGGCCGGTGGTTGTAAACGCGCTGACAACGCCCATGCACGGCAGCATCACCAGCGGCGCGCCCGAACCAAATACCACCCGCGCGGCCGCCACATCCTGCTTGATGTTGAATTCCTGGTTGCTTGGCCATTCCAGCGCGTTTCCGCCAAGCCATACGATCACCACGCGGTCCGCAATCTCAGGGCTCATCAGCAGCGCGGAAGCAACGTTCGTGATCGCGCCGATGGCCACCACATAGAGGGGGCGCGCCGGGGTGTACGCCATTGCGCGCTTGCTCAGGTCAACCGCGGCATCCGATACAACCGGTTCCTTTTCATTTTTCAGGTATTCCTCTGAACCGCGGTATACGGGAACATCCTTCCCGGCAAGCTTCAAAAGCCTGATGATTTCGCGGTGGCTTTTCTCCATGCCATCTTTGGGGCTTTCCGCCCGCGCGTTAAAAAAAGGCGCGGCATACAGCGCCTTTACAGTGATCTTTTCGGCGGCATACAGCGCGTAGGATATCGCGAACTGATCATCAATCTCGTTGTACGCGTCCGTATCAAGCACCATATCGATGGGACCCGCGGGGCACTCCAGCATAGCAAGCCGCTGCTCTTTGGATAGCATGCGAACCATCCTTTCTGTTGAAAAACCGGGGCTGTCGCGGCAGATACCGGCCGCGGCAGCCCCAAAGGGCATTTAAGTCAAGCGCTTAGTCGTTGTTCCAGCGGTCAAAAGCCGCCTGGCGGGTGGTGACCAGCGTTTCAAGATCCATGGATTCAAGCGTCTTGATGTAGTTCGCCCAGCTTGCGTCGTCCAGGACCTCTTCCCCGGTGATAAACTTGGCAACCATGCGGTTGACGTATTCATCCATCAGCACATAGGGGGCCAAAGTATCCTGGTCATCCTCGGTAAAGGTAATCATGCCGTGCCAGCCAACGCGCCGAACCTGCGGCATGCCGCTTTCCATGCACTTGACGGTGATGTGGTTGTTGCCGGGATCGCTGCCGACAATGCAGGCTTCGTGCGCGGAGGTATAGAAGAAAGGCAGGCTCCAAAGCCCGTTTACCTGGCGGAATTTCGCGTAGCTGCCGCCGTACAGTTCGTTATCGCCCGTTACAAGCTTGTACGAATAGGAGCCGTCTTCATTGACCGTGCGGACATAGCCGCCATCCACCATATCGCCCCAGGCGTCCAGTTCCGGGCCGCACTTGGTGAGGAAACTGCCCTCTTCGCTGTACAGGTAATCCAGCAGTTTGATCGCCAGAATGGCCTTTTCTTCTGAGCATTTGTTGGTGATCACCATGCCGTAACTGTTGATGTCAGGCATGTTGCCCGGGTGGAGGGGCTGATTGTTGTTGTACTCGCTTGAAAGCGGCTTCAGGTTGACGGTTTTCAGGTAATTGTCAAGGCCGATGGTGCCATAGTGGCTGCCCGGCATAAAGCCTACGATCATCTGGGCCATCTTGGCGTTGTATTCTTCGGCGGTTTGGGTGAAGATAGCGCTGTCCAAAAGGCCTTCGCTGTACAGCTTGCGCATAAACTCAAGGTAGTAGCGGAAGTTTTCCTGCGCCGGAACATAGACATACTGGCCATCAATCACATCGTGGCGGCCGCTTGTGAAGCCAAACGCGCCCAGCACCATGTTGTAGGCACCGCCGTCGTATCTGTAGCTCCACGGGATTTCATCCTGTTCGCCGTTGCCGTTGGGGTCCTGCTCCTTAAACGCCTTGAGCATCTCATAGAAGCCATCCAGGGTATCCGGCACTTCCATACCAACCGCTTGCAGCCATTCGCCGTTGATCTCCTGGAAGATGACGGCCAGCATATCGCGCGGGGTGCCGTTGTAGCCGGGCATTACATAGATGTGCCCGTCCGCGCTGGTGACGTTCTTCCGTGCATTCGGAATGGTTTCCAATATTTTCATCGCGTTGGGTGCGTACTGCTCCAGCAGGTCTTCCAGCGGCCGCAGATAGCCCGCCTGGCCGAAGTTCGCGGCGTCTTCAAAGGAGATGCCGTCCAGGAAGATTTCGCTGTACTCCTCGCCTGCAAAGACCAGCGGGAGCTTCTCCGCCCAGGCGCTGCTTTCGATGGGCTGAATGGCCAGGCTGATGCCCGTCAGCTGCTCGATCGCCTTTACCTGGAACATGTTTTCAAAGTCCGTCTGGTTGATGCTGGCCTTTTTGAACAGCACGGAAATGGTTACGGGCTCAGCCGTAATGGGCAGTTCGGGGGTGGGAAGCGACAAACCCGAGATCGCTTCGGCCAGCAGTTCGGCCTCCGTTTTCTCTGCCAGCGCCATACCGGGCAGCAGCAGGAAAAGTACCAGCATCAGGGATAGAAACCGTGTCATGGTTTTCACGAGAGCAAACCTCCTTTTATTTTCATGCGTCTGGCGCACGTCTTACCCTTTGATCGCGCCCATCATGACGCCTTTGACAAAAAACCGCTGCAGGAAGGGGTACAGCATCAGCACAGGCAGGGAGGATACCACCACCAGCCCATATTTCATGCTTTCTTTCAGTTCCATGCGGCGCACGGCCTCTTGCAGCGCCTCCGGGTCGCCGGATAGAATATCCCCGGTTTGGTCCATGATCAGAATGTTCCGCAAAAACACCTGCAGCGGGAACAGCTTTTCATCGGTCAGATAGATCAGCGCGCTAAAGTAGGCGTTCCAATGGCCCACCATGTAGTAAAGCGTCAGTACGGCCAGCATCGGGAAGCTCAGCGGTATCACCATGCGCAGCAGCAGCCCCGCATCGGAGCAGCCATCTATCAGGGCGGCTTCCTGCAGTTCCCACGGCACGCTGGAAGAAAAATACGTTCTGGCAATGATCAGGTTGCCCATGCTCATCAGGCCGGGAACAAGCACCGCCCACACGGTATTCAGCAGGTTCAGGCTTTTCATGGCCAGATAGGTGGGGATCATGCCGCCTGAAAAAAACATGGTGAAGGTAAACAGCATCGTAATGGCGCCGCGGCCCTTGAAATCCTTGCGGGAGAGGGAATAGGCACAGGGGATGGTGACAAACATATTCAGCGCGGTGCCGAAAACGGTGTAAAACAGGGTATTTCGGTAGCCGACCCAGATGGATTTGTACTCCAGGATCAGCTTGTACCCATCCAGCGTCAGCCCCCTTGGCAGCAGAAGGACATTTCCGGCGATCACCTGTTTGGGGTCACTGAAAGAGGCGCTTGCCACGAAAATGAGCGGATAGAGCGTAACGGCCAGCACAAGGAATGTCAAAACGCAAGCCACGGTGTTCATCAGCTTGTCATCGATCCCCAGGGGCTTTCCGATTTTTCTGTGTTTCAATCTGCCGCCCCCCTTTACCATAGGCTGGTGGAGTTCAGGCGCCGAACGACCGCGTTGACCGTAACGAGCAGCACCATGTTGATGACAGAGTTAAACAGCCCGATCGCGGTGGAATAGCTGTACTGCCTGGATTGAAGGCCCATCTTGTAAACGAATGTGGAAATGATCTCGCTGGTTTCGCTGTTCAGGCTGTTTTGCAGCAGCCAGGCCTTTTCAAACCCGACCGACATCAGCCCGCCCGCGCGCAGAATCAAAAGGATGGTGATCGTGGGCAGAATGCCCGGCAGGTTGACGTGCCAGATTCTTTTCAGCCGGGAAGCGCCGTCGATCATTGCCGCCTCGTGCAGTTCCTGATCGATGCCGGACAGCGCGGAAATGTAGATCACCGAGCTCCAGCCCAGGTGCTGCCAAACATCGCTCCATACATAGATGCTGGGGAACCAGGCGGCTTTGCTCATAAAGTCAAATGGCCCCGCGCCCAAGTACCCAAGCAGGATGTTGATCAGCCCGCCGTCTTTGCGAAGAAACATCATGACCATGCTGCACAGCACCACCATGGAGATAAAGTGCGGCGCGTAGGAAATGGTCTGCGCAAGCTTTTTGAAACGCGCGAAGGGCAGTTCATTGAGCACAAGCGCAAAAAGGATGGGCAGGGGAAACCCCACCACAAGAGAATACACGCTGAGCCGAAGCGTATTGACAATCAGGTTGATGCTCTGGGGGTTGTTCAAAAACTTCGTAAAATGCTTAAAGCCCACCCAATCGCTGCCCGCAATCCCCTTGGCGATCCGGTAATCCTTAAATGCGATTTGAACGCCGTACATCGGATAATAGCAATAGACCAGAATATAAATGAGCGCAGGCAAAACGAATAAGTATAGCTGCCAATGGCGCACCAGATAGGATGTCAGGCTTTGCCCGCGCCTTTTTAATTGTGATTGTTGCATGTTCAGCCTCCCTTCTTCCGTGCACCGGGAACCTGTATACACAGTATAGCACCCTTAAAAATGTCCGGGAATGGCCGCTTGTGTCGAAATGATATTCGGTTCAGACATTTCCTGCGCCCTTTGCCCATTCATCTTCCAGCATCACTTTCATATACCCGCCGAACCTTGACCGGCGGAACTGGCTGGGCGGCATTCCCTCCACCCGCTTAAAGAATTTGCTGAAGCTGAACTCATTCGAGTAGCCGATGGAGGCCGCAATTTTGCTGGTGGGCATATCCGAATACAGCAGCAACTCCTTGGCGTGCGCGCATTTCATCCTGTCAATATAGGCGCTTAGGGACATCCCGAATTCGTTTTGTATGATGCGGTTTACCTGCCGCGCGCTCAGGTGGATGTTGTCTGAAATTTCCTGGCATGAAATGGGCAGGTGGATTCTGCTGTTGATGTATGTGTTGAGCTCGGAAACCCGCTGATCCACGCGCGATGTGAAATCGGGCCTACGGCTGGCGCTGCCCTCGTTCAGCCGCGCGCAAAGCAGTATGACCCGAAGAAGCAACGCGTTTACCGCCGCCAGATAACCTATTTTCTGCTGGGAAATTTCCTGCAGCACGGTGTAAAAAACCTCGGCGATTTCTTCTGTTTGGCGGCTTACCAGCGCGGGCATCCGCGAAAAGGCGTTGTTCAACTCGCCGGACATATCATCCTTTTTGGGAAGGATGGAAAACCCCAGCGCTACCTTGCCAAAGTCATCGGTTTTGTTCAGCATGCAGTGGTATTCTTCCGCTTTAAGCAGTATCAGGTCGCCCGGCGTAATGGTAAATTGCTCATCGCCCACCTGATAGACATAGCTTCCGCTCAGGCAAAGGTGGATTTCATGGAACGAGTGCTTATGAACGCCCGCCCGAAACACCATGTTGCTGGCATCCGGCGCCGGCACATAATAGCCGCACCATACGATTTCAATGCAGACCTCTTTGGTCTGTATCTCAAGCCGGGTATTGGTCAGCAGCTTATTGACCGCATCCAGGTTTTCAAAACACTTAATCCTCTCTATCATGTTACAGCGCTCCCTTCTGGGTGTCCTTGTTAAAGAGCGGCTACAGTATGTTGCCTGTAGCTGTATTGTATAGGTGAAAAATACAAATGTACATTTCCTGTTTGGACATAAGCATATTCTATTCAGACATTTTGCTCAAGCGGTATGTATTGCCAATGTAAGAAAAGGGAATGCCAGACGGCCATATTGTGCGGCCGCCTGACATCCCCTGCCAAAATGCTGGCGATATGCGAAAAATCTTACTCCTTACTTCCTGATTTCGGCCAGCATTGCGGATGCCATATACAGCGTGGGCTTGCTCTCCAGCGCCTTTTGCAGCCATTTTTCCGCTTCCGCCGCGTTGCCGGCCGCCCTGTGCGCCAGGCCGCAGCAGTAAGCGCACCACGCTTCGTTGTTCAGCCGTATGTCATGCTCAAACGGCTGCGTTGTGACCAGATTTGCCGTGAAGTACGGGTATTCCCCGCCGGTGACCCACAGCGCGTCGGTATCCGCAAGCGCCTTTTCGGCGCGCGCCTGGGCCTCTTCTTCCTGCCCCAACCGGCGCAGGCTGCACGCGGCATAGTAGCCCATCTCTGGGCTTGCGCTTTGATCCAGCGCGGACGCCCTGAAATGCTCGCGGGCCGCCTCGGCGTTCCCCAGGCGCAAGTGCGCCAGCCCTATGCAATAATCGATGTGGGCGTGATCCCCGCGCACCGGGCGCTGGCCCTCGTTGTAATGGCGGGGGATTTCGTTCGCCTGCTTAAACAGCGCCAGCGCCTCTTCGGGCGCGCCGGAGGCAAGCTTTTCAAGCCCGAACAGCAGATGCGCCGCAACATGCTCGCGGATCAGCACGCCTTCACCGCCTTCATAGGGGTGGAAGGTGTGCAGGGATAGCATCTCTATTGCCCGCTCATATTGCTTGGCCTCAAGGCACGTCGAAACGGCCAGCAGCGTCAGGTCATCGCGCATATCGATCAGGTGTGAATGCGCGTCCAGCAGCGCAAGGCGCTCCTTTACCGGCATGCCGGTGTTGCGGCAGTACTGCATCAGCTCAAAGAACACGCGGTGATCCGACGGGTCCATGGCAAACGCTTTGCGGATCAGCTCCCCCGCTTCGTCTTTCTTTCCCTGCTTGTCGAAGTACCCGATCGCCAGGTTGCGGTAGACAGTCGGGAACGCCGCGCCGCGCTGAACCGACAGTTCGTAGCAGCGGATCGCTTCCTCGAACATGTCCTTGCCGTAATAGATATTGCCTAACAGGTACGGCGCGTTTGCATCCTGTACGTCCAGGGCAGCCGCGTTCCGCAGCACCCGGATGGATTCCAGCCGGCTGTGGAAGCAACCCTCCACGGATGCCGCTTTCGCTAGCGCCGCGTACTGATGCCCAAGGAGCGCGTTGCCGCTCTGCCGCGCGTAATCGGCCAGATAGTAATAGACGACCGGCGAAACGGCATCCGCCGGGATGCGGTCGGCATACAGGCGCAGAACATCGATAGCGTCGCCGTACAGGCCCATCTGGCCGTATGCCAATGCGATATCCAGATGGTTCTCCGGGTCTGACTGCAAATGCGCCGCACACTCGGCAAGCGCCGTACTGGCCGCGTCATCCGCGCCGCACGCCATAAGGATGCGCGCCTTTTCAAACATGGCGGCGGTATCAAGCGGGTCCTTGGCAAGCAGTTCATCGATTGCCGCGCGCGCCGCCTCCAGGTTCCCGGTCACGCGCAGAATGGATGCACGTACCCGCATTGCCGCAAAGTTTGCGCCGCCGGCCATCAGCGCCTCTTCAACATGCGAAAGCGCGGTTGCGTAATCGCCGCGGCGGCAGTCCATTTCCGCCAGCAGGCAGTACCCGGCGGACTTCCACGCATAGCCCCAAACGGATTTGTACAGATTGCGGTACGCATCGTCGGTTTTACCCATCAGGCGCTGTGTCACGCCCAGCTGGTAATACGGCTCGGTGTCGTAGGGGTTCGGGTTGCGCATCGTGCTGTGCGCACATGCCTTTTCAAAGCAAGCCTCCGCAGCGGAGAAATCGCCCTGATCCAGCAGGATTTTGCCCATCAGCGTATTGCAGCGGATATCGCTTGGCTCACGCCCAAGCGCCTCGCGCAGGTAATCCACCGGCGACAGGTACGGGTGGCGGTATTGCCACAGGTGCAGTGCGTGCAGGTACAGGTTTTCGACGGTATCCACTTCTTTCGGCTTCGGCGCGGGGGTAAGGGCTGGTGGGATGGTAACCGGCGCGGGCTTATCCGGCCGGTAATCGACCAGCAGCTTTCCATCCGCGCCGTACAGCGCAACGTGGAACGTGTGCGGCGCATCAGCCGGAACGGCGATGTCATCGCGGCGGTAGGGCTTGTCCGGCGCGATATCAAAGCGGGTATCTAACACGACTGCGTCGCCATGCGTCAGCACCGCGCGGGCCCCGGCGTGGCGCTCGGTGGCGTTGAACGCTATGCTTGCCCTGTCCCCGCGCAGCTCAAACCCGATCGCGCCGCCTAGCGTGGCGTTCTTCACCTCGCCGATTTCCCGAACGGGGTACCAGTACTGCTCGGCGGTTTTGTATTCATGCGGCATCATCCAGGAAAAATCCGGCTGGTTGCAGGAATACGCGCCGGTCATCAGTTCAATATACGGCCCGTCGTCGTCGGACAGGTTTTCGTACCATACCCGGCTGAAATCCGAAACGCCCCAGGTAAACATCTTTTTGCCGGTGGCGATATGCCGGTTGGCAATGTGCACGACGCCGGAATCCTTGCCGAAGTCATACCCCGACAGGAAATCATATTTCGAGTTATACACGAAAAACGATGTCTGCAGCGGCATGTCTTTGAAATTCCGCACATCGACGCCGCTGCCGAAGTCAAATGACTTGTACATCCCCTTGAGGATGGGAAACTCGGTCGTCAGCGCCCACGCGTGGTCGCTGGACCAGTGGATATCATCGGGGAACACCGCGCGGTACTGATCGTTCACCGCCACGGCAAGGTTGGCCCACCACAGGAACGACTGTGGATGCGGCGTTCTGTTGAACAGGCGAATCTTGGCGCGCATATACGATTTGCCCGGATACATCGTGATGCCAACCATGCCCTTTGTCCGGTTCAGCGGCTCCACTTCGCCCATCCATGTGGTTACGCTGCCGTCCCCGTGCTTTTCAATGGTGTACGGCATGGGCATATACGTTGTGGGGCGGTGATGCTGCGGCCAGTTGAACTCAATGCCGCCGGAAACCCACGGCCCGCACAGGCCGATCCGCTGCGGCTTCATGTGCCGGTTGCGGTAAATGAAGTCATACCCGTTGGTTTTATCAAGCGCCGAATACACGCGGCCGCCCATAGAGGGCAGCAGCGCGATATCGATGTATTCGTTTTCCATCGCGATCTGTTCATACGGTACCGGGCGGAATTCCTTTTCCAGCCTGTCGCAAAACGCCATGGGGAATACCTTGCCGCACGCGCCCTGCACATTGCGCTTTTCAAAGAAGATGGGGTTTTTGTCTGCCGGATAGGGGACGTATGTCGGGATTTCGATATTGTTTACCTGTACCGCAACCATTTGGAAAACCCTCCTGTCTATGTTTTTTCCTCTCCACAAATGCTGTGTAATGTGATACACTGTATACGACGATTCGAACAAAAAGGCGGTGTAAACATGATTCGATATGGAACACATGTATGGATTATCGCGCTCATCGTTGCTGTTATGTTGGCTTTCGCGTGCGCCGCGCAGGCGGAACCGGCCACGGAGGCGATTCCCATCTACTTCTTCCACGAAACCGTGTGCGGATCGTGTGACGGCACCGAGGAATTCTACGCGGTGCTGGACGAGACGCTTTCGGATGTAAAAGACGCGCACCCGTATATGACAAACACCTACAATACCTTTCAGACGACCGGCGACGCCGTGTACGGCCAAATGCTGGCTGAGCGCGGCCTTGACCGCAAAGACTGTGAACCGCCCGTGGCGATTGTGGGCAGCAAAGTGCTGATCGGCATGGAGAGCATCACGCGCGGCCTTCGGGAAGCGTTCCTGACCGCCGCCGAGCTTATGGACATGACGCCCGAGTACCGCGCCTTTATCGAAGCGCCGGAGGCGGGAAACCTGTTCGGCGGCTTCGCGGCGGGCGAAAATGAATCCACAATCCTGTACTTCTACCGGATTACCTGCGATGAATGCAACCAAACAAAGCCGGTGATCGAGGCGCTGCCAGCGTCCGTTGAAATTGGCGGCGAAACCAGTCCGGTCGTCGTGCATAGCCTGAACACCCGCGCGGGGGCAAACATTGACCGAATCAAGCAGCTTTTCGCGCTGTATCAGGTGCCGGATGATTTGCAGGCGGTGCCGATCGTATTCCTTGCAGATACCTATCTTTCAGGATACGAAGCGATTGCCGCGCAGCTGCCGGGCCTTCTTGCGGAAGGTGCCGCGCTGGGGTTCGCGTTCCCAGAGACGGAAAACGCGCCGTAATCAGAAAATGCGTTGTAGTCAGGTGGCCGCGTTCTGGTGATCCAGCACATCCAGCATCGCCAGCACATTCTCAGGGGGGACATCGCCGGGGATATCATGCGTCGGCGCGGCGATCAGCCCCCCATGGGGAAACGCTTCAAGCAGTTCGCGCGTGATCTGCCGGATCTCCGCCGGCGTTTTGACGGGCAGCGCCTGCTGCGTGCTGATGCCGCCCCAGATGGCAACCCTGTTTCGCAATGTGCGCGCGTAGTCAAGGCCGTATATTTCCGGCTGAAACGTTTGGTAAACGTTCAGCCCGATTTCAAACAGGTCATCCATGATCAGGCGGATATCCCCGCACGAATGCTGCGATACATACTTACCCGCGTTCCGCACCCTTGCGTACAGCTGCGCCAGGTATGGTTTGATGAATGCGCGCCAATAATTCGGCCCCATGATCAGCCCCTGCTGCTGCCCCCAATCATCGCCAAAGTGAAACCCATCGATGTCGTATTCCAGCGCGATGTCGATGATTTCAAGGTTTCTGGCGGTGATTTTTTGCATCAGCGCGTGCACAAAGTCCGGTTCGGCGATCATATCGCACAGCAGGTTTTCCATGCCGCGCAGCGTCCACGCGCGCTCAAACAGCGAAAAGCCGATCGCGGGCATCACAAAGCGGTTCCCGCGCGCGCCGATGAGTGCCTCTACCTGCCCGCGCACATACGCGCGGTCCACCGGCGGGAGAGCGTATCCGGAAAGGTCGTCCGTATCGGTAAGCAGGTACGCGTCCACAACGCCGATATCCTTATCCACGCCGGATTTGTTCCACACAACGCCAAACTCATCCCGGAAGAATTCCGGCGCGATCTCCTGCTCCGGCTTGATCAGAAATGAAAAGGCAAACGCGTTGTCAAGCGTATCCAGGAAATGCGCGTTGCCGGTATGCCGAATCATCTTATCCAGCATTTGCGCCGTAAAGTTCACATGATAGGGGATGGGGCTGGGGGCCTCAAACCGGATGGCCGCGATGACGCGCTCGCGCTTGGTCATGGTGATTCCTCCTATAAGAAAATCTACAGATCAGCCGCCGCCCGCAAAATAGCCCTCGCCTCGTCGCTGTCAAGCGCTGTCTGCGTCAGGATCAGCGTGGGCACCGCGCCCAGCGCGGCCGTCGCGTCAATCAGGCACTTGCGGTCTTCCGGCGTCTTGGCGTCATAGTAATACCCGATGCCGCGCGAAAGGCCGTCAAACAGCAGCGGCGCGATTGGCAGCGTGATCTCCGGCAGCCAGGCGACACTGCGCCCGTCAATGGCGTGCGTGTGCGCCATATCGAACAGGTGCAGCTGGCACACGCTGAGGTACTGCGCGTTGATTTCGTTGCGGCCTTCCCCGGAAAGGCAGAATCCGGGGCGAAGCGCGCACAGATCCGAAAGCAGGCGCAGCGCGCCCTGCGTATCGGTCATGTTTTCGACGGTCGCGGCGTCGCCGTCATACAGCCACTGCGCCACATCCACGAAAGCCGCATCCAGGTCAAGCGCCCGCACGGCCTGCGCGATCTCCCAGGCAACCTCCCGCCGCCAGCCGCTCCAGCCAAGGTGCATATTGACCAGCACATTGTGGCCCTTGTGCGCCGCGATGGCCGAATGGGACTGCGGCGGCCCTTGCAGCGCGGACATGCCCGGCAGCGGCAGCCAGCTCCACCCCAGCAGCCGCTTGCTTTTGCTGTGGCGGTTTGTGAACGGCAGCGCCGATGGGAACAGCGGGTGATCGGGGCTGATCTGCGTCAAATTGCAATGCGGCGCCACATGAAACCCCATGCGCCGCGCCTTTTCGATGAACGCGCGGCCTGCGGGGCTTGCTTCATGGAACACGGGATAATCCTGGTCATATGCCTGCGCGCGCCAGTAAGGCACATGAAGGAATACCCGCCTGGGGTCAACCCGCCGCGCCAGCGCTTCCAGCAGGTCCTGATCGGTCGGGCACCAGCTGACGGCCAGCCGGATATCGCGCAGCCAGTCCGGGCGCAGCGCCTCTTTTTCTGCGATATGATACGCGCTTCGGTACCAATCCCGGTACCGAAGCACCGGCACCTGCCAGCCGCCCTGGTAGCACCCAAACCGCCACACCAGCCCGCCGATTGCGCGCACCGATTCCAGCGGCCCGCGCGCCATGGTTTCCAGGCCTATCACGCCCTCGGCGGCGCTGTCACCGGTCTTGATTGCCTTGCCGCAGTGATCGGCGTCTTCCGTATAGATGCCCAGGCCGCCGCCCTCGCCCTGCAGCGCGGCAAACCCCGCTTCCCAGGCGTTGGGCCATTCATGCCGGCGGCCGCGGATCAGCGGGTGCGACACCGGCAGGCACGCGCCCTGCTGCAGCGGCACAACCAGGCGCAGGGTCTTCTCGTCAATGCCGGACAGGTTCAGGCGCAGCGCAAATAGCCCTGTCATCATCGAATGGCAGGAAGGCTCCACGCAGATCTCTTCGGTTTTCGGATCAATGGAAATGCGCAGCGAAACATCGGCGTTCCAATCGCTCATGGTGATTTCGCAGGCCGTATCGGACAGAAGGCGCACCGCCACCCGGCAAAGCGGATTGGTGCCAAGCGCGTACACGCTGCCATCCTGCGCCAGCAGTTCAAGCGGCGGAACGGTTTCATCCCCGCATAGGTAGACGCGGCCATCGGCGGCTGAAATTTTCCGCAGCCGGATGCCCTCCCATTCGATAATTGTCGTGCGGGAAGCAACGGTCAGCCTATTACCTTCCAGCGTGATCACTCAGACGCCCCCTCTACTGCGAACGCGCGCGTTGACATGTGCGGCAGGGTATCGGGAAGCTGCCACACCCCTTCGGCCGAAAAAGCGCCGCATGCCTGACGCGGTCCGTTGCCGATGATTCCAAACACGCGCCGACCCGCTTTTCCTTTCCAGCACACACTCAGCCCCTGCGCGTTGTCCATGCTGGCGTTCGCCAGCAGGAAGCCGCTGCCATACGCGTACAGCCCAACAGCCACGCTATCCCTCACAACCGGAACGCCCCAGCTTTCCATCACCCGCAGCAGCATTTGCTGGCGCACTCTGGTGAAATGGCTGGTGCACACGCCGCCGGGAAACCGATACGGCAGCACCGCGACACGCTTGCCGACCAGCGCCATGCCCGCGCCGCTCACCTGCCCAAGGAAGTCATGCACCTGCGACATCAGCGCCACGCTATCGCCCTGATACCTGATATCCACCCAATCGCCCGCATAGTTCTGGCAGCTGACCCGCCCTTGCGCCCAGTCGGCGTACCGCGCGCCGTCTGAGGTTTCTTCATAGGCGTTGACGCCGCTGTCACTTGGCACGATGCGCGCTCTCTCGGCGCATATCAAATCGCCTAGCCCCATTTCGAGCAGGATGCACGCGCTTTCCCCATCCAGCAGCACGCGGTGATCGGCGAACAGCCGCCGGATTTCGCCGCAGGAAAGGTTGCGCAGGTACTGGCCGCAGACCGCCACCGGCGTGTCTTTCCCCGCCGGGAGTGCGGCGCTTGGCTGGCAACTGATCCCCATGACGCTAAGCAGGCCGGAAAACACATCCTCCTGGGGCCGCAGCGCGCCGGGATGTTCCGCGCTGCGCTCCGCATGCAGCGTCGCGGATGACTGCGCGCCGTACAGCGCGTGCACGCCGACATGGCTTTGCTTGCCCCATCCAAGCGCCGTTACCGCCTGCAGGTACGGCTTCCGCGCCCGCAGATACGCGTCAAAGGTTTCGGCCTCATCGATGCCGTTGCCCATCATGTCAAACAGGTTCAGCGTGATCCCGGCCGCGCCGACGGCCAGAGACAGCTCGGTTTGCAGCGCGCCCATCGCATCGGATTTCGCGAAGCGCGAGTGCGGGAAGTTTTCCAGCTCGGGGTACACCGGCGTGCCGGGCGGCAATGCGTCCACGGTGCGGGCGGTTGTTCCGGCAAAGCGGTACAGGTACTGCGTGGGCGATACATCGCCGTACGCGGGCAGATGCGGGCGGCTGTGCGCGGGCACGGATGGGGACAGGTTTTGGAATACCGCCTGCCAGTCCCGCATTTCGATGCAGTGCACCGCCGGTATGGAGGACATCAGTCCAAGCGCGACGCGCGGGTTTGCCGCGCGGACAGCCTCGCCAAGCCGCCGGGACAGCCGGGTCATCGTGTCGCCTGCTACGCGCAGCCATGCGTCGCGGTACGCGTTCGGCTCCCCGGCCGCAAACGCGCGCCGCACGAATTCCTCCCGCGTTATATCCCGCCCAAGCGCCCGCGAAAACAGGTGCATGTGCTTCGGGCAAAAGCACCCGCCCCAGGGCAGCGGCGCGTGGTTGTGCAGGCGGAAATCATCCTCAATCCACAGCACGGAAGGGTTCAGCGCCGCGAAGTGCGCGTACAGGTCGCAAAGGTACTGGGTAAACCGCTCATCCGCCGGGCACGCCACGGCGGTGCAGGCAGTGCCGTCCGGCCCCACCATCGCCTGATAATCCCAGCCGGTGGGCTTTTCCCGCCCCCTGTCCAAGTGCAGGATTGTCGTCCACGGGTTCAGCGAAAACCCGCAGCCGATGCCGGCCAGTTTGCTTGCAGCATTTTGAACCGTGTCAAGCCACGGCGCGTATTCCGCGATGGAAAGGTGCCCTTGGAACAGCTCCTCGCAGTTGAGGAAGAACATGACCTCATCAATATCGGCGCGCTTCACATAACGCAGCAGCGCGTCAAGCCTCTCTTCCTCCTGAAACCTCGGCTGCAGGCAAAACCTTAAAATGTACCGCATCCGTTTTCCTCCTGCGTGCGCCGCACCTTGATTCTGCCGCACAGGCTGACATCGATGGAGGCGATGCCCAGCGCGTGGGCGGGCGAATCCGGCAGCAGGCGGAAATCGCCGTGCCGCCAGTCCGCTAGGCGCGGGTCCGCGGCGATGCTGCGCGTGTCATGGCCCATCCTTTGCAGCGTTTTAAGATCATCGCCCGGGGATATAGCGGTATCCACCCAGTTCGTCGCCTGCATGTCGGCGCACTCTCGCGTCTCGCGCTCAGCCTCCGGCACCCTGTAATAAATGTTGCAGTCAATATCCGCCGCAACCGTATCCAGCAGGAAATTGGGATGGTAGTAAAAAAACGTATCGCCAAACACATCGATGATGATGTTGTGCGACAGGCGGCCCCGGTTCATGGGGCCCCATTCGCGCCAGGCGCACACGGCGTACTGCGGGTCTGCGCCGATGATGATGTTGTTGTAAAAGTAGTTCTCCGCCTTGAACTCCACGCCCGGGCAGGTCACGCGGCAAATCACGTTTTCATAGATGTGCGTGCCCCGTTGGTCGTCATCCACGCGGAATGCGCCCATGACCAGATGCCCCCGGTCGCAGGTGATGTCGTGCACATAGTTGCGGCGGAGCTGGTTGCCTCGCCCCGCGCCGGAAACGTTGATCGCCGCGCCGTCGCTGAATGCGCGCAGGCAGCGGTATACCTCGTTGTACTCAATGATGTTGTCGCGCGTGTGCGCGTAGCGTTCGGCATCCTCCCAACAACGCAGGGGGTCCTGTATTTCCTGCCAGCGGATGGCGCGCACCACCTCGCGCTGGTTGCGGCGGTAGCGCTCCAGGTACATGTGCAGCCTGGTGCCGGACAGCAGGATCGCCTTGCGCGGCATATCGTGCAGTTCATTGTGCGCGATGCGGTTGTTGCCGCTTTGGCACAGCACGATGCCGGGGCTTTGCGTGTACAGCGCGGCGGCTTCGTAAATGTGGTTATTGACAACGGCGTTGAAGCCGTTTACATCCTTTGTTCCGGGGCCGTGCCCGATCAGTGTTACGCCGCACTGGCCCATGTGGCCGATTTCATTGCCGATGGCAAAGCATTCCTTCGCGTACAGATCAAACCGCACGGCCGAGCCGCCGCTGTGCAGGAATGTGCAGTCCTCAACGCCGCAGCGCAGGGTGCCGCGAAAGCGCACCAGTGCGCTGTCTTTATCGTACAGCTCATAATCGTGCTGAATGCCCGCATCGGTCAGGTTCCACAGCGCGCGGTCCGCGTGCATAAATGTGAGGCCGCGAAAGCGCAGCCCGTTTACCGGCACATCGTTATCGCCGTCAAAGTCGTTTTCGCCCTCCACCAGCACCAGCTGGCGCAGGCATGGGTACTTGATGCCCTCGGGCTTATCTCCTCTGGGCCACAGGTATATCTTTTGGCGGATGGTATCCACCGCCCACTCGCCCGGCGCGGCGATATGCTCCACGGCATTTTCAACGGCAATCGACGGCTTTCGCGCACGCGGCAGCAGCGCGTATGAGCTTGGAATGCCGGTATAGGCATACTGATTCTCTTCATCCACATGCGCGATGGGCAGATAGTTCATCGCCCAGCCCGCGTTGTGCGCGTAAATTTCAATGTCACACAGGTTGTCCCAGTTCCGCATTGCCCCCTTCGGGAAGCGGAACAGCCACAGCGGCTTTTCTTCGGGCGGCATATCGTCGATATACGCGCGCCCGGTTTTCGGCAGCGGATCGCCCGCGCGCTCCAGCGTGCCGTCAGCGGATGGAATGAACATAGGCCCGCGCGCGCGGCGAAGCATACCCCGCGCGTCAAACAGCGAATGAAACCGCTCGGCCCCGCTTGGCAGCGGCGCTTCAAATACGCTTCCACGCGCCTCCGGGGCGATGCGGACATCACCGGAAACCTGCCATTCCGCAACGTCAACGCCCGCCGAAAAGACCGGCGTTTCACCCGGATACGCTTCATACGAAATAGAGCGGCATTGCGGCGCGCTGTCGCCGGTATCAAAGCGCACCGTGCGCGTGACGGGGTAGTGCCCGCCGCGGATCAGCACGCGGTAGTTGACGCGGTTCGGGTCATAAAACCACGCGAACGGCGCATCCGCGCGCTCGGGCGGCTTGTCGCGGCGAAGCGCGTCGCGCGCGCCTTCCAGCGTCCGCAAAGGGCCGTCGGTACCGGCGCTGTTTGGCGCGTCAAGTCGCCCGGACCATGCGTCATTGCCCTCCGGGGAGACATAGTATACGCGTACCTCGCCTGCGGTCTTCATAGAAACCCTCCCTTTGCGGACGGATGGTTTTTCAAACAGCGCTTCCCCACGAAGCGAATCCGCAGAGAAGCGCCGTTTGTCAGCGGCCTTTACGGCCAGGGATTATTCGCCCAGCGATGTTTTGTAGGTCTCGGTGTAGATCGCGGTATACCTGTCCGCGCCGTATCTTGCAAGCTCCGCAAGGTATGCGTCCCAGTCCGCCTCGATATCGCGCTGGCCAACGATGAACTGTACGGCCGTTTTGCGGATAAAGTCGTTCAGGTTCGTCTGAATCTCAATGAACTCATCAAAGGTATCCAGCGAAATGAACAGAGACGACGGCAGCTTTTCGGGGTACAGGTACGGCAGCAGCGGTTCGGTCTGCAGGGTAATGCGCGCCTCAAACGCTTCCGGCGCCAGGATATTTTCCGGCATCGGAATGCCGGCGGCGCGGCGCTCGGCAAGGTCAGCCGACGGGCCCGGCCAGAACTGGTACGCCTTCTGCTCGGCCAGCTTTTCCGTTTCGGTTTCGGCAATGGACAGCTGGATGTACTTCACATCGCCGCCCAGAACGCTCTGAATGCCCGGTTCCGCGCGCACCCAGCCAATGCCTTCCTTGCCCATGCCCTTGCGCACGCCCTCTTCCTCGGAGAGGAACAGATCCAGAATGCGGAACGCGGCTTCGGGGTTCTTGCACTTATCGGTGATCACGCCGTGAAAGCCGGAAACTTCCGCTTCGCCCGCGTTGCTGGGCTGGTGTTGGAAACCGTCCGGGCCCGCGATCGGCGCTAAGATGCTGTCAAACGCGGCGTACAGCTCCGGGTTGTTCGCGCGGTGCGGCCCCATGCCGATGTTATCCGCGGGGAACGCGCCGACGGCGTAGGGCTCCTGGCGGATCAGCGTGCGCATCTGCTCATACTTTTGAGAGAACGCGGCGGGGTCGATCAGCCCTTCGTCATACAGAGATTTGATATAGCGCAGGCCCTCGCGGTAGGCGTCCTGCTCGGGGGCGAACTTGACTTCGCCGCTTTCCAGGTACAGCCAGAAATCGGGCCGCACGGGCAGGAACGCCATGCCCAGGATCGCCCATTCCACGGGGCAGGTCCACTCTGTGGCGCCGGTCAGCGGGATCTCATCCTTCAGGCCGTTGCCGTTGGGGTCGCCGTCGCGGATGGCGATCAGCGCGGCGCGCAGCTCTTCCGTGTTCGTCGGCACGGGCACGCCAAGCGCATCCAGCCATTCCATGTTCATGAAGAATTTCGGGTACGCCATGCAGTGGTAGCACTGCGAGAAGCGCGCCACGCCGTAGATGTTGCCGTCCGGCGCGGTCGTCTGCTGCCGGTAGGCGGGGAAGCGCTCGTAGATTTCCTTCAGCTCAACGCTGTACTTGTCGATGTAGTCGTTGATCGGAAGCAGCATGCCTTCCTTGATGCCGAACTGGTAGATATCCGCGTGGGTAAACATCGCGTTCCAGTCGGTCAGGATCAGCTCCGGGTAGTCGCCGGAGGCAAACAGCATGTTGCGCTTGTCGCGCGCGTCCGCTTCGGAGCTTGGGATGATCTCAAGGCGAACGTTGGTCAGTTCCTCGATGTACTGCAGGTAGCCGTTGTTTTCCCAGTCCTGGTCCGCGCCGCCTTCGATCCACGTCAGGATCGTAATCGGTTCGTCCGAGATGGGGAACTGCCCGGCTTCGCTGACGGCGGCATACGCCCCGGCAGGCAGCGCCGACGCGAGCAGCGCCAGCAAAAGGAACGTGGCTAGAATCCTGGTCCTTTTCACGGAAATCCCTCCCTATTGTTTGTTTAAGAGCATTTGCTCTTTATCCCTTAATAGCGCCCACCATGATGCCGCGCGTAAAATAGCGCTGGATGAACGGGTACAGGATCATCACCGGGATGCATGCGACAACGATGGTCGAATATTGCAGCAGGTATTTCATCTGTTCGCGTTCCATTTGGCGCACGATATCCTGGGTCATCGCCGCGGAGTTGCTTTGCACAAGCACATCGCGCAGCACAAGCTGCAGCGGGTATTTTGCAGGTGAGTTGATGTAGAGCATCGCGTTAAAAAACGCGTTCCAGTGGCCGACGGCATACAGCAACACCTGCACGGCCAGGATCGGCACGGAAAGCGGCAGCGCGATCCGCAGCAGGAAGCCGAAGTCATCGCAGCCGTCCATGCTGGCGCTTTCCAGCATCTCTTTGGGCAGGTTCGTTTGGAAGTATGTCCGCATGATGATCACGTTCCATACGCTCATCGCGCCCGGCAGGATCAGCGCGCCGATCGAATCCAACAGCCCCAGGTTGCGCACAAGCAGATAGTTCGGGATCATGCCGCCGCCAAACAGCATGGTAAACGAAAACAAAAACATCACCGGGGAGCGAAACCGCAAATCATCGCGGGACAGGGGATACGCTGCGATGACCGTCAGGAACACATTCAGCGTTGTGCCCACCGCCGTGTACACCAGACTGTTGCGAAAGCCGGTCATCAGCATTGGGTGCGTGAACACGGCGCGGTAGCCGGCCAGCGTAAAATCCACCGGCCAGAACCGCACTTTCCCCGCCATGATCGCCTCCGGCGTGGAAAAAGACGCCGCCAACACATACACGATCGGCACCAAAACGCACAGCAGAGAGAATGCGCACAGCAGATGAATCAGCAGCATGTACAGGCGGTCCGGCACGGTTTTGTAATACCGTCCGGGCCTCTCCGCACGGACTAAAGCGCGCTCCCGATGGGCAGTGGTCATGGGCTTTCCCTCCTTCACCACAGGCTGGTGCCGCCAATGCGCCGGCATGTAAAGTTTGCCGCGCTGATCAATATCAGGTTGATCACCGAATTGAACAGCCCTACGGCCGTTGAGTACGAATACTGGTAGTTCTTCAGGCCCTTCTTGTATACAAAGGTGGAAATGATCTCCGAATGGTCAAGGTTCATGGGATTTTGCATCAGAAATACCTTTTCAAAGCCGACGCTCATGATGTTGCCGATGGCCAGGATCAGCAGAATCACAATCGTGGGCATGATGGCCGGCAAATCCACATGCCAGACCCGCTGGAACCGGTTGACGCCGTCGATCACGGCGGCCTCGACCTGCTCACTGTCTACGGCGGACAGCGCGGCCAGATACACAATGGCGTTGTACCCGGCGGACTGCCATACCCCGGACCAGACATAGAACGAACGGAACATGCCAAGCTCGCCCATAAAGTTAATGGAAGAAAACCCCAGTGCCGTCAGCAGGTTATTGACAAGGCCGGTGCGCATGGCAAACATGTTCATCATGATGCCGACAACAACGACGGTGGAAATAAAATAGGGAATGTAGACGATGAGCTGCACGGAGCGCTTGTAAAAGCGCCGCTGTATTTCGTGGATGGCCAGCGCAAGCAAAATGGGCACCGGAAACCCGGCAAGCAGGCCGTACAGGCTTAGCGCAAGCGTGTTGCGCAGCAGCAGCGCAAAATCCGGCGTATTGAGAAAAGTTCGAAAGTGCTTAAACCCCACCCATGGGCTTCCCCACGAACCCAGTCGCATGGAAAAATCCTTGAAGGCAATGATGTTGCCCGCCATGGGCACATAATGGAACACAATGATGTATGTGACCGGCAGAATCAGCAGCACATACAGCTGCCACTGCCTGGCAAACCGGAACGGCTTTCTTTTCTGCCCGCGCGCCGCCTGTAACACCTGCCATCACCGCCCGCCATTTACTTCTGGCGGCAATATAGCGCGCATGGGCGCGCGGCACAAGCGTTTTGTTTTGTCGGGTTTAATTTTAACTTCTTTCAGTAGTGCAGCAAGAAGCACAAAAAGGCATGTTTTTTATCCTCAAAGCGCTTCTTGAAAGGATAAAAAACATGCCTGACCGATTGGGAACGCAAGGCAATACCGCACGCCAGTGCTTTGTGCGGTACTGCCCTTATTTTTCGTACGCTCCCGGGGTGGTGCCCGTCACACGCTTGAAAGCGTTGCGGAAAACAGGCACGCTGTTATAGCCGACTTCCTTAGCAATTTGCTGGATGGACATGCCCTCGCTCAGCAGCTGGCACGCGCGGGCAATGCGCAGCCCTTCCAGGTAATCCGAATAGTTCACGCCGCTGGCTTCCTTGAAAACCCGCGACAGGTACGGCTCGGACAGGTGAAAATGGCCGGCGACAACGGAAAGGCTCAGGCTGCTTTCCGCCTGATGCTCCGCGATGAAGCGCATGATCTCATCCATTTGCAGCCCGCCCTTGCGCGCGCTGCTGCCGCGCACCATTTCGCTCAGGTCCATCAGCGCCTTTTGAATCTGCGCAAACCCGAGGGAGACGGAGCCGTATTCCCCAAACGCAGTCAGCGCTTCCTTCAGCGGCGCCGTCGGCAGCGAGGGATCGTCGCACGCCTGCAGGCACCGCAGCGCCGTTCCGCGCAGCAGGGCGATCAGCTGCTCATACATCGGCAGCGTCAGTGTCCGCTGTTCCCAGTTGACCTGATAGAGGCGGTCCAGCGCGGCCGCAAGCTGGTCGGTGCCGCCCTTGCGCACGCTGCTGATGATAATCTCTTCCTGGCTGAGCGGGTACCACAGCGCATCGCGGGATTCCCGCTCGGCCTCTATCCAGCGCAGGCCCGGCCCCTTCGTGTCATCCAGCGCATGCAGGCTTTGCCGGTACGCAAAATGCAGCTCCATCAGGCCCGACAGGTCTGCGGAGGCCGCTGCGGTGGCGTAAACATCCAGCTTTTTCTCCAGGCGTTCCGGTAGGGCGGCAAACAGCGCGTCAGCGAACGCCGCGAATGCCTCCGGCGTGTCAAATCCCCCCAGGATGACGGCCATGCGCCGGTCATCCAGGTTGCCCGCGTAACAGGGAATGCACTTTTCCCGAATCATATCCTGCAAAAGCAGCTTGCCTAGGTCAATCCGCTGCCGCGCGTCCGCCTGATGGGAAAGCAAATCGAAGCGCACCAGCACCACGCCTGCTTTGCCGGTCATTTCGGGCAGATCAATGCGCCGGCAAAAATCCCGCATAGATGCTTCATCGGCAAACTCATCGCGCAGCAGCTTATCCACGAACACATCCGCAAGTGCCGTCTTCTGCGCATCCAGCCACGCTTCCATTTCATCCGTTTTGATCGCCAGATGGCTGTACTGGCTTGCCTGCTTCCACGAAAAGTACGCCGCGCTGCCAATGATCAGCAGGCAGCTTGCGGCCAGCAGCACATACATCGCGTTGCGGACGGCCAGCACCACGCCAAACAGGTTTTCATACTCGACGAACATGACATACCGCATGTTCGCCGTCTGCGATGTCTCCATGATCGCAAGCGTCCGGCGGCCGTCAACCGTCAGCAGCGACGGCGTGCCGGGCGTCATGCCCTCAAGGAAATCCCGCAGCGATGTAAGCGTTTCATCGGAAATGCTGCCCATGGATGCGATCTTTCCGGCATCCTTATCCAGAATGAACATCGCGTCAACGCCCTGCGAGGCAAGCTTGCGCATCGGCTGTGTCAGCCGGTCCAGCGAAACCAGCGCAAACACTTTGCCCATGGGCGTGCCCACAATCGGGAAAGGCATCGCGTAAAAGAGCACATCCTGGCTTACCCAGTGCCCGCTGACCAGCCTGCGAACGGATAGAGGCTGAAAGCGAACCGTTTTGCCGTCCCGCAGCATCCACTGAAACGCATCGGGCGACATGCCATCCGCGGCGAAAAACACATCGTAAAACCTATCCCATTCAACAAAGCTGAACTGCGATGTGGCGACCGCGCCCGATGCCGATGCGTACACGCCCACATCCAGATAGCTGCTTTCCAGCGTTACGATCTTTTCCAGGCGCTTGGATATTTCAGGCAGCAGCAACGTCACGTTCGCGTCACGCGCAACCGGCCCTGCGCGGCCAAGATCCGTCACCAGATCATCCCAGGTCAGGCGCGTGACCATATTCTGGCATGCCGCAAGCACCCCGTCCGTCACCTGCCGGTATTCTTCCAGCAGCTGGCGGTGGTAGCGGTACACGGCATCTTCCAGGTTATCGATTGCGCGCTGAAACACCACAAGGCCCAGCAGCAGCGGCACAAGGGAGATCACCAGATACGATATGAAGATGCGCTGAAAACGCCCCCGCCCCTTCATCGGACCGCTGCCGCTCAAGAATCCTCACCTCGCCGCGCGTTATGCTTTAGCATAGTATAGCATAACCGTACCGCAGCCGCCACTCATTCGTTTTCCTTGTGTTCCAAAGGCACTATGCTTTCCGCGCCAAATCAGGTACAATAGCAAGACGTTTGTGACGGAGAGATTATACGATGGCTGCAAAAGATATCCTGATCATCGCCCATTTTACCACAATACCGGGCGAGATAGGGGCCGGCCGGTTTGATTACCTTGCAAAGTTGTTGGCACAGGGCGGCCATGCTGTCGAGACCGTGACCACCGCCTTTTCGCACCGGATGAAATCGCAGCGCGATGGTGCCGAAGCACACCCGAACCTTCCCTATCGGCTGACGATGCTTGCGGAGCCCGGTTACCAAAGGAACGTATCCCTGCGGCGAGTTTACAGCCATTGGCGGTTTGGGAAAGCCCTGGCGCGGTATCTGAAAGCGCGGAAGAAGCCTGACATCGTGTACTGCGCCGTGCCTTCGCTGGATGCCGCGCATGCGGCGGTCAAGTACGCGAAAAGAAACGGTATCCGGTTGGTCATCGATATACAGGATCTGTGGCCGGAGGCCTTCCAAATGGCGTTTCGGGTGTCTCCTCTCAGCAGGCTTTTCTTTGCGCCCATGGCGAGCAGGGCAGACAGCATCTATGCCGCCGCGGACGCGGTTGTGGCTGTTTCGCAGACATTTGCCGCCCGCGCGCTGCGGGCAAACCCAAAGTGGGGGGACGCGACAGTGGTTTTCCTGGGAAAGGACCTGGAAAGCTTTGATGAATACAAAGCAAATGCGCCGCGCCTTCAAAAGCCGGAAGGTGAACGATGGATGGCGTATGTCGGCACGCTCGGCCATAGCTATGATTTAAAGGGCGTTATGGATGCGATGGCCTTATGCCGAAAAGAAGGGAAAGCCGAAAACCTTCGGTTCATCGTTATGGGGGATGGGCCGCTTCGTAAGGCGTTTGAAGCGCATGCGTCGGATCTTTGCGTGCCGGTCACATTCATGGGGAATTTGCCATACCGCGATATGGTGCCCCAGCTGTGCCAGTGCGATTTTGCGGTCAATCCGATTAAAAAGGGATCGGCAGCCAGCATCCTGAACAAGGCCGCCGATTATGCCGCGGCGGGCCTTCCGGTGATTAACACCCAGGAATGCCGGGAATACCGTGATTTGCTGGCCGGTTCGGGCGCGGGTATCAACTGCGAAAACGGCAACATACGCCAGCTAAGCAATGCGATTGCGCGGCTTATGGTGGATGACGAACATAGAATGCAGATGGGCATATGCAGCCGCAGGCTGGCCGAAAAGGTGTTTGACCGCAAGGTGACGTATGAGAAAATAAGGCAGATGCTGCAAGCGCTGTGATCAGGCCGTGCCGCAAGGCCTTTTCAAACAGGGCGTTGCCGGTTATAATAGCATATACAGCGCGCAGTCAAAGGAGGATGAAAAGATGCGCTACATTCCATACGATAAGCTATCCAAGCAAAAACGCCGCGAAGAGGACAAACGCAAGCGGGAAGGATGGGGGCTGGTAAACCCTGTCACGCGCAAGATCGATTCCGAAAAAAACTACAACCGCAAGAAGGACCGCCGCTGGCGCAATGATGCCGACGGCGGTGTTTTTTTGCTTTGAAAAGCACACCCTATGGCCATACCGGATTGGCAAAGGAGGAACATCCATGAACATAGCCCCATACACGAAGCCGCCAGAGGAATCGCTGCGCCGCATGCTAACCCCGCTGCAATACGATGTTACCCAGCGCGCCGCGACCGAGCCGCCGTTTCACAACCCATATTTCGACCACTTTGAGCCGGGCATTTACGTTGATGTGACCACCGGCGAGCCGCTGTTCACCTCCGCGGACAAGTTTGACTCCGGCTGCGGTTGGCCAAGCTTTGCGGGGCCAATTTCGCCCGAAAAGGTTGAGGCACGCTGCGACGCGTCGCACGGCATGATCCGCACGGAAATACGCAGCAAGGTGGGGGGCGCTCACCTGGGCCATGTGTTCCCCGATGGGCCCAAGGAGATGGGCGGCCTGCGCTACTGCATCAACAGCGCGGCGCTTGCGTTTGTGCCGCTTGCCGACATGGAGGCGCAAGGGTATGGCGAATGGGTAGCGCTGGTGAAGAAATAGGATTTCCTTTCCGCTTTGAAGCAAAAGCGCCGGGCAACAATCCCGGCGCTTCGCAGTCAATCAACCAAATTATACCTTCTCAATGGGTACCCAGATTTCCACAATGGACCCCTCTTCATCCCCATGAAAGCGTTCGTCATAGAATTCCACGCAGTAATGTGACCCGTTCAGCAACCGCTCGCGATATCCCAATTCATTGGTGGCAAGCCACTCGTTCATGGCGGAGTTTTCGCTGTCATACCCGTTTGCCACATACACATCGAAGGATGCGTATTCCGAAGCGGGCAGTTCAACTACCGTGTATGCGGGATCGACCTGCGAATCCGTTACCAGCACGCCCACATGGCAGTCACGCCCTTCTTCCCAAGGGCAGAAGCGTACCTCATACCCATTGTCGGATAGCTTGTTCGGGATATCGACCGTCTCTTTTGTCACCATGAAATTTCCCCAAATATCGCCGGTATGGTTGCCATCGCCTGAAATGCCCGCGATGCGCAGCCCTCCGCGTTTAATCAGTTTCGGATGCACCAAAATGCCCCCTTTCAGTCTGTTGGTAAAGCGCATGACAAGCTCATCCACCGTGGGCGCCTCCGGGGCGAAGCCGCCCCTTCGGTACCCGCTGGGAGACACGCCATACTTAAGCTTGAATGTGCGCGCAAACGCCTGCGGCGAGTCGAAGCCGCTTTGCAAGCAAATGGTAAGAATGGGCAGCCGCGTTTCCGCAAGCAATGCACATGCCCTTGAAAGCCGCCTTTCGCGGATGTGGGCGGTGATGGTTTTGCCCGCCACCGCCGCGAACATGCGGTGAAAATAGTAGTGTGAAAAGTGCAGGGCATCGGCAACCTGCGCGTATGTAAGCTTCTGATCCATATGATCATCGATATACTGAAGCGCGTCCCTGATTCTGCCGGTATCCATCCGCCTGCACATCCCTTCGTGTTGTGGCCACAAGGCGAGTATAGCACGGCAATGCATCAATGTCTTAACCTGGCTTGCCAAAAAAGAAAGCCGCCGCGTGGATTTCGCGCGGCGGCTGTGGTATACACAACAGAGCTTCTTACCCAAACGCCTCTTTCAGCCTCTCCAGCAGGAAATCATCATGCCGCACAACAAAATCAATGCTGTCGGAAACGGCACCGCGAATCGTTTTGTTCTCAAGGCCCTTTGCCCAGTCGATGCGCTCGCCCGGCTTAAATTCGCCTATCGCATTCCACGCGATCCAAAGCACATCATGCATCACCCAGCATAGGCCGCTTGCCATGGAAACGGCTGCCGCCTTGTCCGCCAGGTCATGCTGCGCGTGCAGATGCTTCAGCCCGTAACCCATCATCGCCCGCTGGTCAATCGGCTGGCCTATCCATTGCGCGATGCGCTCGCGCATCGCAAGCAGCGCGGCGTCGCTGAGGCCGTCAAAGCGCGCGTCATCCCGCATAAAGGCCAGGGAGTTACTGAAATATCCCTTTTCGCGCATGCGCTCCATGATCTGAATGCCCCGGCGAAGCGCATCCCAAGCGGTGACCCCGGGCTGCCGCTTCTTGCCCAGCAGGAACGCGTGCGCCATCTTTTCATACCAATCGGGCAGCACGAACAGCCCATCCTCATACCCGGCGGGTTTCGCCGGCGACGGCCCCCAGTACCCCTCAGAGCCATCCAGCCCGTAGATACGCTGCGTTTCATCGTCATAGCCGGTGATCAGCACCCACTGGTAGCGGTGCGCAAGCTGCATCAGCACGGGCACATCCCGGTCGATGGACGCCTTGATTTTCATAAAGATGGACTGCTTTGATTCAGGCGCTTGCACCTCTTCAAAATCATAGCCCGCAAAATCCATCGTGAAGCCAACATAATAGTCAAACTCGCGCAGAATTTTCTGGCATGCAAGCTCCCAGCCGTCCGCCATGTGCGCGTCGTCGGACAGGTCTATCTGCAGAAAACCGTACCCGGTCACGATGGTGTACAGGTTGTACAGCGCATTGTGCCGCCCCTTGCAGTCATCCGTCATCCCTTCCGCGCGCATCAGCATGGAAACGAAACACGCCGTAAACCGAACGGTTTCACAGTCGTTTGGGAACCCCACAACGCCGTCAACTGTCCTTTTCACGCCTCTACACCTTCTTTTAAGCGGATCGGCACGAAAATATCCAGCTGACAGTACCCCAGCGCTTTTTGCGCCGCCTTGGGCGTGGGGACATGGAACATGCAGTACCGCCCGTTGGCCTCATCCAGCGCAAACACGCCGCTTTGCGCTATCCACGCCTGAATGCCCGCGTACACGCGCGCCCCGTCGCCGTCATCGCCATCCTTGGAGATTGCGGCGGCATACAGCCCGCCCGTGAAATCGACGGTATCGAACCCTTCGGTGTTCATGGCAGGGTCGGTCAGCACATAGAGCCACACCATGTTGCCCTGCGCGGCGTCGTAGTACATGTAATCCTGCGGGGTCAGCGCCTGCGGCAGCTTGCTGAACCACGCATCAAACCGCCTGATCTGCGGGCTTTCCAGTGCGCCGTTTCCTGATGTTGCCATTTTGCATGATGGGATCTCGATGATGCGAACGCCGTCCATAATTATACCTCCTCGATGGCCGCAGCCATTTGTAAATCCAAAGCGCGGCAGGTTTCCAGTATTTGCGCAATCTTCCGCCGGGTATCCCTGTCCTTCAGCGCCGCGCTTTTGTTTTCACCCTGGCACAGCGCGTGGATTTCCCACATTTTGGAATGAACCGCCTCACCGGCCTCCACACCGGGCCCCAGCTTGTCCGTTTGAAGAACCTCCCCCGCCTGCTCCAGGAACGCGGCCATATAGAAGCGCCGCTCCGCCAAGTCCCATATTTCAGGATAGATGAAGGGGAACCCCTGAAAATCAGTGGCCCAGAAGGTGTCATCCATCAGGGAGGCGATCCAGTGATCCCAGTAAGGCACATCTTTGCCGTACGGCGCCGAGCGCCCCGCGCGCAGAAACTCCGCCGCCCTTTTCAGCGCGCGGCGATAGACCTCGGTAAGCGCTTCCCGCGCGGGCCGCTCAGGCATTCCCCGCACCAGCGCCACGGCATCCACGCCCTGCCGCCAGCCCGCGATGAACTGGCAATCCTCCGGCGAAAACGATTTATTCGGCATATCGTTGCCCGGCACAAACGTCCAGGCAATCAGCGTTTCACCGCCGTTTTCGTACCCGGTTGCCAGCAGCACCCTGTCGGCAGCTGTGCGCCCCAGCAACAGCACGGGCATCCCGGCGGCAAGGTTTCCTGTGACCAGCGCGGTCAGCGCCTCTTCCGATGCCCAGCCGCCGTCAAGCCCCGCTGCGCCGTGACAGGAATACACCTTCACCGCCGCGCCGATAGCGGCAAAGCAATCGCGAAGCGGCGCAGCGCCCTCTGGCAGCGAAAAACGGAAATATTCCGCGGTGTCAAACAGGAACTTGAACCCCTCGCCGGATAAGGCGTACTGCATGTTGTAATCATGGTCTGCGCGCCACTGCCTGCCGTGCAGCCGGATTTCGTGCGTATCGTGATGAAGCCCCATCAGCACGCCAAGCGACATCATTGCGGAGGGGAACGCCGCTGCATGCGGCACCAGCGGAGGCCCTTCGCGGTCCACCGCGCCGTTGAAGCCGATTTTGGTTGATGTGGGTGTATTCTTCAATTGTCACATCTCCTGACCGGAAATACCCAGCAAAACTGTATCCCTTCGGCGTCCGGGTCGGGATAGAATTCGCCGCACCACCCGTCGTCATGCCGGAAGAACCCCAGCACGGCCAGCTCCGCATCGCGCGCTTCCATTGCTTCGCCGGTTTTGCCGTGCGCGATCAGCGAAAGCGGCACATCGCGGTATGCATACCCTTCCGGCACGGGCGTGCCTTCCGGGCAGGCGGCGCAGATCATGTAGGTGTACTGCTTCGTTTCCGGCGTGTACTCGCCGGACCAGGCCATCATGCCCGGCAGCACATGCGGCAGCGCGTCTATGGCCAGATGATCGCCCTTTGCATAGAAATCCGACCAGAAGCCCGGGCAGGGGCACGGGTCGGACCACAGCGTATCGCGGATCGCCTTGCCGATGAAGCGGATTTTCGGCGCGTCAAATATGCGCAGGCGGTTTTCAAAGGGCAGTATCCGCGAAATGTGCGGGATGTTTTCCTTAGTTTGCATGCGCCCATCCTTTCGCAGCGCGTTTCCGCGCCGCCTGTTCCATGCTATAATGATACCACATGTTCGCCATCAAAAATGAACGCGGATTGCGGGGGTTCCCATGTCGATCATAGAGGTCATGCGCGGGGTTTTTAACTACATTGAGGACAGCCTTGGTTCGCCCATTCCCCTGGAGGACCTGTCGCGTATGGCGGGCCTCAGCGTATTTCAGCTCATCCGCCTGTTTGACCGCTTCACGGGCATGACGCCGGGCGCGTACATCCGCGCGCGCCGCCTGGCGCAAAGCCTGCCGTTTCTGCTGTCGGGCGCTACGGTGCTATCCATCGCGCTGGACTTCGGCTTTGAATACGAGCAATCATACATCCGCGCGTTTCGCGATGCGTACGGCATGACGCCCGCCCGTTTTCGCCGCCAGCAGCAGCCGGTTGAAATCGTCAGCAAGCCCAGCCTTGGCGGCTTCACGGTTTCCGCAAGCGGCATCCTGGGCCAGCCCAAGGTGCTGATGCGTCCGGCGTTTCAGGCGCTGGGCACGCTGAAAAGCTATAACTATCAGGATAATCTGCTCAGCGGTATCCCGCTGCTGGAGGGGCTTGCCGCGTGCGAAACCATGGCATACGCCGCCGCGTGCAGGCCATCCGCCGCCGAACATTTTAGCCATGACTATTTGATTCTGCGGGAAAGCCCACAGGAAAACACAGCTGAGTGGGCATTCCCGGCCGGAAAATGGGCGCGTTTTGACTACAGCGGCCTGCACGCGCTGGATGCGCGGGGTGTATCGAAAATTCGCCTGCTGATGGCGCTGGTAATCGGGAATTGGTTCGCGGATAGCGGCGTATATTGGGACGGCAACTTCACGGAGAAAGTGGACCTTGCAAAGTGCGCCGGGAACTACTGCGAGCTGTCCATCGCGTGCTTTATGGGAGAGCTGTGAACGAGTTTTCTTAAAACGTTACCGAAAACCTAACACGGCGTTCACGCAGGGTTCACATCCGTGGGGTATTCTTATCTCAACGAAAGGAACACACAACAAACAGAGAGGAAGTGGAGCCTTTGGACGGCGAAGTTGAACAAGTGCCACAGAAACAGAAGGAGGGATGCGTATCGGGAAGCACGTTAGCGTAGGCCGAAGGGCCTGAACCTACATCAGGATTATTGAAGTTCACATACCCCTTCGGCAATGCCGGAGGGGATTTGTTTAGCGCGTTTCTTTATGAAGACAGTACCGGGTTATGCCGCCGACAGTCCGGCCTTTTCCGGCGCGAAGGGATTGCCTGCATGATCCGTGCATCCCTTGAAAAACGTCTTGTCGGTGTTCTTCGCCCCCGCGAAGGTCACGGCCTCCAGCTTGCAGCCTTCAAAGTTGCATTTGCGCAGATCGGCCCCGGCAAACGACACATCCTTAAAGGTACAGCCGGTAAAAGTTGTTGTGGAAAGTTCGGAACCCCCAAACCGCGCTTCGTGCAGCACGCATCTTGTAAAGCGCATGGCGCTCATGTCCGTTTGGTAAAATGAGGTTTTCAGGAACGTGCCCTTTTCCACCGCCGCGCCGCGGAAATCGCCCAGCTTTACCGTTACATCAATCATTGCGGTCAGGCGGAGCTTTGCGCCGCGAAAGTGCACCTCGTGCATCTTCAGGCGCTCATACACGCCCTTTTCCTGCGCCGATTCTGAGAAGTTGCACCGCGTGAATTCCCCATCGCGGAACGCGCAGCCCTTCATTCGCGCTTTCCGGTAGATGTTGTACGCTTCCGTGCCATCCGAAAACGCGCAGGTATCAAGCGCCGCATCGTAAAAGTTGTTGTCCTCGCTGTCATATCCGGAAAATGTGATGTCAGAAATCCGCGCGTGCCGCAGATTGTTGTGCTGGAAGATCAGGCAGGACAGGCTTTTTCTGCGCCATGCGCTTTGGTAGCCGTTGATGTTCAGCAAAATATGCCCCGCCAGCGCTCTGCGTTTTCGCGCGGAAAACGCGTTGCTCATCAGGTGACCGGAAAGGGTGATTTGCTCCCGGAGCGCGGCCTCATCATAGCCTTCGCCGCCGGTTTGCAGGTACTGCGTGCCGGGCACGGCGTTATCCCGCTCATAGAAGCGGCGGATGCGCGATAAGCGCGCCGCGTCCAGCCCCTTTGGGGCCGGGACCGCCGCGTACAGCCGCGCGGCAAACGCGCTCTGGGCGATCACGGTAGTAAGGTTCGCCCGGCAGTTCTCCGTCAGCGCATCGGCCAGCAGCGCTTTGATCATCGGGTCTTTTTCTGCCGCGCACAGCAGCAAAAGTTCCGGGAACACCTGGCGGCAGTTGGCGGTCAGGCCGTTCACGGCGCTGAGGCGCCTGACGGGGTTTTCCTCCGCCAGGGATGCGATGCACCGGGCGATCTGCTCTTCCCGCTTGGCTTTCAGGTGTGTGCGCAGCGAGTTAAGCCCGCTTGCAAGCGTCCAGCAAAAGCCCAGCACGCCAAGCGCAAGCGTCAGGAATTTGAACAGAAGATCCAGCGCGTCCCTGTTCGCGGTCAAGGTTTGCAGCATACAAGCACCCCCTTCCACCACCATAGTACAGCATGCGCCAAATAGCAAGCCCCGCTTGCGCTTTTTGCTAAAATCCTTTATGATACCTATATGCTAACGAAAGGCCCGGCGCGGTTTATTATCCATGATTTTATTATCCGTACAGAACGTTTCTAAATCCTTTGGCGTCAACCAGGTGCTGAAAAGCGCATCGCTTACCCTGCAGGATGGGCGCAGGCTTGGCCTGGTGGGCGTAAACGGCAGCGGCAAATCCACGCTGCTGAAGATCATCGCGGGGTTGGATGCCCCGGACGGCGGCCAGATCACGATGGCGCGCGGCCTTTCCATCGGCTACCTGGCCCAGCAGGGCATGGTGACCGAGGGTCTGACCGTGTGGGAAGAGCTGGAGGCGGTGTTTGAATCCCTTCACGAAATGGAGGCCCGCCTGCGCAAGCTGGAAGAGGAAATGGCCGAAAAGCATGAGGATGAGGCCGCGTTTGCCAAGTTCTCCCAGCAGTATGCTACCCTGACCGACGCGTTTGAGGAGGCCGACGGCTACGCCTGGCGCAGCGCGATCCAGGGGGTGCTGGCGGGCCTGGGCTTTACGCGCGCGCAGTGGGATCAGAAGGTGGAGCTGCTCTCCGGCGGGGAGCGCACGCGCCTGTGCTTGGCGCGCCTACTGCTGCAAAAGCCGGACCTGCTGCTGCTGGATGAGCCGACCAACCACCTGGATCTGTCCGCGCTGTCATGGCTGGAACAGTATATGATAGGCTACAAGGGCGCGATCCTGATGGTATCGCATGACCGCTACCTGCTGGATGCCGTGTGCACCGACATTGTCGAGCTGATCTTCGGCGAAACGGAGCAGTACACCGGCAACTATTCGCGCTATCTGGACCAGCGCGCGGAGCGGTTTGAGGTGCGCCAGCGCGCGTATGATTCGCAGCAAAAGGAAATTCAGCGGCAAAAGGAAATCATCCGGCAGCTGCGCTCATTCTGCCAGGAAAAGTTCATCAAGCGCGCGCAGTCGCGTGAAAAAATACTGGACAAGATGGATGTGCTGCAACGCCCCACCGATGAAAAGCAGGTGCGCTTTACGTTTGGGGCACGCCGCCGCACCGGGGATGATGTGCTGATCGCGCGCGATCTGGAAAAGGGGTATGACGGGCGCACGCTGTTTTCGCAGCTGTCGCTGCACCTGCGCGCAGGCGACCGCGTGGCGCTGATCGGTCCCAACGGCGTGGGCAAGTCCACGCTGCTGAAGATCATCACGAAGGAAATTGAGCCGGATGACGGCACGCTTCGCTACGGCGCGAATGTCGACATCGGGTATTATGACCAGCATCAGCAGAAGCTAAGCCCCGAAAAAACCGTACTGAATGAGCTGTGGGATAGCTTCCCGCAGATGGAGCCGGGCGACCTGCGCAGCATCCTGGGGTGCTTCCTGTTCAGCGGGGATGATGTGTTCCAGCCTGTGCACACTTTATCCGGCGGGGAAAGGGGCCGCGTGGCGCTGGCCCGCCTGATGTTGGAAGAGAACAACTTTCTTTTGCTGGATGAGCCGACCAACCACCTGGATATGGACAGCCGCGAGGTGCTGGAGCAGGCGCTGGATGACTTCCCGGGCACGCTGCTGACCGTTTCGCACGACCGGTATTTCATCAACCGGCTTGTCAACCGCGTGATCGAAATGCGGCCCGACGGCGTGACAATGTACCTGGGCAATTACGATGACTATCTGGAGAAAAAGCGCCTGATGGCGCAGGGCGAGCCGGACGACGCCCCGCAGAAAACGCGTACCGAAAAGGAACGCGAAAAAAAGCGCGAAAGGCAGACCCGCGAGGCGGAGAAGGCCGAGCGCCAGCGCACAGAGGCACTGGAGGCGGCCATCATCGCCAAAGAGGACGCCATCGCAAAACAGGAGGCGCTGCTTGCCGAGCCGGAGATATACGCAAACCCCGACCGAGCCAGGGAAGCCGCCGCCGCGCTCAAAACCATGCGCGAGGCGCTGGAAGAGATGTACGGACAGTGGGGGGAGTAATCAGGCGCGTAAATGGGGCGCGGTCTTTCAAAAACAAAGGAAAAACTGCGTTCCCCATTTGACAACCAGTATTTTTTCCAGTAAGATAAAAAAAGCATATGCAGCGGTTGCGCAACGGGGGTGCTGCCTTTGGAACTATCTTTTGCACGGCAGTTGCTGGATAATACCAAGCAGTTTGCCGCACTTGAAAACGGAAAACTTCCCCCGGAACTGACGCCGAACGCCTTGACAGAAGAGATACGGCGGCGCGGTGCGGATAGCCGCGCCTGCATGAACACGATCAACAGAATCATCGATGAATCCCTCACACCCATGTTTGAAAACCCATATACCCTGACCGATGAAGCGGCGGATGCGTACGCAAGCCTTGCCGATTCGCTGTTCAACCGCTCGCAGGTGGTGGATATGGGCCTTGCGGAGCCGATCCATCGGGCGCTGCTGGCGCGTGCGCGCCAAAAAAACGATGTCAACCGCATCGTGTACCATGATTACTGGCTGTGCTTTTTGAACCTGCAATGGGGGGAAAGGCTGTTTTGCGCCCAGGCGGAGCGCTACTGCAACGAAGCCGTTTCCTATCTGGATCAATATGAAAACCTTGAAAAAGAAACCCGCCTGCTGATGAACCGCTGTCTGGGGAACATTTATGTTGCCATATCCAGCAGACGGTATGCGACGCATGATTATACCGCGTTTTTTGCCGCGATTGACCGGGCAGTCCAGTTTTGGTCCAGAGAGGATATCCGTGCGCTGGACCCTGATTTCCCTTGGGAAGGCTTTATCAGCCAAAGCCACCTGAGCACCTGCGCCTGGGTGGATTTGTTGCGCGGCCCCCTGAGCGAGGACCAGACCCTTGCCTGGCGTGTATATTATTCCAGCGAGGTGCTGTACAACACCGACCGCCGCGCCGTGCCCGCGCTGGTCATGTGGACGGACAGCCGCACGCTGTACATGCTGTCCGTGGCGCGCTTTCATGTGGGCATGCTCCCCGCGCGGGCAACGACGGAGAACCTGCGCCGCCTGTTTGATGATGCGGATATGGCCGACTATTCGCAGGAAACCATCTACCGGATGCTGACGCTGTCCGCGCTGGTGCTGGAATACATGCGCAAGATCAAGGGCATCGCCAAAGAAGAAGTGGATAAAGAAGAGATGCGCGTGCTGGGCCGGGTGCATCAGTACCTGAAGAACATGCCCGCCGATGTAGACCGCTACCAGATCAACAGGGCCATCGCCAATTTCATTCCGTATATTCTGGAAAGCGTCAACGCGGAGGACGCCATCCCTATGCTGCAGCTGTTCGCGGCGTATTCAAGCCTGCCCACGCGCGTACACTGCGAGATGATGAGCCGCATTCTGGTGCTGCTTGCGGAATATTTTCTGCCGAAAATGCCCGAGCGGTTCATTGGCGTGCTGGATACCGAAACGGCGGAAGAAGTGCTTGCGCGGCGCGGGGAGATCATCGCCCGCATCCGCTTGTCCGGCCTTGCGCATGACCTGGGCAAGATCCGCTACCTGACCGCCATCGCCACCTGTGCCCGCCGCATCACCGGCGCCGAGTTTTCCATCATCCAGGCGCATGTCAACAAAGGCACGCGCTTTGACGGTGATATGCTCAATGATCCGCTGATCTCCGATGTCATCCGGGGACACCACAAATGGTACAACGGCGTGGGCGGGTACCCGTCCGTGTTTGATAACACCGCTTCCCGCTTCCGCTTTATTCTGGATATGGCCAGCGTGGCCGATTCCATCGATGCCGCGACGGATGGGTTTGGCAGAAGCTACGCCGACCAGCGCACGTTGCCCGAGGTGATGCAAGAGATCCGACTGCAGGCGGGTACCCGGTATTCGCCCGTCATCGCGGAGGCGCTGAATGCCCCCGAGCTGGCGGCGCGGCTGGCGGCATTGCTGGAGACTGAGCGCCCGGCGGTGTATTACGAAGCGTATATGGAGAGCCAGGGCAAAACCGAATAGGAGAGAACACAAATGAAAAAGCTGCTTGCGCTGCTGATTCTGGCTGCGCTGCTGGTTGGCGCATGCTTTGCCGCCGCCGAAACGCTGACGCTGGAAGGCATCTGGGGCGATGAAACCGTATGCGAAATCACCCTGAAAGATGGCGAAAAGCAGGGAATGACCGCCGTGTATCAGGTTACGAATGTGTTTGGGGAGAATACCGATGTGAAGGTGGCCCCCGATGAGATCATCGAACTGATACCGGAAGATCAGCGCGCGCCGGACCCGGAACTTGCGCGGATCGTGCTGTGCGTGAAGGACTGCTACGAACAGAGCGGAAGGTACTCCAACGGCGCAATCGCGCGCTCGCACAGTTTCCTTGTGGCCGCGTATGACACGGTGGAGGGCGTCATCCTTTGGGAGGACAAGAGCGAACCCTCATGGCCGCCTGGCGTTACATCGTACGCGTCTCAGGCCGCTAAGCGGGATTTTGGCTTGCTGCAAGCGGTGATCAACTATTCCCTGTGGGATTGGAGCGCGGACATCCCCGGCCAACAGAAGCTGACGGAGTACATGCCGCTTATCGATAACTGCGCGTATGGCGGCAACGGCATAGAGCTGCTGGCGGAAGATATCTATGCCGATCTGGGGCCGGATGCGATCGTGCTGCTACTGGATCGGATATACAAGCACCGCAAACCGCTCGATGATTATTCCTGTGACATGTGGGAATACCTGGGTTCCTTGCTGCATGATATCATCGTTGAGCTGAACGCGCTGGCGCCGTATGATGTCATCCAGGCGTACTATGACGATGAGAATACCACTTACCACATGAGGATGGACATGGCGTACGAGTTTGATTTGGATTATCCCTGATCGGTTTGATGTGAAAAAGAATCCCTCCCACGGCATTTGTCCGGGAGGGATGTTTCTTTCTGATTCCGGCGTTGGCATTCTGGCATAGGTGGCTACTGCCTGGCGGAAAGCCCCCGGCAAAGCGCGGCCAGGTTTTCCATATCGTACAGCACCACCGAGCCGAACGGCGCGCTCAGCATCCTTTCCACCGCGTGGCGGTACAGCTCCAGCTTTGCGCGGATCTCGGCCAGCTGATCGGTTTCCTCGCCCCCGCGGGAAAGGACGGCGGCCACCTCATCCGTGAACTGCGTGGACAGGCGCAGCACCAGTTCCCCCGCCAGCCGCGCGTGCGGCAGGAAGAACGTGCCCTTCTCTTCGCCATCCAGAATGATCTCATCCATCAGCGGCAGCATCATCGACAGCGTGCGCTGCTTCAGCTTTTCACGCATCAGCGCGCCGTCATCGCGGTATGCCACGCGCAGCAGCAGCGCCACATAATCCAGCTTTTCCGCGCGCAGCACCGCGCCGCTGTCCATCAGCGCGTTCAGGCGCGCGACCGGGTCGCCCCCCGCCCGCTCAATGGCCTCCTTGGCGGCGTCCAGGCTCTCATCGGCGCGCATCTCGCAGATAGCATCCAACAGGGACAGCTTGGAATCAAAATGATGATAGAAACCGCCCTTGGAAAAGTGCAGCGCATCGAGAATATCCTGAACAGAGGTTTGTTCGAAGCCCTTTTCATAGAAGAGCTTTTCCGCCGCCAGCACGATCTGGTCGCGGCGGGCATCGCCTTTTCTCAAACCGGCGCCTCCTTTTCTTTGGGATGACGGGGTAAAAGGGGGACACGTCCCCCTTTTAGAATCCCCCTCA
>JAVBPC010000016.1:0-88088 GCA_031549905.1 Eubacteriales bacterium
CGAAGGAGTCCATCAGCACCGGGTTGGGCAGGGAATAGCCCGCCAGATCCGCAAAGCACCAGTAGTCAAACGTAAACTCGGGGTGAGGGGAGGCGATTGTCGTTACCAGCTTGGCCACGCCGTCCGGGTTCTCGATGGAGACGGCGGAGGTGCCCACCTGAATGGTATCGAAGGTGGAAAGCGTCGCCGACAAGGCGTTTGACGACCAGTAGCCGCGGTCCGCATAATCCTTCATCCGATGCGCCCAGGCAAGGAACTCATCCGTCATGGGATAGGCGGTGACGGAGTCCGGGTCGCTATAGTCTGTGATGTTGATGATCGATACCGTATCGCCCGCGATGACATCAAACTTGTTGTACGCGCGGAACATGCGCAGGAACATATCCGACGGATTGCCGTTGTAGGCAATGATCTCGGGTTCGTTCGCGACGATGGCGTCCATGTACGCTTCAAACGTTTCCATGGAGGTGATCGGCTCCAGACTGTATTTTTCCATCAGATCGCTGCGGTAGAACACGCCGTAAGGAATGATGCTGCGCATGGAGGAGGGCACCGCGTAGATGCCGCCGTTGACGGTGATCTCGTTGAGGTCTGCCTCGGAAAAATACTTGTATGTTTCCGGCATCGCCTTGGGGAACAGTTCCGTCAGGTCCGTGAACGCGCCGGACGGGGCATAGCGGCTGTAGATATAGGTGTTGACATACATCATGTCGATCTCTTCCCCGGAGGTGAGCAGCAGGTTATACTGGCTCTGCCAGTCGTTCCAGCCGATGTAGTACGCCTTGATCGTGGTATTGTAGCGGTCTTTCAGGATGGCGTTCATTTTTTCGAGCGCCTGCTCGTTGCCGGTCGGGGTGCCGTTGCCGTACCAGATCAGTTCCACGGGCTTGGCGAACAGATCATCTGTCGCCAGCGCGCTGAATGCCGGAAGCAGCATCAGCAGGCCAAGGATAAGGGCCAGGATCCGTTTCTTCATGGGTGGTTCCTCCTTTTTTTAACCGTTGTACTGGGTCGCTATTGCATGCAAAACCTTGCACTGGGAACAGGGTTGGGGCAAGGCCGCGCGGCGTCTGCGCAGTCTGCCTAGCCTTTCACCGCGCCGACCGTCACGCCCTTGACGAAGTAACGCTGCACAAAGGGGTACAGCAGCAGGATCGGGCCGGTGACGACCATTGCAGTCGCGAGCTTGAGGGTTTCCGTCGGCGGGGTGATCTGCGATACGTCAAACCCGCTGGACGCTGCGGATTTCAGGAATTCGGCGCTGGATAGCATTTGGTACAGCAGATATTGCAGCGGGTATTTCGCTTCATCCTTCATGAACAGGTTTGCCAGGTACCAGTTGTTCCAGTAGTTCAGCGCGATGAACAGCCCGATCGCGGCCAGGCCCGTCATCGACAGCGGGAGTACAATGCGGCGGTAGATTGCGAAATCACCTGCGCCGTCAATCTTCGCGGCCTCCATGATGGAGAAGGGGATCGACTTGATGAAATTGCGCATCAGCATGATGTGCCAGGGGCTGAGCAGCGCGGGCAGGATCAGCGCCGCCATCGTGTTTTTCATCCCCAGGCGGACGATCACAATATACCACGGGATCAGGCCGCCGCTGAACAGCGTGGTAAAGTAAATGAAGAAGGACAATATATTTCGGTAGCGGAAATCCTGCCGCTGCAGCACATACCCTGCCATGCTGGTGAACGCGAGGCTTGCCGCCGTGCCGATGCCGGTGATAATCAGCGTCGTCTTGTACGCGCGGATGATCTTGTTTGTGCCGCGGAATATGGAGCGGTATGCATCCAGGCTGAACCCGCGCGGCAAAATGCTGAACCCGTGGCGGATAATCTCGGACTCGCTGGAAACGGAACCGGTGAGCATCAGCCAAAATGGCAGGAAGCAAACCAGCGTGATGATGACCATCACGGTATAACCCAATATGCTGAACGAACGGGTGCCCGCATCCGGGGCGATTGCGTTGGGGTTTTTGCTCATGGCGCTTCCTCCTTTCGGGAAAATGGCGGGGTATCAGAACAGCGCGTAATCTTCGTGTCTGCGGCGAACGATCCAATTGACGGCCATGACGAAGATGAAGCCGAATACCGACTGGTACAGCCCGGCAGCCGTGCCCATGCCCACGTCAAAATTGACGGTCAGCGAGCGATAGACATAGGTATCGATGATATCTGTCGTTTTAAATAGGATGCCGTTGCGGCCGATCAGCTGATAAAACAGCTCAAACTGCCCCTTCATAATACCGCCCAGGCTGAACATGACCAGCAGCGCCGCCGTGGGGGCCAGCATGGGCAGCGTGATGTAGCGAATCTGCTGCCACTTGGTGCCGCCGTCTATCCGCGCGGATTCGTAGTATTCCGGGTTGATGCCCGACAGCGTGGACAGGTAGATGATGCTGCCATAACCCAGTCCCTTCCACACATGAATCACGATGATCAGGAACGGCCAAATGCCCGGTTTCAAATAGAAGTTGTATTTCGGAAGCCCCACCGACACCAGGAATGTGTTGATGAAACCGTTGTCAATGTTGAAAAGGTTGTAGGCGAACACGCCGACCAGCACCATGGAGATGAAGTACGGCAGGAAGATGATCGTTTGCGATATTTTCACAAAAGGGCGGCTCCTGAGGTCGTTGAGGAAAATTGCGCAGATGATTTGCACCAGATTGCCGAAGAAAATGAAGGCAATGTTGTACAGCAGCGTATTGCGCGTCAGATCCCACAGGATGCCGCTTTTAAATAGGTATTGGAAGTTGGCCAGACCCACAAACGGGCTGCCGAAGTAGCCGAGGTTAAATTGATACTTGGTGAAAGCGAAATAGATGCCGCTCATGGGCACATAGCTGAACACAACGAAAAAGGCGATGGTCGGCAGGATCATCAGCCAAAGCACCCAGTGCTGCCGGATGCTTTGCAAAAACCGTAGCGGCGCGCCCGGTGTTTTCCGTGCCAGCCCTTTGGTCTCCACGGCCATCATCCTCCTTCAATGCGCAATGGTGTTACACGCATTATGACGGTGGAAGCCACAAAAAAACAAGTGGATAATCCTGTGTTTACTGTCCGTTCCTGACAAGCGGCAGAAAAAGGAAGGGATTTGCGCGCGCCAAAGGAAGGTAAATTGGCGCAACAAAAAAACACCGGGCCTACATGCGCCGCATGCGTGCCCGGTGTCGTCTGTAAGGGTTTATTCTGCCAGCGCGCCGTTTACCTTTTGCCGAAGGCCAAGAAGATAGGCCGGATCTTCCGGGCAGTAGTCGAATGTGAGGGGCCTGGACAAATCTTCATCGATCAGTTTGATCACAGCAGACCGACCGACGGTCTGTTCCAACAGGCGCAGCGCGGCGACATCCTGAAACGCCTGTTTCAGCGCCATCAGGCGTACAGAGCCAAGCGGCTCGCCGCCCGGGCCGGGGTAGACGATGAACGGATCACCCGAGGGAAACGCGCCGTCTCCATCGGTGATGTAAAAGGGGTTGATCGGGTAGACTGAATGCATGCTGTTGTAGAAATTGAACCCCCAATGCAAAAACCCTTTGATATCATATTTGTACATCTGCGTGCCCAGCACCCGCAGGCGGTTGAGCGGCTGTGTCAGAAAGCGGTTGGAGACATTAACGCTCTGCCCGCAGCAGTAATAGCACCAAAGGTCCTGCACGTCCGCATCCAGAAATGGGCCGATATGGTTTGTTGCGCAGATGGGCGTTTCCACCAACCCCGAACGGTAGAAATCAATATCGGAAATGGCGTCGGCAATGCGTGCGCCTGGCAGCAGCGGCAGGATGACGGCTTTCGCGGCGCGGTATGCGTCCAGGTCGTGGGCGCCCGGTTCATCCGAAAGGTGGAACACGGTGTTTTCGTACATCCCTATTTCGCGCAGGAAGGCGACCAGCGCGGGCAGCATCTGGCGCAGGTAGGCAACGTACTGATCGCCGGTGGCGTCGGTATCCCAGCCGAACAGCCTGGTTTCCACGCCGCCGCGCATTCCCATGATTTTGGGCGCATGCTTCGCGCCCCACTGCGTGAACAGGTGAGCGATCTCCAGCGTTTTGATTCCCGCGCGGCGGGCCATTTCGACCCAGCGGCGCAGCTTGTCAAAACCGAAGCGGTACTGCCCGTTGCCGTCATCAATGATATCCAGCAGCTGAACAGTTTCCCTTTCGCCGCCGATCGCGGTATCCAGCGGCGGGGTGTGGATCGGCGTCAGCAGCATGTTTACGCCATGCTCGGCGGCACAGGAAACAAAGCGCTCCACGATCTCCCAGTGGCGATCCGAAAACACCGGCACGCCGTAATACTGCGCCAGGCAATCCGCGTGGAACCATTCGGTGTGCGGCAGCGTTTGCTCTGGCAGCCGTGCGGGAGAGACGCTCAGTTGCGTATCCGCCGTGCAGATGATTTCGCCGGACATATCGGATAGCATCACCCGAACCGGATACTCGCCCGGCGCAAAATCTTCCGGCACGCGCACATCCAGCCAGATGGACTGCCAGTGGCCGGGGGTTAGGGGCAGCTTAGCAAGGTCGGCAGGCATCAAGAGATCAGGAAACAGGCCCGGTGCGGTGCTCAGGTAGCCCGTGTCGGTGCCAAAGGCTTGCGGCACCGTGCCGGGGATCAGTGCCACACGGCGCGCGGTCAGCAGCGACGCGATGGGTGAAACAATATCCATGCGCCCCCATCCGCGCCCGCCGCCGGTTTGGCAATATGCGGCCTGGAAAGAAACGGTTTCCCCGCGCAGCGCGTGAAGTCCGGCGGCAGCGCCCGGATCATCGGGCACCGCATCCGGGAACACCTTGGCAAGCGAGGAGAGCAGGCGAAGTTCAGCTTTGATCGTAGATGCCATCGTGATTCCTCCGTTTGTTTTAGGGCAATACCGCATGAAGCGTTGGTGCGCCGACGAGCTGATTTTTCGATCAGGTGTACGTGCAAAATGCGAAGGCATAGCAGCGCTGCGTTGAGCGTTTTGCAGGCACGCATGGACGGAAAAGCAGCCGTCCGCGCCGGTATTGCCTTAAGTTGATTCCACCGGCAAGCAAAAGGGCAGCGCGGGCAGGCCGGATGCGCTGTACAGCCAGGCCTCGGGGCAGCCGCTCCACGCGTACCGAACTTCCGTGGGCCTATGTGCGCATACGATCCGAAGGCAATCACCTTCAACGGTGATTGTGCCCGCGTGCAGGAGATGTTCGCCGGCAAACAGCGCAATTTCCCGCGCCTGTATTTCTTTCTGCGTGAGCGGCGTTTCTCCTTCAAACCGCACATTCACTGTGCCGCTGGTGTAGGTTGCCCGCACGGCCCGCGGGGAACGCCATGGCGTGGGGATGCCGTAGACCTCTGACAGCGCCGCCGCGGCAAGCCGCTCGCCGACTGGCCGTTTGCGCGGCGGATGGTTGTTGTGCGCGTCGCCCACATCAAATGCGGTGACCATATACGCGTCGGGCACGGTTTCAGAGACGAGCTGTTGCTGGTGGCGCAACATGGGCAGGCCCGTAGGGGAGACGAAGGGATCGGAAACAAACCCTGCCAACTGCACAAACAGAAATGGCAGAGGCGATCCCCATGCTTTGCGCCACATATCGATAGCCATCGTTTGCAGCGCCCGATAGCCTTCCGGATGTTCGTGGTCGGATTCGCCCTGGTACCACAGGAAACCGCTGGCGCTAAAGCCTGCGACGGTCATGACCATCGTTTCGTATAGCCCACCCGGGCGCTGCGGGCTATATGGGGTGCGGGGCTGCGCAAGCTGCTTTGCGACGCTGCCGCCTTGGTCGGCGTGGATTTTGCCGCGCAGATAGCGGTCAGAAAACCGCCTTGCCGCTGGTGTACAGGATGTTATTTCGGAAGCAATGCGGGCGCTCAGCCACGCATCGGGGTTGCCAAGCGCCAGTTCGGCCTCGTATGCGGCCAGGTGGGCCTGTCCGACTTCGCTTGCGCGCAGCGTATCTTGTGGAATCCACGCTTCCGCGGGCGTGCCCCCGTGGCTGGTATCGACAATTCCAACGGGAACGCCGAGCGTTTTTCTGAGCGCCTGCGCAAAGTAATACGCTACCGCTGACAGGTACGGCTGCGTCCGGCGGCTGGCATAAAGCCACGAATCTTCCCGGTACGCTTTGGTATCGCGGCTGTGCCCCGCATATACACGCCTTGGCACGCGAAAATGCCGCAGCAGCGGGTCGTGCGGGATAACTGGCCCCTGCGTGCGGTCCAGGCCGTAGCGCAGCGACAATTCCATGTTGGATTGACCGCCCGCAATCCACACCTCGCCAATCGCAACATCGCGAATGCAGAGAGACTGCTGCCCGCAGGAAACGGTCAGCAACAGACCGATTTCCGCTTCCATCGCGGGAAACGTAATACAAAACCGACCGTCGGTCGCAACGCATTGTGCCGTATGTCCATGCAGACATGCTGTGACGATTGCGCCATCTGCCGCTTCGCCAAATATCCGAATGGGTGCGCGGCGCTGCAGCACCATGCCGTCCGAAAAAATGGCGGGCAGAAAAAAGTCTTGCTTTTCCATCAATCGACCTTCCCAGGTAACCGCTGATCTGCTCGCCTCGCTCTTCGCTGGCAAGCAAATCAGCAGTTCTTCTAAAGCCGCAATGCCTATATCTCGATCCGAAGCGTTACAATCGCGGATGCGGGCATTTTCACGTGGAGCACGCTTCCCTCCTGCGCTGGGGGCGGCGCATCCAGCGGCGTTTCGTGTACATCCGCATACCACGCCCTCTGGAGCGATGCGGGCAAGCGCAGGGTAACCTCGCTGTCCTGCCCCGTGGTTTCGCTGAGGCGCAGAATCAGGTGCCCGCTGTCATCTTCCGCAAGCTTAATGCCGGTAAGCAGCGCGTTTCCTTCTACAGCAAGCAGCGTTCCGGAGGCTGACAGCGTGCCATCATGCGCCGCGGCATCGAAAGCAAAGGCGCAGCGACGGAATGCTGACAGCATCGCGTACGGCGACAGCGCCCCTTCACCGACGCACAGGCCGACGCCCCAGGAAAGCATGTGGTCGCAGCACTCGGGTATGGCATCCGGCGCAAACGGCGCGCGCAGCAGGGTTAGCCCCATAGCATCCGGCAGGCAGCGGAACCCGTACGTTTCCGCGCTCAGCAGAATGGGGCCGCCCTGCTCGCCTTCGGCAAAGGCGAAGCCCTGGGACGGCACATCATGTGTCATCGGCGGACGGCAAATAGGACCGAGAGGGGCCGCGTAGGTGAAAGACTCTCTCTTTTCCTTTAGGGGCAGATAGAACGCCAGCTGCGGAATGCCCTTGCCCGGCCCGCCGACGGCGCGGAACTGGCATTCCGCCTGGTAGCGCAGGAAGGCATCCCCTGCGTCAAGCGATATGGTAACGTGAACGCTGGACGCGCCGAACGCGGCGGTATAGCAAAACGACTGGCGCAGCGCGCCGCGTTCCGGGCGCTGGATGGCCAGCCCGTCAATGACCGGTATGGCCGGCCTGTGCCGCCCGACGGTCCAGGCGCTCATGCCCGCCGAATCATCTTCCACGATGTGAAGAAGCCCGCTGATAGGGCGGTTCGCGTCGATGAATTCTTCGCCCGTGCGGCGGTTGATCAATGAAACCAGCCGCGCGTCGGCAGGATCAAACACGGCGCGGATCTGGTCATTTTCAAGCATGAGGGGATCGTTTGCGATGACGCGCGGCTGGCGTACCTTGGGGAAGCGCGGCCAGGCATCCGAAGCATCCAGGTAGATGGTGCGGTATCCGAAGGCGGGCAAGGTGAGGCGAACCAAAATCTCAAAATACCGATGACCCCAGTAGGCTATCGGTTCCTGCTGCAGCGCCTGCAAGGGGAGCGCGGCCCCGGTTTCGTCGTAGATTGCGGCGCGTTCCGGCATGCTGTCCCAATCCCAGATGGTCAGCTTCACAACGCCCTCATGCTCGAATTGCGCCGGGTTCTTCACGTGGAACACGCGCCGCATGCCCGCGCCGGAGGATGCCTCCGTGTACGAAAAGCCGGATACGCCGAAACCGCCGCCCGCGCCTTCCGATGTGCTGTCAGAAGGCGCTGCTGTAGTTGGGAAAAACGGCAGCGTGTTGATGCTGCGGCCGATCGCCCGCGCGGCGGCATCCTTGCGCGTGCCTGCCAGCGCCATCGTCCGCTGAAATTGCCCCAGCGCGTATTCGCGTGTGCCAATGACACACGATCCCGGCAGAATATCGTGAAAATGGCTGAAAAGCACCTTTTCCCAGGCGTCAAAGAAGGCGGAGGGCTGATAGTGCAGCTCTCCGAGGTGATGCGCGGCCACGCCCAGCGCCTCAGCGGAGAAAAGTGTGGCTTCCGCCGCAGCATTCGCCCGCTTAATCCTGCTTTGAGACGAATAGCAGCCGTCAAACACGAAGTTCAGCTCATGTTCGACAACGGGAAGAGTGGCTGCATCCAGCGATTTGAAGAAATCGATATACTTGCCAAACACAAGGCGCGGCATGACGGGCCATTCCGCCATATCAAGGATGCGGCTGATGTCACGCCGCGTCGCCCCGCCGCCGTGGTCACCGACGCCGTAGACGCGCAGCGCCTGGGTCAGGTTGTGGTTAAGGCAAAGCGCCGGGATGTGCAGGAAGCTGTCCGCCGTAATGGTTTCCAGGTACCACGTCGGGTCGCGGAAAACGACGACTTCCGCGCCGGAAGGGGCGCGCCAGCGGTACAGCGTGTGCTCCTCGTGCCCGCGGCAGTGGTAATAGTAACGCACGCCGCCTGCGTTCAGCAGGGTCGGCAGGTCGCGGTGGTGGCCGAATGTATCGGGTTCATAGTCGATTTGAAACTGATCATCCGTAAGGCCCAGCAGCCCTTTGAGATACTGGCGCGTATAGAGCAGATGGCGCGCTTGGCTTTCGCCGCCGGAAAGGTTTTTGTCATTTTCAACCCAGGTGGATGCCGTCACTTCCCAGCGGCCTTCCGCGATATAGCGGCGGATTTCCGGTAAAAGCTCGGGCGCGTAGTCTTCAATGATTCGGTACACGGATGCCTGCGACTGTGAAAAGATGAAGGTTGGGTATTCTGTAAGCAAATGCAGCATGGTGCGCACGGTGCTCAGCGTGATGGACACCGTTTCATCAAAGGTCCACATCCAGTTCATGTCGATGTGCGCGTGCGCGGCGCAGATCACGGTAACGCTCTTGGCGGCATGGGATGCAGGGGCAAGCGCCGCTTCCAACCTGGCCGCTGTTGCCTTTGTAATCGCCCCTTCGGATTGATAGGCGTCCATCAGCATCCCGGCGGCCTCTTCCAGCAGCGGCGTAAACTGCGGATAGCCCGATTCGCACATGGCCTGCAAATAGCGCAATTGCCCCAGGCAGCGGCCGCCCCAATACTCGGCGGCGGCAGGTGATAGCTTTGCAAAGATGTCGCCCCAATGCATGGTTATTCCTCCTTTATATCGCAACCGGCGCTTCGGCCGGCCGGAACCAATACAGCGTCATGCCGAAACCGGGGCGGTCTGGCAATGCCATCATGCCGCCGGCCAATGTGTATCCGTTGTAGCACACGCCTTCGGTATCGCCCAGGACGCCCTCGACGCATGGGATGTGCTGCGGGTATGCTGCCGCCAGATGCGCGCAGTAATGGGTTTTCAGCGGCTCGCCCCACGCGTGCGGCGAGGCGAGGCGGCCCATGGCGCTGAAGCTGCGCATCCGGGCGCGCCAGGCCGTCATGCCAAGGCCGCAGATGTCCGGCAGCCATACATCCAGGCAGCCGGCATCCGCCAGTTGGTCCAGCAGCGCGAAGTCGGGGCGGGTTTCGCCGTCCGCAATCAGCGTGCGGGGCATGTGTACATTCAGATATTCGCGAAGCGCCCTGTGGCCCGCAAGCGTTTCCGGGAACGGCTCTTCGATCCAATAGAGGGGGATGTGCGAAACGCCGTGCAGGAACGCCGGGAATGTTTCGGGGGTGTAGCCGTCGTTTGCGTCTACCAGGATCTGGCAGTCGGGAAACGCGTCCGCGATGCGTGAAACCGCCTCGATATCCCGCTGAAGGCCTGCTGACGGTTCCATCCACTTAAAGCCGCGGCCTATCTTGATTTTGAACATACGGTAACCCAGGCGGTAATCCTCCGCGCAATTTTGCAGCACCGCGTCAATGCCCCACGGAGCGCCATCCGGGATCAGATCATTCATGTAGATCGCGCCGTCGTATACGCGCGCGCGACCGGGGACGCCGGGGGAAATCATTGCGTATACGGGCAGCCCGAGAACTTGACCGGCGAGGTCATGCAGCGCGAAATCATAGGCGATGTGGTGCGGATCGGTAAGTCCCTTGACCGGGTCGAACAGCTCCGAAAGGCGCATGCCGCGTATGCTTGTGTGCACATACGAAAGCCCGTGCGCTAGCATGCCCCAGCCGACAGCGCCCTGATCGGTCATCAGGCGGACGATATCCACGCTGTTGCCGTAGCCGTGTATGCCGTTGCAGGCGTTTTTGCCGTGCAGGCGGGGAAACCGCGTGCGGATGACGCCAAATTCGATCCCGGCGATGATATGATCGGAAAGGTCGGGCATGGGTGTCCCTCACTTTCTAGTAAGTATATTGATTTTACTATTTAGGTGTAGTATACTCGCCTCATACACGTTTGTCAATTGAATCGAGAAGGAGACGCCGATGCAAACGATCGCTGAATATACCCTTGGGGATATGCGCCTTGCCTACCTGCTGGATGAGGCTACCGGCACCGCGGGCCTGCGCTTGACGCCGCTTTCGTTTTTCTCGCACGCCGTGGAAAAGAACTGCGCGATAGAGCCGCTTGTGCAGCTAAAATGGGTAGGAGACACCTACCCGGGCAGCTTTTCGCAGGGACGGACGATGCGCGGAAGTGCAAGCACCTCGGCGCTGCGCTATGTGCGCCACTGGAGCGAGGCCGGCGAGGGGGAAGCGCTGCGCATCCTGACGGAGCTTGCGGACGGCCAGGGCAAGACGGCGCTACACACGGTCCGCTGGGAGCCCGGCTGGCAGGCGGTGGAAATCACAACCGCCGTGCGCAACGGGGGGAGCGAAGCGTTGCTGGAGATGCTCACTTCCTTTACGCTGGGGGGCCTTACGCCTTTTGACACGGGAGAAGCGCCCGGCACGATGGTGCTGCACCGGCTGCTGAGCACCTGGTCCGGCGAGGGACAGTTGCTTTCCCAGCCGATTGAGGTGCTGCAGCTGGAGCCGTCATGGCTGCGTTTCAGCGCAAACAGCCTGCGGTTTGGGCAGGTTGGCAGCATGCCGGTGCGCGGATATTATCCGCTGATCGGCGTCACGGATACGGTAAACAACGTTACCTGGGCGGCATCGCTGACGCACGCGTATTCCTGGCAGATGGAGGCCTACCGGCGCGACCTGGGCCTGTCGCTGTCGGGCGGCATCGCGGACCGCGAGTTTGGCCATTTTGTCAAGCGGCTGTCACCCGGTGAGGCGTTTATCGCGCCGCCCGCGTACCTGACATGCGCGGCGGGCGGCATTGATGAGGCCGGTCAGCGCCTGACGACGCCGGTGACGCCCGAAATACCTTCCGTAGAGCAAGACCTTCCGGTTGTATATAATGAATTCTGCGCAAGCTGGGGCCGCCCCGACCAGGCAACCATTGAGCGGACAGCGCAGGCGCTGCGCGGGCGCGGCGTGACATATTTCGTCATAGATGCCGGTTGGTATTCGGATGGAGACACCAGCTGGCAGGATGAGCTTGGGGACTGGCAGCCCAGCAAGCGCCTGTTCCCGCAGGGGATTGGCCGCGCGGCGGATGCTATCCGGCAGGCCGGGATGATCCCCGGCATCTGGTTTGAGTTCGAGGTGTGCGCAAAGGGCGCGAAGCTTTTTTCAAGGGAAGAGCTTTTGCTCACGCGGGACGGCGTGCCTATACAGTCCGGCGCGCGGCGCTTTCTGGATTTTCGAAGGCCGGAAACGCTGGCCTACCTGCGCGAGCGGGTCATCGGCTTTTCGCAGGCGCACGGGTTTGGCTACATGAAGGTTGACTACAACGAAACCATCGGCATCGGCGCGGACGGCGCGGAATCGCAGGGAGAGGCATTGCGCCGGCAGATATTGGCGGTGCAGGCGTTCTTCCGCGAGGTTCGTCAGGCGGTTCCGAAGCTGGTGCTGGAGGTTTGCGCATCCGGAGGACACCGGATTGTGCCGTCTTTCATGGAAATCTGCCAGATGGCCTCCTTTTCCGATGCGCATGAAAGCGATGAGATTCCCGTCATTGCAGCGCAGATGCACCGGATGATCCATCCCTGGCAAAGCCAGATTTGGGCGGTGCTGCGCCCTGAAATGCCCGACGCGATGCTGTACAGCAGGCTTTCAGCGGCGATGCTTGGGCGCGTGTGCCTGTCGGGGAACGTCGCGGCGTTCTCGCCCGCACAGTGGGCTGTCGTCACGGAAGGGCTTGCCTTTTACCGGCAGCTTGTGCCGCTGCTTCGGTGCGGGCAAACCGCGTTTGTGCACCCGGTGGATGGCAGCCTGCGCCACCCGTCAGGGTTTCAGGCGGTAACGCGCCAAAACGGGGCGCAGACAGCAGTTTTTCTGCATGCGTTTTCCGGCTGTCCTACGGAAGTATGCCTTGCGGCGGGCCCTGGCGCGCGCATCGCTGCGCAGTATATGCGGCCTGGAATCACGGCGGCGCTGGAAGGCGAAAATCTATGCATAAAGGGCCTGCTGCCGATGGATGGCCTTGTGCTGCTGCTTGAACGGAAACAATAACAAAAGGGGGAACTACAATGCGCATGGATCGGCTTCCCGCGATACCGCTGATTGCCAGCGACCCTTACTTTTCCATCTGGTGCCCGGCGGATACGCTGACCGGCGCGGACACGGCGCACTGGTGCGGGCAGACAAAGCCCCTGCGCGGCACCGCGGTGATCGATGGCATGGCCTACCGTTTTCTGGGCCTTGGGGATGTTCCCGCGATGGAAGCGGTTTGCCAGCGGATCACGCCGACGGCGACGGAAGCCATATTTACGGCGGGCGGCGCGCAACTGACGGTTAGGTTCACCACGCCCGCGCTGGTGGATGATCCCGATTTGCTTTCCACGCCGGTGACGCCGGTGGATTTCGCGCTGGAAAGCGCGGATGGGGAGCCGCACAGGGTGGAAGTGGCGTTCTTCGCATCGAACGCTATGTGCTATGACGGCGATCAAAAGCCGCTGATGCTGTTTGATGAGTACGCAAAGGACGGCCTGGCGATTGCTTATTGCGGACAGCAATACCAGAAGCTGCTGTGCCATTCCGGCGATCACTTTACGATCGACTGGGGGTATCTGTACCTGGCTTCATCCGAAACGGTAACGGCCTCAGAAGATGGGTTGACCTTCCGCTGGGAAGCGGAGACCGTGCCCGGCGCACCTGCCCGCGCGCACGCGCTGATTGGGTACGATGATGTTGCATCTATTCTCTATTTTGGCACGCCGTGCAAGGCCTGGTACGCGCGAAACGGCCGCACGCTGCCGGATGCGATGCTGGATATCCATCACCGGCACCGCGCGCTGCTGGATGCCTGCGATGCGCTGGACGCGCGGCTGCTTGCGGCAGCGGAGCGCATCGGCGGGGCCCCGTATCAGCGGATCATATCAGCGGCGTACCGGCAGACTTTGGCCGCGCATAAGCTGATCCAGACGCCCACGGGCGATATGGGGCTGATCTCCAAAGAAAATGATTCCAACGGCTGCGCGGGGACCACCGATATCAGCTACCCATCCATTCCGCTGTTTCTGCTGGAGTGCCCGGCGCTGGTAAACGCGCTTTGCAGGCATATTCTGGAGTTTGCTTCCATGCCAGTTTGGTGCGCCCCCTATGCGCCGCATGATGTGGGCAGATACCCGATCGTTTCCGGCCAGATGTACGGCGTCCGCATTCGGGAAGGCCAGCGCGGGAAGGGGTTTGTGCCGCCGCCGTTTTACCTGTTTCCACCTGAAAAGGACGCGTATGAGCCGAAATATCAGATGCCGGTGGAAGAGAGCGGAAACATGCTGATCATGCTCTATGCCGCAGCGCGCTACACGGGCGATCTGACGCTTGTGCAAAAATACGGCCCGCTGCTGGAAAGGTGGGCGATCTATCTGCGGGAGCACGGCGAAGACCCGGGCGAGCAGCTGTGCACGGATGATTTTCCGGGCCATCTGGCCCACAATGTGAACCTGGCGGCAAAGGCGGCTGTGGCGATTGCCTGCTATGCGCGGCTGCTTGCCATGCTTGGCGAGCCATGCCAGGATTGGGCGGACGCCGCGCGGAGCATGGCGGAAAGCTGGCTTGCGCGGGCAGGGGATGGGGAATCAACCTCTTTGACCTTTGGGGATGAGCGTTGGAGCCAGAAATACAACCTGGTGTGGGATGTGGTGTTCGGGCTTGGTCTGATGCCGCAAGATCTGTACCGGCGCGAGGTTGCCAGGTACCGCGCGGTGCAGAACGTGTACGGCGTGCCGCTGGATGCCCGCGCTACATACGGGAAGGCGGACTGGGCGCTGTGGTCCGCTTCGATGGCGCCGGACCGGGAAACGTTTGACGCGCTGATTGCCCCGATAGACCGCTATCTGCGGGAAACGGAAACCCGCGTGCCGTTTTCCGATCTGTACGATACCGTGACGGGCAAATCGCCCGGGTTTATCGCGCGCAGCGTGGTCGGCGGCGTGTTCATGCCGATGCTTCGGGAGATGCCGCCCGTGTAAGCGGCTACTCTCCCGCGCCATCGCGCGTTTGCCGCCTGTATGCGCTGGGCGACATGCCCGTGCTCTTGCTAAACTGGTGCGAAAAGCTGTAGATATCCGTATAGCACAGCATATCGGCCACTTCCTGCACGGTATAGCCAGTCGTCAGCGCCCTTTCTGCTTCCCGGATGCGGCAGGCAATGCGGTATTGTCCGGGGGATGTGCCGTAGGCCTGCGTGAACTGCTTGCGGAACAGACGGTAGCTCATGCCGCAGGCGGATGCGATATCATCCAGGCTGCGGGGGGCGCGCACCTGTGAAAGCAGGCGGCGTGCTCTCTCCAGCGGCGCTTCTTCCGCGTCCTCTTTGATGCCGGTCATCTGCAGCAGCAGCGATATCATGTCCGGAAACAGGCGAAACAGCCGCTCCCTGGATGTTTTGAACATTTGATCGATCAGCGCCTGGAACTGCGCGTACAGCGCCGGATCGTAGGGAAAGGGGCGGACGGGGGGCATCGTATCCAGGCGGGGATAAAGCTGGCATAGCATTTGGTAGGCTAAATCGGAAACGCGCAGATAGCAGCGGCGGTGTTCCGCCTCGCGGTAGAATTCGATATCGTACGCGTGACCCGGCCGCCTGAGGCAAACACACCCGCCATCAAGCGGGTAATCCCCCTCGGGCGAGAGGAAGCGTCCTTCCCCCGCGATGATCCATGATGCGACGAAGCCCTCGTTCTCCCCGCTTCTTCGCACGGTGTGGGCCAAACCCTGGGTCATGCCGCAGTGAAGCCCAAGCTCCGGGAAGGATGCAAAGGTCTCCTTCCAGAGCGGTTGGGGGCAAATATCACAAAAATTGGACATTTCCGACATTGCCATGCACCTCCTGCTGCAGTATACTAAACTTACAAGGTTTATACAATACTGCGCAAGGAATTAAGTCCGAATTGGCCATGAAAGGCAGCGTGTGGTTTTTTTTAATCGAATAGTACATCTATTTTACCAAATGAGGTAAAATGCACCAGAATTTATTGTCAAAAAAAACAAAGGTTTTCAGATGAAGGAGGGGGCACTGTGAAAATCCATGCCGCATTTCCAGGGGGGAACATTCGGGTGCTGTCCGCCGCCTCAGATTGCGTGCACATAGCGCCCGATCTGCGCGATACCTCGATTGACTGGTTTTACTGGTCTTTTTGCGTAGAGGGGGCGGCCGGGCGCACGCTGTGCTTCCGATTTTCGCAAAAGCCATGGGTAGGCCCCTTTGGCGCGGCCGTCAGCCACGACGGCATCTCCTGGCGGTTTACCGATACCGCCTCGCCGGACATGTACAGTTTTACATACACATTTGCTCCGGGCGAAGACAAGGTTTTCTTTTGCCATGATATGAATTACCCTCCGCAGCGGTTCGATGACTTGGTAAGCCGCCTTGGCGTCATCTCGTTTCCGTTCACCCGCTCGCGCGCGGGGCGCGAGGTGCCCGCGGTCATGCACGGCGAGGGCGAGCACTGGATCATCGTGACAAGCCGCCATCACGCCTGCGAATCCACCGGCACGCATGTGCTTGAGGGCATGCTGGAGGAGTACGTCAGGGAACCGCTGCTAGGTACCCGCCTGCTGGCCGTGCCGTTTATGGATATGGACGGCGTTGTGCAGGGCGATCCCGGCAAATGCCGCTGGCCCCGCGACCATAACCGCGACTATACCGAAACGAACATTTACCCCGAGGTCACCGCGATGCGCGCGTTTGCCGGCAGCCACCGCGTGGTGTACGCGCTGGATTCCCACTCCCCGTGGCACCGGGGCGAGCGCAACGACACCTGCTTTCAGGTGTGCCCCTCGGCGGCGATGAGCGCGCGCAAACGGCGGCTGGGCGAGCTGCTGATGCAGGAGACGCAGGCGGACCCGTGCGCGATGGCGTACGACATTTCAAACGATGTGGAAGCGGACCAGGAATGGAACGTCGAGGTGCCCGGAAACTGCAGCTTCAGCCGATTTTTCTCCAGGCAACCGGGCGTCATCCTGGCACAGTCCTACGAAACGGCCTACTTTGGCACTGCGGATAACCGCATTACCCAGGCGCGGATGGTGGCATACGGCCGTTGCCTGATGCGCGCGCTGCGCAGGCTTGATGGGGAGGTGCGCCAATGAACGGAAGCGCAACTATGCAAAAGCAGCGCTATCGGGGCGTTGGCAAGCTCATGCGGCGCAACGTCGCGCTGTATGTGCTGCTGCTGCCGGCGCTTGCATACCTGATCATTTTCCACTACCTGCCCATTTACGGCGTGCAGATTGCCTTTCGCAATTACACATTCGCTAATGGCATCACCGGCAGCCCTTGGGTGGGGCTCAAGTGGTTTGAGTACTTCTTCAAATCGCCGCTGAGCGGAACGGTCATCACCAACACCCTGATACTGAGCCTGTACAGCCTGATTGCCGGGTTTCCGTTCCCGATCATTCTGGCGCTGATGCTGCACAATGTTTCAAGCAGCCGTTTCAAGCGCCTCACGCAGACGATCACCTACATGCCGCACTTCATTTCGGTGGTGGTCGTCGTCGGCATGATCAACAGCTTTACCTCCATACACGGCGGCTTCGTCAACACCATTGTGAAGTTTTTTGGGCACGATGCGATCTACTTCATGGGAAAGCCCGAGTACTTCCGACATTTCTATGTATGGTCCGGCATCTGGCAGGGTGCGGGCTGGGGGTCAATCATCTACCTGGCGGCGCTGACCAGCATCAACCCGGAACTGCATGAGGCGGCGATGATTGACGGCGCCAGCCATATGCAGCGCATTTGGCACATTGATTTGCCCGGCATCATGCCCACGATGGTCATTCTGCTGATCATGTCTTCCGGAAGCCTGATGCACGTTGGGTTTGAAAAAACCTTTCTGATGCAAAACGACCTGAACAAGAAGGTGTCGGAGGTTATTTCTACCTACACCTACCAGCAGGGCATTGTCAGCGGGAAATACAGCTATTCATCCGCCATCGGCCTGTTTAACAATGTGATCAGCTTTGTGTTCCTCACGCTGGTAAACGGAATATCCAAGCGCCTGTCCGGCACCAGCTTATGGTAAGGGGGAGGGAAATGCCGATGACACAGGTAAAAACACGGCGGTACGGCAGGGTCACCCGCGGCGACAGGCTTGCCGAAGGGGTATTCTATGCGCTGCTGGCGCTGGCGTCCATTATTTGCCTCTATCCGGTGATATTTGTTGTGCTGGCTTCGGTATCGGATGCCGCGTACGTCAACTCGGGAGAGCTGCTGCTGTGGCCCAAGGGATTTCACCTCAACGGGTACAAATTCGTTATCAATGACGGCCGCATCGGTACGGGGTACCTCAACACGATCATCTATACGGCAGGCAGCACGCTGTTTGGGCTTGCGGTATCCCTGCCGGCAGGGTACTCTTTGTCCCGCCGCGATCTGCCCGGGCGCGGCATCGTCATGGGGCTGATGGTATTCACGATGTATTTCAGCGGTGGCCTGATTCCGACGTATCTGGTGGTCAAGAGCCTTGGGTTGCTCAACACGCGTGCGATCATGATCATTCTGGGCAGCGTATCGGTGTACAACATTATCCTGATCCGCACGTTTTTTGCCTCAACAATTCCAGGAGAGATGCAGGACGCGGCATTCATTGATGGGTGCGGCAACACGCGGTTCTTTTTCCAGATGGCGCTGCCGCTTTCCAGCGCGATTGTCGCGGTCATTGCGCTATACCTTGCCGTCGGTTCCTGGAACGCGTATTTCAACGCCATGATCTATCTGACTGACCGCACCAAAAAGCCGCTGCAGATCCTGCTGCGCGAAATACTGATGACGCAGGAATCCAAGGACATCGGAGACGGGGAACTGGCCGGCGAGTACAAGCGCATGGTGCAAATCGTCAAGTACGCTGTAATTGTCGTGGCAACGCTGCCGATCATCACGCTCTATCCGTTCCTGCAAAGGTTCTTTGTCAAGGGGGTTATGATCGGCTCCCTCAAAGGGTAACTGTTTTTCAGGCTTTATGAGACAGTGTCTCATGAAATAAAAGAAAGGTGGAAATCCGATGCGAACCAATAAGTTCCTATCTATCCTGCTGGTGCTGCTGCTTGCCCTATCCGTGAGCATACCTGCGCTGGCCGAAGGCAATTTCAATGAAACCGGTCTTCCCATTGTGAACGAACCAATTACCCTGACCGTCGCCGTGCTGCGCCATGAAAACGACGCAAGCGAAAGCTATGCTGAAAAGTACGCGATCATCGAGGCCGAGAAGGCCACAAACATCCACATCGAGTGGATCGAAATCACCGGCGCGACGGCGGAGCGCGTGGGCGTCATGCTTGCGGGCGACCTGCCGGATATCTTCCTGGGCCCCCTGACGGATGCGCAGATTGCCCTCAATCCCAGCCTGTTTGTTCCGATCAACGGCCTGATTGAGAAGTATTGCCCGAACATTCTTGAAATGTACAACACCAAGGTGGATAACTGGGAAAGCTTCCTGACATACCCCGATGGCAACATTTACGGCCTGATGGGCAGTTTTCTCAAAAGCTACACCGACCAGATCAGCGGCGTGATGTACATCAACGCCGAGTGGCTGAAGAATGTCGGCAAGGAAATGCCCACGACCACCGAAGAGCTGGTGGATGTGCTGACTGCCTTCCGCGATATGGATGCCGACGGAGACGGCGATCCGAGCAATGAAATCCCGATGGATTTCTGCCAGGCGCACTACGCGGCGACATACTGGGAGCTGGCGCACAACTACGGCCTGCCCGAGAAGTATGACATCGTGGATGGCAAGGTTATCCCCACGGTCAGCACCGATACCTTCCGCAAGTTCCTGGAGGATTTCCACGCGCTGTCCGAGGCGGGCCTTGTCAACAAGGAAGGCCTGACGCAGACGTTTGAACAGTACACATCAAACCTGGCCAGCGCGAAGGTTGGCTGCTTCTGGGGCTGGGCGCCGTATACCTACATCAACGATACTGCTTTGCAGGCGGAGTATGTGGCAGTCGGCCCACTGTCCGCGGACGGCAACGCCCCCCGCGTGTTTAACTACCGCAATACCTCGCGCCGCAACAACTTTGTTATCACCAATGCATGCGAGAATGTGGAAGCCGCCCTTCGCTGGTGGGATTACATGTCCCGCGATCAGGAAGCCTCCATCACCGCGCGCAGCGGGCCTATCGGCCTGAACTTCTACCAGGGCGATGACGGCAGGTACTACAGCCGCACCGCCACCGCGGAAGAAGCCGCGAAATACGGCTACGAGAAGTATGCCAGCAACATCGGTACCTCCACCTGGGCCGCCACGATGGGCATCACTGTTTGCGCGCCGCTGATCCTGGAGTCGCTTGCGGTAGATATCGAAGCGAACCCGACATCCAGCGGAGCCATCCGCACGGTCGCCGTATCCAAGGTGGAACCGTTCTTCACGCCCGAAGTCATGTCGCAGGGTATCGTGCCGGCGGCAAACCGCGAGGAGCTTGAGTTTGGCACCGACGGCATGGAAGCGTACATCAACAGCTTCGTTGCCGAAAGCATCCTCAACGGCGTCACCGACGAGAGCTGGGCGAAGCACCAGGAAGATCTGAAGACCTACGGCTATGACTTCTACATCACCTGGATGCAGGATTACCTGGACGGGGCATTCGTAGAAAAGTAAGACCATTTGTATTGGAACAGGGTTTCAAGTTTTCGGCCGGCAGGGGAGGCACGCGCCCTCCTGCCGCGCCGGGTTCATGGGGGATAAAAGCATGCGTGAACAGCCAAAGAGCTATAGCGGTATCTATCCGGCGCTGGCGGTAACGCACAGCGGCGCCATTCGCGGCCAGGATGAATGCGGCATTGGAGCCGTCGTCGCCTTTTATGGCAGGCTGTACTGGATCACTTACCCGGCCAACGCGTCGCACGGCGGGCTGGGACGCATCTATAGCATGGATGAGGGGATGCAGGTTACCTGCCATGAAGAGAGCGCCGGGGGCACGCATGCAAGCCGCCTGCTGCACCTGGGCACCGGTCAGCTGCTGCTGGGCGGCAGCGTGGTCAGCCTGGATGGCACGGTGCGCAGCTTTGATACGGGCCGCCTGATCGGCCGCCTGACCGCAGCCTCCGCGCACCTGACCATGCCGGAGGAGTGGGCCTACCTGCACACGATGGAGGATGGGCTGTATGAGGTCAACATGCGCACGATGGCCGTTCGCTGCCTTCGCCGCGATATTCACGACCGCCTGACGATGCCCGCGCTTGCTGATACTACCGGGTACGCGCAAACCAAGCTTCCCGGCGACCACGGCAAGGGCGGATATACGGGCCAGGGCGTGATGGTATACGCAAACAACGGCCACGGCGGTGTCCTGGCCGAATGGGATGGCAAGGGGTCGGCGCAGGACCTGTCCCGCTGGACCGTTGTCGATGCCAATAAATACACCGAAGTGATTGGGCCGGGCGGCATGGAAGGCCCATTCAGCCCGAACGACCCGATTTGGGCGCTTGGATGGGATGAGCGCTCGGTGTTGCTTTCGGTGCGCTTTGACGGGGAATGGACGCGCTACCGGCTGCCTAAGGGCAGCTATACGCAGGATGCCGACCACGGTTGGTTCACCGAATGGCCGCGCATCCGCCGCATAGAAGATACCTATCTGATGTGCGTGCACGGGCTTTTCTATCGCTTCCCCGGCCAGTTTACGCCCGCGCAGGCAGGTTGGATTCAGCCGATATGCCGCCACCTGAAGATGATTTCGGACTGGGATGCCTGGCAAGATAAGGTTGTGTTTGCCTGCGATGACGCGTCGATGTTTGAAAACCCGATTCTTGGGCGCTGCCAGTCGAACCTGTGGTTTGCCGGCATGGATGCGCTGGAGAACATGAGCGAGGCTGCCGGCTTTGGCGGCGTGTTCCTGCATGATAAGGTTGCGGAAAACGAGGTATCGGAGCCGTTCTTTGTCGGCGGGTTTGATGAAAGGGTGCTCAGCGTTTCCGTAGGGGATGCCTGCTACCTTTCGTTTGTGCTGGAAGCGGACTTGTGCGGCGACGGCGTGTTCACGCCCGTGGAGACGTTCACGGTTGGCGCCGGCGGTTTTAGCCAGATTGCGCTGCCGGAATCGCTCCGGTGCGACTGGGTGCGCCTGCGCGCAAAGCGGGCCGTGTCGGACATGACGGCCTATTTTCACCTGCGCATGCGCGAAAATATCGCGGAGGACGCGGCGCTTGCCGCGGGGCTGCATCAGGCGGAAAGCGCAGCGCCGTACTCCCGGGGGCTCTTGTATGCCCTGCCCGGAGAGGACATGCGCCTGGGGTTTGCGTCATCAAGCGGCTATTATGAGGTTGGGGCGGATATGTGCCTTGCGCGGGCTACGGCCCCGGAAGACCTTCCCGATTTGACGATGCGCGCGCCGCTGGACCCCGTTTGCCGGGAAACGCCGCATTCGGTGCTGGTCATTGACCGGCGGGGGCGTCCGTTCCATTTGCCCAAATGCGGCGGGGATTACGGGGGTCTGAGCGACCGCCAGGTGCGTGAGGTCGTCACAGAGCGCAGCCTGATGAATCTGTGCGGCACGGTTTATGAGCTGCCTCGCCCGGAAAGCGGCGGCGTGCGCCGCATCAAGCCGGTAACTACGCATGGCAGGCGCATCGGCGACCTGTGTTCCTGGCGCGGCATGCTGGTGCTCAGCGGCGTGGATGATGGAGCGATGGGAGAACACATCCTGTGCTCGGATGACAGGAAGGCGGCGCTTTGGCTGGGCAATGTGGATGACCTGTGGCGCTTTGGCGCGCCGCGGGGTGAAGGCGGGCCGCTGCTGAACAGCGAGGTAACCGCCGGGCGCGCCAGCGATCCCTACCTGATCTATGGCTACCGGCACAGGGAGGTTTTGCTTCGGCATGACCGGCCTGAAGATGTCCGTTTTACACTGGATGTGGATGTCGTCGGCGACGGTACGTTCATGCCGTACACCGAGGCAATCGTTCCCGCGGGCGAGGGACTGACGTACGCGTTCCCGGATGCGTTTGCCGCCCATTGGGTATCCGTGCGCGTGGGTGCGGACTGCCTGGCCACGGCATGGTTCCGCTATACATAAACCAAAAGCAGCGGCCCCCTTGCCAAACAGCCTTTGCTTCGCTATACTTATTTCCGTCCAAAAAGTAAAACGAATATACTTTCATCGGGATGGTGTGGTGTGCGATGCGGAAGGATGGCAACAACAGCCAGGATATGAAGCGTGCCAATTGGGCGCTGCTGCTGGAAAGCCTCGCGACGGGGCGCGCGAATACGCGGATAGAGCTGGCCAGGCTGACTGGCCTTAGCAAGATGTCGGTCACCAATATTGTTGACCGGTTCATTGAAGCCAAGCTTTTCCGCGCCGGAGGGGAACAGGAGACCGGCAACGTTGGCCGCAAACCGCAGACGCTGCTACCCAATCCGGCGGGGCCGCTGGTGCTGGGCATCTATCTGGCGCGCGATGGGCTGCACGGCGTGCTGTGCGATCTGTCACTGAAGAAAACGGCGCAGCGGTACCGCCCACTTGCGGATGAAACGCGCGAAACCCTGACCGGAAAGCTGACGGGGCTATGCAAAGAGCTGCTTGCATTGGCGACGCGCCCGGTGTGGGGGCTTGGCGTGGCGACGATAGGTCCAGTTGACATACAAAACGGCGTGCTGCTCAACCCCCGTGAGTTTTACGATATCAACGCGTATCCGCTTCGGGATATTCTGGCCGAATGCACGGGGTTCTCCGCCGTCGTGGAAAATGACATGAACGCCGCTGCGCTGGCCGAGCTGTATTACGGCGCTGGCAGATCGTACGAGATGTTCCTGTACATTGGGCTGACAGCCGGCGTCGGTTCAGGCATCATCTACAATCGCGAGCTTTACCAGCAGGGCTATGGCCTTGCCGGAGAGCTGGGGCACACCGGCGTGGACCCGAACGGGCTGCTCTGTCCGTGCGGCCGCCGCGGCTGCCTGGAGCGGTATGTCAGCATCCCGGCGCTTTCCGCCGCGCTGGAGAGGGCCACGGGTGTGCATGCTACGTTTGCAGGCTATTGCGAAACGGATTCGCCGCAGGTTCAATCGGTGCTGGATGAGGCGGTAGACACGATGTGCTATGCCGTGCTCAACCAGGTCAATATGCTCAATCCCCAAGCCGTTATCATCGGCCATGAAGGGGCGCACCTTCCCGGGCGCAGCGTGGCGCGCTTTGGCGATGCGCTCAACGCCGGCAAGCTTTGGGGCGGCCATAGCCGCGTTGTCGTGGAAAAGGCGCGCTTTGGCGATCAGGCGCCCGTGTACGGCGCCGCGACGGCGGTGCTGGCCCAGTGGTTTTCCGGCAATCTGCCCAAGACACTTGAGCTGGCGTTACACCAGGATAAAAAGGAGCCGTGACCGCTGGGCCTTCCGGCGGCATAGGCCCCGGGAGGCTGCATGAAGCAAGGCGTTACCTGTATCGGCTCGCTGATCGTCGATCTGATCAAGCGCGTCGATGCCTATCCAAGCCGCGGCATGCTTGCCAATGTCCGCGCGGTTACACGGTGTGTGGGCGGGCTTGCGGCCAATACCGCCATTGACCTGAAAACGCTGGCCCCCGGGCTAGCTGTCCGGTCCATGGGCATGGTAGGCCACGATGAAAACGGCGAATATCTCATAGAAACACTTGAAAAGCGCGGCGTGGATACATCCGGCATTCTGATCCATCCGGCGCTTCCCACCGCAACCACCGATGTGATGACGGAGGACGGTACGGGCATCCGTACATTCTTTCAGCAACAGGGGGCCTGCGCGGCATTTACCGCTGCGGATATTCCTTATAATTCTATAGACACAACACATTCGCACCTTGGCTATGCCCTGCTGCTTTCGGCGCTTGACGCGCCGGATGCGCAGTACGGCACGGGCCTTGCGCGCGCGCTTGCCATGCTGAAAGGCATGGGCATTCGCACATCCATTGATCTGGTGTCCGATACCTCGGGCCGCTACCGGCAAACCGTGTTGCCGTGCCTTCCTTATGTAGATGTGCTGTTTCTCAATGAAATTGAAGCCGAGGGCGTCACCGATCTTCCGATCCAGGGCGCGGACGGCACGCCGGACCCGGCGCTGGCAAAGGCCGCGCTGGCATCGCTGTTGGAAGAAGGCACGCGTGAGCTGGCGGTCATGCACGCGCCGTCCGGCGGGTATTGCATGGCGCGCGGAGGGATGTTTGTCTTCGAGCCCGCGCTGTCCTTGCCCGAGGGATTCATCCGTGGCACGGTTGGCGCGGGCGACGCGTTTTGCGCGGGCGTGCTGCTGGCGCTGATCGAAAAAAGTGAATTGTCCGAAGCGCTCCGGCGGGGGAACCTTGCAGCGGCCGCGTGCCTGACGCACGACAACGCGATAGACGGCCTGCGCCCCGCAAACGAGTTGACCGCATATGTGAACGGAGGGTATCTGCATGAGAGGAACCGTTAGCCTTGGCGGCACATGGGATTTGGGATTTAGTGACAGCCTGCGCGGCTGTCCGCTGCACGCGCAGGATTTCGCGCCGCGCCCGGGCGGCCTGACCGCGGCCGTCCCCGGCGAGGTGCACCTGGATCTGATGCGGCAGGGTGTGCTGGATAATATCTATGTGGGCGAAAACATCTATAAAGCGCGCTGGGTGGAAGAATCGCTGTGGACGTACCGCCGCACGTTTGACCTGCCGCCGGAGGCATCCGGCGCGGCGCGGATCTTCCTGCGCTTTGAGGGGCTTGACTATATGGCGCGTATTTTCTTAAACGGCACGCAGGTTGGCGCGCACGACAACGCGTTTACCCCGTGCGCTGTTGAGGTTACGGGCCATATGCGGCCCTGTGAAAATGTGCTTGCCGTCGTGCTGGACAGCGGGCTTTTCAGCGGCGCGGATAAGCCCATCGGCCCGTATCGGACCGCAAACGCTGCGCCGGATACGCTGCTGCATAAGCGCATGTGGCTTCGCAAGCCGCAAAGCTCGTTCGGGTGGGATTGGTCGCCGCGCCTGGTCAATGTAGGTATCCATGGCGATGTCAAACTGGAATGGGATGACGGCGCGCGGGTTGAGGCATCCAGCATTCGCGCGGAGGTTGCGGAGGATTACGCCAAGGGTACGGTATATGCGCGCGCGGCAGTTGCCGCCAATGCGGATGTTCCGGCAAAAGCGACGCTCACCGTCTTTGATGGCGGCATGCAAGTGGCTGAGGTTACGCGGCTTTTTACCGCGAAAGCGGGCGAAACGGAGCTCAGTATCCAGGCGGAGGTAGCAAACCCGGCGCTGTGGTACCCCATTGGGCACGGACCGCAGCCGCTGTATACGGCGGTGCTGCGCATTGAGGCCGGCGGCGCGGAGGTGCATAAAAAGCGGGCGGATGTCGGCTTCCGCAGCGTCGTGTTCGATCAAAGCCCCCATCCCGTGGAAGGCCGCTATTTCCGCCTGTTTGTCAACGGCGTGCCTGTGTTCTGCCGCGGCGCGAACCTTGTGCCGCAGGATATCATTTTTGCGGCGGTGACGCCCGCGCGCCAGGATGCGCTGCTTTCGCGGGCGCTTGAGGCGGGGATGAACTTCCTGCGCGTATGGGGCGGCGGCGTTTATGAAAGCGATTACCTCTATGAGGCGTGCGACCGGCTGGGCATTCTGGTGTGGCAAGAGTTCATCTTCGCTTGCGCCACCTACCCGTTTACCGACCGCGCGTTCCGCGAGAATGTGGAAGAAGAGGCGACGTACCATGTGCGCAGGCTCTCGCATCACCCCAGCCTGATCGCCTGGTGCGGCAACAACGAGATTGACTGGGGCGTACAGCGGCTGACCGGCGGCGCGCAGTTTCCGGATTATGCGCTGTATCACTTTGTGCTGCCCGGCATCGTGAAGAAAGAAGACCCCGGCCGCTACTACCAGCCGTCCAGCCCGTACAGCGCGTTTGCGCCGGGCGAGGATACCGATATATCGGGCGATCAGCACCCGTGGGCCGTGGGCATTTGGGATGGGGATTTCTGGCGGTACCGCGACACCTGCTGCCGCTTTCCGAACGAGGGCGGGTTCATGGGGCCGAACGGGCTGGCCACGCTGCGCGCGTTCCTGCCGGAGGGGCAGCGCCGCCTACACAGCCGCGCGTTTGCCGCGCACGATAACATGTTCGGGGATTTCTCGCCCGGCGCATCCCCTGATGAGTGGATCAGGCGGTGGATGGGGCGTGACACGGCGGACATGCCGCTTGCGGAATACGCGTATGTCGGCGGTTTTCTGCAAGGAGAGGCGCTGACGGAGTACATCACGAACTTCCGCAGACGCAAACCCGACTGCGCGTCCGCGATCTTCTGGATGTACAACGATTGCTGGCCCTGCGCGCGGAGCTGGACCATCGTGGATTACTACGGCCGCCGCACACCCGCGTTTTATCCGGTCGCCCGCGCGTTTAGGCCTGTTATTGTGGTGGTGTCAATGGAAGGCGAAGAAGTGACGATCCATGGGGTCAATGACGGGATGGAGGCGTGGCAGGGGGAGATGACTTACGGCATCGCCGGGGTAGAGGGGTACAGGGCGCGGCACACGCGTGCCGTAACCATCCCGGCCAACGCGTCGACGGTGCTGGAGAAATTCCGCTGGCCGGAAGGCGACGGGCGGCGCGGACTATTCCCGTTCGCGTGGCTGAGTTTGAACGGAAACCGTGTATCGGCCCACAGGCTGCTGACAGAGCGGTATCACGCCTACGCCTGGGGCGAGCCCTGTGTCACCGCGCGCATGTACGCGGGCGGCGTGGAACTTGTTGCGGATAGCTTTGTTCCCGGCGTTTGCCTTGATCTGGATGGCGAAGAGACCTTTTCGGATAATTTTTTTGATCTCTATCCTGGCGAACCTTATCGTGTATCGACGCCCTTTGGCTGGGGCCCTAACGCTATGCGTGCGTTTTCTCCGATAACCGTGCACAGTGAAATGCTTACGGAAGAACAGGAAGTGACCAGATGATATCTAAGGCACAGCATGACCGCGCGAGGGCGCAGGCGCTTGAAATGTATGCCCGCGCGGGCATCGCGCTTACCGAAACGGAAAAAGACGGAATTGAAATAGCCGATTTTGGCCTGGATGACTTTGAGCGCACGGGTCTGATCCTGGTTACCTATGTGAACACGGAACGCTGCTGCGCCAAGGAAATGGTGCTGCTGCCCGGGCAGACCTGCCCCGAACACCGGCATCCGGCGTTTGACGGATATGTGGGCAAAGAGGAAACGTTCCGCGTGCGGTACGGCACGGTCTATCTGTATGTTGAGGGCGAGATCGCAAAACCCCTTACCGCCAAGCCGCCTAAAGGCGACTACACGGTTTTTCGCGAGATTATCCTTGCCCCCGGAGAGCAGTACACGCTGTGTCCCAACGCACTGCACTGGTTCCAGGGCGGGCCGCAGGGCGCTGTGGTGTCTGAGTTTAGCACGCCCAGCCATGATGACCGCGATGTGTTCACCGACATACGCATCAGGCGCGCGCCGGAGGTGGAAGCTAAGTGAAAAAGGCCGTCATCTACGGCGCCGGGAACATCGGCCGTGGGTTTATTGCGGAGCTTGTGAACCGTTCGGGATACGAAGTGGTATTCGTTGATGTGGATGAGGCGCTTGTCGCGCTGCTCAATCACCGGCGCTGCTATCCGGTTACCTACATTGTTGATGATATGCGGCAGGATGTGCTGATCACCGGCGTTCGCGCCGTCAATGGCAGGGATAGCCAGGCCGTGGTCGAAGAGATCGCCGATTGCGACTTGCTTGCCACCGCCGTGGGCGCGGCCGTGCTGCCCAAAATCGCCCCGATTGTGGCGGAAGGCATCCGCAGCCGCATGGCGCAGCTGCCGCTTCAGCCGCTGAACATCATCCTGTGCGAAAACATGATGGATGGGGGGGGGTGCTTTCGTGCGCTGGTGTCGCATGCGCTTGACATGCCTGCCGTGTTGATCGACGCATATGTCGGCTTCGTGCCTGCGTCTGTGGGCCGCATGGTGCCGGTGATGACGCCCGCGCTGCGCGGGGAGAACCTGCTGCGCGTGTGCGTGGAACCCTACGCGATCCTCTCCGTTGACCGGGAGGCGTTTCGCGGGCCCATTCCCGATATCTTCGGCATGCACGCGCACAATGGCTTTGATTTCTATATCAAGCGCAAGCTGTATGTGCACAACATGGGGCATGCCGCGGCCGCCTGGCTCGGGGCTTCAAAGGGTTTTGAGCATATCTATGAAGTCATGGATGACCCGGAACTGCGCCAAGCGGTGCGCGCCGCGATGCTTGCCGCGTCTGAGGCGCTGTCGCGCGCGTACGGAAAACCCTTTCCGCCGCTTGTTGCCTATGCGGATGATCTGCTTGCGCGCTTTGCCAACCGGGCGCTTGAGGATACCGTTTCCCGCGTCGGCGCGGATCTGGATAGGAAGCTTGCGCCCGGGGAGCGCATTGTCGGCGCGATCAACCTTTGCGTGCAGACCGGGGTTGATGCAGGCCCGCTGCTGACTGCACTTGCGGCGGCGCTGCGCTTTGTCGATTCCCGCCCGGGAAGGGCAGCCGAGGCGATTTCCGCCGGCCGGCCAGAGTGGGTGCTTGCAGAGATATGCGTGTTTCAGGCGGAAATGATCGATGCGGCAATGCGGCGCATGTAAGGCGGAGTATGCGTAAACCGCTGCGCAGGGGAAGGCATCCGGCCTTCCCTTTTTTGCACCCTGCTGATCGGCGGGTATTGCGAATTGCCGCGAAACCTGCTATAGTCATTCAATTCCAAAAACGGCCAGTGCGGGCGAGAGATTTTTTTGTTCAGCAAGAAGCCGGAAGGAGGCGTAGCAGGCAGCTACGCTGACTGGAAGGCGCCGCAGCGGGACGGAAAAAGATCCGCTCGCACTGGCCGGTTTTGGGGTTGAATGGCTATACATTCATGAAAAACCGAAAGAGGGCCGCGCGCATGCTTGTGTTCAATATCGATATCAGTTCATATAGATCATTGCAAAAAGAGATCATTGTGTTTGCCGAAACGCAGGCGGTAACCGATAACATCGCGAAGGAATATCTTGTGGCGCAACTGCTTGAGGATACGAACGTGTTGGCTGGCGTATGTGAGGAAACGGCGCATGTGGGCCACAGCCTGAAGATAGCGGCGCTCAAGGATATCGATGCGGTGCTGTCGGCGTATCAGTCGATTGATGCCGCGCTTGCCGGCTACAAGCCGTCCATGAAGAGGAAGCTGCGCTTTGCCGAATACCAGCAATCGCTGGAGGCGATCGTGGCCGCGGAAGGCTGCGAAGCGGTGCTTTCGGGCATCATCCGGCACTATGCCGCGTTTGGCGGGGGAAAGAGCGCGAAATACATCGCCTTTCGGTGGGATAAGGGGCTTCGCGGGATCGAAAAGCCGGATGATATCGCGCTGAACCAACTGTTCTGCTTATCCCTGCAAAAGCAGGAGCTGATTGAGAATACAAAGGCGTTCCTGGAAGGGCTGCCCGCCAACAACGTGCTGCTGTACGGCAACAGCGGCTGCGGAAAATCATCGATGGTAAAGGCGATTCTGAATGAGTACTGCCAAGACGGGCTGCGGCTGGTGCAGATACCCAAAGAGGACCTGGCTGAACTTCCGCTGCTCATTCGGGAAATCAAGGGGAAGCCGTTCCGCTACATTGTTTTCATGGATGATCTTTCCTTTGAAAGCGACGACCTGGGCTACAAAACGCTGAAAACAATCCTGGATGGCAGCGTAGAAAAGCAGCCCGGCAACATCGTTTTCTACGCGACATCCAACCGCCTGCACCTGATCAACGAAACCTGGGCGGAGCGCAAGGGCGACGATGTGCATGTAAGCGATACAAAAAATGAAAAAATGGCGCTTTCAGAAAGGTTTGGCATACGGATCTCATTTCTGTCGCCGGTGCAGAGCGAATATCTGAAAATTGTCGAAGGTATCTTGACGAACGAAGGCATTTCAGTGACGGAAGAGTTGAAAGCGGAAGCGATTCAATGGGCGTGGCAATGCAACGGCCTGTCGGGCAGAACCGCAACGCAGTTTGCCGCCACCGTTTTGCCGAAGAGAATGCGCGCGAAAAAACCATAATGTATGCATCCGCATTCATCCTGCGATCATCCTTAGATCATATTCCCGTGCTATCCTGTTCACGCAATGGAAAATGATTTGTGAGCGGGAGGATACGGATTCATGAAAAGGAAAAGGACCTCTTCTGTTTTCGCGCTGTTGCTGGCTTTTTTGATGGTGTTGGCAGTTTGTGCCAGTGGGTATGCTGAAAGTCAAACGATGCCTGCCGCGCCGCCGGATGCCCCCACGGACGGCAGCGCGCCCGGAGGCACCCCGCCGGACGGCACGGGAACACCCCCGGACGGGATGGGCACCCCGCCGGATGGCACGGGTACACCCCCCGACGGCATGGGTGCGCCCCCGAACGGCGGCGGCTTTAGCGGTTCCCATGAAGTGACGCAGGGAACGGCCGCCATTCTGATTGATGCCGATGGAACCTATACAGGCGATACCTATTCCTCAACGGGCGATGATGAAAACGCGCTGCGCATAGACGGGGCGACAGTTACCCTGGATCAGATCACCGTAAGCAAGACCGCGGGGGAAAGCTCCAACACGGAAAACGGCGACTTCTATGGCCAAAACGCAGGGCTTCTTGCCACAAACGGTGCGCAGGTGAGCATCTCCGGCGCAACCATCACCACATCTGCAAAGAACGGCAACGGCGTGTTCAGCTATGGCACGGGTACGGTCGTTACCATTGAAGACAGCGTCATCCGCACCAGCGCAAACAATTCCGGCGGCATTCAAACCACCGGCGGCGGTGAAACCTACGCAAGCAACCTGGATATCCAAACTGAGGGCAACTCGGCAGCGGCCATTCGCTCCGACCGGGGCGGCGGCACCGTGGTTGTGGATGGCGGCATCTATGTTACAAACGGCACCGGGAGCCCCGCTGTCTATTCCACTGCCGATATCACCGTGAAAAACGCCACCCTTGCCGCCAACAACTCCGAGGCCGTCGTTGTGGAAGGGAAGAACACGGTTGTGCTGGAAAACTGCATTCTGGCCGGCAGCATGAAAGGCACCTACCAGGATGGCAGCGAGAACATCCAAAACATCATGCTGTACCAGAGCATGTCGGGTGATGCGGATGTAGGCACCTCCAAGTTCAGCGCGACGGGCGGCGCTATCGTATCAAACGCGGGCGATATGTTCTACGTTACCAACACGCACAGCGTGATTGCCCTGACCGATGTGGACCTTACCCTGTCAAACGGCGTGCTGCTGAAAGTGGAAGGAAACAGCTCCAGCAGGGGATGGGGGACGGCAGGCAAAAACGGCGGTCAGGTGGAGTTCAGCGCCGCCCGGCAGCAGCTTACGGGCGCGGTTACTGTAGATACGATTTCAACGCTTTCCTTTGCCCTGGAAGACGGTTCGGTGTTTGAAGGCACGATCAATATCGTGGAGAACGCGGCCGGCGGAACCGCTGTCAGCAACAACGCCACCGTTACCATCGGTGAAGGCTGCACATGGACGCTTACCGGCGATTGCACGGTTACAAGCCTGACCAACAACGGCACCATCAACTTTAACGGGTTTGCCGTCACGCTGGCCGATGGAACCACGCTAAATCAGTAGACTGAACCATATGCGCCTTTGAAGGAAAAGGGCATGCTGCGGATACTTGGATGGGGTGTGAATTCAAGAGATGAACATGGAATGCTGATATCTGCATACAAAATCCCCCCAGATTTACTGGGGGGATAGCTTTTTGCTTCTGCTTCTCCGCTGCGCTGACAAAAGAGAAATGCGGGCATGGATTTTGTACAAATTTGAAATTCTGTTTTTATATGTTTTATCTATGGACAGAATGCCTAGAGTATTGTAAAATAAATTATTCGATGTTTGTGCTATATGCCTAAGTCTGCTGTTCTGGCATGATATTCCGCACTGGCACAATACTTTCTATGCACGCTCAATGGTCTGAAAATCCTGAAACAAGGCAGTGATCTCTATAAATATTTGGAATGCGCAGAAAAAGCACTGGAAAGCAACTGCGATTCTTGTTATCATAGGCGTAGTAGTATCCCTTTGGATGAGGGGAAGGACCGGAACATCGGGACTGATGTTTGTAACGGATATGCTCTTCACAGTCTCCATGACTTTTTTCTGTTGGGGGCTAATATGCTTGGTGGGGAACATGGGCATATTCAATAGCCTGGTTTACGGCACGAAAAGCCTGGTTCGCGTCATCCGAAACAGATGGAAGCCCTCGCAGGAAGAAAGAGACGGCTACCTGGAATATGTCCGCTCCCGCCCGCATCACGCGGGGGTGCCGACAATGATGCTGCTGGCAGCCTGTTTTGCCGCACTGTCGGTTATTGTTGCATTGATTGCGAATTAACCGGCTTATCATGCATTTTGCCGCCCCAAAGGGGCGGTGTTGTAGATCGTTCCGTGCCTTATCTACCGTTGCGTGCGGAAGACGCGCAATCCCTATGGCTTCATTTGTTTGAGTATATTGAAGCGAGAGAAAAAAGGAGTTGACAGCAAAATGAGGAAAAAAGGCCTGGTAGCACTCACCCTGGTGGCACTGCTGGTTCTGTCAATCATGGCGCCCGTGATGGCAACCGCAGAGGCGGAGAAGATCTATCGTACCTACCTCACCAGCGAAGCCCCCATCCTCAACGGCCACAATTCTGTGGAAGTTCCTGTTCAGACCCCGCATAACTATTGCTCCACCCCGCTTTTCATGGCGGTACCCACGGCGGATGGCAAGAGCTATGAGTACATCGGTGCAATAGCTTCCGAACTGCCTATCCAGATTGACGACAACAACTGGCAGATCAAAATCCGCCCGGAAGCGTGCTGGGCCAATGGCGATCCCATTAACGCCGATACGTTCATGTATTCCTACAAAATGCTGCTTGATCCGCTGCTGGCCAACAAGATGGCCGATTTCCTTGCCGATTACAATGTTACCATTGTGAATGCGAAGGAATATGCCCTGCAGGGCACCGCTGGCACCGTGGCATGGGAAGACGTCGGCATCAAGAAGATCGACGACTATACCATCCAGATCACCACGGTTGATGTCAACACCCAGAAGGATGTTTGCAGCCAATTCATCGACCGTTCGACCTATCCGGTCTATGAACCGCTGTACGAAGCCGGCATGAACGCGGACCGCACGGCAACCACCTACGGCACAACGCTTGATATGTGGATGGGCTGCGGCCCGTACTTCTTCGATACATGGACGTATGATTCCATCCATGTCTACAAGAAGAACCCGGATCACTGGCTGGCCGACCTGTTCAACTATGACACCGTTGAAGTCCGCATCATTCCTGAAATGAATGCCCGCGTTGAACTTTGGGAGCAGGGCAAGCTTGACAACCTGGTTCCCAACACCAACACCATCGAGACCTATATCGATGACCCGCGTCTGGTTGCGTACCCGAGCCTTACCGTGTTCCATATCGATGTGAACTGCAAGAACCCCGGCAACCCCATCAGCGGCACGGTCGAATACCGCAAGGCCATGTACCACGCCCTGAACCGTGAAGTTATCGCCAGGGATATCTTTGGTTACATGGTACCCACCGGCACCTACATCAGCGGCCAGGCTGGCGTGCTCAGCCCCGATGCGCTGACCTTCCGTGAGTCCGAGCAGGGCAAGGCTGTCACCGCGCTGGTAGATTCCTGGGGCCCCTCCGGCTACAGCCCGGAACTGGCCCGCGAATACCTGGCGAAGGCTTATGAAGTCGCCGGCATCCCCGCGGACACCGTTATCACCGTGAAGATGGCGATTGACGAGAGCGATTCCACCTGGAAGGCGACCGCCGAGTACCTGATGGAAGAATTCCCCGTGATCTTTGAAGGCAAGGTTAAGCTGGAGATCGTCGCGTACGCCGGCATCAGCGCCACCGCATTCAAACAGACCGGCGATGACAAGTGGGATTTCAGCCCCAACGACTGGACCCGCGGCGCGGCCCGTACCTACCCCTACACCAGCTTCTACTACTATCTGACCAGCTACGGCAGCTCGCCCAACAACTATTTCTCCCCCGAGTTTGAGGCGCAGTACGCCATCTGCGACGCGCCCGAGCTCAAACTGGACTACAACAAGATGCTGGATGAGACCAAGACGCTGGAAGAAATCTATCTGGAGAAAGTCATCCACATTCCGGTTGTGCAGAACGTGAACTATGAGCTGTTCTCTGACCGGCTGCAACTCCCCGTCAACACATACATCCCCGGCTTTGGTTGGGGCTACATGTTCGGCGATATCGCGGAATAGTCGCTGAAAATGGCTGCCTGACCGCCCTATAAACTTTAGCCTGACGGGTGTGCTGCCGCAAGACGGCACACCCGTGCATAGGGACAGAATATCTTATCGGAACATAAACGCCGGGCTTGCGTTTTCCCGAAAAGATGGAGGATGTAATGTTCAAATACATACTGCGGCGGGCGGCTGCTATGCTGTTGACCCTGTTTCTGGTGATGACGCTGTCATTCTGGATTATCCGCCTGATGCCCATGACCATATTTGAAAACCCGGAGACGCCCCCTGAAATCCAGAGAATTCTGGAAGCGAGGATGCATCTGGATAAACCCATGGTCGTACAGTACTTCTATTTTCTCAAGGGCATCGTGACGGAAGGTGACTTTGGAACATCGGTCAAAATCAGGCCGGGTATGGATGTTTTCAAGATTCTTTCCACAAGAATTCCCCCCACGATGCTGCTGAATGTGTTTTCGCTTTTGATATCCATTCCCATCGGCATTGTTGTCGGCACCATTGCCGCACTAAAGCGCAACAAGATGACCGATACCGTTATCTCATTTTTGATTGTCATTTTCATATCAGTGCCTTCTTTTGTGTTTGCATCGCTGATGCAGTATCTTTTTACGTTTAAATGGCAGATATTTCCAACGCTGTATGATTCAACGGCCACTTCGTTTGCCGTGATGATGCATTCGCTGACGCTGCCGATCATTGCCCTTGCCCTTGGGCCAATCGCAACGATCGCCAGGTATCTTCGCGGCGAACTGATTGAAACGCTCTCGTCAGAATACCTGCTTCTTGCCAGAACGAAGGGCTTGACGCGCACGCAGGCAACGGTGCGCCATGCGTTTAGAAACTCCCTGGTGCCCATCGCCAACACGATCATACCGATGATCACGGGCATCATGGGCGGTTCGCTTGTTGTTGAAAAGATGTTTGCCATCCCCGGCATGGGCGGCCAGCTGATTGACTCCATACTGGCCGGCGATCACTTTTTAACGGTGGCATTGCTTATTTTCTATTCGGCTATCTCGCTTATCACGATTCTGATTGTCGATATCTCCTATGGAATTATTGACCCGCGCATAAGGATAGGAGGCAGAAGATGATAGTCGATAAGAATACCCATCTTCCGGAGGAAATAAGAGACCTGCCCGATTCCTTATTTGAGTTGGTGCAGGTAGAGGATATAAAGGATGAGGCATTCAAAACAAAGCCGATAGGCTTTTTCAAGGATGCGCTGATCCGCCTGAGCAAAAGCAAAGTATCCGTCATCTCTTTTTGGATGATTGTGACGGTCGTGTTGCTTGCGCTGATTGTGCCGAACATAACGGGCTATGTTTACACCGCCCAGAACGTTTCGCAGAAAAACCTGCCGCCTAAGATTCCGCTGCTTGAGGATATCGGTGTTGCCGATGGCAGCCGCCTGCTCACCAACCGCAAGAAGAGCAGCCTTGAGGATACGAACCGTTTCCCCGAAGGCTCGGTCATCAGAATCGTCAGGGAATACGAGGCCAGCGGCGTTCCCGTTGTGGATGTATTGGTTGATTATTATGCCTACGTCGGTGTTCCTGACGGCGAGTATCATTGGTTCGGCACGGATTACCTTGGCCGCGACCTTTGCACGCGCCTGTTCAGAGGCGCGCGCATATCGCTGCTGATCGCGGTTTTTGCGGTTATCACAAACCTGCTGATCGGGGTTATTTATGGGTCGGTGGCGGGGTATTACGGCGGCAAGGTTGACATGTACCTTACGCATTTTGCGGAGATTCTGGATGGCCTTCCGTATATCGTGGTGACCATTTTGTTTATGCTGCTGTTTGGGTCGGGGATGCTGTCGATCATTCTGGCGCTGACGGTAACTGGATGGATCGGCACCGCCCGGCTCATCCGCGCGCAGTTTTACCGCTTCAAGGGCCGCGAATATGTCCTGGCCGCGCGCACGTTGGGCGTGCCGGATATCAAGCTGATCTTCAGGCACATTCTGCCCAACTCCATCGGCCCGCTGATCACCAGGGCCATGATCGCGATACCCGGCGCCATCTTCTCGGAATCCTTCCTGGCCTATATCGGGCTTGGCATCAAGCCGCCAAACCCTTCTATCGGCGTGCTGCTTTCGGATGGGCAGAAGGTGCTGCTGCAGTACCCATATCAGACGCTTTTCCCGGCGATCCTGATTTCGGTGCTGATGATCGCTTTCAACCTGTTTGCCAACGGCCTCAGGGATGCCCTTGATCCTACGCGGCGGGGGGAGGATTAAGCTATGTCAACAAAAACAAGCGACACCATCTTGCGGATAGAGAATCTGCACATCTCGTTCAAGGCATACGGCGGCATGGTTCGCGCGGTTCGCGGTGTCAGCTTTGACCTAAAGCGCGGCGAAACCATGGCGATTGTGGGCGAATCCGGTTCCGGAAAATCAGTCAGCGTGAAGACGATCATGGGCATTCTGCCGCCCAACGCCGTTATTGATTCGGGAAGCATTGAATACGACGGAATGGACCTGACAAAGGTTGGCGAGGATGATTTCCACAAGATCCGCGGAAACCGCATCGGCCTGATCTTTCAGGATCCGCTGTCGGCGCTGAACCCGATCAAGAAAATAGGCAAGCAGATTACCGAGGTTCTGCATCTGACCAAAAAGATTGGCCGGGAAGAGGCGAAAAAACGGGCCATTGAACTGATGCATGCGGTGGGCATCCCGAGTCCTGAGCTTCGCTTCAACCAGTACCCTTTCCAATTTTCGGGCGGCATGCGGCAAAGGATTGTGATTGCCATTGCCCTTGCGGGTGATCCGGAGATACTGATCTGCGACGAGCCGACCACCGCGCTGGATGTTACCGTACAGGCAAAAATACTGGAACTGATCAACCAGATCAAGCGGGAGCGGAACCTTTCCGTTATTTTCATCACCCATGACCTTGGCGTGGTGGCCAACATGGCGGACCGTGTGAACGTGATGTATGCCGGCAAAATTGTTGAAACGGGAACCAGCGAGGAAATCTTCTTCGAGCCCGCGCATCCGTACACCTGGGCGCTGCTGGCTTCCATGCCCGATCTGCAAACGAAGGAAAGGCTGCAGGCCATTCCGGGCGTGCCCCCCAACATGATCTATCCGCCCAAGGGCGATGCGTTTGCCGTTAGGAACAAGAACGCGATGAAGATTGACTTTGAAATGGAGCCGCCGCTGTTCAAAATTACCGATACGCACTATGCCGCTACATGGCTCCTGCACCCAAAGGCGCCCAAGATTGAGATGCCTCAAACGCTTCGGGCACGGATTGATCGGATGAAAGGGGATGTGGCACAAGGTGGCTGATTCGACATACCTCCTTGAGATCAAGAACCTTTGCCAGCATTTTACTTCGGGCAGAGGAAGCGGCAAACTGACGGTGAAGGCCGTTGACGATGTAAGCTTTGGTGTAAAGCCCGCTGAGACATTCGGCCTTGTGGGCGAATCCGGCTGCGGCAAAACCACGACCGGACGCACCATTGTGCGCCTGTACGACCCTACATCGGGCGAGATGCTGTTTGGCGGCCGCAGCATCGCGGGGGAAATGACCAAGGAGCTGCGCAGGTACCTGACCGATAACATCGCCATGATCTTCCAGGACCCGGTCGAATCCCTGAACCCCAGGATGACCATTGAGGAGATCATCGGCGAAGGGCTTAGGGTTCGCGGCATGAAGGATAAACAGGAGATACGGCGCCGCGTCAGGGATGTGCTTTCCAAGGTTGGCCTGACCGAAGAGCACGCGACGCGCTACCCCCATGAGTTCTCCGGCGGGCAGCGCCAGCGCGTGGGCATTGCGCGGGCGATCATCACCGGCCCCAAGATGATCATCGCGGATGAACCCGTCTCGGCGCTGGATGTGTCGATTCAGGCGCAGGTCATCAACCTGCTGAACGACCTGAAAGAAGAGATGGGCCTGACGGTGCTGTTTATCGCGCACAACCTTTCGGTCGTCAAGTATTTTTCCGACCGGATCGGGGTTATGTATTACGGCCATTTGGTGGAGATCGCAAACGGCGACGACTTGTATGAAAAGCCGTTGCATCCCTATACGCGGGCGCTGCTTTCGGCGATACCGGAGCCGAACCCGGTTACGGAAAGAACCCGCAAGCGGGTTGATTACGACCCCAAGCGGGATCACGACTACGAAAAGGAACAGCCATCCATGGTGGAGGTGGAGCCGGATCACTTTGTGTACTGCTCGCCTTCCGAGCTGGAACAGTATCGCAAACAAATTGGCGGATCATAAAAAGGAAAGAGAATAGGCTCCTGCCGCGGGTTTAAGATTGCGGCAGGAGCTTTTCTATTGCCACTACAGGGTTTGCTGGCGTTATCGCCTGCTGATTCTTATAGCAAAAGCGGTGAATTGTCCTGGCGAATCATTTTCGCGTATTCGCTGGGGGATTGCCCTGTCAGCTGGCGAAAGCTTTTGCTAAAGTGATAAATGCTGGAAAAGCCGACGGAATGGGCAATTTCATCAACGGAGCTGAAATCGCTTGTCAGCATATCTTTTGCTTTTTCAATGCGCACATTGCGCAGGTAATGGGAAGGCGGTGTGTGGTATACTTCGCTGAAAACGCGCCGGAAGTACACCTCGCTGATACCGGCCGCCTCCGCAAGGTCCTGCATGGTCAGCTCCGGGTTGGCGTAATTCGCTTCAAGATAGAAAAGCCCGCCTGAGATCAGGTTGAACTTGCTTGAAGGAACATAGGAAGCGTTGGTCAGCTCATCCAACTGAGACAGTATGCTGTACAAAGCGGCCATGCAGCGGGGCAGGTAACCGGGTTTTTTGAATATCCAAAGGTTTTCCATGCGCAGCATGCTGTTGATAAAGAAGGTTGCCTGGTGAATGGGGATCGAAAGAATTGTGGAATCCTCTTCCAGCTTTGAATCGAATTCCAGGCGAAAGCAGGCCCCATACTCGAGGAAGTTTACCTGATAGCTTGACCCCTTTGGCAGAAAAACGATGTGGTTTGGGTCGGATACATAGGTAACGCCTTGCGACGAATAGGTGGTATTGCCCGCCAGTTTCAAATACATTGCGTTGAAGGGGCGCTGTGCGCAGCTGCCCGTTGTCAAATTGCGAAAGTTGACCCGGCCCACAGCGCACAGCTGGGTCACGATGATGTTGGAAAAATCCGGTTTGCTCATGCTATCGCCTCATTGCCATTGGCATTTATGGATCAACAATAGTATCGAAAAAGATAAATTGATCGAAATGGGCATTTACACCTTCCGTGGAATAGCATATAATAAAGCCCATAAAACTGCAAGGGAAAAACGCAAGGTGCATATATTAGGTAGCTGATGGCGAGGAACTAATATCGCCCTCCCGTCTATGGTTGTACTCGTTTTGCTAAAAAATTCGAATCGGCATCGCATACGGAGGAAAGCGCAATGGAAGGATGGCGCATTGTTTTTGTGCGGCCCGGCGTCGCTCAGCTGCAAGCGGAGGTAGTTGCAGTCCCCGGTGCGGATCAGGTGTTGGTGCGAAACCTGTATTCGGCCCTCAGCGCCGGCACGGAACGTGATTTCCTGCTGGATGAAACAAACACTGGCGGTCCTTTTCCACGGTACATGGGCTATTCGGCTGTTGCGGAGGTTGTTTCCTGTGGAGACGGCGCATTCCGGTTCGCGCCTGGGCAGCATGTGCTTGTTTATCACGGAGGTCATCGTTCTTATAGCATAGTGGAAGAAAGCGCCCTATCGCCGGTGGCGCCGGGGATCGATCTGCTTGAAGCCAGCATGATCATCATTGCCAGCATGGGCCTGCAAGGTGTGCGGAAGACACGGCTTGAGCTTGGCGAGGCGGGGCTTGTGATCGGCCAGGGGTTGTTGGGGCTTTTCGCGACGCAAACCATGCGCGCCGCCGGCGCTTGCCCGGTCATTGCGCTGGATTTGGACCCGCATCGCTTGGAGCTTGCCAAGGCGCTTGGTGCGCACGCGGCCTTTTCTCCCACCGATCCCGATCTTTTGAGACGCATTCAGGAAGCGACCCGCGGACGCGGCATGGATGCTATTGTGGAAGTGACGGGCAGGGAAGAGGCGCTTGAACTTGCGCTGAACCTGGCCGCGCGGGAGGCGAGGATCGCCCTGACAGGCTGCACGCGCGCGCATCATCGCCCCATTGATTTTTACCGGCTTGTGCACAAACCTGGCGTGTCCGTCATCGGCGCGCACAATGCCGTCCGGCCGGCGGCGGATTCCCGGCCCGGCTATTGGACGCGTGAGGATGACTACCGTACCCTGATGGCGCTGATGCTGGATGGCCGCGTCAAGGTAAAGCCGCTGATTTCCAAGGTGGTATCTCCCGCGGACTGCCCGCAAATTTACCGCGAACTGGCCGCGGGAAAGGGATTCCCGCTTGGCGTCGTGTTTGACTGGGGCCAGATAAACATCTAGCATAAGGAGCAAATTCCATGCACAAACCGATAAAGATTGCGCAAATCGGCATTGGCCACAACCACGGCGACGCGACAATGGAAGCGCTTCGGCGCTTCCCGGAGCATTTTGATGTCGTTGCGGTGGCGGAGGATGATGCCGCGTGGCGCGCAAAACGAAAGGACCTGCCGGTGTACGAGGGCCTGCGCTGGATGGCGGAAGACGAAGTGCTTTTAATCCCCGGGCTGGAAGCCGTCTGCGTTGAGAAAGACGTGCCGGACCTCATCCGGGTGGTCAAAAAATGCGTGGAGCGCGGCCTGCATGTACGGATGGACAAGCCGACTGGCGAGGGGTATGCTGAGTTTGAGGCGTGCGTGCGCCTTGCACAGCGGAAAAACCTGGCGTTTCAGGTTGCCTACATGTACCGCTACAACCCTTACATCGCCCACTGCATGGAAATGGTGGAAACAGGCGCGCTGGGGGAGATTTTCGAGATCGACGCGCAGATGTCCAGCACACACCCTGCGCCATACAGAGATTGGCTGGGGCAGTATCAGGGTGGGGATATGTACATCTTCGGTTCACACCTGATTGATCTGATCGTGTGCATGTTGGGTGAGCCGGAGCGGGTAACGCCCTTCCTGTACAATTCTTTCCCCGAGGTTTCCCATTGTGTGGATAACGGCCTAGCCGTATTGGAATATCCAAGGGCGACCTGCACCGTGCGCTGCACATCCATGGAGGCGAACGGCTATTACCGCAGGCAGCTTGTGGTTTGCGGCACAAAGGGCACCGTTGAGATCAAACCGCTGGAGAGACCGACAAAAATGTCCATCGCCATGGCCGAACCCTTCTGTGGCAATGAAATTCATACCAACGGCCATGCGGACGCGCGCCGGTTTATCGAACTTGCATCCAACGGAAAGCGGTATGACGCGCAGCTGCTGGATTTTGCGAGGATCGTGCGCGGAGAGGGACAAACGAAATACGGTTATGAACATGAGCTGGCTGTGCACCGCACAACGCTGCGCGCCTGCGGTTACGCAATCGAAAAGGGGGGCAAGTGAGCATGAAGCTTTCGCAAAGGGTGGCCATTGTCAGCGGCGGTGGCGGTAATATTGGCGCGGCTATCTGCCGGTATCTGGCGCGGGAAGGCGCGCGGGTCATTGCGGCCGATGTGTCCCTGCCGCATGCGCAGCAGACGGCTGACGACATTGTCCGCGCGGGTGGATGTGCGGAAGCAGTCCGCATGGATGTGCTGGATGATGCCGGTGTGGCGGCCGCGTTTGCCGAGGTCATTTCGCGGTACGGGCGCGTGGACATTGCTGTCAACGTGGCCGGCGGCAGCGCCAGGGATCAGATTCGCCCGCTATATGATCAGCGGATGGAGGTTATCGACCAGATCCTTGACATCAACCTGCGCGGTGCGCTGCTTGTGATGCGGGAGGCGGCCATTCAGATGAAGCGGCAGGGTTCCGGCGTGATCCTGAACATGACATCGATCGTGGGCCTGCAGGGCATGGCGGGGCTTGTGGACTACGCGGCGGCAAAGGCGGGGCTTATTGCAGCTACAAAGTCGCTGGCGCTGGAGATGGGCCCCTTTGGCGTGCGTGTGAACTGCGTATCGCCCGGCAAGGTGCCAAGGCCCGGAACGGATGCGGAAAGCGTGCGCAGAACAAACGCGCTGCACGCCGTTTGCTCCGCGGATGACATTGCCAGCATGACCGCGTATCTTACCACCGATGACGCGCAGTTTATCACGGGGCAGAATTTCATCGTCGATGGCGGGCGAAGCCTTGGCCTGTTCGGCGAAACCGGGGGCAAATGATATGAAAGCCATGCTGACGCGCCCGGACCGCTCGCTTTCCTGGGCGGAGGTGCCGGACCCGGTTTTGAAGCCCGACTGCGCGCTGGTGCGGATACACGCGGCGGCGCTGAACCGTGCGGATATCCTGCAGCGTGCCGGGAAATATCCGTCGCCGCCCGATTGCCCCGAATGGATGGGGTTGGAGGTCTCCGGCGTGATCACGGCGCTGGGGGATGTGGCGCGCACGGAAAGCCGCTGGCAGGTGGGCGACAAGGTATGCGCGCTGCTGGGCGGCGGCGGCTACGCCGAGCAGGTCAGCGTACGCCACGATATGCTCATGCCGATTCCTGAGGGCCTTTCCTTTGAAGAGGCGGCGGCGCTTCCGGAAGCCTACGCCACGTCATACCTCAACCTGTTTATGGAGGGCGGCCTGAAGCGGGGCAATACGGCCTATATTCCGGCGGGCGCAAGCGGTCTGGCAAGCGTGGCCATCCCCATGGCAAAGGCGTTTGGCGCACGGGTGATCACCAGCGTTCTTACGGCGGATGTCGCGGCAAGAATTGAGCACCTTGGCGCCGACCGGGTTATTGTCAGCGAAACGGAAGAGGCGGCGGATGTCCTTCGCGCGGAACAGGCGGCGAGCCATCCCGTCGATGTGGCGATGGACTGCCTGGGCGGCGATGCGCTGGGCGCGTGCCTGCCCTTTATGGCTGAGGGCGGGCGCTGGATACTGATTTCCACCCTTGCTGGGGAAACGACACAGCTTCCGCTTCGCGCGCTGCTCACCAAAGGCATCCGCCTTTCGGGCAGCATGCTCAGAAAGCGTTCCTCCGATGAGAAGGCGGGCATTCTGGCGCAGCTGGTGGAAGATGTATGGCCGCTGATTACCGCGGGGCACATCCGCCCCAGCATCTACAAAGTGCTGCCCATCGGGCAAGCAGAGGAGGCGCACGCTATCCTGGAGAGCGGTCGGCATGTAGGCAAGATCGTGCTGAAAGTGCGGTAAAACAAGATTCTTCGGAGGAAAGGAGGTTGCCCCGTGCAACAGCGGCAAAGGCTGAATGGCTGGAACGGCGGCAGGCGCACGCTCCTTGGCATGCGCAAGTATTGGCAGCTGTATTTGCTGATCCTTCCGGCGCTGGCAATTCTGCTATACTTTAAATTTTACCCAATGTATGGCGTGCAGATAGCTTTCAGGGATTATAAAGTGCTGAAAGGCATCACGGGAAGCGCCTGGGTTGGCATGAAGTGGTTTGAGAAGCTGTTTCAGACGCCGAAGTTTGCGGAGGTGGTGCTCAACACCCTGAGCATCAACCTGCTGATGCTCGTCTTTTCCTTCCCGATGAGCATTTTCTTCGGGCTGGCGCTGAACGAATGCCGGTTTACCGGTTACAAGCGGATTGTGCAGACGGTCAGCTACATGCCGCATTTTCTGTCGTGGGTAATCGTATACGCAATTTTCAATAACTTGCTTTCATTTAACGGTATCATCAACCGTTTAGTCGTCATGCTGGGCGGGGAGCAGCAGGTTTTCCTGACCAATCCGCGGTATTTCCGCGCCATCCTGGTTGTTTCGGATATCTGGAAAAACGTGGGCTGGAACACGATCGTGATCCTTTCCGCCATTACGGCGATTGACCCTTCGCTGTATGAGGCGGCGGTGATGGACGGCGCAAGCCGAGTGCAGCGCGTGGTGCACGTTACGCTGCCGGGCATCCGCTCCACGATCATTGTGCTGTTGATTCTGCGCGTCGGGTCGATCATGAGCGATGACGTAACCCATATCCTGCTGTTCTACAACGCCGCGGTGTACGATGTAGGCGATGTGCTGGGCACCTATCTGTACCGCCAGGGCATTGGCAAGATGCAGTACAGCTTTACCACGGCTGCCGGCCTGTTCCAGTCAGGCATCGGCATGATCCTGATCCTGATCACCAACAAGATTGCACATGCGATGGGGGAGAAAGGATTATGGTAAATGATGTTCAGAGGCGATTTAAAAAGCGCGGGCATGCGCTCAAGGAACGGCCGGCGGACCGTGCGTTTGACATCGCGTGCCTGGTGTTCATCACGCTGATGGGGGTGGTGTGCCTATATCCGTTCCTGAACCTGGTGGCAAAGTCCTTCTCCAGTGATCAGGCGGTTTCATCGGGCCGCGTGCTGGGCATTTTCCCGCAAGGGTTTCAGACATCATCTTACGCCTATGTGATCAACAGCAAGCGCTTTGTCACATCCCTGGCCAACACGGCCTTTATCACTGTGGTGGGCACGGCGATCAACGTATCGCTGGCATTCTTCGTTGCTTACGCCGTGTCCCGCCCGGATATGCCCGGCAGCAGGCTCATCATGTTCGCCTATGTTTTTACAATGATGTTCACCGGCGGCATGATTCCGACGTATCTGGCCGTATCCAAAGCCGGGCTGATTGACTCACTATGGTCGCTCATCCTGCCGACGCTGGTGAGCGCATACCATGTGGTGCTGATGCGCAACTACATCGAAGGATTGCCGGATTCGCTGATCGAAAGTGCCATGATCGATGGCGCAAGCCAGATGCGCACGCTGTTTTCGATCGTGTTGCCGCTGACGCTTCCGTCTCTTGCCACCATTGCGCTGTTTTGCGCCGTCAGCTATTGGAACATGTACTTTGCGGCGCTCATCTATATCAATAGCCGCGACCTGTCCACGCTGCAGATTTACCTGCGCGAAGTGCTGATCAGCACCCAAAACGCGGAAATGAGCGCGGGCATGGATGAGCTGGTGGGCGGGATGCAGACGGAAAGCGTGCAGGGGGCGTGCGTAGTTGCCGCGTCGCTGCCAATTATTCTGGTGTATCCCTTCCTGCAGAAATATTACGTCAAGGGCATGACCCTTGGCGCAGTAAAAGGATAATGAGCGCAAGGGCGCGCCCATACGGCGTGAGAGGGGTGAACAGGATTTGCCGTGCGCAGGCCGCCGAAAACCGATTTGGAATCACTGTATGCCCAGAAAATTAAGAATAATTGAGAGGTATCCGGTATGAAGCGTTTGACCTGTTGGCTGCTGGTGCTGGCCATGTGCCTGGGAATGGGGTCGGCTTTCGCGGCCGAGGGAAAGAAGAGCCTTTCGGTCGTGTTCCCGGGAAACGTACAGTCCTTCCTGGAGGGGGAAGACGAGAACAACAACTACATCATCCGCTACATTGAGGAGCAGAGCGGCGTTGACCTGAATTGGCTGGTTCTTCCGCAGAACTCCGCGGACGCCACGTCAAAGCTCAACGTGATGATGACATCCAACGCGCCCGATCTCATCTTCACGGGCGACCGCAAAGTGTTTTTGAACTACTACAACGAAGGGATGCTCCAGGAACTGGACGCCTATATCCCCGAAGGGTTTTTCACGGAAGATGTGGAAGCGGTTGCGGAAGTCGGCGTGCTGGATGGCGGGCGCTACGCCATTGCTACGCCCGGCAACCAGTCCGGCACGACAACGATCTGGATGTACAACAAGGAACTGCTGTCGGCTGCCGGCATTGAGGTGCCGGAGGTTGTTACGCTGGATGCGTTTACGGAAATCCTGTATGCGATTAAGGAAGCTTACCCTGACAAGATTCCGCTGGGCGCGGTGGGGAACGGTTACAGCCATACGGTACTTCTCGGCCTTGAGTTCATCTTCGGCGCGTTTGGCATCGCCAACCCATACCGTGTGACGGAAGACGGCACGCTGGAATACACCTTTACCGCAGAGGATGCGAAGGAATTGATGGCGTATCTTGCCAAGCTGTACGCCGATGGCATTCTTGACAAGGAATACCTTGTAACCACCAAGGATACTTTGACCGCAAAGATCGCCAATGACAACGTTGTCACCGTTGGCGCGGCATGGTACGACTATACGGGTTCCTATCGCAACATCATGGCGGATGACGAGGGCAAGGGCGCGCTGACCAAGTGGGGGCAGTGCAGCGTTATCCAGGGCGAAAAAGCCACATCCGGCCAGACCCAGGGAAGCCGCACGCAGTTCTACTGCATGGTATCCTATGCGTGCAAGGATGTGCAGGCGGCCATGGATGTGGTACGCGTGATGTGCAGCGACGACTTCTACCGTACCGCCATGTATGGCGAGGAAGGCGTGGACTACATCTTCAACGATGAAGGCAAGCGCGTGCGCACGGATTCCGTGATCGGCAAGGCGTTTGCGCAGGCGGGCGCGCAGTTCTACGTTTATTACTACATTAAGGAAACGAAGGAGCTGCGCCTGGACCGCATGGGCATGTCGCAATCCGACGAGCGCCTGGCAAACAGCCAGCACGCCTTCTATAACGCCAAAGAGGTCGATAACCCGCTGGAGATGATGCCCAGCATTCCCGAATACATTGAGTATTTCGCCAACCTGCAGGACCTGGGGGCAACCTACTTTGTGAAGTTCCTGATGAACGAATACCCGATTGAGAACTTCGAAAAGTACAAGGCCGAGTATGCAGCGCTGGGCGGCGACGAGCTGCTTGAAATCCTGAACGAATGGTATACGAACCGGTAATTTGCGCCTGGTACTTACGGAAAGCGGGTCGCTATGCTAGGTAACCGCTGATTTATTCGTTCGGTGGATGACGAGGTGAATTTCCGTCAGATAGGGCCTGCAAAAACCGAAGGCGTAGCAGCGCCACGTCGAGGGTTTTGCAGGACGTAGATGGCGGAAAAGCGCCCGTCAGCCGCCATGCGAATAAATCGGTGGTTACCTAAGCATAGCGGCCCTTTTCAAGGGGTGATATGCGTGTTGCAGGGGGAAAACCTGCTGACCGGGCGGCGGTCAAGCATTGCGCTGGCGCTGCTTGGCATGTTTTTCTGGGGTTCGCTGTATCCGGCCGTTAAGCTGGGGTACCGGGTGTTTTCGATGGATACCGGCCGTGTGGCCAACGTAATTCTGTTTGCAGGCGTCCGTTTTCTCGTTTGCGGCGCGGTGCTGGTGCTGCTGCCCGGCGTTCGCCGGCAGGGCATTCGTTTGCCGGGCCATGACAGCGTCCGTTATGTTTTGCTGATCGGCCTTACGGGCTACAGCCTTCATTATCTTTGCTCTTATATCGGCGTATCCATGATCCCCAGCGCGAAAGCCGCTATTCTCAAGCAGACCGGTTCGCTGTTTCTTGTCTGCTTTGCCTTCCTTTTCCGCAGGGAGGATTCTTTTTCGTGGCGCAAGATGATCAGCGGGCTGCTGGGGTTTGCGGGCATTGCAGTGATCAACCTGGATGGCATGCGGCTTGCCCTGGATGCGGGTACTTGCCTGATGCTGCTTGCGGCGGTATGTTCCGCTGGCTCGATGGTGGTTTCCAAGGGCGCTTACGATACGCGGGACCCTTTGTACATAACCGCATGGTCGCAGCTTTTCGGCGGGCTGGTCCTGACGGCGCTGGGGGTTGCCATGGGCGGGAATCTCGGGGTGCTGTCCGCGGCGTCTGCGGCTGTTTTCATTTACATTTGTTTTGCGTCATGCGCAGGGTATGTGCTGTGGAACACATTGCTTAAGCACAATGACCTGTCAAGGCTGAGCATGATTAAGTTCACCGAGCCGCTTTTCGGCGCAATCTGTGCTGCTGTTCTGCTGGGGGAGGATGTTTTCCGCCAACCCGGGTACTGGATAGCGTTCGTGCTGGTATTTTTGGGGCTCATGCTCAGCGCCGGCGGGAAAAAAGCTGTTCCGCTGGAAGGCAGATAACCGCCTATTCTGTGCACAAAATGGGGATCCTTTGAAAAAAGGGTCCTCTCTTTGGTATGCACCTTTTTATGATGCAATGCCACGCCCAATATGTTATACTATCCTGTACGGCCAAACAAAACGGCAAGGCGGGCATGCTATGGAAAACACCCTTATCATTTTGGCATCGGGATCGCCAAGGCGCAGGGAATTGCTGGAAAGGCTTCCTTTTGCGTTCCTGGTGGATGCGGCGGAAGTGGACGAGCATTGCGCAGGCGACCCTGAAACCCTTGTGCGCACGGTTTCCCTGCGTAAAGCGCAGGCCGTTCAGCAGCGCCGCCAGACGGGGCTGATTCTTTCCGCGGATACTGTGGTGGTCAGGGACGGAATCCTTGGCAAGCCGCGTGACAGGGAGGATGCCGCGCGCATGCTGCGCATTCTTTCCGGCAGCTGGCATGAGGTTTACACAGGCGTCACGCTGCTTCGGGGTGACCGTCAGTGGGCGGAAACCGCCGTTACCCGCGTGCATTTCATGCAGCTGGCGGAAGTTGAAATCCGCCGCTACGTCGATTCCGGCGAACCGATGGACAAGGCCGGCGCGTACGGCATTCAGGGTCCGGCGGGCGCGTTTATTGACCGGATTGAGGGCTGTTACCACAACGTGATGGGCCTTCCGCTTGCGGTAACATACCGCATGATTTTGAAAGCTATTGGCGAAGACGAGTAAAGGAGCGACACAATGGCCTTTTTTTCGCCGAAGATTGGCATAGATTTGGGCACGAATTCCGTTCTATTCTATATACCCGGGCGCGGCATAACGCTTCGTGAGCCGAGCCTTGTTGTGGTACAGACGGGACAGAAGCGCGAGGTCATGGCCGCGGGGGAAGATGCCCGCGCGATGATGGGCCGCATCCCCGCCGGGTTTGCCGCCGTCAACCCCATTCGCGATGGGGTGGTGGCGGATTTTGACATGACGGTGATCATGCTGCGATCCTTCCTGAAGCGTGCGCTGCCAACCAACCGCATCGGCCGCCCGCGCGTGGTGATGGCTGTGCCATCCGAAATCACGGCGATGGAGCGCCGCGCGGTGGAAGAAGCAGTGCAGCAGGCCGGGTGCACTTTGGCGCATGTGGTGGATACCGCCATTGCTTCGGCGTTCGGCTGCGGTCTGCCGGTATCGGAGCCGCAGGGCAGCATGGTGGTGGATATCGGCGGCGGCACCACGGAGGTCGCGGTGATTTCGATGGGATATCCCGTCGTCAACAAGTCGATCCGGGTGGGCGGCAATGCGATGGATGAGGCGATCATCGCCTTTGCAAAGAAGGAAAGCAACCTTCTGATCGGCAGCCGCATGGCGGAAGATATCAAGATTGACCTTGGCAATGCGCAGCCGCAGGCGGAAGCGCAGGCCGCACTGGTGCGGGGGCGCGATTTGATCACGGGCCTGCCGCAAGTGATGGAAGTGGACAGCGATCAGGTGCATGAGGCGCTGCAAGCCCCTCTGCGCGAGATTCTGCTGGCGATCAAATGGGTGCTGGAGCGCACGCCGCCGGAACTTGGCGCGGATGTGATGCGCACGGGCATCCACCTGACGGGCGGCGTGGCGCAGCTTCCGGGGCTGGATCAGCGCATTGCGGCAGAAACGGGCATCCAGGTGATGGTCGCCAGGAACCCTGTCGAGTGTGCGGTGATGGGCACCGGATACTTGGCAGAAAATCTGGAGCTGCTTGCCCGAATCGGAAAAAACCATCCCCTAAGCAATCTCTGATCTATTAGCCACCGTACGGTCAAATCAGCGATTGCCTAGCGGGCATTTGAGGTGAACATGCGCAAAAAGAAGCGCAAATGGCCGGGTATTGTGATCAAGGCCCTGTTGGCGTTGGTGCTGGCTGGGTCTGTTTCGCTTGTGCTGGTGGACAAGCTCGCCCCGGATCAGGAGTATATCCCGCAGTCGATCGTTAAGGTGCCGGGGCAGATTGTCTCCACGGTATTCAAACCGTTGCAGGGTGCGTTTGCCTGGGCTTCGCAGGGCGTATCGGACTATCTGGAAAGCTGGAAGCTGCAAAAGACGATAGAGATCGCCTACAACCAGCTGAAGGCTGATAATGATGACCTGTCGTTTAAGGCGCTGCGCGTGGAAGAGCTTGAGGCAGAGGTGGAATCGCTGCGCGCGCTGAATGGCCGCCGTGATGAGCTGCAGGCGTATAGCCCGCTGCTGGCCACGGTTATCGGCAAGGAACCCGGCAACTGGTTTAAGGTGTTCACCATTGATGTGGGCAAAGAGGACAACGTGCAGATGTACATGGCGGTCGTCAACTCCGAGGGCCTTGTCGGCTACATCAGCAAGGTCAATGAAACCACATCGGAGGTAACGACCATTCTGGACAGCCGGGCGTCGGTTCCCGGCGTTATCCGCAGTTCCAACTCCTTCGGCAGCATCAAGGGCACGCTGGGCATCGGCGGCGCCGATCCCGCCTGCCGCATGTACTATTTGCCATCCGATTATATTGCCCGGCCCAATGACGAGGTGGTCACCAGCGGCGTGGGCGTAAAAGAAGACGGCACGGCCTTTCCCAAGGGGCTGCTCATCGGCGTGGTGCGCGAAAGCTCGAGCTATCTGGATAACAACAACCGCTATGTTGTCGTCGAACCGAAGGTCGATTTCCAGCGCATAGAGCATGTCTATGTTCTTGTGTACAAGCCGGACCCGGAGGACATCCCCAACATCAACGACCATCAGATCAGCTCCGTCAACGTAGTGCTGGATACGGCGCGCCCCTATCCGTCGGTAATGAGCGACCAGCTTTCAGACCCGAATCTGGGCGCCGTCACCCCGCCGCCGCGCAGCACGCGCGACCCCGGCGTCGATACATCTAACGATCCGTTTGCCACGCCGGTCTATGGCGCGACGCCTTCGCCAAACCCCGAAATGGAACAGTGGATGCGCGAAAATGAGGAGAGCGACCTCGCGGATCAGGACTATGACCCCCTCTATGATGAAAACTTTGAGCCCGGACGTTATATAGGTCCAGGGGCCGACCCTGAAGCGGATCAGCTGGAGGATGAAACCGGGGGGGTGCTATAAGTGCGCCAGGCCATACGAACCGGCGTGGCGATCGCTTTTGCGTTCCTGTTTCAGTCCACCATCCTTCCCTTTTTTCGCATACAGGGTGTGCTGATTGATCTGCTGACCATTACCGTATTTGCCGCTGGCTATGCCGGCGGGCTGTACACGGGCATTGTGGGCGGCCTTGGCGCGGCGCTGCTGCTGGAGGTAATATCAGGCGACCTTTCCGGCCTTGTGACGGTGGCGGCGGTGGCGGCCGGCGCATGGGGCGCGCTGACGGCCAAGAATCTGCACAAGATCAGCCTTGCCGGGCGCAGGAACATTGAAAAGGTGATTCGCCGCCTTGGCCCGATGATTTCGGTAGGCCTGTTCTGCGCGGCGAAAGAACTGGTGTATGCGCTCTATTTCTACCTGACGGGTGTTGACTTTACCTGGTACCATGCGGGGGTTGTGCTGCTGTCAGGCTTGATAGGATTGGTGGCGTCCATTGTGCTGCTCCCCGCGATTCAAGGGTTTATGTGCCGCGCGCCGGAAGACACGTTCATCGCCCGCTGGAACAAGCGGCGCAAGGCGCGTGAAAAGACGAAACAAAAGCCGGCGGCGAAAACTGCGCCCGCCGCACCGGAAGGAGGGACGGAATCATGAAAAAGAAGGATAAGCTGCGCTTTCGCCTGCTGTACGCGGTGGTTTTGATCGCGTTTGGTTTTGTTGTGGTAAGGCTGGTAAACTTGCAGGTACGCGGCCCTGATGATTACGGCGAGGATTATGCCGCAAAGGCCGAATCCTCCATGACGAAGAAGATTTACGAAACGGGCCTTCGCGGCCAGGTGCTGGATGTGAACGGCGCGGTGCTGGCCACCAACCGGCGCACCTACAATGTGGCGTTCTACCGCAACCCCTCCAGCGGCTCGGATCAGAACGGCATATACTCCAAGTCTATTTGGGCTGTTCTGCAGCTGCTTGAAAAGGAAGGAAAGGAAGTTACCTTCAAATTCTGGATGAAGCGCGATGAAAGCGGCGAGTGGGTGTTTGATACCGGCACAACGGATGAAAATGTTGCCGCCGCGCGCGAGAAGATGTTCCGCTCCAACTTTTACATCACAAAAACACCGTTGGAGGAAATTTACGAAAAGCTGTGTACCACCTATAAGATACATGAAATTGGCGAGGACTTGACGGAAGAAGACAAGCTGAAGGTGCTTTCTGTATGGCAGGAAATGCAGATGAACGCTTTCAACACCGTGCCCATCATCCTGGCAAAGGATGTTACCTGGACGACCGCGATGGAAATTGAAACGCGGATGGTAACCCTGGACGGCATCTCCATTGAGGTACAGAACCAGCGCGTGTACCCCAAGGGGGCGCTGGCCTGCCATATCATTGGGTACACCGGCCCCATGCAGCAGTCCACGCTGGAAAGCTACCTGGAGAAGGGGTATCTGCGCACGGACCATATCGGCCTTGCGGGCGTTGAGGCATCGATGGAGACGTGGCTGTCGCCAAACTCCGCACTGCGCCGCGGGTACACTGTGGTGGAAATCGACCGAAACGGCAGGAAAATCCGTGAGCTTGAGCATGTGGAGCCGAACGACGGCAACACCGTCAAGCTGACGATAGACAGCGCGCTGCAGCAGGTGGCGGAATCCGCGCTGGAGGAGACTATCAACACCATTCGCACCTATGAAGAAACGCAGATGAAAAGTGGCAAATGGTTGGAAAAGTATAAGGAAATACTGGATGACTACGCTGAAAGGGGCCGCAAGATCAATTTGGCGCAAAACGGCGCGATCGTGGTGCTGGATATGAAATGCCGCGTGCTGGCAATGGCCAGCTACCCGAACTTCAACCCCAACTGGTTCGTCACCGGGATGACGGAGGAGCAGTATAAGCGCAATGTAACGGATGAGCGGAATCCTTTGTATAACAACGCGATCATGTCGGCATCCACGCCCGGTTCCGTTTTCAAGATGGCTACCGCGCTTGCCGCGCTGACAAACGGCGTGCTGACTGTGAATGAGCAGATTTCCGATGAAGGCTACTTTAAACTGTACGATGAAACGAATCCGCCCAAATGCTGGATTGCCATAAACCAGCGGGGCAAGCATGCGAACCAAACCATTGTGGAAGGCCTGGCGCATTCCTGTAACTATTTCTTCTATACAATTGCTTCGAACTTGGGCAAAGATGGGCAGAAGCTGTACCAATACGCGGCAAAACTTGGACTTGCCAGCAAAACGAACATCGACTTGCCGGGCGAGCGCAAGAGCGTTGTGGGCAGCCAGGTTTCCCTGTACGACCCTACGCGGCCCATCACCGAATTTGACCAGGATACCGCAAAGCCCATCATCATCAGGAATTCAATTAAGGCGCATCTGCGCGCCATTGGTGAAGAAGACGGCATCAATTATACGGATGAGCGCTTAAACCGCTGCGTCAAGGCGCTGATGGATATGGCGATAGAAACGGACCAAGGACCGCAGAACACCAACTGGGCCGCGCATATTCGCCCCATCCTGATGGAAGAGCTGGGCATGAAATCGGACACAGTTTGGCTCGCCAGGGTGGTCAGCCCCATCGCGCGGGACCTGAACGAAATCAAGTGGGGCGGCACCAACACCATCATGACAGCAATTGGTCAGTCGATCACGATGACCACGCCCATCGCGATGGCGCGCTACATCGTGGCTCTGGCGAACGGCGGTTACGTGTATGATGTGCAGTTGATTGACAGCATCGTTTCGCCCACCGGCGAGGTCCTCAACTCCTTTGATACCCCGATGCTCGTCAACGATCTGTCGGCGGAAATCGAGCCATTCATGCCCTATATTAGGCAGGGGATGGCCGACGTGGTAAGCGACCAGGAAGGCGGAACCGCGGCCGATTACTTTAACAATTGGAAGTACACAAGCGTTATCGCGGCAAAGACGGGATCTGCGCAGACAAGCAAGCTTGACCTCGAATCCAACGCGTGGTTCGTCGCATTTGCCCCGCGCGACAACCCGGAAATCGCCGTGGTTGTGTTTGTTCCGTACGGGCTGGGCGGATCGCGCGCGGCGCCTGCGGCACAGAAAGTTATCGAATATTATCTGGATTCGAAAACGGAAGAAGCAGCTGCGGTGCTCCCCGCGCCCAACGGACTGGCGCAATGAGTGGGCAAATTGTGGCAATCACCGCCGGGAAGGGCGGCGTGGGAAAAACGATGGTGACCGTGACCCTGGGCGCGCTGCTTGCCGCCCAGGGGAAGACGGTGCTGCTGGTGGATATGAACATGGGCATGCGTGGGCTGGATATCGCGCTGGGGCTGGAGGACCGGGTGGTGTTTGACCTGGGGGATGTGCTGGAGGGGCTGTGCGAGCGCTCCGCTGCGATCATCAGGGATCGGGAAACCAAAGTGCATTTGCTGGCTGCGCGGCAGATGGCAGGCAAAGAGACCGTTGAAGAGGAAGGCTTGCTTGCCATGCTGGAATCCCTGCGCGCTGAATACGACTATATTTTGCTGGATACCCCGCCCGCCGGCGGCCCGGCTTTCGATATCGCCGCGCGCGCGGCGGAAACCGCACTCATCCTTGCCACACCGGATGACGCGGCGCTTCGGGCGGCGGACCGGGTTTCCGGCCTGTTGCGGCGCGCGGATGTGCGGGATCAGTGGCTGGTTATCAACAGGATCAGTGCGGAGCATGTTGACGCGGGCCGTCAGTACCCCCCGGATGTGTGCGCGCAAATCATCGATATGAAGGTGCTGGGCGCATTGCCGGAGGCCATGGAGGCTGCACGGCTGACGCTGGAAAAGCGGCCCGTGCTAGGAAAATCTGATGTGGCGGAAGGGTTCGTCAACCTTGCGGAAAGGCTGATGCATCCGGCGCTGCCCTTGCGCCCCTGGCGGGAAGAGGCGCAGACTTTGCCGGAAACAAAGCGCAGGCCGTTTGACCGCTTTCGGTGGCGGCATGCGCCGCGAAGGGAGGTTCTATGAACAGCACACCTTCCATAACCCGCAAGGGGAGGCGGCATTTTGACTGGCCGCTGCTGATTATCACATTTGCGCTGGCGGCGTTCGGCGTGTATGCTGTAACATTCGCCACCTACAAATACTCCGCGGATACGCAGGTGGTTGGCGGTTTTCTGGGGCGGATCACAAGCTCCTACTATGGCGGCCGGCAGGCTCTTTTTCTGCTGGTCAGCCCCATTGTCATCATTGCCATGATGGCCATACCATACCGGCTTTTTTACACGTTTTCCGGTGTTTTATATGTTGCGGGCCTTGGTCTGATGGGCATGGTAAAGATTTTCGGCAGCACAACATCGGGCGTAACCAGTTGGTTCGACCTGTTTTCCGGCTACATGCTGCAACCCTCGGAATTTGCGAAGATTGCGGTGATACTGCAGCTGGCCAAGTTCTTTTCCCGGAAGGATAACCCCGTTACCACGCTGCGCGATTGGGTTGGCATGGGGCTGATCATGGGTCCGCCCATTGTTCTGATCTATATCCAGGGCGAATTGGGCACAGCCATTGTGTTCATTGCGTTTTACGCGGGGATGATGGTTGTGGGCGGAATGCGCGCGCGCGACTTGACGATCATAGCGGTGGCGGCTATTGTGGCGATGGTGGCGCTGTATATGGTGATGCTTGAGACCGGTTCCTACCGTGTTGACCGGATCATCTCATTTATTGACCCAAGCCAGGCAGACCCGAACTCTATCTATCAGCAAAACAACTCTAAGATTGCCATTGGCAGCGGCGGGGTTTACGGTGCCGGCGCATTCACGAACGGCACCTATACGGCACTTGATTATGTGCCGCAGGATCACACGGACTTCATTTTTGCGGCGGTAGGGGAGACGCTGGGGTTTGTGGGCGCAATGACGGCGATTGTGCTATATGCGCTGATGGTATACCGGATGATATCGCTGGCGCGCCACACGGCGGATAAGTTTGGCAGGTTGGTGATTGTGGGCGTCGCGGTGATGATGTTCTTCCACATTTTCTACAACATTTCCATGACGGTTGGTCTGATGCCGGTGATGGGCATTCCACTGCCCTTTCTGAGCTATGGCGGCTCTAACCTGGTGGCGAACATGGCCGGTGTTGCGCTGGTGCTGAACATAACATACCGAAAACCTCAGGGGCGTGTACTAGGCGGGAGGGAAGATGCGCCGGTGCTTGTGGGCGGGTATCAGGGTGCCCAAAAGCGCAGGCGGGTGCCACCGTTGCCGCAGGCGGAAAAGCACAGCTAATGTGGGCGAAAAGTAGCATTCCATGTAACCGAAACGCTTCTGCAGGCAGGAAAACGAGTTGCCCTGCAGGGCGTTTTCCGTGGTTTTTGTGGAGAAACGGTCACTTTTGGACTGCCGCTTTGGTTACCCAACTGTGCTTTGCGGGGTTACGGTGAAAGGCGGATTTCGCATATTTTGTGAGTTTTCCAGCGGCCTATGTAACCGATCCTATAACCATGCGGCCGGTGATTGTCGAATTTGCGCGAAGACGGCGATATTGTTGGCTTTCATATTTTGCGAGGAAAATGGGCATAAAAATGGTTATTGTAAGGGCATCATGGCAAAGCGGTGAAGCGAATTTGAAAAGTGCAGACTCCCTGGTTCGTTCCAGATTTCGACTTTTTTTGGGAAACCGCTTAAAGGCCACGTTACACGGATTTGTGCGCTGTTTTTTTCTATGAAATACAAAGAATGCGTCTTAACGTATTGACAGTCTTCCTGCGATGACGTAATATTATAATGATGTTTATTGCATGGCAGATACTGGCTTGCCAGGTAGGAGGAACGAATGAACCGCAAGTCCATCCTCATAGTGGACGACTTGGAAGTGAACCGGGCGATACTCTCAGAATTATTCGCCAGGAACTTTGAGGTTTTGGAAGCTGAAAACGGGCAAGAAGCAATCACCATGATCGAGCGGCATAAAGAGGATATCGCGATCATGCTGTTGGATGTTGTTATGCCCATTTTAGATGGCTATGGCGTAATGGAAATCATGCGCGAGCGCGGCTATCTTTCCCGCATACCTGTTATCATCATCACCTCGCTGGATTCGCATAAGGATGAAGCGCGCCTGTTTGACATGGGCGCATCCGACCTGATCATGAAGCCGTTCAATCCGCTGGCAATCACCAAGCGCGTGATGAACGTTACAGAACAGTATCAGTACAGAAACCACCTGGAGCAGCTTGTGCAGGAACAGGCGGAGCGACTTGAAAAATCAAACGAAGCGATGATCGATACGCTGGGCGCGATCATCGAATACCGCAGCATGGAAACAGGGCTGCACATTGCCAGAATCCGCGGGCTGACCAAGATACTGCTGAATGAAGTGGCGCGGGAGTGCCCGGAATACGATCTGAACGAGCGCAAGATTCAGCTGATCTCCAGCGCGTCCGCGATGCACGATATCGGCAAGATCGTCATTCCAGACGCCGTACTCAACAAGCCCGGCCGCCTTACGCCCGAAGAGTACGAGATCATTAAGACGCATACGACCTCCGGCAGCGAGATCCTGGAGCGGTTTGACCGCATTCACCGGGAAGAGTATTTCATCTACGCCACCACCATCTGCCGCCACCACCATGAGCGCTGGGATGGCAGGGGATATCCCGATGCCCTGAAGGGCGAGGAGATTCCTGTCAGCGCGCAGGCGGTGGGCGTGGCGGATTGCTATGATGCGTTGACGACCAACCGGGTGTACAAGCCCGCATTTTCCCACGAAACGGCGATTTCCATGATCGTCGGTGGTGAATGCGGCCAGTTCTCACCGAAAATACTCAAGTGCTTCACGACCGTTGCCTCTGCGATAGGGGCCCTGGCTAAGGAATACGCCGATCAAGAAGCAGCTGCCCAGGAGAAATGAGATGGCACTCTATCAGGGGAAAAAAACTGGAAAGCCACACAGGCGCGATGGTTGGAGTATAGCCGCTATCGCGCTTTCTTTGGTGGTCGTAGGCCTGATTGCCGCGACGATTCTGGCTGGGGTTCACATCTCACAGCTGAAAGAAACATTGCTTGCCGATACCTATGCCTATGTAGATGATATCGTTGACCTGGCCGTCGGCGGCATCCAAGAAACGATCGCTTTTACCAAGCTTCGCCTTTCCATTTTTCCGCAGGTGCTCTACCGCGGTGACCCTGATGTCGATCTTTTGAATACGCTAGCGTACATCCAGCGCACGGACGGGTTCCGTATCGTTGGCCTTTTTGATGAGGAAGGCGAGGGGGCCCTCAGCGACGGGCGCACCTTTTCCATTGCCGGCGATCCGATCCTTAACAAGGCGCTGGAAGCCCAGCGGGAGCCTGTGATAGAGCACCGCGTGTCGCCATTCACCGGCGATGAGGAGCTTTTGATGGCGGTTGCGTTCCGCAACGCGACCGAGGACATGCTGGTGTTTGTTGCGCAGATGCCTGTTGACATATTCACTCCTTTGAAAGATGTCACCCTGCTGGACGGACGGTCTCCAGGGTTCCTTTTCACCCGCGCCGGGGAACAGATATATGCCGTGCCGGCGACCCGCGCGTTGCCCGAATTTAAGACGATCGGCGATCTGTTTGGCACTGAAGCAGGCGCTGTTTCTGCGCTTGCAACCGCCAAAGAAAACTTTGAAAAGGGCATTGCGGGCGAATTCCGGTACAGCGCGGATGGCCTTGAATACGTGGTGATGTACCGCCCGCTTGCCGATACAGATTGGATTTTTGCATATTTCTTCCCCGTGGAAGAGCTTGAGGCGCCTGTGCAGAAAGTATGGTGGCGGACCAGCCTGCTGCTGATGGTGGCGGGTGCGTTTCTGCTGCTGTGCGCGGGGGTTATCGTGTACCTGCTGCTCGAAACGCGGCGGCACCGCTTTAGCGGCGAAATATACCACCGCGAGCAGCTTTTCCGCCTGATGAGCAAGCATATAGACGACGGCTTCCTTTTCCTTACGGAAAAAGGCAGCTGTGAGTTTGCCAGCGCCAACCTGGAAAAGGTGTTGGGCATCCCGTCCGCCGCGTTTGAGGATGCGCCGGAGGGTCAGGCAGTCTCCTTCTTTGGCACGGCAATTGATGAAAAGGTGCGCCTGTTCTGCCAGTCGGACAGCAGGCAGCCGCTTGTGCATGCGTTTAACTGGCGGCATCACCAAAGCGGGGAAACGCGTGCCATGAACCTGCGCTGTTACCCGATCCAGCCTACGGAAGGCAAGCGTCATTTCCTGGTGATGCTCTCCGACAGAACGATGGAGCAGAACACGCAGCGCCTGATGCGCAGCGCCATGCAGGCGGCGGAAACCGCCAGCGAAACGAAAACCCGTTTCCTTTCCAGCATGAGCCATGAAATTAGAACGCCGCTTAACGCGATCATCGGCATGACGCGCATCGCGCTGTCCGGCCGTGATGATTTGAGCCGCATGGTGGACTGCCTGACAAAGATAGACGCGTCATCCAAGCACCTGCTGGAGCTGATCAACGATGTGCTGGACATGTCGCGCATTGAAAGCGGCACTACCACCATCGCCCGGGAACCGTTCTCGCTGCTTGAAATGCTGAGCCAGCTGACAACGCTGCAGCGCCCGCAGGCCGAAACAAAAGGCGTGCGCCTGATCACAGAGATTGGCGCGTTTGACAGCGCGTGGGTGGTTGGCGACATGCTCCGCATGAACCAGGTGCTTATCAATATCGTCGGCAACGCGATTAAGTTTACCCCCGCGGGGGGTGCTGTGCGCATCCTGGCGGAGCAGACGCGCCGCTCGGGGAACAACATTTGGGTCAGGTTCCAGATAGTCGATTCCGGCATTGGCATGGATGCGGAGTTTGTGCCGAAGGTGTTTGACGCGTTTTCGCAGGAACGCACGGGCGCCGCGGCCAGCCAGTATGGCGGCACCGGTCTTGGCATGTCGATCACCAAGAATTTGGTAACGCTGATGAACGGCACGATCAATGTGCGCAGCCGCCTGGGCGAGGGGACAACCTTCACGGTAGAGATTGCGTTTACCATCACGGAGGCCGTCAGGGCGGAAGAAGAGGCGACAAACCTTGCCGATGCGGAGAAGCAGCTGAAAGGGCTGCGCGTGCTGCTGGCTGAGGATAACGAGCTGAACACCGAAATCATGCTGGCGATGCTGGAATCGCTGGACATTCAGGCCGAAAACCAATACAATGGACAGGACGCGGTGACCGCCTTTGCAAAGAGTGAGGTGGGCGCGTTTGACTGCATCCTGATGGATATCCAGATGCCGGTGATGGACGGGCTTGAGGCGACGCGCGCCATCCGCGCGATGGACCGCCCGGACGCAAAGACAATCCCCATCATTGCCATCACCGCCAACGCGTTCCGTGAGGATGTTACGCGCTCTCTGGAGAGCGGGATGAATGACCATGTATCCAAGCCGGTGGACCCCAAGAACCTGACGGAGGTTATGTCACGGGTCATCCGGCGGAAACGGGAAGGGATTTCCGGCTAACCCCCTTCCGGCGCGATATCTTCGAACCCGCGCCGGTGGGAAGATGCAAACAGCAAGAAAGGGTGACAGACATGATCGTAGGTGCGCAGGGGTATACGCTTCGCAACTTCATGCAATCGGAGCGGGACATCAGGAGGAGCCTGAAGAAGGTGGCCGAGATCGGGTACACGACGGTGCAAATTTCGGCGATCGGGCCGATTGACCCCGCGGTACTTCGCGGTATTTGCGATGAAAACGGCCTTTCCATCGTGCTCACACATACCGCGGAGGCCAAGCTGCTTGGCGACATTGACGGCGTGATCCGTGACCACAAGATCATGGGCTGCCCGTACATCGGCCTTGGTTCCATGCCGGAGCGCTATCGCAGCAATGACGAATGGGTGCGCTATTTTGCCGAGGACTTCCTGCCCATAGCGCAGAAGATCCGCGACGCCGGCATGCTGTTCATGTACCACAACCATAACTTTGAATTTGAAAAAAAGAATGGCCGCATGCTGATGGATGACCTGCTGGAGCTGTTCCCGGCGGACCTGATGGGCGTGACGCTGGATACATACTGGCTGCAGGCCGCGGGCTGCGATATCATCCAGTGGATTGAAAAGCTGAAGGACCGCATCCCATGCGTCCACCTGAAAGATATGGCTGTGAAGGGCTACGAGATTCGCATGGCCGCCGTGGGGGAGGGCAACCTGAACTTCCCGGCGATTCTGGATACCTTGAAGCGCCTGAACCGCACCAAATACATCCTGGTGGAGCAGGATAACTGCTATGAGCAGCACCCGTATGACTGCCTGGCCGCAAGCTACCGCAACCTGAACCAGATGGGCTATCGCTAAGGGAGGATAAGACGATGCGCAAAGTGAAACTGGGCATCATTGGCATTGGCAACATGGGTACCGGGCATGTGAACTCGATCCTTGGCGGGAATACGCCGGAGATTGAGCTGGCCGCCGTTGCAGATCGTGAGGAAGGCCGCCGCGCATGGGCGAAAGAGACCGTGCCCGAGGGCGTCGCCATCTTTGAAGAGGGTTCCGAGCTGATTAACAGCGGCCTGTGCGAAGCTGTGCTGATCGCGGTGCCGCATTACCAGCACCCGCCGCTGGCAATGGAAGCGTTTGCCAAGGGCCTGCACGTCATGTGCGAGAAGCCCGCGGGCGTATACACAAAGCAGGTGAAAGAGATGAACGCCGCCGCCGAAAAGAGCGGGCTGGTGTTCGGCATGATGTTCAACCAGCGCACCAATTGCATCTACCGCAAGATGCATGAGATGATCGCGGGCGGCAGCCTGGGCGAGATTCGCCGCGTCAACTGGCTGATCACCGACTGGTTCCGCACGCAGTACTATTACGATTCCGGCGCGTGGCGCGCCACCTGGGATGGCGAGGGCGGCGGCGTGCTGCTGAACCAGTGCCCGCACAACCTGGACCTGATACAGTGGATCTGCGGGATGCCCGTGCGCGTGCAGGCGTTCTGCCATGAAGGCAAGTGGCACAATATCGAAGTTGAGGACGACGTGACCGCGTACCTTGAATATCCCAATGGCGCGACCGGTGTGTTCATCACTTCCACCGGAGACGCCCCCGGCACCAACCGCTTCGAGGTGACGCTGGACCTGGGCAAGCTGGTGTGTGAGAACAACAAGCTGGTGCTGTACCGCAATGATGTGCGCGTCAGTGATTTCCTGAAAACATCGAATCAGGGGTTTGCAAGGCCCGCCGTGCAGGTGGAAGAGATCGAAACAGACGGCGAAAACCCGCAGCATAAGGGCGTGCTGAACGCGTTTGCAGCGAACATTCTGCGCGGTGAACCGCTGGTTGCAAACGGAGCGGAAGGCATCTTCGGCCTTACGCTGTCCAACGCGATGCACCTGTCATCATGGCTGGGCCGCGCGGTTGACCTGCCGCTTAATGAAGACCTGTTCCTGGATGAGCTGAACAAGCGCCGCGCGAACTCCCGCGCGAAGGCCGGCGGCAGCGTGTTCTCCAGCACGGAGGGCACATATGGCCGTTGAAGGTTTGAATTACGCCCCCAAAGGCCGCCCACAGCCGGTGGTGGAGCCTGGCACGTTCGTGTTTGCCGCCGTGGCGCTGGATCACGGGCACGTCTATGGCATGACGAACGCGCTGATGGAAGCGGGCGCTACGCTGAAGTGGGTATACGATCCCGACCCCGAAAAGGTCAGGAAGTTTGTGGAGACATACCCGCAGGTGCGCGCCGCGGCGAGCGAAGCCGAGGTGCTTGCCGATCCTGAGGTGAAGCTGATCGCCTCCGCCGCCGTTACCAGCGAGCGCTGCGCACTGGGTCTGCGCGCGATGGCCGCCGGAAAGGATTATTTCACCGACAAAGCGCCGCTGACATCGCTTGAGCAATTGGAAGCGGCAAAAGAAATGGTGCAAAAAACGGGCCGCAAGTACATGGTGTACTATTCGGAGCGGCTGCATGTGGAATGCGCGATTTTCGCCGGGGAGCTGATCAGGCAGGGAGCCATCGGCCGCGTGCTGCAGACGATTGGCACCGGGCCGCACCGCCTGAGCGCGCCGCAGCGCCCGCCGTGGTTCTTTGAAAAGGACAAGTACGGCGGCATCCTGTGTGACATCGGCAGCCACCAGATCGAGCAGTTCCTGTACTACACGGGCGCGAAGGATGCGCGCGTGGTGCGCAGCCAAATCGCCAACTACAACCATCCCGAAACCCCCGAGCTGGACGACTTTGGCGATTGCATGCTGGTGGGCGATAACGGCGCGACCGGATACTTCCGCGTGGATTGGTTCACGCCGGACGGGCTGTCCACCTGGGGCGACGGCAGGATGACCATCCTGGGCACGGACGGGTACATCGAGATGCGCAAGTATATTAACGTAGCGCAGGAAAAGACCGGTGACCACCTGTTCCTGGTGAACAAGGATGGCGAACGCCATTTCTCGCTGCACGGCCAGGTCGGTTATCCTTTCTTCGGCCAGTTGATCCTGGATTGCATCAACCGCACGGAAAACGCGATGACGCAGGAGCATGCGTTCAAAGCGGCGGAGCTGTGCGTGCGCGCGCAGATGCAGGCAGAGAAGATTTCCTGAATTCGCGGCTGATATGAATAACCATCCATCGGCGAAATCGGTGGATGGTTATTGCTTGCATTGACCGCTGTGCGAACCGCAGCAAACATCACGCGGGGAATCACCGTTTTATTTCTCGCTGCATCCGCACAGGCGCTGCAGGCGCATCGCCAGCTTTTGCGCAAGCGGACCTTTTATATCAAGCCAATGCTTGATTTCCCCGCATTTGTTGCAGGCAAAAACCTCACGGTGACGCCCAAGCCTGAAATCGCGTTCCAGCTTACGGATGATCACGGCATCCTCAACATCCTGGTGGCTGGGGAAGCGTGTAAAATGCATGCGCAGAACATAGTCTGCATCAAACAGGGGCCGGCTGGATTGTACCACAAAACGCCCGTCCGCGTACTGGCCTACATCCACCTCGCCGATACCCTGGCCAATCACATAGTGGTCCAGGGCGATAAAGCTCTCCGGTATGCCTTCTTTGTAGTCAATTAAGCAGATGCGTGATTTTTCGCAGTCAAGGTACATCTTGGTTCGGTTTGAATGGTTGTATAGAAGCATCGAATATCCGTTGTCATCCAGCCCATAGTAGTCCTTGTAGATTGCGCCGCACGTTGTCTTAATGCCGTCGGCTTTTCCCCCGCTGAACTTTCCATCTCGCGATGCCAACTCTCCGGGGAACATGGTCGGTGAATCATCCGCCTTGATGGCCATCGATTGCCTGCCGTTTGTTAAGCTCACGCTGAGCCTTTTGATCTCGACGAAACCGCCATCGGGGGACGGTACGGAGAGAAAAGGCTCTCCTTCAGTGACATAGTATCCCAGCGCTTGAATCTGTTCGGTCAGTTTACCCATCACAGTCCTCCTTTCTGTTCATCTAAGACAACGCTCTACTTTATTATGCCATAAAATATTCTGTTTGGCTATTTATTTTTGAAAAAAATATTGAAAGCACCCAGAAAACGTATGAGGACAGGAAATATTGAAGCCAGCAGACGAGGAGAAATAACCATCTGCCGGCTACGGCGGCGTCATGCCAGCACCGCCCCAGGGTAACTTGCCAATCGCATCTTGACTTTTTTCTGTCACTCATCTACTATAAATAACAATCTCGGCGGATCCCAAAGTGGTACGCTATTCTCTGCGCTGCCACACGCCCGCCGTGTTTTCACACCTATCCAGTCAGCAGCTTTGGAATCGCTTCCGGCCAGCATATGGCACATTTACGAAAGCTACGCCACGCGCGCTATACGGTTTCCAGCGGCGCACATCCCCTGAACGCGTGCGGCGCTCATATGTCCCAACTACTGGGCACCGGGCATTTTTCAATCAAAATCCCAGGAAAGGTGGCGCAAGCATGCATACACTCATCATTGCCGACGATGAACCGCGCATTCGCGAAAGCTTTTTGCGCATTGTGGACTGGCCGTCGCTTGGGTTTGAGGTGGTCGGCTGCTACGCGGACGGCAGCGATGTTCTTGCCCATATGCGCCGCGTACCGGCGGATGTCGTGCTGACGGATATCCGCATGCAGTCCGTGTCGGGACTGGATGTGGCAAAGGCGCTGCGGGACGAGTTCCCTGGGACGGTATGCGTGCTTGTGAGCGGTTTTCAGGAATTTGATTTTGCCCGCCAGGCGCTGGCCTTTGGCGTAGCGGATTACCTGCTAAAGCCTACGCGGCTTACGGAGCTTGAGCGCGTGTTTCGGCGCATCGCTTTGGAACTGGACGGCGCGCGCCAGGCCCTGCGGCATGAAGAGGCGCGCAGGCGGGAAATGGCCCGCATGAGCGAGGACCTGCGCAGGCAATTCCTGCTCGATCTGTATGTAGGAACGGTGCGGCAACCGGAACTGCTGGATGCGCAGCTCGCGCGCTTTTTCCCGTGCGGGCCAAAGGCCCCCGGCGTGCTGCTTAAATCCTGGCGCGTCAGGCGCCCGGAGCGAAGTGACGCGCTGGCTTCCGAGCACGGAGCGGATTCCACCGATCACGCGCTGGATATGCTTTTTCGAGTCCATGCGGAAGGGTTTGCCTTTGACCCGGTGGTGCTGGAACCGGGTAGGCTGGTGCTGCTGGCGTTGGTTGATTTGGGGCAGGGAGAGGCCGGACGCGCGCAGGCAATGGATGCGGTTGCCGAGGCGGTTGAACAGGCGGAAAGCATGCTGGAGATTACCTTTACGCCATGGGAAGAGACGTGGTTTGAAAGCGCGCAGGCGTTTGCTATGCGCAAAAAGCCGCGCCTGACCGCCCAACCCGGCGAAGTGATGCGGCTGGATGATGAATCCCTGCTGGCGCTTCAGGAACAGATGGAATTGCTGAACAGTTACCTTGCCGGGCGCGATGAAACCCAGGCGGACGCCCTGCTGGACGGCCTGGTCGCCCAGCTTGAAAATCTGCCGATTGCGTTGGTCAGGAATGTTCTGGTTGATATCTTTGCCCGCGTGCGGGAGCAACTGCACACCCTGCGCATGTTGCCGAAGGATTCGCCCCTTCCGCGCTATGATACGCTGACGCGCTGTCAGACCATGGCCGATGTGCGGGCCTGGTGCATGGCACAGCTAAAGGTTTGGTATCAGAACATCGATGTGCGGCCGCATACCCGGCGGGTGATCAGCCTGATCCGGCAATATATTCAGGCGGAGTATATGCGAAGCCCATCCCTGGAGCGTGCCGCGGAGCAGGTGTTTTTGAACCCCGTATATGTCAGCCGCCTGTTCAAGCACGAAACGGGGGAGACGTTTACGGATTATATCCTTCGCGTGCGCATGGAGGCCGCCAAAAAACTGCTGGATGATTCGGTTTTGAAGGTATACGAAGTGGGGCAGCGCGTCGGATATGCCAACGCACGGTATTTCTACCGCGCGTTCAAGGCGTTTGCCGGAATGACCCCCAACGAGTACCGCCAGCGGGAAAGGCCGGAATCGCCTTGAGCAAAACAGGCTTGTGGCGGTACATCCGCAACTGGCGCTTTAGCAGCCTGCTGATTCGCAATTTTCTGCTGATTGCCGCGGTGATTCTGCTGTGCGTGTGCCTTGTGGCGATACCGGGCTATATGCAGGTGCAAGGCGCGGTCCGCGAGGAAACCGGCCAGGCGTATGCTGCCGCGCTGCTTCGCCATATGGATCAGGTCCATTCAATGGTGGATAACGTGCACATGGCCATGATGCAGCTGAGCGTCAACCGGGATGTGATTGCATGGCTTCGCCCCAGCGAGTTGGCAATCCGAAGCTATGACAACATTGAGCGGGTGAACCGCATCCTCAACCAACTGGCCGGCTACAACACCATGCTGATGCCCGCACTGGCCAATTTGATGCTGTATTCCCTGCACGAAGACTATGTCCTCAGTTCCACCTATGGCGGCGCGGAACGCTCGCGCTATGCGGATTCAAGCTGGTATAGCGCATACCAGCGCTATACAGAAGATACGAGCCTTAGCACCACCTTCCGCACGGCGACACAAAACGGAACGGAGAGACGCTGCCTGACACTGCTGCAGGCGATGCCGATCATGCCCCGCAATGAACACCATGGCGTGGTGGTGGCCGATATCGATCTGGAGCATCTCTTCTTCGGCAGCGGTGCAACTAAAGATGCTTTTCTGTGCGTGACGGACGGGACGGGCGCCATCATCGCCAACAATGACATGTCCCTGTACGGCCAGGCGATTGAAGCGTTGGGACTGCCTAAGACCGCGGTCGCGGCGGAGGGCTCCACCATCATCACCTACCAGGAACGCAGCATGATGCTTACAGTCCGCCATGAACCCGCGCTGAACTGGTGGTACTACGCCATTGATCCGCTGGATCACTATGACGCGCGACTTCAGCAAACGCTGCGTACCGCCTGGGGGGCGGCCGGCGGTATGGGGTTGCTGGGCCTTGCGCTTGCGCTGTTTGTTTCGGTGCGGATGTTTCAGCCGGTGCACAGCATCATGCAGGAACTGGAGGCCAGGGATGCGGACGGTGTGCTGCCCATGGAGGCGCGCGTGGAGGCATCCAACGAAATTGCCTTCCTAAGCAAGATGATCCTGCACACGCTGGACCGAAACCAGGCTCTGACTGATACCCTGGCCGACGATCTGCGGGCGCTGAACAAGGCCAGGCTGCTGATGCTGCAAAGTCAGATCAATCCCCATTTTCTGTACAACACCCTGGAGAGCATCAACTGGATGTCCATTGACATTCTTGGAAGTGAAAACGAGGTATCCGATGCCCTGTGCAGCCTTTCGGAGCTGCTGAGGGCAAGCCTCAAGGCAGGCAGCGTCATTCCGCTTGTGCAGGAGGTTCATCAGGCGGCGCTGTACATCAAGCTGCAACAGCTGCGCTTTGGTTCGCAGCTTGCAGTCGATTGGCACCTGGATGAGGACACACTATCGGATACCGTGCCTGTGATGGTGCTGCAACCCCTGATCGAGAACAGCATCAAGCATGGCATTATCCCGGCGCGGCCGATGCACATCGCCGTCCACGCTGCCCATGAGGAGGGCCGGCTTGTGCTCACGGTGGCGGATGACGGGCAGGGCATGCCCGCCGAAACCCTGGCCAGGCTGCGGGCAGAGCTTTCCGACGAGGCGCTGCTTTCCCAGGCCCATGTGGGGCTTCTCAATGTGCAGCTGCGCCTGCGCGTGCTGTACGGCGCCGCGGGCGGCATCGCGATTGCCAGCGAACCCAGCAAAGGGCTTGAAGTAAAGATCACAATACCAAATATCAATTGAGGACACCCTGCACACAAAAAAAGAAAGCGAAAGTGACCATTTTGGTTAATTTCGCTCTGTTTTTTTGTGCTGGTTTTGCTGCTATCTTAGTCACATAATATCCTGATTTTGGGTAGGCGCCTAAGAGGGAAGGAGCGTGTTCCATGCTTCGATCGGCTGTCCGTGTAAACAAACGGGACCTGACCCGCCAAAGTACCTGGTCTTATGTCCGCGCGCATCCATGGCTGTATATACTGATGCTGCCGGGCCTTGCCTATGTTATCATCTTTCATTACCTGCCCATGTATGGCGTGGTCATTGCTTTTCAGAATTTCAACCTGATCAAGGGCGTTTTCGGCAGCCCCTGGATCGGCCTGCAGAACTTCCGGGAGCTTTTTGGTTCTTCGCAATTTTTCAAGGTGTTCAAGAACTCGCTGGTGTTCAGCCTTATCCGCATGTTCTGGGGCTTTCCGGCGCCCATTCTGCTGGCGCTGCTCCTTAACGAGGTGCGCAGAACCCGTTTCAAGCGTACGGTGCAAACGATTGTGTACATCCCGCACTTTATTTCCTGGACCGTCATTGCAGGCATGCTGACCAACCTGCTGGCGCCGACCGCGGACGGCGCGGTGAACACGCTGCTCGGCTGGCTTGGCATAGGTCCCGTTACTTTCCTTACGAATGCCCGCATGTTCCGCTCGGTGATCGTTACGGCAGAAATCTGGAAGAGCGCGGGCTGGGGAACGATCATTTATTTGTCCGCGCTGACCCGGGTGGACCCCGAACTGTATGAGGCTGCGGTGATTGACGGTGCGAACCGCTGGCAGATGTGCTGGCGCATTACCCTGCCCAGCATCATGTCAACCGTGGCGGTGATGATGATCCTGCGCCTGGGCAGCCTGCTGAACAACGGTTTTGAGCAAATATTCCTGCTGTACAGCCCCCTGGTGTATGAGGTGGCCGATGTGTTTGAAACATACACCTACCGGCTTGGCCTGCAAGGAGGGCGCTTTAGCTACTCCACGGCAGTGGGATTGTTCCAGTCCCTGGTAGGTTTCGTGATGATCGTATCCACCAACTACATCTCCCGCCGCATCAGCGACAGCGGCCTGTATTAGGGGGAAGCAAGAATGAAACGCAAAGCAAACGTTTTTGATGTGCTGATCTACGGCGGCCTGACGCTCATGATGCTGATCACGCTTTACCCGCTGATCAACGTGGTGGCGGTATCCATGAGCAGCAATAACGCTTACCGCAACAACCCCCTGATGATCCTGCCCAGGGATATAGACCTGACCGCATACCGGTGGGTGGCGACCCATCAGCTGATCCTGAGCAGCTACCGCAACACCGTCATCGTCACCCTGGTGGGTACGGCGCTGAGCATGCTGCTGACGATGACCCTGGCCTACCCGCTGTCCGAAAAGGATCTTCGCGGCCGCAAGTTCTTCATGTCGATGCTTATCTTCACCATGTTTTTCAATGGCGGCCTGATTCCCAACTTCTACCTGGTGCGTGCCGTCGGCCTGTACGATACCCTTTGGGCGCTGATTGTTCCCGGGGCGCTGTCGGTCTACAACATGATCCTCATGAAGAACTCTTTTGAGGCCATGCCCGAAAGCCTCAAGGAGTCCGCCCGCATAGATGGGGCCAGCGATATAACCGTGTTCCTGCGCATCGTGCTGCCCCTGTCCATGCCCATCATCGCCGCGCTGATCCTCTTTTACGCCGTTTCCCGCTGGAACGCCTTTTTCAACGCCATCGTCTATATTCGGGGGCGCGATAAATGGACGCTGCAGCTGCTGCTTAGGGAAATCGTCATGAGCACGGAATCCCTGCTGAACGACTCTACGGATATTGCTTCCATTCCCGCGCAGTCGGTGAAAAACGCGGTGATCGTAGTAGCCATCCTACCCATCATGTGCATCTATCCGTTCCTGCAAAAGTTCTTTGTAAAGGGCGTAATGGTGGGGGCCGTGAAGGGATAGACCCATCCCAACGTTACCCTTAGGCTGGGTGAGTCCGGCCTTGGTATAAAAAGCTGAAGGAGGATTTCTCATGACAAGACGGATCACCGTGTTGCTGCTGGCGCTGTTCCTTGCCTGCGCCTGCTTCCCCCTGAGCGCCTCAGCCCAGAGTGGCAAGCCGCTGACGTTCACCATGCAGATGCTCTCTGAGTATGTGCCGGATCAAGACCCCATCCTGGCCCGCATTCAGGAGGCTACTGGCGTCACGCTGGCGATGGAACTGCCGCCAGTCAACAGCTACCAGGAGCGCCTCAACATCATCATGGCATCGGGCGATTACCCGGCCATTGTGCAGTTCCCGGGCCTCACCAACGCGGCCTACATCAACGCGATGGACAGCGGCATTTTGCTGCCCCTGGATGAATACCTGGATGAGTTTGAGAACCTTAAACAGTATGTGGACCCCGTTTCGTACGACGCCATGCGCGCGTCTTCCAATGGCGTGCTGTACGGCATTCCGCGCAACACCATCGTCCGCGAGGACGGATTTGCCGTGCGCAAGGACTGGATGGATAAGCTGGGCATCGCCCTGCCCGAGGATGGGTACCTGACCAAGCAGGAATTTTATGATCTGCTCTACGCCTTCACATTTGGCGACCCGGATGGAAACGGTGTCAATGACACGTACGGCTGGACCAACGATACGAACGGCAACCTGCTTCCGCTGGTGCCGTATGCTTCCGGCTGTATCGGCTGGCAGGCCCATGAGGGCGAATATGCCTACATGAACGAAATGTACTGCCAGGAGCACGATCACTACAAGGAAGCCCTTGCCCACACGGCCAAGCTTTGGGCGGATGGTCTGATTGACCCGAATTGGCCGTCCATCCGCGGCCTTGCGTTCCGCGACCGCTTCTACACCGGCGCGGTGGGCGTCATCCGCATGTTCGGCGGATGGCTGATGGATTATGAGAAAGGCGTGAAGGCCAACTTCCCGGATGCGGAGATCGCATTCATCGCGGGTATCAAGAATGATGACGGCGAGGTAATCGCCGGATCGCCCATGGGCGGCAACATCTATTCCTTCTTCAGCCTGACCATCGCCTGCGAAGGGCGCGAGCGCGAGGCGCTCAGCATGCTGAACTATCTGCTCTCCGACGAGGGCTGGAAGATGCTGAACTACGGCTGCGAAGGCATCCACTACGAGGAAGACGCGGAGGGCAACATCACCGCGCTGGAAGGCTACGCGAACTACAACACCTATCGCAGCTATATCACCCTGCTGCGCCGCTACAATGACCCTGCCTACTTTGTGCCCATCAGCATGAGCCCGGAACAGAAGGAAACGGCCTACGATTACATCCAGAGGGCGTCGGCCATCACCGTTCCGGATCTCAGCTACGGCTATGCGCCGCCCGCTACCCAGCAAACCGCCTACCTGGACTACGCCAGCGAGCTTAGCGTGATCATCTCCAAGATCATTGTGGGCGAACTGCCGGTGGACGCCTGGGATGACGCGCTGGCCGGATGGTACAAGAATGGCGGCCAGGATATGGTCGATCAAATGAACGCATTCATCGAGGCCAGCCAATAGAAGCGCTTTGCCATCGGAATTGCAAGAGGCTTGCGTGAAACATAAAGAACCCGCGGGCCGGACTGATTGTCCGGCCCTCATTGTAAGGAGGCATGCTCATGGCTGACCAGAAAACACTTTTTAGGCCGCGCTGGCGCGAGGAGCGCGTGCTTTGTCACAGCGGCGACGACGGCTATGCATCCTACTACGCCTTTCCCGCGCTGTACCGCGAGGACAGGGATGCCGTCAGGATCGTCTACAAGCGGGGCGAAAAGCACTGGGGCGACAGCAATTCGGCCCTGGAGCAGCTTCGCTGGTCGGTGCCGGAGCAGCGGCAAATCTCGCTGGAGACGATATACCGGGAAGAAGGGCTCACCACGCAGATGGGCGAAGTTGTAGGAATGCCGGGCGGGGATTTCTGCGTGTATATCGATATGCAGAAGGCGGAAAGCAACCGGCGTACCGGCCTGCGCGTGCTGCGCGGCGCGGCTGGGACGGGTGGATATGACCGGAGCGCCCTCCTGGGCATCGTGGATGGCGTGGAATACGGCTATGCCTTTGATCAGTGTGAGAAGGGCGGCAGCCTCTACCTGCTGGCCATGACTTTCCCTGAGCTTCAGGGCGACTTTGGCCGTGCCGTGCACCTGCTGCGCTCCGATGATGGGGGGCAGACCTGGCGCTTTGCGGCGGATCTTTCGGCACGGTTTGGCTTTCCCTTCAATGAAAGCGCCATACTTTCCCATGAGGATGGGTTCTTTGTGTTTACCCGAGGCGAGGCGGATCGCAGCGAACCGCGGGCGGACGGCGACCATCCCTCCGGCCAGCACCTGGTTGTGCTGGATAATGATCTTCAGGTGCGGGCCATGCGCGATTACCGGCAGACCACGGACTTTTTTACCCTTACCGGCCGTCCGCGCCTGTTCCGCTACCGGGAAGGGCTGTATCTGCTTACGCGGCAGTGGCTTGGCGAGGCGGGAGACCGGTCGATGACGCTGGATCTGTTCCGCATCGACCCAAAGACGCTGGATATTTTGGCCCATATCCGCCTGGATGAACCCCGCTGCGCGGGTCAGGATGGGCATTACGGTGCTGCATATCTGGATGAAACGGGACCCGAACCGCTGCTGCGGGTTGTCACCTATGTGACGACGCCCGCGCCAGGGGATGCCAGCGCGCAAAGACCCTGCGACCTGGTTCAGCTCAGCTTCCGCATGGATGAGCTGCATGCTTTCGGGGGTTAAAAGAATGAAAAACTTTCACGTTGAAATGGATGCCCCCGTGCTGGTGGACAGCGCGCCCCGCCGTGTGCGCAAATGGGGGCACTGGCAGTTTCCCAAGGTGCAGCGTGTGGGGGAGAACCGGTATGAGGCGCACTTTCATAACGCCAACGACGACTACGCCGCTTACGGTTCTCCCGAACCTTGCTATGTTTCGGCGGATTTGACATGTTGGGAGCCTTTGCCGGACGGCTATGAAACGCTGGTTGGAAGCGTCACCCTGCCAAACGGCGATGTGGTCAAAAAGAAAGCACTGCCATCCGCCCGGCTGGAGGACCTGAACATCCCCGCGCGCCCAGTTGCCGGAACAGACATGCAGTACCGCACGTTTGAGATCAACCGCCGCCTGTACACGGCCTATCCGGTCAGCGACCTGCCGATAGAGGCTTCCGGGTATAGGTTGCTGCGGAGGCGGGCCGGCAGCGGGGAATGGGTGGAGGAAATCGCCCCCATGGAAGAGCCGGACGGAACCCGATGTGCATTTGACGGCATTTTGCCGGCCATGCAGGCGCGGGAAACGCAGCTATCCCTTGCGCCGGATGGTTCGCTGTATATGGTTGTATATAACTTTCAGTTGAATCCGGACGGCAGCCCCGATCCCCGCGACCGGATCATCTTTTTCCGGTCCACGAACGGCGCGCGGTCATTCCACCAGATTAGTGCCGTGCCCTACACGCCGGATCTTGCCCTGGATCCGAATGCCATGAGCGACCTGCGGCGGGGTATCATGGAGCCTGCCTTCGCGTTTCTTGATGCAAAGCGCATGGTTTGCGTCATGCGCACCTGCCACCGGGAGCAGGGGCCCATGTACATCATGCGCTCCGGCGACGCGGGATACACCTGGACAAAACCGGCCGTGCTGCATCCCTACGGTGTGCTGCCCAGGCTGTGCTTGCTGAAAAACGGCGTGCTGGCCCTCAGCTTTGGCCGGCCCGGCGTGGCCATGATGTTTTCCGGGGACGGAGGGGATACCTGGAGCGAACCGATGACAATTGTTCCGCAGAAAAACGGTGATCTTCATGCCGATTCCTGTGGCTATACCGAGATGGACGCCGTCAGTGACGATACGCTTGTGCTGGCTTATTCCGATTTCAACTACGACCCCGGCGATGGGTACCCACGCAAGGCGGTATGCACGCGGCGCATCCGGGTGCGAATGAAGGGAGAGCGCGAATGACACCCAAAGAGAGGCTGCTCTGTGCGCTTAGGGGCGAGCCGGTGGACCGGGTTCCCATCTCCGCCCAAATTCCCTTTGCCCTGGATGCTGCCGGCAATTTTTGCCCGGGCCCCTTCCATGGGTATGATGAGCATGACGACTGGCGGATCCGGGACCCGGAATACACTCGGCTGGTTTCTCGCATGGAAAAGGAATGCGACAATCTTTTCATCTGGCGGCCCACTTACATGAAGTCGGACTGCCTTTTCCTGCCCGTCACCCAAACGGAGTCGCAGGTGCTGCCGGACGGGCGTGTGCGGCGCGTGGAAACAGCCGACATCGATGGGCGGACACTGACAAGTGTGTTCATCGTGCAGCCGGGCACCGGCCACACCTGGCAAACGGAGCATTTCTGCAAGGATACGGATGATGCACTGGCGCTGCTTGCTATGCCCTTTGCGCTGCCAAAGGCCGGACCTGAGGATTTCTTTTCGATTGAAAAGACCCTGGGGGATAGGGCGCTCATTTGGGTGACGATCCCTTCGCCCACCCTGGCCGTTTGCAGGCTTTTCGACCCGATGCTGTTTTTGATGATGACTGCCAGCGAACGCGCGCTGATCGACCGCCTGATGGAAACCGCCGCGGAGCGCATTGCCGCGCTGCTTTTGGATATGCTGCGCGCCGGCTGCGGGCCTGTCATACGGTTTGGCGGCGCGGAACACGCAACGCCGCCGCTGATGTCGGAAAGGGACTTTGACTGGCTGGTAACACAGTACGACACCCCGCTGATGCGCATGTGCAAGGAGCATGGCCGAATGGTGGCAGTGCATTGCCATGGCAATATCCGCCATGCGCTGCGGCGCTTTGCCGAGATGGGCGTGGACCAGACTGACCCGGTGGAGCAAGCGCCGGACGGCAACATCACGCTGGCGGAAGCCCGCGCCATCACAGGAGGGCGCATCACGCTGACCGGCAACATTCAAATGCGGGAGTTGCACAGCGCCGCGCCGGAAGAAATCAAGGCCCGCGTCCGCCAGATCATCAATGAGGCAGGCCGCGAAAGGCTGGTCATCACCACCACCGGAACGCCCCTGGAGAAGATCGACTCACGCCTGGCCGCCAATTACCATGCGATGATTGACGCGGCGCTTCAATACGGGAAAGGGGAGTAGTCACCATGAAAGTAATGGCCATATACGCCCATCCGGCGGACCCTGTGACCGACTGCGGAGGCACCCTGGCCCTGCACGCGGCGCGCGGCGACGAGGTCACCATCGTTTCAGTTACCCATGGCGGCCGCATCCACCCCAACATGCTGCTGGAGGAGCGGCGCAAGGCTAACCCGGATGCGGCGTTGGTTTCAGCCACCCGCGAGGAGGTCGTCGCGCTCAAACGCCGTGAACTGCTGGAAGCCGCGGCTATCCTGGGGGTCAGCAATGTCATCACATTGGATGAGGATGACAACCATGTGGGTGTGGAAGCCGAAACCGTGCACCGCATCGCGAAAACGATCGCTTCGGTTCAGCCGGATGTGATCCTGACGGACTACCCCTTAAACGCCGCGCAACCGGATACCCACACCCTGGCGACGGTGATGGTGCTCTCCGCCCTGCGGGAGGTTTCCATGTATGTGGAAAACCTGGACAACAAGCCCCAGACGCATATCAAGCAGATCTATATGACCAAGCTGCCCACTACCGCCAGGGACGCGCTGTCGCTGTACGGCGTCAGAAATGATCTGTTCATCGACATCACCCCGGTGGTTGACAAGAAGCTCCGTGCCATGCACTGCTTCAAAAGCCAGGGCTATGACGGGGACTTCGCATACAAGTTTATCGAATCCCATGACGGGGATCGGGGGAGGTCTGCCGGGGTGAACTTTGCGGAAGCCTATGTGCGGATGTACAACGAAACGCACGCGGCGCTGCCGCTGACCGAGCATGCCAAGCGAAAGGATGCCCTGACGGCGCACCGGGATTACGCCACCATCAACCTAAGGAGCATACCGCTATGAACGCACCCAAAGGCGTATATGTGGCTTCCGTCACACCCTGGCAGGCGCGGGGTGGCCTGGATGAGGAGGCCGTGGGCAATCTGGTGGACTACTACATTGAAAGCGGGCTTGACGGGGCTTTCTTTCCGTCGTCCTCCGGCGAGTATTTCGCGATGACGCCGGACCAGCGGGTGCGGTGTGTACAGGTGGCTGTGGAGCGGGCCGCTGGTCGGTTGCCAATCTTTGCGAACATCAGCGAGGGGAGCCTGGAAAGCGCGCTGGCCTTGGCTGGGCGGATGGCAGACGTGGGAGCGGATGCCGCCATCATGATGCCGCCAAGCTTTCACCATCACACGCAGGAGGAACTGATGACGCTGTTTACCCTGGCTGCGGACCAAAGCCCCCTGCCGCTGATCATCTACAACCATCTGTTGCGCCTGCCGAACAAGGTGGAGATCCCGGCGCTGCTTGCGCTGCGTGCCCACCCAAACATCATCGGCGTCAAGGATACGCACAATGACGCCGCGCGCCTGATGGCCATGCATGCCCGCCAGATGGACGGCGACGGCTTTTCCGTGCTGGCAGGGGGAGACGGCATGGCTGGATACAGCGCCTTGCTTGGCATGCAGATGCTTAACGCGCTCAGTGCCGTACGGCCGGATCTGTTTCTGTCGCTTTACCGGGCCGGGCAGGCAGGGGATATTGATACCGTATCGAAGATACAGGCCCGGGTGCAAACCCTGCTCGGACTGTTTACGACCCTTCACGGCGGCTTGAGCAGCGCATCCCTGTTCAGCCAGGCGATCAAGGCGGCACTTGCGCTGAAGGGTCTTTGCGGCACGGACGCCGTACAGCTCGGCTATCCGCTGGAAGCGTCCGATTGGGAGGCCGTGAGGGCCCTTTTGGCGCGGGTATGAAAACGGAGTGCGTCATGCTGGCGGGCGCGCGAAGCAAAGGAAACGGGGAGTTCCATCTTTGCTGGCGCGGGGATTTTCCGGCGCGCTGGGTGTTGGCGATTCACGGCAGCGGCCGGTGCGCGCAGTCGTATAGCGATGTGCCCTTTTATGCGCGGCAGCGGGAGATGTGCCTTGCCCATGGCCTGGGGTTTGCGGTGCCGACACTGGGTCAGGATGTTTGGGGCAGGCCGGAGGGGCTCTATGACCTGTGCCTGGCGGCGGACTGGCTTTGCGAAAAGACGGGTGTGCCACGGTTGGCCCTGTGGGCGACATCAGCGGGGGGAAGCCTGATGTTCCGCTATGCCCAGCGCTGGCCGGATCGCGCCGCGCTGCTGCTGGGCATGTTCCCGGTGTGGGATTTGGAAGCCTGTGCCGGGATGGAAAGCTGCGTCCGTGCCTGGGGCATCCACGATGAAGATGTGCTGTCCCAGGCGCTTTTGCCGCACAACCCTGCCAGCTATGCACCACCGGCGCAGCCGCTGGTCATCTGTCACGGCCTTAGGGACACGGCGGTTCCCCCCGCACTGCACGTTCACGCGCTGCAAAGACTGCGGCCATTGACGCTGCATGAAACACAGGATGGTCATTCCACGGAGGCGTTTTCGCTGTACGATACGCCTTTGCTTTCACAGGCGCTGGAGAGATATGCCAAAGGAGAACGGTGATGAGGGGTGTTTTCGAAACCGTAACCCATGCGGTAGACTTTTGCGTGGTGGGCGGCGGTCTGGCGGGCCTGTGCGCCGCGGTCTCAGCCGCACGGCACGGGGCGCGGGTGGCGCTCATGCAGGATAGGCCGATGCTGGGCGGCAACGCATCCAGCGAAATTCGGATGTGGATCAGCGGCGCCCATGGCCGGGATATGCGGGAAACCGGGCTGATCGAAGAAATCGCCCTGGACAACCAATATCGCAACCCGGACAAAAACTATAGCGTCTGGGACAGCATCCTGTATGAGAAGGCGCGGATGGAGCCGAACCTTCTGTTGCTGCTGAACTGCACCTGCCTTGATGCGGATGCACAGGACGGGCGCATCACTGCCGTTCTTGGATGGCAAATGACGACCCAGCGCTACCACAAGGTGTATGCGGGCTTGTTTGCGGACTGCTCCGGCGACAGCGTGCTTGCGCCGCTGACCGGCGCGGCGTTCCGCATGGGGCGCGAGAGCCGCGAAGAATTTGGCGAATCCATCGCGCCGGAAAAGGCGGACCGAAAGACCATGGGCATGAGCTGCCTGCTGCAAGCGCGGCAGGAAGCGGTTGAAAGCGAGTTCATCGCGCCGGACTGGGCGGAAAAGATAGACGATAGCAAGCTGGCGCACCGCATGCCTGACCTGTCCCAGGTGACGGAAAACTTCTGGTACCTGGAACTGGGCGGCGACCGGGACGCGATTGGCGACACGGAAACCCTGCGCGATGAGCTGCTGGCCCTTGCCTACGGCATGTGGGATTATCTGAAAAACGCCCCTTCCCAGCGGGAAAAGAACCGCAACTGGAAGCTGGACTGGGTCGGCATCCTGCCGGGAAAGCGGGAAAGCCGCCGCTATGTGGGGGGTGTGACCATGACCCAGGGGGATGTGCTTTCGGCGGACGGTTTTAGCGATGTGGTGGCCTACGGCGGTTGGACGATGGATGACCACCACCCGGCGGGCTTCCGCGCGAAAGAGCCGCCCAACATTTTTCACCCCGCGCCGTCGCCCTTCGCCATTCCTTACCGCGCGCTGTACTCTGTCAATGTGGAAAATCTGTTCTTTGCCGGGCGCAACATCAGCGTAACCCATGCCGCGATGAGCGCAACCAGGGTCATGGCGACCTGCGCGCTGCTGGGGCAGGCGGTTGGTACCGCGGCGGCGCTTGCGGCACAGGCGGGCTGCTTGCCCTGCGCCGTTGATGTTCGGCAGCTTCAACAGCGGCTCTTGGATGACGACTGCTACTTGCCGGGGATACCACGCATTATCCCTCCGCTCACCGCACGGGCGTCACTTGCCGCCGACGGCACCGATGCGGAGGCGCTCCGTGACGGCACAGACAGGCCCGTGGATGGCACCCAGCATGCCTGGCAAGCACGCCCGGGCCATACCGCTTGCTACACATTTGATGCGCCTACTGAACTGAGGCGCGTGCGCATTGTGTTTGACAGCGATCTGAACCGCGAAACCCTTCCGCCGCTTGAGTCGGTGTTGAAACGCAACATGTTTCACAACCGCCTGCTTGGACAGGAGGCATCCCATCCGTCCCAAACCCTGATCAGGGCCTACCGTGTGGTTGCCTGCCTGCCGGATGGAACGCAGGAAGTTCTTGCAGAGGAGCATAACAACCATCAACGCCTGCGGAGGCATGCGGTGCAGGTGACTGCGAATGCAGTTCGCCTGGAGCTGATATCCTCGTGGGGATGTGAGCAAACGCGGGTGTTTGGGTTTGAGGTGGAATAACGGAGCTGCCGTGACGTGAAAAGAGAAGGGTAACCGCAGTGGCGGCAGTTCCAAAACAAAAAAAGAGAGCCAAGTCATGGGCGACAAGGCTCGCTTTTTATTGTCAGATCAACGCAATATTAGCTTCCAGCAATCACTTGGGCGCGTCGCAGTTGCCGCAAGGCACGTACCCTTTTGCCTTCGCCTCGGTGACAGAAAGCTGATAGGCGTTCTGCATGCCGGAACATGTGCTTTCTGCGTGGTAGCGCTTTCCGGTATCGGTGACCCACACCTTGTTCGCTTCTTCAATGGCCAGCAGAGCGGCCTCATGTTCTTCTGCCGTCAGCTCATCGACAAGATCGCTGCGGATAAAGCCGGTGATGGTATCTTCGCCATCCTCAATTTCAACTTTGAACCACGTTTCAGTATCGGAGACTTCTTCATCTTCAAGGATGATAAACACCACGCTTGCCATGTCCTTGATCTGCAAAGCGATTCCGGCCTTCGCGCTGGCCTTTTCCCGCACGTTTACACCCTTGGTGTTGGTGATGCCGTACCGGGTGTCAGGGTCGGGTGAGGTCGGCGTTGGCGATGGGGACGCGGGCGCAGCGGGATCAAGTGTGCTTTCGTCAGCAGGTGCCGTAGCGGGCGTCTGTTCGTCGTCGGTGTCCGGATCCGAAGCCGCCCCGCCGGAGGAGGCACCGGGCACGTTGAATTGGAATGCCATTGCGCCGACGGGCAGCAAGCTGATGGCAAGGAGCAACAGCAAAGAGAGAAAGGTCAAAGTGGATCGTTTCATTTGCGATACCTCCTTCTGGGTGATCGGTATGTGTCCGCCAAGCGGGAAAATACCTGACAAGCACCGTTCGACTAATACAACGCACAAAGTATAGAAAAAATTGCATATGCAGACGGATCAGCATGATGTATTTCAACTATCAGAAATATTATTGGCAGCTGCAGCAATAAATTTTTTTACCAGGGGCATACTAGTTTGGGAATCACCACATTGCTATCGAGAGGAAGATGTAAATGGGTATACTTACTTGGATTATCTTTGGCGCGCTGTCCGGTTGGATTGCCAGCATCATCATGAAAAAAAGTTCAGAGATGGGTGCGGTGGCAAACATTGTTGTGGGCGTGGTTGGCGCCATTGTCGGCGGGTTCATTGCCTCGCTGCTGGGGTTGGGCACGGTCAGCGGATTTAACGTGTATAGCATGCTGATTGCCATCGGCGGCGCATGTTTGTTGCTGCTGGTTGTTGGAATGTTTCAGCGCGGGGTTAGGAGCAAGGATTAACTCTTTTGGGTTTTATGATTCCTAAATAGGACAAGAGCCGTCGCAGTATCCGTGCATGGATATTGAGGCGGCTTTTGCATGCTGTGCAAGCAATGCCTGCGACGGGGGGTATGGACCCTGATCGCAATCACGCATGTAGGTTATGGGCAAAGAACGATTTTGTATAGCAGGCGTAATGGGATGGGCAAACGTGTCGTAGGGGATGCCCAATGCCTGAGGCGAAGGCCCCACGAAGCTGATCTGCCAGCTCTCAATGTCAATTGCGCCACTGCCTATCGTAAGGATTGCAAACAGCGCGTCCCAATAGGGGGCACAGCCTTTGATATGCGGGTATACGCGGCGGATGGTTTCGGTGCAGCGTATGGCCGGAATGCCGCGTCAGCCGCTCAGCACACCTTCTGAAGCGTGCATGGGGCAGCGGCCGGTAAATGACGCGTTACACGCGGAAATAAATTTGGTTTTACGTATGCTGCATGGTATAATGCTGCCAGGGGGCGAGCGCGAATGCAGACAAGGCCGAAAAGAAGCGTCCGAACCGTTTGGTTTATATCCTATTTAGCGGTTTTGCTCATTCCGGCGGTTGCGTCGCTGCTGATCTATTTTGTGGCCATTGATGCGCTGAACCGCCAAACGCAGGAAACGAACCGTACCAATTTGCAGCTGCTGGAGCAGCAGATGGAATCCAGCGTCGAATATACCAACCGCATTGCGGATACGCTGCTGCTAAACCGCAATTTTGCCGCTGTCCGGAATTTGGGCCCTGATTTTACGGCGGCAACGCGCTTTCAGGTATATAGCTTCGTTGAAAGCAACATGAAGCAGTTCGTCGCCACGCGATTCATATCGGGACAGTTTCTGTACCTGCGCAACAGCAACCTGATCCTTACAAACAATGCCTATCAGGATGCGGCCCGCGCACAAAAAGTGATCCTTGGCGAATGGGCGTTCACCGATGAAGCGTACGGCGACCTGCTGGAAAGCCCGCAGCAGCGCACCTATATGCCCATGCAGGTTGGCGCGACGCCATCCATCCTGTATGCACAGTCGCTGTCCACAGGCGGAAGCGATTTTGATGCGACGCTGGTCGTCGCTTTTTCGCGCGGCGCAATCATCAGTGTGCTGGATGGCGCGGCATGGAGCAGCGACGGCTTTGCGTGTGTGCTGAACAGCCAAGGGGAAGTTTTGCTGGAGAGCGGCGACACCGCGGCGATACCGCCAGAGGCGATCGTGAGCCTTCCGCTTGATATTGGTGAAAATGACATCACCATAGAGGGTCACCGCTATATTTGCTTCAATACGGGATTAAAGCCGAGTGGCCTTCGGTATTTGTATGCCGCGCCGTACGGTGCCGTATATCAGAAATCGAAGCTTGTGCAGGCGCTGACGATGCTGTCGCTGACCGCAGCTGTTTTGTTCAGCATGATTCTGATCGTTTTCTGGGTCCGCAGACACTACTCTCCGCTGGATGGCATCCTTGAAAGCCTCAGCGGGCGGGATTTGAAGGGTAACGAGTACGAGAAGATCCGTCAATCGATTGAACTTGGAAAGCGTGAGCGCATTGAACTGCGCGAGAGGCTGGACGCAAGCGAGGACACGCTTGGGCGTGAACTGCTGAGCCGTTTTTTGCTTGGGCGAATGCCGTATAACGCGAATACCTACCGCCTGCTATCCGAACACGGCATTGCGCTGGATATGCCCACGCATTGCGTTGTGTGCCTGAAGGTAGGCGCGGGTGACGGCGCGGATGCGCTTGAAGATGCTGCGGCCGCGCTGTTCATGTCCGCCATACTGGAACTTGCGCAGGATATGACCGCGTTCCAGTGTGCCGGAACAACACCGGTTGCGCTGGTGTTCGGCGTGCCGCATCAGCCTTCCGGGTACGTCCTGCGTCAGATGCAGGCAGGGAGAGAGCGCACGATGAACGCGCTTGGCGTGGCGCTGTACGTCGGCCTTTCGGACCGCTCGGATGACACGGCCGGTTTGCCGAACCTTTACCGGCAGGCTGACGCGGCGCTTGAGTTTGCACTGATGAACCCCGACCAGGGCGTAGCGAGGTACCCGCACCATGAGGATCACTTGCACTACTATTTCCATGTTGATGATGAACTGATGCTGCTCAAGGCCGTGCGGGATGGAAATGTGGATGATATCGGCGGCGTGATGTACGGCGTATACGAGCGGTACGCGAAGTCGCCAAACGTTGAGATGGCCAGGTGCCTGAAATTTGATTTGATCGCCACTTGCTATCGCGTGTTTGCATATGCCGATGGTATCCTGCCGCGCGAAGTGTGGTATGATGCGGAGTCGGTTCAGCGGATGGAGGGGACGGACAGCATCGCAGGGCTTGTGGCATGCGTTCGCGGCGTGCTGAGCGATATCTGCGGCGCGCTGCAGGCGCATTTCGCGCAGCATAAGGACAAGCTGTCCGATCAAATCCGCGCGTATGTCGAGGCGCATTGGCCCGACCCATCGCTGTCCGTTGCCAGCATCGCGGAGACATTCGGCATGCACGCCAGCCATGTTTCGCGTACATTCAAGCTGGAAAGCGGCATAGGTTTGCTTGAGCATATCAACCGGTACCGCGTCGACCAATCCATTCCGCTGCTCAGGCAGGGCGAACCGGTTGGCAAGGTTGCGGAGCAATGCGGGTTTGCGAATGATGCATCATACATCCGGGTGTTCAAGCAATACATAGGCGTTACGCCTGGCGTGTACCGCGACAGCCCGCCGTTGTAAGCAAGTAAATCCACATGTTCCCGTCATCTCAATCACATTTTCAACATAGCGCATTTTTTTGATATCCGCCCTTATCAGAAAAAGAAAACCATTTCAACAATTCGCCATTGCGATTTTTATTCAAATAGCATAGAGTGTCGCTATCGGCAAAGAAACCCGATGGCGCACTGTCTTGGGCTTCAAAAACGAAGGAGGTCATAACCCTATGAGGAAGCTGTTCACATTGGCACTGGTCCTTGTTCTGGCGCTTGGCGCGGCCGCGCTGCCTGCGCAGGCGGAATCCCCCGCAAAGCTTACCTATTGGCTGGATCTTGGGTCCACTGGCGCTTCGGTCATGAGTACCATGGCTGAAAACCTTGCCATGCAAAAACTGATGGAAATCACCGGTGTGGAGCTGGAATTCCTGCACCCTGCGGTCGGCCAGGCCGGCGAGCAGTTCAACCTGATGGTTGCTGCCAAAGAGCTGCCCGACATCGTGGAATACAACTGGAGCGGATATGCCGGCGGCATCCAGAAGGCCGTTGATGACGGCATCATCCTAGAGCTGAACGATCTGATTGATCAGTATGCCCCCAACTACAAGGCGTTCATCGAGGAATCCCCCGACCTGGCTAAGCAAATCATGACAGACGATGGCAAAATCATGGTTTTCGCCGCGTACTCTATTTCCGAATACAACTGCCAATCCGGCTTTATGATCCGTCAGGATTGGCTGGATGAGCTGGGTCTTGCCGTGCCGAAGACGGTTGCCGAATGGGAAACCACCATGAAGGCGCTGATCGAGGCGAAGGACCTTGTTTGTGGCCTTGCCATTCAAAAGGATTATGCGTATGGCGACCCGCTGACCACTGCCTTTAACGTGGGTTCCACCTATTATGTGGATGGCGGCAAGGTGCTGTACGGGCCGCTGGAGCCCGGCTACCTTGAGTACCTGACCGCAATGAAGCGCTGGTACGATGAGGGCATACTGGATGCCGACTTCGCCGCGTTTGATGCCAAAATGCTGGAAAGCTACATGATTAACGGCGAGGCGGCTGCGGCGTTTGGCTTCAGTGGCGGCAACATGGGCAACATTTACACCGCGATTGAGCAGGCTGGCAAAGCCGAGAACTTCAACCTTGTCGGCGTGCAGTACCCGGTGCTTGAAGACGGCGCCGAGCCGTTCATGATCAACATGGCCTGGGAGTATCGCGGAAGCGGCTCCGCTGCGATCACCACTGCGTGCAAAAACCCTGAAGCTGCTGCCAAGGTGCTTGACTACTTCTACGGCGATGAAGGCCGTATCCTCAAGAGCTTCGGCGTCGAAGGGGAAACCTTCGAGTACGTGGACGGTATCCCCACCTACACTGAGCTGCTCACCAAGAACCCCGACGGCCTGAGCATGTCGCAGGCGATGTACAAGTATGTCCGCGCCAGCTATCCGTGCGTCGGCTTTATCGAGACCGGTTACCACGAGCAGTATTTCGCCCGCGAGGTGCAGAAACAGGCTGCCAAGGGCTGGAACGAGTATATCGCCAATGCCCGCGAGCACAAGCTGCCGATGATCACCCCGACCACCGAAGAGGCGGCCGAGATGGCGACCATGACCTCGGTTATTGAAGACTACCGCAAGGAAATGACCGTCAAGTTCATCATGGGCCAGGAGCCGCTTGCGAACTACCCGGCGTTTGTCCAGCAGCTTAAGACCCTGGGCATTGAGCGGGTTGTGGAAATCCAGCAGGCGGCGTACGATCGCTACATCGCCAGGTAATCGCCAATCATCAGTTGCGTCAGGGGGGAGCGGTTCCCTCCTGGCGCATACCATGGCTCACTTATTCATGCACCCGGGAAGGAGTTACCCATGCTTCAAAACACCATAAACAGACGGCCGGGCGTCGGCACGCGCATCCGGCGGGAGCTGAAACGCAACAACGCGCTGTACATCATGGCGATCCCGGTGCTGTTATACTTCCTGTTGTTTCACTACGGCCCGATGTACGGCGTCATATTGGCATTCAAGGATTACCGCCCTGGCCTCGGCATCTGGCAAAGCCCGTGGGTAGGCCTCAAGCATTTCATCAATTTTTTCCAAGGGCCTTTCTTTGGCCGCACGCTGACGAACACGCTGGTTATCAGCATATACCAGATCATTTTTGGGTTTCCCGCGCCCATCCTGCTGGCGCTGCTCCTCAATGAGGTCAAGCGCACCCGGTTCAAGCGCACCGTGCAGACGATTACTTACCTTCCGCATTTTGTATCCACCGTGGTGATCTGCGGCATCATCATCGACTTTTTCGGAAGAACCGGCGTCATGACGCAGCTGATCACATCGCTGACCGGTGGGCGCGCGCGCAACATGCTGCTGATGCCGGAATATTTCCGCGCCATATATGTTGGCACCGACGTTTGGCAAACGATCGGCTGGGGTTCGATTGTATACATTTCCGCGCTCACGGCAATCGATGCCGAGCAGTATGAGGCGGCGGTCATTGACGGTGCGGGCCGCTTCGCGCAGGTGATCCACATCACGCTGCCGGGAATCATGCCCACGATCATGACGATGCTGGTGCTTCGCCTGGGCCGCGTCATGTCGGTTGGGTTTGAGAAAATCATCCTGCTGTACAACCCAAATACTTACGAAACGGCGGATGTCATCTCATCTTTTGTTTACAGGCAAGGCTTGGGCGGCGGGGGAGCGGGCGGCGCACAGGACTACAGCTTTTCGGCGGCGGTCGGCCTTTTCAGTTCCGCGATCAACCTGGTGATCCTTGTCTGCGCCAATGCTTTCAGCCGTAAGCTAAACGAAACCAGCTTATTCTAGCGAAGGGAGGGAACCGCCAATGGTTGTGCGCAAAACGGTCCAAGGGGTCATATTTGACATCTTTAACTATGCGCTGCTGACGCTTTTGACGCTTGTCACGCTCTATCCGTTTGTTCATGTGATCGCCGGCGCGACCTCCGGGCCGGGCGCGCTGATCGGCCACCGCGGCGCGCTGCTTTGGCCGCAGGGTGAGTTTAACCTGAAAGCGTTTCAGCTGGTGTTCCGCAATCCGAACATCGTCACAGGGTATAGAAACACACTGATCGTCGTTGTCGCGGCGACCGCGCTGAACATTCTGATGACGTCGCTTGGCGCGTATGTCATGTCGCGAAAGCAATTTGCCATCCGCAACGTGATGTCGTTCATGATCATCTTCACGATGTATTTCAGCGGCGGCATGATCCCGCGCTATCTGTTTCTGCACAATCAGCTGGGCATCGGCGACAACCTGTGGGCGCTGATCATTCCGGGGGCGATTTCCGCGTATAACCTGATCATCATGCGCACATCGTTTGCATCCGTACCGGCCAGCCTGGAGGAGTCCGCGCGGATCGACGGCGCGAATGACTGGGTGATCCTGTTCCGCATCGTGCTGCCGCTGTCAATGGCGACCGTCGCGGTAATGGTGCTGTTTTACGGTGTAGGCCACTGGAACGCATGGTTTGATGCGATGATCTTCCTGCGCACGCGGAAGAACTACCCACTGCAGCTGATCCTTCGGGAGATATTGGTCAACAACAACACCGAAAGCATGACGATGGGCATGGCGAACGATGACATCGCGCTGCTGAGCGATAACCTGAAGTATGCGACGATCATCATTGCGACGCTGCCGATTTTGCTGGTATACCCGCTGATTCAAAAGCACTTTGTAAAAGGCGTCATGATTGGCGCGGTCCAAGGATCAGGAGGCGGAAAGATGCG
>JAVBPC010000042.1:0-57322 GCA_031549905.1 Eubacteriales bacterium
GGTAGAACCTTCGATTCTGCCCACGATGCCCGGCGGCAAGTTTACGCCGCCGCTGGGGCGTCAGAGGCAACGCGAGGCGACAAAAGATCCGCAAAGACATGCCGAATGTTTTCGCAAAATGCTCCAAACGAAAGGAGACCGCCATGGACGCATACGAAATCATCCGCATCATCAAGGAAAGCAAGAAGCAAACGCCCGTCAAGGTGTACCTGAAGGGCGGCGAAGGGCTTGCCTTCCCCGGCTGCACGGAGTTTGGCGCGGGCGACCGCATCATCTTTGGCGATTGGGCGCAGATTCAGCCGGTGTTGGATGCCGGAAAGGAAACCATCCACGCGCTGGTGGTCGAAAGCGACCGGCGCAATTCCGCGATCCCGCTTAAAGATACGAAAGCGCTGCACGCGCGCATCGAACCGGGCGCGATCATCCGCGATCAGGTGGAAATCGGCGAGCGCGCGGTGATCATGATGGGCGCGATCATCAACATCGGCGCGGTGGTCGGCGAAGATACGATGATTGACATGGGCGTGGTGCTTGGCGGGCGCGCTACCGTGGGCAAACGCTGCCACATCGGCGCGGGCGCGGTGCTTGCCGGGGTTGTGGAGCCGCCGAGCGCCACGCCGGTCATCATTGGTGATGACGTGATGGTCGGCGCGAACGCGGTGATTCTGGAAGGCGTTTCCGTTGGGCGCGGCGCCGTCGTCGCGGCGGGCGCAGTGGTTACCGCCGATGTGCCGGAAAACGCGGTCGTGGCGGGTGTTCCCGCCAGAATTGTCAAGTACCGCGATGAATCAACCAACAAAAAGACCGAGATTGTGCAAGCGCTGCGGTCGCTTGGCAAAGAATAGCTTGTATTATATGTTCCCTTCCACTATAATGGATGTTACTATCTTGCCCAGTGGGAGGGAATTTTTTTGTCCCAGATCATCCAATACGAACAACCCGTCTATTCTGACCCGGCGTTCCCCATTATCTTTCACCAGGACCAGCTGAGCGGGGCGCGCACCTCCGTGTACACCAACTGGCACCAGGGCATTGAGCTGCTGTACTGCTATGAAGGCGCGGCGCACATGCTGCTCGACAGCGAAACGGCCTCCTTCCGAGAGGGCGAGCTTGCCGTGATCGGCAGCAACGTCATCCACGCCATGCATTTGGATTCCGAGGTGTGCAACTACCATTGCCTCATCGTGGAGCCGGATTTTCTCACAGCACACGGGCTGAACACCGAGCACATCTGCTTTGAAGAGGTCATCCGCGACCCGCGCGCGCTGGCCATCTTCGAAATGGTTGTAGATGCCTATGATGCGGAAGGGCCGTACCTCAAGCCCGCCGTGATGGGCGCGGTGCTGTCGCTGTTTGTGCTGCTTTGCCGTGCGCACGTCAAGCTTGGCGTGCTGCCGGACCGCAACCTGGAAAAGAAATGCCCGCAGGTGGTGATGGAGGCGCTGCAGTATATCCGCAGGCACCTGTGCGAGCCGATCGCCATCGATGACATCTGCAAGCATGTCGGCATGAGCAAATATTACTTTTGCCGCACATTCAGGGCATACACCGGCACGCCCGTCATCAACTATATCAACATGCTGCGCTGCGATTACGCGAGGCGGCTGATCGTGGAGAGCGGGTACAACGTATCCGAAGCTGCGTACCGGCTGGGCATAACGAACCTTTCGTATTTTTCACAGCTGTACAAAAAGCACATGGGCGTGCTGCCCTCCAAGGCCAGGCAGCAGACGCGCACGGACTTCATCGATGTCGATATTTCTTGACTTTCCGGGTTACAATACCTATAATACCTTTATTAACGCGATGAAGGAAAGAGTAGCGCGCATTTTCCCCATAAAAGAGAGCCGGGCAAGGTGAAAGCCGGTTGGGGCGGGGCGTCGCGAACATGGCTCCGGAGCGGCCGCGCCGAAAGACAGTAGGCGGGGACGGCAGGCACCGTTACGCGCCGCCCGCGTGATAGCGCGGCACAACCAGGTGGTCAAGACGGATACGTCCGTCCCTTGTTGGGGACGGATTTTTTCTGTATATGATCCAATGAAAGGAAGGATGCCCCATGTCGTTTCCCAAAACATTCTACATCACCACCCCGATCTACTACACATCGGGCAAGATGCACATCGGCCACAGCTACACCACCGTGGCCGCGGACACCATGGCCCGCTTTAAGAAACTGACGGGGCATGATGTCTATTTCCTCACCGGCACGGATGAGCACGGCCAGAAGGTGGAGCGCCGCGCGCAGGAAGAAGGCGTGACCCCGCAGCAGTTCGTGGATGATCTGGTGGTCGGCATCAAGGCGCTGTGGAAAAGGATGGACATCGAATACGATGATTTCATCCGCACCACGGATGAGCGCCACACCCGCATCGTGCAGAAGATTTTCAAACAGCTGTACGACCAAGGCGACATCTACAAGGGCGAATATGAGGGCCTGTACTGCACCCCGTGCGAGGCGCACTGGACGCAGTCGCAGCTGGTCGACGGCAAGTGCCCCGATTGCGGCCGCCCCGTGGAGCGCGTGAAGGAAACCAGTTACTTCTTCCGCATGAGCAAATACCAGGATTGGCTGATCCAGTACATCGAGGAGCACCCGGATTTCATCCAGCCGCCATCCCGCGCGAATGAAATGCTGAATAACTTCCTACGGCCGGGCCTGCAGGACCTGTGCGTATCCCGCACAACATTCAAGTGGGGCGTGCCGGTGGATTTCGACCCGGAGCATGTGGTCTACGTCTGGGTCGACGCGCTTTCCAACTATATCACGGCGCTCGGGTACGGCACGGACAATACGCAGCTGCTGGATAAGTTCTGGCCGGCCAACGTGCAGCTGGTGGGCAAGGAAATTGTCCGCTTCCACACGATTTACTGGCCCATCATGCTCAAAGCGCTTGGGCTGCCGCTGCCTAAGCAGGTGTTCGGCCACGGCTGGCTGAACTTCGGCGGCGACAAGATGAGCAAATCCAAGGGCAACGTGGTGGACCCCGTGGTGCTGTGCGACCGGTATTCCTCCGATGCCATCCGCTATTTCCTGATGAGGGAAATGCCGTTCGGTGCGGACGGCAACTTCACCAATGAGGCGCTGCTGACCCGCCTGAACGCCGACCTTGCCAACGACCTGGGCAACCTTGTCAGCAGGACGACCGCCATGATCGAGAAATACTTCGGCGGCGAAGTGCCCGCGCCGGGCGAGCTGACCAGCCTTGAAAACGTGCTGCAGGAAACGGCGCTGTCCCTGCCGCTGAAGGTGCTGAAGAACATGGACGCGCTGCAGTTCTCGCTGGCGCTGGCGGATATTTGGCAGCTGATCGGCGACTGCAACCGGTACATCGACGCCACCGCGCCGTGGGTGCTGGCCAAGAGCGATGAAGGCCGTGAACGCCTTGCCACCGTGCTGTACCATCTGGCTGAGTGCGTCCGCATTGTCGCGGTGCTGATAGGCCCCTTCATGCCCAGAACGCCCGGCAGGGTTTTCGAGCAAATCGGCCTTGCGGATGACGCAGGAAAGACATGGGAATCGCTTTCTGTGTTCGGCGGGCTGAAGCCCGGCAGCCGCGTGGCGAAGGGCGACGCGCTGTTCCCGCGCATTGATATCCCCAAGGAGTTGGAGCAGCTGGCGGCGGATATGGCAGCGGTGCAGGAAAAGCCAAAAGCGGAAGCGGCTGTACCGGTTGAAGAAGAGTCTGCCGTAAAAGAAATTCCCATCGCGACGATCGATGATTTCGCGAAAATCCAGCTGCGCGTGGCGAAGGTGCTGGCCGCGGAAGCGGTCAAGAAATCCGACAAGCTGCTGCAACTGACGCTGAAAATCGGCGGCGAACAGCGCACCGTGCTGTCCGGCATTGCAGAGCATTACAAGCCGGAATCCCTTGTAGGCAAAAACGTGGTGCTGTTTTACAACCTGGCCCCGCGCAAAATGCGCGGCATCGAATCCCAGGGAATGATCCTGGCGGCGGGGCACGGCGATGTGTGCAAGCTGTTGACGATTGACGGCGACATAGACGACGGAAGCGAGATCTCGTGATGCTGTTTGATACCCACTGCCACCTGAACGATGAGCGGTTCGACGCGGACCGCGAGTCCATCCTTACCGACATGGAGGCGCGCGGTTTCATGCCGTGCGTCCTCGTGGGCGCGGATATGCCCTCTACCTGGGCGTGCCGCGCCCTTTCTGAAACGCGCCCGTGGCTGTACTACGCCGCGGGCGTGCATCCGCATGATGCGAAAACATACGATGCCGGCGCACACAAGGCGCTGACCGCGCTGGTGGCGGAGCCGAAATGCGTTGCGTGGGGCGAAATTGGGCTGGATTACTACTACGACCTATCCCCCAGGGATGTGCAGCGGGATGTGTTCTGCCGCCAACTGGATGCCGCGGCGGAAATCGGCAAGCCGGTCATCTTCCACGTCCGCGACGCGCACGGCGATGTGACCGACATCCTGCGCGCCCGGCGCTCGAAACTTCCGCCCGGCGTGCTGCATTGCTACAGCGGCAGCGTGGAGCAGGCGAAAGTCTACCTGGACATGGGGTTCTATATCTCACTGGCGGGGCCGGTCACATTCAAAAAGGCGCCGAACCTGCACGCCGTGGCGCAGATGACGCCTTTAGGCCGCCTGCTGATCGAAACCGACAGCCCCTACCTTGCGCCGGAACCGGTCCGCGGCCGCCGCAATGACCCCCGGAACGTTGCCCACATCGCCAAATGCGTTGCGGAACTGCGCGGCGTGCCGGAAGAGACCCTTGCCGAAGAGACGCGGCGCAACGGCATGCGGCTGTTTGGCATCCCGGAGAATGAGTAGATGGCAACGAAAGAAAAGTTTCACTATAAAAAAGAGATGGGGCAAAATTTCATTTTTGACCCCGCGCTGATTGAGCAGCTGGCCGACGCCTCCCTTGTGGGCAAACAGGATGGCGTGCTGGAGATCGGCCCCGGCCGCGGCACGCTGACCGTGGCGCTGGCCCGCCGCGCGCGCAAGGTGATCGCCGTGGAATTGGATAGGACGCTGCTGAACTTTCTGGAAGCTGCGATGGCCCCGTACCGCAACGTGTACATCGAACCCGGAGATATCCTGAAAGCCGACCTGCCCGCGCTGGTGAAGGAGCTTGGCACGCCCTGCCGCGTAGCGGCGAATCTGCCGTATAACATCACCACGCCCGTCATCGAAATGCTGCTGACAAGCCGCCTGCCGTTCCTTTCGCTTGCCGTGATGGTGCAAAAGGAAGTGGGCGAAAAGATGATGGCAGGGCCGGGCGGCGACGGATACGGACCGTTTGCGCTGCTGGTGCAGTATTACGCCGATGTTCAGGCGGCCGTGCAGGTGCCCGCCGCGTGCTTCACACCGCCGCCGAAGGTGGATTCATCGTTCATGCTGCTGACGCTGCGAAATGCCCCACCTGTATCCGTTGCCGATGAGGCGCTGCTTTTCCGCGTGATCCGCGCGGCGTTCGCCATGCGGCGCAAAACGCTGCTGAACAACCTGGTGGGCGGATTTGCACTGCCGCGGGAAAAGGCAGCGGCAGCGCTGGAAGCGTGCGGGGTAAGGCCGGATGTGCGGGGTGAGGTGTTGTCCATGCAGGATTTCGCAAGGCTTGCGGATGCGCTGCGTAACTGACCATCGTATGACAGCGCTACAATAGCGCCGCTTCCACACACAGCCGCAGCGCTTCCGCCTGCGTTTCCAGCGGCAGGCTCGGTTCCGCTTGCTGCGGCAAATACGGCAGGTGAATGAACACCGCTTTCATTCCATTCCCCCGCGCCGCTGCGGTGTGCAGCGCCGTGTACAGCACCGCGTTGCAAAGGTATGTTCCGGCGGAAAACGAATACTGCGCGGGGATTCCCGCCGCCTCCAGCGCGGCAAGCATCCGGCCTGTGTCCGCGGTGGAAAAATATGCCGCAGGCCCTTCTGGCGCCACAGGCTCCCCCATTCGAATGCAGCCCGCGTTATCGGGCGTTTTGCCCTCGCACAGGTTGATCGCAACGCGCTCCAGGCACACTTTGGCGCGCCCGCCTGCCTGCCCGCACAGCAGCACAGTGTCAGGCTTGCGTTCACCGATCAGCGCTTGCAGCAGTCTAGGCCCTTCTGCCCAATCCACGGGCAGCTCTGCGCGCGCCATGCCTTCCATTTCCGGCAAGCGGCGCACAGCCTCCCATGAAGGGTTGACTGTCTCCCCGCCAAAGGGCGCAAAACCCGTCACCAGTATGCGCATAGGTTTATCCTCCCGAAAAAGCGCGGCGGCAGCCAAAAGGCGTACCGCCGCTTTTCATGTTTCGTTTGCTTATGCCTTCATCGATGCTTTCTTGTTCGTCATCGCCATCTTCAGGATGAACAGCACCGCCACCATCGCCACGCAGGCTATCGGCAGCGTAATCCACCAAATCTTAATCCAGCCGGCAAGGATGTAGAACACGAACGAAACGCCCGCCACCAGCAGCGCGTACGGCAACTGCGTGGAAACGTGGTTGACGTGATCGCACTGCGCGCCGGTGGATGCCATGATCGTCGTATCCGAAATGGGCGAGCAGTGGTCGCCGCAAACCGCGCCGGCAAGGCAGGCGGAAACGGTGATGATCAGCAGCTCGCTGGAGGGATCAAGCACCCCAACCACGATGGGCAGCAGGATGCCGAATGTGCCCCACGATGTGCCGGTCGAGAAAGACAAGCCCACCGCAACAAGGAATACGATCGCGGGCAGGAACATCTGAAGCCCCGCGGCGCTGCCCTTGACAATATCCGCCACATATTCCTTGCCGCCCAGCAAGCCCGTCATGCCGCCGAGCGTCCACGCGAAGGTAAGGATCAAAATCGCGGGCACCATTGCCTGGAACCCTTTGGGGATGCACTCGGCGATGTTCTTAAATGTCAGCACGCGGCGCGCCATGAAGTAGATCATCGCGAACAGCAGGCTAACAAGCGAACCCAGGGTCAACCCCAGCGAAGCGTCGCAGCCTGCGAACGCATCGATGAAGGAAACCTTATCCGGCCCAAAGAATCCGCCGGTGTACACCATGCCCGCAACGCAGGAGATAATTAGCACCACAATCGGCAGCACCAGGTCAATGACCTTGCCTTTGGGGTTGCCTGTTTCCTGCTCTATCTGTGCGTAGGGGCGCGCTTCGGTCGTGTACAGGTCGCCTTCCTGCGCATTCTCTTCATGCCGCTTCATCGGGCCAAAGTCGAACTTCATGAGAGTGATCGTCAGGATCATGACGATGGTCAGCAATGAGTAAAAGTTGTACGGGATGGCGCGGATGAACAGTTCCAGCCCGTTGGTGCCTTCCACCACGCCGGTAACCGCCGCCGCCCAGGAGGAAATCGGCGCGATCATGCAGATGGGCGCGGCCGTGGCGTCAATCAGGTACGCCAGCTTCGCGCGGGAAATGTTGTGCCTGTCGGTTACCGGGCGCATCACGGAGCCGACGGTCAGGCAGTTGAAGTAGTCATCCACAAAGATCAGCGCACCCAGCCCAAACGTTGCCAGCTGCGCGCCGCGCCGCGTTTTGATGCTGCGCTGCGCCCAAGCGCCATACGCGGCAGAGCCGCCGGCCTTGTTTACAAGCTGCACCAGCACGCCCAAAATGACCAGGAAGATCAGGATACCCATGTTCCAGCTGTCGGTCAAATTGGCGATAAAGCCGTCGCTGACCACGGTGTTCAGCGCCAGTTCCACGTTGAAGTTGGCATGGAACAGCGCGCCCACCACGATGCCTACAAAAAGTGACGAGTATACCTCTTTTGTGATCAGTGCCAGCGCAATGGCGACGATTGGGGGTACCAGCGCCCAGAATGTCGAGTACATGCTGCTGACGTATTCCGCGGCTTCTTCACCCGCGACATCCGTGACCGCATCTGTCACTTCGGTGCCGAACGCGCTGGTTACGGCAAACAGCAGCACTAAAATGAGCATCAGCCACCCGACAGCCTTCTTTGAGCCCAGCCTTTTCCTTTTCATGTGATACCCTCCCTTACGAATACCGCATAGCCCTGCGGTCTCAGATGTAACTATAATACCAAATATGCACAATGATGTAAACATTTCATGTGCAAGAAATTTATTTCACAGGTGATATCGGGGAATACATCAGCGAATCCTCAGCCCCTTGGGCAGGTGGTTTTTCATCACGCCGTCCGCACATTTTCCCCAGCCAAGGCGCAGCCCGCGGTATTCCATCGCAGTCCAGCCTTTGGGATACCCTTCGGCGGGGAAGGTCTCTCCGGCAAGGTAGCGCGCGGCAGCGGCATCATTAAGCGCCATGCTGTGTTCGAAGGGGCCGATGCCCTGCGCCATTGCCAGCGCATGGTCGGGGCGAAGCAGCGGCTCATTGCCCTCGGCGATCTTCAGCCCCGTGCGCAGTACGCGCAGGCCGGAGAGGTTCGGCGTCTCATCTGGAAGCAGCCACAGCGCTTCCCCCGCGCGATAGAGAACACCTTGCAAATCCGCACCGAAAAAGCGATGACGCGGCAGCATAGGCGGGGTTAGTAAGCGTTCCGCTCCATCCCCGTGGCGCAGCCTCGCCGCGAAGTGACCCTCGCCCTTTTCGCGGTGCGGCCACACGCGCCGTGTTTCTTCCAATACAAAGGCGGGGTGCGCAGCCAAAAACGCCGCCACCACGCCCTCATTTTCCGTTTCATTGAATGTGCATGTCGAATACACCATGCGCCCGCCGGGCCGAAGCAGCGCGGCGGCGCTTTTCAGGATGCGCAGCTGCCTTTCCGCGCAGCCCGCCGGGGTTTCACGCGTCCATTCCGTGCGGGTTTCGGGTCCCCGGCGGAACATGCCTTCGCCGGAACAAGGCGCATCCACCAAAATGCGGTCAAACCATGCGCCAAGCGCCGCAGCCAGCCGCTCCGGGCTTTCGTTCAGCACAACGGCGTTTGCCACGCCAAGCCTTTCGATGTTTTGGCTGAGTACCTTCGCGCGCGCGGGCACCGGCTCGTTCGCGGCCAGTACCCCCTCCCCATGGAGCAGCGCGGCGATCTGCGTGCTCTTGCCGCCGGGCGCGGCGCACAGGTCGAGCACGCGGTGCCCGGGGCGTACATCCAGCAGCGGTACGGCGCACATGGCGCTGGGTTCCTGCAGGTAATACGCGCCCGCAGAGTGCAGCGGGTGCGCGCCGGGCTTTGCCTCCCGGTCGATATAGTAGGCATCCTTCGCCCAAGGGATGGGCGCGTATGCGCTGGGCAGCGCATCTGAAACCGTTTCAAGCGGCACGCCGGGGCGCAGGCGCATCCCGCGCCATGCCGCGCCTTCATCCAAAACCCGAAGCAGCGCCCGCCTCTCTTCCGGTGCGAGCGCTGTCAGGGAATATTCCGCGAAGCCTTCCGGCAAGTCTATCATGCCGGTATTATATCATTTTCCTTCCCAAGCCTGCAAATAGGGGTAAGCGTCAATCGCAACGCCATCCACATACAGCCCGAAGTGCAGGTGCGGAACCATCTGGTCCCAGGTGGGTTCCGGGCCGTATCCGGTGCTGCCGACGTATCCTAAGATGTCGCCCGCGCGCACCGCGTCGCCGATGTTCACATCTGCGTAGCCGGACAGATGCGCATAGTAGTGATACACGCCGAATGCATCCGTCACGCCGATGCGGTATCCGCCCAGCGTCAGCCAACCCTTGTTCGTCACCACGCCGTTGCATACGCTGCGCACCGCCGTGCCCGCGGGTACGATGATGTCGATGCCCTCATGGCTGCGCGCACCGCCAAAGGAACGCGCATCGCCAAAGCCGGACTCATAGCCGTACGAAGCCGTTTTCGGCAGCGGAAAAACGCGCGTGGGGTCCGTCATCTGGCCGCTGAGCGGCACAGCGCCGATGGACAAAAGCAAAATCAAAACAAACACCAATAGAATTATTGTTTTTCGCAAGTTCATCCCTCCAATGCAGAAAAAACGAAACTGCGCAGGGTTTTGTTGACGTGTAAAATGTGGCATGCTATACTCGCACATAGTACAACAACCAAAGGGGGAGGGGTATCGTTGCAAGACCTTTCCGCATTTTTGCGCGAAATCACGGCGCTGCGCGGCATCTCCGGGGAAGAAATTTCGGTGTCCCGCGCGATTTATGATGCGTTTCGCGCGCACACGGATGATGTTTCCATTGATGCCATGCAAAGCGTCACCGCCAGGATCGGCACCGAAGGCCCGCGCGTGATGATCACCGCGCACATTGATGAAATCGGCCTGACCGCCATGCTTGTTGAGGATGACGGCGCGGTGCGCTTCGGGCGCATCGGCGGCGTAGACCCGCGCATTCTGCCGGGTTCCCGCGTCACCGTGCACACTGATGAAGGCCCGAAAACAGGCGTGGTGGGCGCAAAGCCGCCGCACCTGCTGACCGCCGAAGACAGGGCAAAGAACTACAAGATGACCCAGCTGTACGTTGACCTGGGCATGCCGGTCGATCGCGTGAAGGCGCTTGTGCGCCCCGGCACGCCGATCACGCTGGCGTACACGCCCGTCATGCTGCAAAACCGCCGCATGGCCGTCAAAACGGTCGATGACCGGGGCAGCGTGGCCGTAATGCTGCGCACGATGGAACTGCTGAAAAATGCGCATGTGCCCGCGCAGGTTTCATTCGTGGCCGCCGTGCAGGAAGAGGTCGGCGGTATCGGCGCGGATACCAGCGCGTACCGCGAGAATCCCGACATCGGCATTGCCATCGATGTGACGCACGCGCAGATGCCCGATTGTGACCCGGATGATGTGTTCCCGCTGGAAAAGGTGGTGCTCACCGAAGGGCCGAATATCCACCCGAAGGTGCTGCAGCGCCTGGTGGATACTGCCGCCGCCATCCGCGTGGATATCCAAAAGGGCATCTGCCCGCGCATCACCTGGACGGACGCATCCTCCCTGCAAATCGCAAGGGCCGGCGTCCCCACCGCGCTGATAGAGGTGCCCCTCAAGTACATGCACACCACGGTGGAAACGGTTGCGCTGTCCGTGCTGGAAGAGTCCGCGCGCCTGCTGGCGGCGTTCATCCAGGGGCTGACGGATGATCTGGAGGAATGGCTATGCTTCTAAAAGAACTGACCGCCGCCCGGGGCGTATCCGGAAACGAACACGATATTCGCGGTGTTTTGAAGGGCCTGTGCGAGGCGCGGGGCGCTTCCGTCCGTACGGACAGGCTGGGGAGCCTCATCGCCACAAAGGACGGGGGCGATGCCTCCGCGCCTAAAATTTTGCTGGCCGCGCACATGGATGAGGTGGGCCTGCTGATCACCAGCGCCAGGGATGACGGCCTGCTGCGCTATAAGCCTGTAGGCGGAATCGATTCGCGCGTGATGGTATCCAAACCCGTGTTCGTTGGGGATGCCATGGTGCCCGGCGTGATCGGCGCAAAGGCAATCCACCTGCAAACGGAAGGCGACCGCGACCGCGTGCTGGATCACAGCAACCTGTTCATCGATATCGGCGCCAAGGACAAGCAGGAGGCCGAGCGCCTGTGCCCGCCCGGCAGTTATGTCGTATTTGACAGCCCACTGGAAGCATTCGGTGACGGCTGCGTGGTCAGCCGTGCGCTGGATGACCGCGTCGGCTGCCTGACGCTGCTCAAAGCCCTGGAGCATGGCTATGCCGGCAAACTGACCTGCGCATTCACCGTGCAGGAGGAAATTGGCCTGCGCGGCGCGACCGTGGTCGGCCAATCGGTCGATTTTGACGCGGCCATCGTGCTGGAAGGCACCGCCGCGAATGACCTGGGCGATATCCCCTCGGAGCTGCAGGTGTGCAACGTTAGCAAGGGCGTGGCGCTCAGCCACATTGACCGGGCGTCCATCGCACACCCGAAGCTGCGCGCGCTGGTGGAATCGATCGCCAAAGAGGCGGGCATTCCCTGCCAGCCCAAGCGGTTTGTCAGCGGCGGCAACGACGCGGGCCCCTTGCAGCGCGGCCAGGATGGAAAGCCCACCGCTGTGCTGTCTGTGCCGTGCCGCTACATCCACTCCCCCGCTTCCGTCGCGGCGCTTTCTGATATCGAGGCGCAGGGCGCGCTGGTGTGCGCGTTCCTGGACCGGATTCCGGCGCGGTTTCATGAGCTCAATACGCAACTCTAGGAGGAATGCTTTATGATGAAGGATACACTGCTGAAAATGCTCAAACCCTTTGGCCCCTCCGGGTGCGAGGAGCCTGCCGCCCGCGTTATCGCCGATATCATCCGCCCCTATGTGGATGATGTGCGGCTTGACACCATGGGCAACCTCATCGCCACGAAGCGCGGCCCCGGCAAGCGTATCATGTTCAGCGCGCACATGGACTCCATCGGCTACATCGTGCTGGATGCAGACAAAGAAGGCTTCCTGCGCGTCAGCAACATCGGCGGTATCCGCGCGGCGCAGGCCGGCGGGCGGCACATCGTGTTCGGCAACGGCAAAGTCGGCGTGATCCAGGATGATGGGTCAAGCGAAAAGCCGTCGATGACTAACCTGTACATCGATATCGGCGCAACCGGCCGCGATGAGGCGCTGGAAATCGTCCCCATTGGCACGATGGGCGTCGTTGATTTTCAATGCACCGAGATGGGCGGCAACCTGATAGCCGCGCCCTTTATGGATGACCGCGCCGCGTGCGCTGTGCTGGCGGAACTGCTGATGACGCTGCCCAAACAGCCGAAGCATGAGATCGTAGCCGTGTTCTCAGTGCAGGAAGAAGTAGGTTGCCGTGGCGCGCAGGTCGCCGCATTCGCCATTGAGCCGGACATCGGCGTGGCGATCGACGTAACCGCAGAGGGTGGCATCCCCAAGTGTGACCCGCCGATGCCCATGCGCCTGAACAAGGGCCCTGCCGTCAAGGTCAAGGATTCCGGCAGCATTTCCACCCCGATGGTCCGCGATGGGCTGGCCAAAGCGGGCAAGGCTGCGGGCGTGCCCTTCCAGTATGAAGTGCTGCCCTACGGCGGCACCGATGCCTGCACGATCATGACCTCGCGCGGGGGCGTGCCCGCGGGAACGCTGTCCATTCCCTGCAGGTACATCCATTCGCCGGTGGAGACGGTGTCGCTCACCGATATGGAAAACTGCGTGAAGCTGCTGGAAGCGTATGTGGAGCAGATTGTCGAATAAAAGGTAGAAAACCCATGAACGGCGTGCATATTGCGCGCCGTTTTTTGTTGCATATCATCACCGCCCGCCCCCTTCGCACATAGGATAGAGCGGGTTTGGCCGGTTGAAAGCAAAACAGGGCTTTTGCGGCACGCGATTTTGTCCGCGCCTTTTCCCATTACTTGCACGCGGCGGATAAACCCAATTCACCGCCGATATCACCAAAAAGGAACGGCCGCATATGCTGTGCGCCGTTCATGATAGAACAAAGGAGACTTCACCATGGCATTCTGCAATCAAATTTTTAACGGCGGACCGCTGAATCGGTCCCTTGCCCCCATTCGCATCACCGGCGCGACCGGTCCCCAAGGCCCCGCCGGCCCCCAGGGCCCTACGGGTCCCACCGGTCCCTCCGCCGTCACCTCGTTTGGCGGGCTGAGCAATGGCTCTTTCACCACGGTAGACGCAGACGACACCGCCTACACGCAGATTCTTCTTTCGCTGACCTTGCCCGCGCTGGATATCACTTATTCGGGCGCCAGCATGATCGTCGCCAATGCGGGAACATACCTGGTAAACTATTCGGTCATTCTCACCTCCGATTTTGCGGGGGATGTAAGCGTAGCCGTGCGCATGAACGGCTTTGCGCTGCCGCAAACGGAACAGACCATCTCACTGGAAGCGAATGTGCCGGCCACCTTCTCCTCCAGCATGATCCTGACCCTTGCCGCAGGCTCGGTGCTTGACCTTGCCGCGCTGTCGAATGCGGGAGAAGGCGGAAGCACGCTCTCCATTCCGGCCGGAAATGCCACCATCACCGTGCTACAGCTTGCCTGACGCTTGAATGGAAACAGGGGCTGCTCTTTCGGCAGCCCCCTTTATACCCCGCGAAAGCGGGGTTTTGCTATGCCTGCAAGCGCTTGGCACAGATAAAAGACACCCAGCGTTGTTCACGCCGGGCATGAATTGTTGTTGTTTGGTTTAGACCTCTCCCGCCAGCACACGCATCTCCTGCTCTTCGCGGAACTGGTTGGTATACAGCCCATAGTACACGCCGCGTTTGCGAATCAGCTGCTTGTGGTTGCCATCCTCAATGATCTTGCCGTCATCGATGACCAGAATGCGGTCGGCCGAGCGGATGGTGGACAGCCGGTGCGCCACGATGAACGATGTGCGCCCCTTCAGCACCTCTTTGATCGCCAGCTGAATCTTTTGCTCCGTTTCCGTATCGACGGATGAAGTCGCCTCATCCAGCACAAAGATGCGGGGATCGGCCAGGATCGCGCGGGCAAAGGAAATCAGCTGCTTTTCGCCGGTGGACAGGCGGTTTCCGCCCTCGCCTACGTCGGTCTGGTAGCTTTTTTCCAGCTTTTCAATGAAATGGTCCGCACCGACGAGCTTCGCGGCTTCCTCGATCTCTCCATCGGTCGCATCCAGGCGGCCATAGCGGATGTTATCCGCGATGGTTCCGGAGAACAGGTGCGGCGTCTGCAGCACGTAACCAAGGTTGGCCTGCAGCCAAAGCTGCGAGCGCTGCCTGGTGTCCACACCGTCAATCTTCACCGCGCCCGCGCCGGGCTCGTAAAACCGGCAGACTAGGTTTACAATCGTGGATTTGCCGCTGCCCGTTTCGCCCACCAGCGCAACCGTCTGCCCCGCCTTCACAGACAGGCAGAAATCGTTAAGCACCGCTTCGCCTTCCTTATATTGGAAGCTAACATGGTCAAACTCGATATCGCCGGTGATGGCGGGCCAGTTCTCCTTTTTGGGGGCAAAACTGTCGCCGTACTTTTCGATGACTTCCGGCGTGTCCTTGATTTCAGGTTCCGTTTCAATCAGGGACATCACGCGCTCGGCAGCCGCCTGCGAGGATTGCAGGTCCGCGAAGATGCGCGCCACCTGGTGCACCGGCTCAAAGAAGTTCATCGTGTAGGTGATGAACGCGGTCAGCGTGCCCAGGCTCATCGCGCCGCTGAACACATCAAATCCGCCCTTCCACAGCGCGTACGCGGTGGCCAGCATGCCAAGCGACATGACGATGGGCAGGTAGATGGCCGAAAGCGTCGCCGCGCGCACGGAGGATTTGTGCATCGTTTGGGTCAGCTCCGTGAACTCTTCGAAGTTTGCCTCTTCACGCACCAGGGTTTTGGTGGTCTTGGCGCCCATAATGCCTTCGTTAAACGCGCCGGTGATCTTGCTGTTGGTCTTCCTGACCTCGCGGTAGCTTTTCAGAATCTTCCGCTGGAAAAGCGAGCTCACCACAGCCAGCGGCGGAATCACCAGCATGACCGTAAGCGCCAGCTTCCAGTGGGTCAAAAACATCGGGATGGCGGTGAAAATGATATAGAATGTGCCCCAGCACAGGTCCAGCAGCGACCAGCCGATGGTATCCGACAGGCGCTGGGTATCGCTGGTCATGCGCGCCATGATGTAGCCCACGGGCGTGCGATCGTAATAGGAAAAGGGAAGCTCCTGCAGGCGCTCAAACCCCTTTTTCCGTATCAGGTAGCAGACCCCCATCTCGATCTTTCCGCAAAGCCGAAGGAAAGCGAAGATCGCTACCGTCTGCACGATGACCAGGCCAATATACCTTGCTGCAAACCAGCCAAACCCTTCCGTGGTGCCGTTTGCGATGAAGGTATCGATCGCCTCTTTGGTCATCAGCGGAAATATCGCGTCCACGCCGGCGCAAATCGCCATCAGTATGGCCACGCCGGCCAGGTGCTTGTAATATGGCTTTGCGTGGCGCAGCAGCCGTTTCCAGAGCGACGCGTCAAATTTTGCGGAATAATCCTTCTCTTCCCAATCTTGCATGTGCCCTCACCTCTTCATAGAGCCTGTTCAGGATCTTATATACCAAACCCTGTTGAAATCTGTATTACGCCAGCACTTCCACATCCTGGTGCAGTTCATCTTCGATGTCGCTTTGGATGTTGTAGATGCGCTGATACAATCCGGGCTGTTCCACCAGCTGCGCGTGCGTGCCCTGCTGAACGATCTTGCCCTGTTCCATCACCAGGATCAGGTCGGCCTCCGCCAGCGTTGTCACGCGGTGCGAAATGATGAATGTCGTTACGCCCTTGCGCTTCTTCGCCAGCTCCTTGCGGATGGCGGCGTCCGTCTGCGTATCAACCGCCGACAGCGAGTCGTCAAAGATCAGCACGCTGTTATCCTTCATCAGGGTTCTGGCGATGGCTACGCGCTGCTTCTGTCCGCCGGACAGCGTAACGCCGCGCTCGCCCACAAGGGTGTCGTATCCCTTTTCGCTCTCCTTGATGAAATCGTCAGCCTGCGCCACGCGCGCGGCCTCAAACACCTCTTCATCGGATGCGTTTTTCCTGGCAATGCGCACGTTGTCGCGGATGGTCTTGCTGTACAGGAACGGTTCCTGCAGCATCAGGCCAATGCGGTTGCGGAGATAATGCTTTTCGATGGTATTAAGCTCCGCGCCGCCGATGGTGATGCGCCCGCCGGTTGGCTCATACAGCCGCTGCAGCAGGTGCACCAGCGTGGATTTGCCGCAGCCTGTCGCCCCCAGGATCGCCACGGTTTGCCCTGCCTTCGCCGTGAAAGAAACATCGTTCAGCACCGGGCGCGCCTCTTCATAGGCGAAACTGACATGATCGAACACGATGTCGCCGGTAAGGTCTGGCGTGGTCGGGTTCTCGGCGTCCGTCTCCGGCGGCTGGCGCAGGATTTCATCGATGCGCTCCAGGGAAACCAGCGCCTTGCCCGCGTCCGACAGGATGCGGCCCAGCTGGCGCACCGGCCATAGAATCATGCCGATGTAGCTGGCGTACACCGTTACCGTGCCTACTGTGATGATCCCCTTCGAGGCATAGATGACGTTGAACAGCAGCATGATGCACATCTGCACCATCGTCAGGAAATCGGAAGTGCTCCAGTACACGCACAGCAGCCAGTTGAGTTTCAGGTTTTTATCGCGCAGGAAGGTGGACTTCTCGTCAAACTTTTCCACCTCGTAGTGCTGGCGGCCAAACGCACGCACCACGCGCACGCCGGTCAGGTTCTCCTGCAACACCGCGCTCATCTTGCCTTCCGCCTCATCAGAAACGCGGAAGTTCTTGATCACAAGCTTGAAAAAGAGGAACGCGAACAGGAACAGCGGAACGATCACCGCGGTAGAGATAAACGTAAGGCTGACACTTCTGCCAAACAGCACCACCATCGCAATGATAATCATCAACAGCGAACCGATTGCCTCGATCAGCTGGGAAGAGAGAAACCGCCTTGTCGTCTCCACATCTGATGTGCAGCGCTGGATCAGGTCACCCGTTTCCGCCTTGACGTGGTAGTTGTACGTCAACTTGGAAAGGTGACTGTACAGCTTTTCCCGCAGCGTCAGGGCCGATTGCTCCGCCGCCTGCGCGGTGGAACGGCCGCGAACATACAGGAACACGCCGCGGATGAGGCTCAGGCCCATGATCACCAGCGATACGATCCATAGGTTCTGCGCAACATACGCCTGTCCGCCGATCGCCTCATACGCGCTTACGATAAACGCCGGGGCCTTCAGCGGCTGCCCACCGATGATCGCATCGGCCACCTCCGCCAAAATCAGCGGGGTCAGCAGCTGGATGGAGACGGTGAAGATGGTGCTGATGACGGCGCGGATGAAATACTTTCCATTGTCCGCGATCAAAGACATCATCAGCTTGAACCTTCGGGTTTTCATGGGGACCACTTCCCTTCCTTACGAGAATCCTTTGCTTTGTTAGGAATCTAACATTCCTTGGCATAAATAAAGACCACCGGTACACACATAGGTGCGCCGGCGGCCGAAAGAACGGTTCGCTTTTGCGAACTAACGTTCGGAACGGAGGCGCTGGATATCCCGTGCATCTGCATTAACGGCCATCCTGAGCTTGATGTTGATGTAAAGTTTCATCTCGGCGCCCCCTTTCTGTTTATTTTTGTTCACGCAAGTAGAGAGTATACAGGACGATGAATGTTCTGTCAACACTTGGGAGAAAAAATGTTTGCACATTTCTTTTTGCTTAGAAGTTGACCACCTCATCCCGCGTCTTCTTGATCAGCTCCACCGTCTTGCTGTGCACTTTGTAAATCTTGTCGCACACGGTAAATACGGACGGACGGTGCGTGGTCAGCACGCAGGTTTTGCACGATCCGGCGTTGAAAATGTTGTCTAGCACCTCTTTTTCGGTGTAGATATCCAGCGCGCGGGTCGCCTCATCCAGCAACAGAATCGGCGCGCCGCGAAGCAGGGCACGCGCAATCGCAAGCCGCTGCGCCTGGCCTTCCGAAACGCCCACGCCGCGCTCGCCGATGGGGGTATCCAGCCCATCCGGCAGCTGCTGAATGAATTTCCAGATGCACGCCTGTTCAAGCGCTTTGATCATCTGCTCTTCTGTCGCCGCCGGGTCGCCCATCTGCATGTTTTCGCGGATGGTGCCGGAGAACATGGTGTTCCCCTGCGGCACATACGAGAAGAACTCGCGCGTTTCCACGGACAGGTCCAGCGTTTCCCCGCGCCCGGTGATCAGGTGCGCGTCGCCCGCATCCGGCACCAGCAGCCCCAGCGCAAGGCGGATCAGCGTCGTCTTGCCCTCACCGGAGGGACCGACAAAGGCAACGGTTTCGCCGGGCTTTACATCGATATTGACATCGTGCAGCACCGGTTCGCCCTTTTTGTACGCAAACTCAAGGCTTTGAATCTCAAGGCCCATGCCATCGCGCTCGGCCTTTTTCTCGAATTCCAGCACGGCTTCCGGCACCTGCGTGCGGTCGCGCGGCAGCTCGTAGATGGACATGACGCGCTCGGCGCTGGCGGATATCTCAATCGAGCCCATGATGAAGCTCATGATGTTGTTGACCGGGCCGGATACCATGCTGCTGAGCATGCCAAACGCCGTCAGTGTACCGAAGGTGATGTACCCGTCGATCAGGCGCACACCCAGGAACACCATCACGCCGAGGCTCAGCACGCGCCCAAGGATGCCGATGACTGCGCCCGTAACAATGCCGTACTTCTTCTGTTCAACACTCAGCGCATACATTTCTTCGTGCAGCGCGCGATAGCGGCGGATAAACTCCGGCACCAACATGAAGGATTTGATGACCATGATGTTGGCCATCGACTCATACAGGAAGCTGGCGTTTTTCGCGCCGAGTTCCAACCCCCGCTTGCTGTAATCCCGCTTTCTTCTGCCCGTAAACCTGATGACAAACAGATACATCGGCACGCCGACAAACGCAATCACCGTCAGCGTCCAGTCCATGTACACCAGCACGGAAAACGCCACCACGAACTGTATCGCCTGCACGATCAGACCAGGCACCGTGCTCATCGCGAAGCCGGATACGGTATCCGCATCGCTGGATACGCGCTGCACAAGGTCGCCCGCGTGATATTGCGTCAGGGCCATCCAATCGCTTTCCAAAATCGTCGCATACACCTTGCGCTTAATCCCCATCGCCAGGTCCATCGAAAGGCGAAGGGTGAAAAATTCCATAAAAAGGCTGTAGCAATAGGCGATGACCTTGTAGATGACATAGCCCAGCACAATCCATACGATGTACGGCGGCAGCAGGCCGATCAGGTAGCCGATCTTCTCCCAGAAGGGTGTGTAGCGCATTTCCGCTACGCTGTTCTCGATCACGGCAATAATCTGCGTGATCTGCGGCGTGATATAGTCCACCACCAGCTTGTACACATACGCGTACGCAATGCCCAGCAGCGTAAAGAAGATGCTGAACCCCATCAGCACGCCGATGCGGCCCCTGTACCCCTTGCTGAATGTGTTCATCCACTTCAGCTGCTGCCAAATTCGTTTCCAGTCAATCTCCTCGACCGTTTCGCGCTGGAAGCCCACGATCCGGTTCATCAGTTTCTGCATCAGGCCATACCCTCCGTTATTTTCCTATAATCTTCTTGATGCCGCGCCACAGCGCAAACATCGGTTTACGAAATGGCCTGGTGAGCGGCCAAGCCCGAACAAACGCCCGGTATTTCTTGCCCTCGATATCAAAGGGCTCACCCGCGCGCTTGAGCATCACAGCGCGGGCCAGCACCGCCTCGCGCCGGACCTTCTCCGTCCAGCCCTGGGCATCGCCGTTCATGGTGAGGGTATCTCCGTCCACGCGGATCGCGCGGTGCAGCGAATACCCGCTTGGGGAACGCTCGCTGCGGTAGAACAGAATGTCATACTTTGCGGGCGGCCAATCCGTAAGCGGCGCCAACACCGCCGCGTCGCGCCCGGGCTTCAGTAAGGGCCGCATGCTGTCCCCGCTGACGCGCAATGTGACCATCTGCCCCTCGGCAATCAGCGCCTCAATCTTCGGGCCGATGTCGGCGGCGGCCCCCCTCTGTACGCTGTCCGTCATTTTGAAAGCCACCCGGCCGCGCACCACACCGCGCCCTCATCCGGCAGGCACGCAAGCATGCCCATCGGCACGTTGGTCAGAACGGCTTCCAGCGTGTTCATGCCCATCTCAAACAGGTTCGGCTCCCACATCGTCAGCGAGGTCTGCGTCACGAACAGGCCCAGCCCTTCCTCATGCGGGATGTCGCGGATGGTATTGGTTTTTGCCTGCTGAAGCATGATGATCGCCGCAAGCGGCACGCGGCGCGGGATGAACAGGTCGCTGGAACCCGCATACGGCGAACCGTACGCGTACACGACGCCGTCTTCCACGCGCAAAATGGCGCGGTCGCCGTTCAAAACGGTCGCGCCCATGTGCTTCTCCCACAGGCCCGCCTGCGTCGATTTGCCCGTTTGCGAAGGCGCGGAAAACGCGACGCCGCGCCCATCGTATTCGATGAGCGCGCAGTGCAGCATCAGCGCATTGTATGGCAGCAGCGTTTTTTCAAAGGATAGAGCATTGCCGAAGCCGATGAAATCCAGCCAATCATCCGGAATGTAAACGGTGGCCTCGTTCCAATCGCCAATTTTCTGGTGGAACCACATGACCCGTGGGTCGCCTTCCTGCATGGCAATGCGCTTCCACATCGCGTCATCCGACAGGAACAGCGTGTTCACCAGGTCGTAGCTGACGGGGGTCATCTCATCCTCCGGCGGCGCGGGGGAAGCCCCCGCACGGAACGGGCGCACATGATAGGTGATATCAGCGGGCGCGGGCTCCGTGCGGAAAGGCTCAAAGTTGACCATCGGGGGGATGCCCGCCACCTCTTCAATGGCGACGGTCAACCCGGCGATACGGTAGTAAAGCATTTGTTACTCCCATTCAATTGCTGCGGGCGGTTTGCCCGTAATATCCAGCACTACGCGGCTGACGTGCGGCACCTCTTGGGTAATCCTGTTTGCGATGATATCAAGCAGGTCATACGGCAGGCGCACCCAGTCAGCGGTCATGAAATCGTTGGTTTTGACAGCGCGCAGGCAGATCACATGGTCATACTGACGCTTGCCCGCCTTGATACCCACCGACTGCGAACCGGTCAGCACCGTAAAGAACTGGTTGATTTCTTTGGTCAGGCCCGCCTTTTCGATCTCATCGCGGAAGACGAAATCAGCCTCGCGCTCAATGGCGACCTTTTCGCGCGTCAGTTCGCCCATCACGCGGACGCCAAGGCCCGGGCCGGGAAACGGCTGGCGGCTGACCATGCTGTCCGGCAGGCCCAGCGCCGTGCCGACCTTGCGCACTTCATCCTTGAACAGCATGCGCACCGGCTCCACCAGTCCCTTGAACTCAATGCGCGCGGGCAAGCCGCCCACGTTGTGGTGGCTCTTGATGACTTCTTCGCCCGGAGTGCCGCCGCTTTCGATGATATCGGGGTAGATCGTGCCCTGCGCCAGGTAATCCAGGCGGCCTAGCTTTTTCGCTTCCTCAGCAAACACATCGATAAACTCCGCCCCGATGACCTTGCGCTTTTGCTCCGGATCGGTGACACCGGCTAGCTTGTCCAGGAACCTATCGGACGCGTCCACCGCGACCAGGTTCACATCAAACACCTTTGTGAATACGCGGGCCACCTCTTCCGGCTCGCCCTTGCGCATCAGGCCGTGGTTGACGAACACGCAGTCCAGGCGCTTGCCGATCGCCTTGTACACAAGCGCGGCGGTGACGGCGCTGTCCACGCCGCCGGACAGGCCCAACAGCACGCGACCATCCTCGCCCACCTGGGCGCGGATCTCCGCAATCGCGTGCTCAATAAAACCATCCATGCTCCAATCAGCGTTTAGGTGGCAATGGTCAAACAGGAAATCGTGCAGCTTGTCCGCGTCACCCGCCTGCGTTACGGCAAGGCGCGGAACGTTCATCTCGTATACGGCGGGATCGCACGGGTAGCGCTCAAAAGATTCCCCGGCAAGCACCAAACCCTTGGGCTCCCTGGCGAGGATTGCTTCTAGCGGCGCGTTGCAGGGCAGCACTTCGCAAAAAACCTGCTGCGTACGGATCAGCCGGGCGACATGGGCGGCCATGGGTCCGCCAAAGTTGAGCACCACGATCGTCTGTGATTTGGCCATACGGTACCTCCCTTTTGTCGATTGGGGTGGTAGGGATTTCTTGCGAAATCCCCTTATGGCGCGATATCTTCGAATTCGCGCCTATCATGATGCAACAAAATATGCATCCATTTTATTATAGCATATCAGGAGGCTATGGCAAGATGTAACATATGGAAATTATTGGAACATCTTTAGTGCTTTTGGTGAAAAAGTTGGTTCCGCAGCCTCTCCACCAGCGGCAGCAGCGGGATGCCCAGCGCGTAGCAGGCGGCCGCCTGCCCCACGCCAATGTACAGCATCGTAGGCGCAAACGGCGCATCGGCCACCGCAAACAGCATCACGCCGATGACCACGGCGTTCACCAGCACCGGCGGCAGTGCCGCCAGCCACTTATTTCCGCGCAGACGGTATGTCATCATTGCGGCAATAAGCGTCGCCAGGCTGCCCACGACAGCGTCTATCAGCCCATATGCCCCAAGCAAATTTGATAGAAAGCACCCGATAAACAGCCCCGGCACAGCTTCCGCAAACAGAATCGGCAGCAGCGTCAGCGCCTCCGACACGCGCAGCTGCACAGGGCCGAAGCTTAGCGGCGCCAGCACCAGCGTCAGCGCGCAATACAGCGCGGCAATAACGGCGGCGCGGACAAGTCGGTCGGTGCTCCAGAAACTGCGTTTCAAAAAATTCATGATGGCCTCCATGCATAAAAAATGACTGTCCGCAAAAGCTATAGCCAATCTCACATAAAAGGAGGTCTAGCTATAATGAATCAACCTATGGATCCGAATCCCAGCATTCAGTGCGGCGTTTGCTCGTGTTCCTACCATGATAAGAGCAACCATTGCTGCCTGGACAAGGTTCACATCGATCCCCTTCCCGGCGGTTCCACCGGAAAGTCCGAGGACGAGAGCAGCTGCGGCAGCTACCGGTGCCGCGGCAACTGCTAATGCAGGCACCGCTTAAATCCCCTACGCAACTGGCCGGGCGAATTGATCGCCTCGGCCTTTGCGCGATTACGCTGCTGCTGTGCTTCGGGTGGTTTTACTGGCTGTTCGGCCAGGTATGGCCCGCCGCGGCGGCCGGGGCCGCGCTGACGGTGCTGATCCTGCGCACAGTCAGGCTGGGCGAAAAGCGCACCCTTGCCAGGCGCGAAGCCGCGCTGCGCCAAAGGATCGGCGGGGAAATGGCGGTGGATTCTCTGCTTCTGCAAAGCGCGCAGAGCGCCGCATCCAACGCCGCCACATGGCTGACCCAGGCGCTGGCGCTGACCGATTTTGAAGCAAAACCGGGCGGCGTGCTGGCACGGCACGAACAGGGTCTGGTGTTCATCGCACTGGTGCAAAAGCACGCGTCCGCAAGCGCCGGGTGCGATGATGTGCTTTCCAAGGTGCGCGATGCGCGCGCGGAAGGCGCGGATGTCGCCATCGTGTGCTCCACCAGCCAGTTCACGCAGGAAGCCGTCATGCTTTCAGAAACCTTGACCCCTAAAACGCGGCTGCTGGGCCGCGACGGGCTGATCGGCATGGCAGGAATCAACGCGCCCGCCAGCGATGAGCAGCTGCGCGACCTGGGCAAGCGAAACCGCCGCGAATTCCGCAGGGAAGTCATCACCCAAAGGCTGCTAAGCCCCGGCAAAAAGCGGCGCTATGCGCTGTACGGGCTGGGCCTCGCCGCGCTGTACCTTTTCACGCGCCAGGTGATCTACGCAATTCCCGCGATGGTCTGCCTGGTGCTATTCGCCTTGTGCAGGCGGAAAAAGCAGCAGAAGTTTACGCTTTCGTAGGGGGATTGCCTTTCTTCGGCGCATCCTCCAGCAAGTGTTTCGCCTCGCGCGACTTTTTATAGATCACAAACTTGGACCCGATGCACTGCACCGGCTCCGCGTGCGTTTCGGTGCACAGGGCATCCAGCGCCTCCTTAGTTGTTTCATAGGGGGCGTTTTTTTGCACCGTCACCTTGATCAGTTCCCTGGCTTCCAGCGCATCCCACGCCTGCTGCACCACCGGGTGGGTGATGCCTTCCTTGCCGATGTGCAGGATCGGCTCCATCGTGTTCGCAAGCCCCCGAAGGTATGCGCGCTCTTTGCTTGTCATCTCTCTATCACTCCACAAAATCGAATTCCATATCGCCTACAACCACTGTATCCCCTTCGCCCGCGCCTGCTTCGCGCAGCTGGTCGATCACACCCAGGCGTCGCAGCGTGCGGTGGAACCAGTTCATTGACTCTTCATCATCGAAGTTGACGGAAGCGATCAGCCTGTCCGCACCCGGTCCTTCCACGAAGTATTCGCCGTCCTCCACACGGATCTCAAACGCGTCCGCGCCTTCCCGCCCGAAGAGCTCGGCGTCGTCCGCCTCCTCGATGGGCTCGGGCTCAGGCAGCGTGGGCAGCACCTTGGCGATCTCCTTGAGCAGCGGGGCAAACCCCTGCTTCGTTGCCGCCGAAACGGCAAATACCGCAATGCCGGTGCCTTCAAGCTTCTCTTTCAGCCGCTCGATATTTTCCGCCGCATCCGGCAGGTCGGTCTTGTTCGCGGCGACGATCTGCGGCCGCTCGGTCAGCCTGCCGTACTGGCGCAGCTCTTCGTTGATGCGGTCGAAATCCTCCAGCGGGTCGCGCCCCTCGCTGCCCGCGATATCCAGCACATGCACCAGCAGGCGCGTGCGCTCCACATGGCGCAGGAACGCGTGCCCAAGGCCCACGCCCAGGTGCGCGCCCTCCACAAGGCCGGGAATATCCGCCATCACATAGTCCGCGCCGAACTCGCGCACAATGCCCAGGTTCGGCTGCAATGTGGTGAAATGATAGTTGGCGATTTTGGGTCTGGCCGCCGTCACCACGGACAGTATCGTCGATTTGCCCACGTTGGGGTAACCGATGAGGCCGACATCCGCGATAGAGCGCAGCTCCAGCTCCACTTCAAGGATTTCCTTTTTTTCGCCTGGCTTGGCAAAGTTCGGGGCCTGCCTGGTCGGCGTGGCGAAATGCGCATTGCCCCAACCGCCGCGCCCGCCGCGCAGCAGCACGCGCTGCTCGCCTTTTTCGCGCAGGTCTGCAAGCACGCGGCCGCCTTCCAGTTCGCGGATGGTTGTGCCCACCGGCACTTTGATGACCAGCGGCGCGCCCGATTTGCCCTTGCACATCGCGGCGGAGCCATCCACCCCGTTCTCGGCGGTGTACTTGCGCGTGTAGCGAAAATCCATCAGCGTGTGCGAGTTTTCATCCGCAAAAAAGACGATATCCCCGCCGCGCCCGCCGTCGCCGCCGTCCGGCCCGCCGTTTTGCACAAACTTTTCCCGGTGAAATGAAACGCACCCGTTTCCGCCGTTTCCGGCCTTGACGGTGATGCGAACCTTATCTACAAATAACGACATGCATCCTCCTGTTATAGCCTGTTCAGGGTCTGGTGTTTGGTAGGTTTCCGAGGGATTTTTTTGACCAGTGTTCGAAAGAAAACGCCGGCGTAGCAGCGCTACGTCAAGTCTTCTTGAGGGCGCTGGGCGGAAAAAGACCCGGAAAGATGCCAAACGCCAGATCCTGAACAGGCTCTTAAAAACCTATCCCCTGATGACCGCTATGACCGCGCCCAGCGCCGCGCCGGCAAATACCTCCACTGGCGTGTGGCCCAGCAGCTCTTTGACGGCCTGGTGCTGCGGCCAGCGGCCTTCCTCAATCACTTCCACCACAATGCGGTTGAGCAGGCGGGCCTGGATGCCCGCCGCGCGGCGGACGCCCTGCGCATCATACATCACCACGATGGCAAGCGCCGCCGACAGCGCGAACACGGCGGAATCAAACCCCACGCGGAACCCTACGGCCATTGCCATGGCCACCACAAACGCCGCGTGGGAGCTGGGCATCCCGCCCATCCCAAGCATGCGGGAGATCATGATCTTGCGCGCCACTATGCTGACAATGACCACCTTCATCACCTGCGCGATAAACCACGCAAGCACCGCGGTGCCAAGCACCCTGTTGGAAAACAGCGCAAGCATATTGTCCATCAGCGGTCCCTCTTGACAAGCTGAAGCGCCGTTTCCCTGAGGAAATCAGCCTTCCCGCCGAACACCGACAGCGCCTCCAGCGCCGCGCCCGTGTACGCGCGCGCCGCCTCTTTCGCCGCCTGCACGCCGAACACGCCCGGCCACGTCAGCTTGCCGCGCGCCGCGTCCATGCCGGTATTCTTCCCCAAAATGGCGGCGTCGCCCTCCACATCCAGCAGATCATCCTCAATCTGGAAGGCAATTCCTATCGCCCTTGCAAACGCCTCGCCCTGGGCGATGCGCACGGCGCTCTCGCCCGCCAGCGCCATGCCCGCGGTCACGGCGCAGGTGATCAGGTCCGCCGTCTTGTGCAGGTGGATGTACTCGATCTCTGCGGGGCCGCCGCGCTTTTCGCGCTCACAAGTGAGGTCGGTGCACTGCCCGCCCACCATGCCGTGTACGCCCGCAGCCGCCGCAATGCGCCGCATGGCGGCGATCTCCGCGGGGCCTTTGGCGGCATCCAGCATCGTTTCAAACGCCAGCGACAGCAGCCCGTCCCCAGCCAGCACCGCCATGCCCTCACCGTACACCTGGTGGTTGGTGGGCCTTCCGCGCCGGAAGTCGTCGTTATCCATCGCGGGCAGGTCGTCGTGAATCAAAGAGTACGCGTGGATCATCTCCAGCGCGCACGCATACGGCATCGCGTGTTCCATGTCGCCGCCCGCCATCTCGCACGCGGCCAGCAGCAGCATGGGGCGCAGGCGCTTGCCCTCGGCCAGCAGGCTGTAGCGCATCGCGGACAGCAGCGGCTCCGGGGCCTGGCAGCCGTCCATTTGCGCGGACAAAGCCGCGTCTATCGCGGCCATGTAAGCGGCCTTTTGCGCATCATAGGTCATGCGTCCGCCTCCCCGCCGGAGAGGGTTTTCAGCTTCTTCTCGCTCGCGTCCAGCTGCTTTCCAAGCGCCGCCGCCAGCTTCATGCCTTCTTCATAGGCCGCCATCGCGTCTTCAAGCGGCATCTCGCCTTCCAGCGATGCCACCAGCGCCTCCAGCGCGGCAAGCCCCTCTTCAAATGTCATGCTGTTTTCTTTCTTTGGCATGGTTTTCCTCCGTTCTGGGTATGAATCAGACGATATCGCGCTTTGCGTTCGCCCAAACGGTGATCACGTAACCTCCGCCTGTAGCTTTCCCTTTGAAAGGCGGATCGAAATCGTATCCCCGGCGGCGGCCTGCGCAGCATCGCGCAATACCGCGCCGGTTTCGGTCGTCACCAGCGCGAACCCGCGCGCAAGCACATTGTCCGGCGACAGCGCCGAGAGCTTGCCCACCGCCGCCGCAAGGCGCAGGCGCGCCGTTTGCGACGTGCCCTCCACGCGCGTTTGCAGCAGAGCGGTCAGCGCGGTCAGGCGCGCGCGGCGCTCCAGCAGGCGTCTGTCAGGCCGCTGGGCTGAAAGGCGCAGCTTTTTCGCGTCCAGCTGATGCCGAAGCTCCGCCAGCCGCTGGTTCTGCGCGCGGCGCATGCGGTCTTTCAGAATAAACAGGTCATCAAACAGGTCATCCAGCTTGGGCACGGCAAGCTCCGCCGCCTGCGAAGGCGTCGCAGCCCGCGCGTCCGCAACAAAATCGGCCAGCGTAAAGTCCGTTTCATGCCCCACCGCGCTGATGACCGGCTTTTTGCAGGCGAAGATCGCCCGCGCGACGACCTCTTCGTTGAACGCCCACAGCTCCTCAAGGGAACCGCCACCGCGCCCCACGATGATCACATCCACACCGCCGTACGCGTCCATCTCGGCAAGGCCACGCGCGATATCTTCCGCCGCGCCGTCGCCCTGCACGGCGCTGGGGCGCAGCACAATCTGTACGCCGGGATGCCGCCGCCCCGCCACCTGCACGATATCATGCAGTACCGCGCCGGTGGGCGATGTCACCACGCCCACGCCCTTAGGCAGCAGCGGCAGCGGCTTTTTCAGCGCCGGGTCGAACAGCCCTTCGGCCATCAGCCGCGCTTTGCGCCGCTCAAACTCTTGGTACAGCGCACCCACGCCGTCGTCCCGAAGGTTATCCACATAGAACTGATACTGCCCCGCCGCAGGGTACAGCGCCGCGCTGCCGGTCAGCACCACGCGCATGCCGTCGCGCGGGGATACGGAAAGCCCCGTCGCGGCGGAACGGAACATCACGCACGCGATTTTGGACTCCTCATCCTTCAGCGTGAAGTACAGGTGCCCCGCCGTGTGGCGCTTGAAATTGCTGATCTCCCCCTGAAGGTGCACGCCGCGCAGCATCGGGTCAGATGCCAGCGTGCGGCGCACATACTCATTCAACTGGGAAACCGTCAGCGTCATTTGCACGGTTTTTGCGCCCTTCCCTCGGCAGATTCCAGCGTGTTTTTCAGCAGCATCGCGATGGTCATCGGCCCCACGCCGCCCGGCACTGGGGTGATGTACCCGGCGACTTCCTTCGCGGCGTCAAAGTCCACATCGCCCACAACCTTGCCGTCATCCAGCCGGTTGATGCCCACATCGATGACGACCGCGCCGGGCCTGATCATGTCGCCGGTGATCATGTGCGGCCTGCCGACCGCCGCCACCAGCACATCCGCCCTGCGCGTAACTTCCGCGAGATTCCGCGTTTTGGAATGGCATACCGTGACCGTGGCGTTTTCGCAAAGCAGCAGCAACGCCATTGGTTTCCCCACCACGTTGGAGCGGCCCACGACCACCGCTTCCTTGCCGGCAAGATCAATGCCTGTGCTGCGGATCAGCTCCATGCAGCCCTTCGGCGTGCAGGATACGAAGCCTTGCCCGCCCGTCAGCAGCGCGCCAAGGTTCATGACATGGTAGCCGTCCACATCCTTTTCGGGCGCGATCAGCGCAAGCGCGCGGCCCTCATCCAGTCCTTTGGGCAGCGGCAACTGCACCAGGATGCCGTCCACCTCTGGGTTTTCGTTCAGCGATATAATGGTTTCCTCCAGCTTTTGCTGGGGCGTATCCGCAGGCATGCGGATCTCAAACGAGCGGATGCCCGCCTTCTCGCAGGCAATCTTCTTGTTGCGCACATAGATCTGGCTGGCCGGGTCTTCGCCCACCAGCACCACCGCAAGGCCCGGCTGCGTGCCCTGCGCCGTCAGCGCTTCGCACCGCTTCGCTATGGCCCTCCTGGCCTCCATCGCAATCTTCTTGCCATCGATGATTTCAGCTGCCACTTGACTGCCTCCTTTGCAACACGTTTTCCGCGCCGATGAGCGCTGTGCCCACGGCGTTGTCTCCCGATAGTTCCGGCCTGCCAAAGTGCAGGCGCAGTGTGCGGTTGCGCCCCGCGATACGCGCGATAATGTCATCTTTCAGCAGTGACGACGCCATCACCCCGCCGCACAGCAGCGCGTCCGAAAGGCCGGTTTCCTTCGCGCCCTCCACCACCAGGCGCGATACCGTGCGCGCCACCACGGCGAAAACCTCCGCCGCGATGTCCTCTTTCGACAGCGTTCCCTCTTCGATCAGCCGCATCGCCTGCGCCTCCGCGCCGGAAAGGTGGCAATCGCACCCGCGCAGCGCGCTTGTCAGCCGCGCCGCGTCCTTTCCCTGCCGAGCCAGCGCCTCCAGGTGCGGCCCCGCCGGGAACGGCAGCCCTAGCGCCACGCCGACCCGGTCGATCAGCTGTCCGGCGCTGATGTCGAGCGTGCCGCCGATGCGGCGGATGTCCTCGCCACAGGCGACCAGCAGCTCCGTCGTGCCGCCGGAAAGATGCAGCGCCACTGAGGGCCTGTCCGCATCAAGACTTGTCCCCACACGCGCCGCGCGAAGATGCCCCGCCTGGTGCGTGGTCTCGTGCATCGGCACAATGAGCGCCGCCGCCAGCATGCGGGCCGCGCTCTCCCCCGCGCGGAACGCGGGCATGTACGAATTGATGTCCGGGCGCGGGCGCACGCTGGCGCAAACCGCGGCAATTTCCATTTCAGGGTGGTTTTCAAGCAATGTTTTCAGCAGCCCCGGTAGCCGCGTCATGTGCTGAAACACCATCTCGGACTGCATCAGCCCGCGCCCGCCTTCAGGCACTGTCAGCAGTTTTCTCTCCTGAAAAAAAACACCATCCGCCGCGCTGGACTCCTCCATGCGGCAGAGGGCAAGAGAGGTGGTATAGCAGCTTGTATCGATGCCCAGGCACGCTTTCACCTGGGTGCGGCCCCCTGGCGCAGCAGGCTTCCCAGCACGCCGTTGATGAACGGGCCGGATTCATCGGTGCTGAAGGTGTGCGAAAGCTCCACCGCCTCGCTGACGGCGACGGGGCCCGGAATATCCTCGCAATAGAGCATCTCAAACGCCGCAAGGCGCAGGATCGCAAGATCCACCTTGGACAGCCGGTCAAGCGACCAGTTGTTCAGGAACCGCTCAATCGCACCATCCAGTTCCCGCTGCTTTTCAAGCACGCCCTGGCGGGTTTTTTCGATGTATAGGGCGTCATCCGCCGTCGGGTTCATGCCGACCAGCGCTTCCAGCGCCTGTTGTCCGCCTTCCCCGCCAAGCATCTCCGCGTAAATCAGCTGCAGCGCCGCTTGACGGGCCTCCGCTCGCGCCATGGGGTCCTCACTCCTCTTTCGTCAGGCGGGCATGCCGCCGTGCGGGTTATTTCTTGCCGCCGAACAAATCAAAGAAATCGTTAAACAGCTTGCGCTTGTTTTTCGCGCCGCCAAGGAACAGGCCAAGCCCCGCCAGCCCGAACACCAGCAGCGTGATCCATACGCCTGCGTACAGCAGCATCAGCGCCGTCAGAATGCCCACAAACGCGCAGGCGATCCCGCATTCCTTGGTGCCGATGGTAAACACCTTCTCAAAGAAGCCCTTGTTGTCATCATGCATTGGGCTCTTCCTCCTTGGCATCCAGCAGGCTTTCCGCCGCTTCTTCCATGTCAAGCGCTTCTTCCGCCTCCACACCCGGGAAGGGGAATGCCTCTTCGGACAGCGTGAAGGGGAAGGGCTCCTCTTCAGGCTGCGGGGCCGGCGGTTCCGGTGCGATGACCGGCTCCGGGGCAATCACGGGCTCCGGGGCGGTGATCGTCTCCGGAGTAACTATCGGCGTTGGAATAACCGGCGGGGGCTGCGGCTGCCTTTCCGCATGGATGACTGCGATCTCCGGGATCGTCGCGGGCAGCTCGGTCTCATTTGCAGCGCCATCGCGGCGGATAAAGCCTTTCTTGCCCCCGTCGCGCGTCGCGTCTACGATGACCTTCACGCTCTCCACCGTCACGCCGGCGTACTGCTCCATGTAGTCTTTCACCGCCGTGCGCACCTGGCGCGTCAGGTCGGGAATCTTCGTATCGGATTGCAGCGTTACGCGAAGCAATATGCGCATCGCATCCTCCTGCCCGGAGATGCGAATCTGCGAGGCCAGGATTTCCTGCCACTGCGAGATGGCCTTCTGTGCCAGGTGTTCCAGCGCCGTCACGGAGATGTGCACCCCGTCTTCGCCGCCGTCGCGAACGGCGTAGTATCTGCCGGCGCTATCCTGTTGCGCGCGCAGCGGCAGAATGACCAAATACGCCCCCCAGGCGACCAGCAGCAGCCCTATCACAAAGATCAGCGGCATCACCTGCCAGCCGGTGCCAAGCCATGTATCCAGCTGGAACGGCTCCGGCATTTGGATTGCCCCGCCCGCCGCCAGCACAACAAACACGCCAAGCGCCATCAGCGCAAGACCGCCAAAGCCGATCAGCACGCGATCCACAAAGCGCAGCTTCACGGGGATCACTCCTCTTCCGTCTCGGTCTTAACCTCTTCTTCAGCGGCGTAATCCCCTGCCGCTTCCTCTTCGGTCTCTTCTTCCCCGGTATCGTCGCCCTCGGGGATTTCGACATCAATGTCGTCCGCGTCCTCTTCGGCGTCTTCCGGTTGCATGGGCGGCCTTGCCGCCGTCTCCTGCGGGATGGCTTCCTGCTGCGTGGCCTTGAAGTATCCCTTTTGCATCTCCTGCGTCTCTTTTTCGAAGCTGACACCGACAACGTGCACATCGACCTTCACCACATGCAGCCCCGTCATCGTTTCAATCGATTTGCGCACGCCCTCCTGCACCTCAGTGCAGACCTTCTGGATGGGTTTTCCGTACTCCACCGTCAGCACCAGGTCCACGGAGGCCTCTTCTGAACCGACTTCCACCTTGACGCCCTTTGTCACGGGCTTGGGCTTTACAAACAGGTCGGCGATGGAACTGGTGTTGACCATCTGCGCCACGCCTTCCACTTCGTTGGCGGCCATGCCGGCGATGATGGCAATGACCTCGTTTGCGTATGTGATGGAGCCGACCTTCAGGTCTTGATCCACATGTACCGGCAAGTTTTCATTCATGGCGTTCACCTCATAATTTGGATACCGTTACTTTTCCGACAGTTCATTATATCAGTTTCCCCGCGCAAACGCAATCCAATGTGTGATGGCGCTTACTTTGCTGGGACAATCCGTATGTTCGCCGCCGGCTCCGCCGTTTCAGACACGGCAATGTCCAAAATCTGCGCGGCCTGCTGCTGGGTCAGCTGTGTTGTTTTGACGACAATCTGTACCGAGCCCTGGCGCACGGTGACCAGCGCGTCCGGGTATCCGCGCGCGGTCAGTATCGTTTCGATCGTGGCTTCCACTTCGTTGCTGCGCGCCAGCTCCGCCTTCTGCTGAAGGGCCGTCTGCACCGTTTCGGCGCTGGCGGATGCGTTCATAATCACCTCATCCAGCAGCTTTGCGGAGGCTGCCCTAGTTGCCGTCAGGCGCGCTTTGTACGCGTCAAAGCCGGCCTCCGCCTCTGCAATGGCGGGAACCGGCGATGGGGTCGGCGCGGCGGAAGTTCCCGGCACAGCGGTTGATCCCGGCGCCGCGGTCGCTCCAGGTTCCGGCGTAGTTTCCAGCTCGCCGTCTACCGATTCGATACCATCCAGCGGCACGCGCTCCATCGGCAGCGTCACGCTTGCCTCTTTCGCGTCCAGCGTGCCCAGGTAGCTTACTGCCAGCAGCAGTACCACCAGGCCTACCACCCCAAAACTCCGCCAGGCAGGCCACTTTCTTTGTTTCCCGTTTAGCGTCGGCAGCTTTTTCATCGTTTATACCTCCCCTCCCATTTTGAAAACCTCCACCGAGTCGGCAGGCAGGCGCAGCAGCGTTTCCACCGCGCGCGCCAGCTCCAGCCGCACCCACAGATCATCCGCGCCCTGCGCGACGACGACCACGCCGAGCACATCCCCTGTAGTATCCTGCTGGGTTGACGCATCTGCCGTCAGCCAACTGGTCTGCACGGCCTGCGCCTTCTGGTAGTGGATGACGACCTCCACCTTGCCCGCGCCGTCGATGCTGGACAGCACGCGGGCGATTCTCTCTTCCAATGCGTCCGCAGTGCCTGTGGTTACGGTCGGCGTATCGCCCGTGCCGCCCATGCCAAACAGGCTTTGCCCCGGCACCAGCAGCAGGCTGCCGGCAAGGCCCAGCATCAGCAGCAGCACCGCCCATTCCACGCCCTTGACCTTTTTCAGTTTGTCCTTCCATGTTGCCGGTGCGCTCATCGGACAACCTCCGCAATCCATGTTAGCAAGGGGGATGCCAGCATCAGCATCGTCATCAGCCCGCCCGCAAGCCTTGCGTACCGCCGCATCGCGCCATCCGGCAGCAGCAGGTCGGCGATGGCGATCAGCATCGCGAGCGCCATCAGCTTTCCCAGCAGTGTGAATAACGCATCTACCATCTACTTTTCTACCTCAACAGGCGCAAATTCGAAGATATTGCGCCATAATGGAATTTCGCCAGAAATTCCTACCTCAGCATCACCGTCATGTTCCCCACCACCAGCAGCTGCGCAATCAGCAGGAAAAACATCGCAGCCACGCTTAGCTGCGTGATTGCCAGCATCACCAGCGCATCGGATGCCTGCCCCATCATTTTGACCGAGCGCGCATCCGCCAGCGGTTCCAGCACCGCTGCCACCAGGCGCAGCGACAGCACCGTGGCCAGCACTTTGAGCAGCGGGGCCGCCAGATACCCCACCAGCAGCACCATCCCCGTGATGCCCAGCGCGTTCTTGACCAGCAGCGAGCAGCTGACCAGCGTGTCCATCGTATCCGCAAACATGCCGCCCACGATGGGCACAAAGTTATCCACCGCGTACTTGGCCGTGCGCAGGGAAACCCCGTCCATCGCCGCCGCGCCGAACCCCTGCACCGCCATCACCCCGATAAACACCGTAAAGCAGATGCCCAGCGTCCACCCCGAGGCCGTTTTGACCAACCCCGCCAGCCGCGAAATAGAAAAGTTCTCCGAGATGTTATCGATGACGGCCAGCACCGCGTACGCCAGCGCCAGCGCGAAGCTGACATTCTTGACGATGGTGGTCATCGTGCCGGATGCCGCGACCACCGCGGGCTGGAAGAACGCCGCCGACGATGTGCCGCCCACCGCCACCAGCAGCGTCAGCAGCAGCGGGAACAGCGCCTGCATCCCGGCGGCCATCCCATCCACCGCCTGGCGCGATGCGTTGATCTGCGCGGCGCATTCCATCACCACCACCGCCGCCACCCACAAAAAGCACGCCCAGTGTGTGATCTCCGCCACGGATTTCGCCCCGAACGCTTCGCGAAGGCGTGTCACCAGCCCGGCCAGAAGCGCAGGGGCCAGCAGCCGCAGCATCAGGCCGCGCCTGTCCAGCAGCTGCGCGGTCAGCGCCTCCAGCAGGGTTTTCAGCAGTTCATCCGCGCTGAGCACCGTTTCGCCCTTGACCACGCGGTTAAGCAGCGCGGCCACATCCACGCGCGCGCCGCCGGACAGGCTGTCCACCGCGCGCTGAAACTCTGTCAGCGCAATGTTGTCCATCACCGATTCGACCGTCGCCGCCGCTTCCTGCGATTCCGCCGCAAAAACCGCGCCGGGCAGCAGGCAGGCAAGCATAACGGCCACCAGCATCACACGCTTCACGGCAAAACCCCCAGCACCAGTTCCACCAGCGCCATCGCCACCGGCATCGCCATTACCATCACCATCAGCTTGCCGCCCAGCTCCACCTTGGCAGCGATGCCCCCCTCACCCGCGTCGCGGCACAGCTGCGAGCCGAGCTCGCACAGCGCCGCCACCCCGATAATACGCAGCAGCAGCGACAGCGCCGACCCTTCCAACCCCGCCCGCGCGGCCAGGCTCTGCATTGCGCCGATGATATCGGACAGGTGACCGACGACCGATACGAACAGCATCAGCCCGGCAGCCAGCGATACCATCAGCGCCATCTCCGGGCGGGACTGGCGCAGCGTCAGCGCCAGCAGCGCAGCGCCAATGCCAAACCCCACCAGCTTGACGACATCCGCCATTACAGGTTGAAAATGCTGCGCACACTTTGGAACAGCTGCGAGATCAGGTTGATCACCATCAGCAGCACGACCACCAGGCCCGCCAGTGTCGTCAGCATCGCCATATCCTCGCGGCCGGTTCTGGTCAGCACCTGGCCCAGCACAGACACCAGCACGCCAATCCCCGCGATGCGGAAAATGAGATCAATGTTCATCGGCACGCTCCTTTTTCCCCGCAAGCGGGACGTATAGCCAAGCGGCTACAGCAAAAACAGAAACACCATCAGCCCCCCGATAGTCCCCAGCGACAGGTACAGCCGCCTGTCCTTTGCTTCCTTTTCCTGCGCTTCCTGCATTTGCAATGCCAGCGCTTGCTGCACCGACTGAAGCAGCCCCCGCTGCGCCTGCTCCTCCCCCGCGCCAAGACCGTGCCACAGCGGGGCCAGCGTCGCCCTGTCCTCGCCCGTCAGCTCCGGCATTGGCTGCGCTTCCATCGCCTGGGATAAGGACAGCAGCGGGTCGGCGCGCATCTGCGCCGCGCAGCTTTCGAGGCACCCGCGCACTTCCGGGCTTTCTTCGCCCTTTGCGGCATCCTCGATCATCTCTTCCAATGTATGCGCGCGGCGGGCCAGTCCTGCCTCTATTTTTGCTGCGGCCCGCGCCCAACCGCGCAGCGACCTTGCGCGCCTGCGGAGGGACTGCGCATACAGCATACCCATCAGCGCGCATCCAAGCGCCGCGATGGCGGCAAACGCCGTCTTGGTCACAGTACCGCCCTCCTTGTATTTTGGGTCATGCCAAGTCCGGCGGTACCCACCTTGCTCATGCGTTCGGTTTCCCCGGGCACGCCCAGCGCCGTCAGCGGGATGACCGTTTCCATAGCACCGGATAGTACCAGCTCCCGCAGCGCGGGCCTGTCCATCGCGTCACGCGCATCTCTGGCATGGGCTGAGGCGATCACCGCCACGCCGCACCGCGCGGCTTCCAGCACCGCCGCCGCGTCCGCCGCGTCGCCCAGCTCATCGGTGATGATCACACGCGGGGCCACCGCCCGCAGCGCCAAACGGATGCCCTCGGCTTTCGGGCAGCCATCCAGCACATGTGTGACGGGCCCTACATCCATCGTCGGCGCGCCTTTGTCGCACGCGGCAATTTCGCTGCGCTCATCCACGATGGCAACGGGAAAGCCGCGCTCTGACAGCAGCCGCGCAAGGTCGCGCAGGATCGTGGTTTTGCCAAACCCCGGCGGGGACACGATCAGCGCGCTTCTTGGCATGTCCCCCTGCAATACGGCTGGCAGCAGCGGCAGCGCCGCGCCGCGCACCTCGCGGGCGATGCGCACGACAATGGAACCTATTTCCTGCAATGCCGACAGGCGCCCATCCTTTACGGCGGCGCGCCCGCACAGCCCCGCGCGGAAACCGCCCGGCAGCGTCACAAACCCCTGGCGCAGCTCCTCCTGGCGGGCGTGGGCGGCATGCCCCAGCATTGCGCCCGCCATGCGCTCAATATCCGGCTGGGATACCGGCGCATCGCAAAGCGCCCGCGCCATACGCCCGCACAGCAGCGGTGGGCGGCCCGAGATCAGCCTCAGTTCCGTTGCCCGGCCCGCCTCCTCTGCGCGTGCCAAAAACAGCGCGCCGCGCACTTCAGGCGTCAGGTACGCCGCAATTTGATCCCGCCAGTCGCCCGTCAAAGGGAATGTTCCTCATTCAAACAGTATGACCCCCATCTTTTCCCATGTTGCCGCATCAATGACATCCGTCTGCGGCATGCCCATATCCTTCTTAAACCGCTGAACAGCGGATGTTGTGCCTGCACCGTAAATGCCATCCTCCGCCCCCCAGTAATACCCAAGCTGCCGAAGCCGCCCCTGCGCCACCTTTACCGCCGAGCCGCGGTCCTGCGGCCTCAGCGTCGGCAGCGACCAGCCAAGCCCGCCGTACGGCCCATCCTCAATGATCACGCGCGTCCAGGTGGGCGTCATGCGGTACAGCGCCTCCACATCCTTGTTGTACATGCGGATGCACCCGTGCGAGGCATGGCTGCCGATGGAGCCTGGCTTGTTGGTGCCGTGGATGCCGTACTGCCCCCAGGGCACATTGATACCCAGAAACCTGGTGCCGAACCCGCCTCCCTGCGGCGTAAAGCGCCGGTTGATCACATAAGTTCCAAGCGGCGTGGGCGTCTCACCCGTGCCCACCGCGATGGGCCAGCGCCCGGCCTGCTTTCCGTTTTGGTACAGCGTCAGGCTCATCGAAGACATGTCGATCCAAATCACGGTATCGGCAGCGGCAGCAGCAGGCACCGTCCCTTCCGGCAGCGCGCGCAGGCCTATGAGAACCATGCATAACAGCAATAGCAGCAATAGCCGTCCCCGCACCGGTTTCCTCCTTTCGGGGTGTACATAAAAAAGCCATGGAACCCTCCATGGCTTTTTATGGGGGTGTATGGGAAAATATCCCTACTGGTTTTGGCCCATCATGACCTGCCCTTCCAGCAGCGTGACCCTTTCCGCGCCGTCCACGCTGGCCGCGAGCAGCCCTTCCCATTCTTCCGCCAAAATGGCCTCGGCCTCCTGAATGCGGGGCAGTTTGGGGTGCGTAGCCGGGTGGCGCGGGGTGAACACGGTGCAGCAGTCCTCATACGGCAAAGATGATGTTTCAAACGTGCCGATCTTCTCGGCCCGCTCGATGATTTCGGATTTATCAAACCCGATCAGCGGGCGGAACACGGAAAGTTCGCACGCGTCGTCGGTGACGCCCAGCGCCTCCATCGTTTGGCTGGCGACCTGGCCGATGCTCTCGCCCGTGACCAGCGCCTGCGCCCCCTCGCGCCTTGCGATTTTTTCCGCGATGCGCATCATCTGCCTGCGCATCAGCAGCGTGCCGTACTCATCCGGGCAGTGCCGGTGTATCTTCTGCTGTATTTCCGTAAACGGCGCGATGAACAGGTCAATGCGGCCGCAGGTTTCGGAAAGGATGCGCGCAAGCTCCACCACCTTGTCCCGCGCGCGCTCTGATGTGTACGGGAACGAATGGAAATGCACCGCCATCATGCGCACGCCGCGCCGCGCCACCATGTACCCGGCGACCGGGCTGTCGATCCCGCCGGACAGCAGCAGGCACGCCTTGCCGTTCGTGCCCATGGGCATGCCGCCCGCGCCTTCGATGCGGCCGATGTGCAGCGTCGCCTTTTCGCGGATCTCAATTTCCAGCACCATTTCGGGGTGCACCACATCCACGGTGAGGTTCGGGTTCGCCTCCAGAATATGACCGCCCGCGTGGATGCAGATTTCAGGGGAATCCAGCGGGTACTGCTTGTCCGAGCGGCGCGCCTTGACCTTGAATGTACCCTGCTTATCCCGCATCATATCGGCGGCTTTTATAAAAACGGCATTCGGGTCGGCCTTTTCCATCTCCACGGCAACGCTGACCGAATGGATGCCGAACACCTGCGCAACCTTTGCCGCGCAAGCGCCGACATCCGTCATGTCGCTGATGTAGATGCGCCCGTCGGTCATCCAAACGCGGCCGGAATAGGGCTTTGCCGCGCGGCGGACGTTCTCCACCAGCGCGCGCAGGAATTGCGGGCGGTTCAGGCCCTTGAGGTGCACCTCGCCAAAGCGGACGAGCAGTATTTCACGCATGGGCACTCCTTTGATGTTGAAAAGGTTATCGTCTTTGAAAGGCTTTCAGGCTTTGATAGCAGTCAAGAACAGCGCTTGCGGCCTCTTCCATTTCATCCACCATATTCATCGCGGACAGGCTGATGCGAATCGCGCTTTCCTGCGCCCAGGCGGGGGCGCGCATCGCCGCGAAGGCAGGGCTGGGTCCGCGCTTCTTTGATGAACAGGCCGAACCGGTACCCACCAGCACGCCCTTTGCCTCCAGCGCGTGCAGCATTACCTCGCCGCGAACGCCCGGAAACGACAGGTTCAGGATGTGCGGTGCGGCAGCAGCGGTTTCGGGCCCGGGGCCGTTTACGCGCAGGCCGGGGATTTCGGATTTCAGCGCTTCGTACAGGCACAGCTTCATCGCGCGCAGGCGTTCGGGCAAATCTTGCTGCGCGGCAACCCACCCGCATGCGGCGGCAAACGCCGCGATGCCCGCCGTGTTCTCCGTGCCGGAGCGCTGGCCCTTTTCCTGGCCGCCGCCGGCCACGCGCGGGAAAAGCCGCACGCCCTTGCGCACCGCCAGCGCACCCACACCCTTCATGCCGTGCACTTTATGCGCGCTGACCGCGTACAGGTCGACCCCCACGCGGAACGGCTGCAGCGGCACGCGCAGGAACCCCTGCACGCCATCCACATGAAACAGCGCATCCGGGCACTTCGCCTTGACCCGCGCGGCAATCTCGGCGATAGGCTGCACCGCGCCGGTCTCGTTGTTCACGTGCATGCAGCTGACCAGCCGCACATCGCCGCTCAGCGCCTTGTCAAGCGCATCCAAATCAAGCACGCCGTCATCCGCCGCGGGGAGAAGTTCCACCTTGTGGCCAAGCCGCGCAAGCTGAGGCGCCGTTTCCAGCACCGCGGGATGCTCGCCCTGGAACAGCAGGATACGCCCCGGGCCACGAAAGCGCTCCGCCGCGCCCAGAAGCGCCAGCGAATCCGCCTCGGTGCCGCTTGCGGTGAACGTCAGCGCATCCGCCTCTATGACAAGCAGCGCGGCGACAGCGCGCCTGTCTTCGCCAAGGCGCTTTTCCTGGCGGACGGCCTCACCGTACGGCGCAGATGGGTTGAACCAGCCCTCTTCCAGCGATTGGCGTACAGAAAGCGCCGCCGCGCCGCACGGGCGCGTCGTGGCGCTGTTATCCAGATAGATCATCTCAGTTGACTTGAAAAACGCCGCGCGGCAGATACTGCTTGATCAGACCCGCCATTTCTTCGCTCGGTTCCAGGATGATCAGCGTTTTCTTGCCATCCTTCTGGAAGAAAAGGTACATCAGATCCGCGCCGCGGTTGAGGAACCAGTTCATCTTTTTGACGCCCTGCATGCGCAGGTAGCGCTGAAAGCTGCCGCTGGCAACCATACCGCACGCCTCCACGTTTTTCACGCGCACGGTGCCCAGCGTCTTGCGCTTTTTGTTGCCGAACACGCAGGCAAAATCCAGTTCGCCGTTGGTGAACGTGTACTCATACTCCATGCGCAGGATGTCCTTCTTCCACCAGATCAGGAACGCAACGCCGCCGAACAGGACCATTTGAATGATCGTTGCGACAAGGGCATCCCCGGCAATGGAAAGGCTGGATAGCGACATCGCCGCCATCAGCGCGCTGATGACCATCACCACGCACAGCATGGCGTGCAGGAAAGTATTGACCATCCGGTTTTGTTTTACGACGATTTCCTCGCGAAAGTTATCCAAATACGAAACCTCCATTTCGCAAGCATTATACCATGCTGAGCTTAGCTAGGCAATCGCTGATTTGTGCGCACGGTGGCTGGCGAGACGAGTTTTCGCCAGATGCGGCCTGCAAAACCCAAAGGCGCAGCAGCGCTACGTCGAGGGTTTTGCGGGCCGGAGATGGCGGAAAGGCGTCCGCCAGACACCGTGCGAACGGATCAGCGATGCCTTGGCAACAAAATGTGCGCCAAAACCGTTTTACATTTATGGCAGATTCGCGGGAAGCGAAGCAGGAAATGCTTCCCGATGGGCGAAATGAACGCCTGAATACATAAACGGAGGAAAGCGCCCATGAAATGTCCCCGTTGCGGCCATTGGAACAAGCCTTCCTTTCCGCGCTGTTTTCAGTGCGGCGAGCCGCTGAGCGCAAAAGACAAAACCGCCCCAAGCTGGCAGGAAAAGTATGAGCAGCCCCCGAAGGGCAAGACCAGCGTGGTGTATGACGACACCATGCCCGTGGAAGAAGACATTCTGCCTCCGGAGCCCGCGGCAGCCGAGGAAGATGAAACGCTTGCCGTGGAAATGGTGCGCCTGAAAGAGCGGCGCGCGCGCGGCGCTGTGTACCTGAAAGAAGTCCGCCAAAACGCCGCCGAGCAGGGGATGGCGCCCTCCGGCGCGGGCGTATCCGGCAGGCGCGCCCGGGCGCTGCACGCCGATGTGGATGAAACGGGCGAAGACGATGACTTTGTCGCGCTGGATAACGGCGGCCTGAGCGGATATGATGACGCGTACGATGACATGCCGCCGGCGTACGGCGCGCTGCCCCCTTTGCCCCCGGCCAAGCCGCGCCGCGCCCGCCTGCGCGGACCGCTTCGCGCGGCGGTTGGGATCATCGCGCTGATGGTGCTGCTTGCGCTGAGCATCGGCATCTTCTTTTTGATCAAAAACAGCGGCACGCCCGATGCAAAAACCGACCCCCTTGCCCTGGGCGTGATCATCGAACCCATACAGATTGAAAAGCTGGCGGCCCGCCGCATCAAAATCCCGGCCGAAGAAGGCACGCAGATCTACATCAGCGAGCTGAACAGCACCTTTGTGGTGGTGGGCGGCTATGCGACCATCGATATCGCCGACCATGTTTTCTACGATAACATCACCGAGCTGTACGCGGAAACGATGGATATCACGCTGACCCCCACCGCGCGCCGGAGCGGCGTGGAAACGAAGATGACCCCCATCCGCTATACGATCGATATCCCGGCATCCATGTTGAAAATCATCCAGCCGGAAGCCGAGTGGGTGCAGGTTTCCACATCCATCTACAACCTGCGCATACAGGTGACGCCGGGCAGCCGCGTAAGCGTCAACAACAATGACATCACCGATACCGTGGGCGATGACGGGTCCGCCAGCTACAACCCCTCCATCAAGGCTATCGGCGAGAACTATGTTATCGTCACCGCGCGCGCCCCGTACTGCCGGGAAACGACCGCCACCCTGACGTTTTACCGCGCGCCGATGGAAATCCCGCTGGAACTTGCCGCGGCCACGATGCTATCCACCAGCTACCGCGAAACCACGATCAACGCGACCACGCTGCCGGGGGCGACGGTGACAATCGAATCGACCCACAAGGACCTGAACGTCGAAAACCTGGCCGAGGACGGCACCGGCGAGTTCAGCTTCAAGGCAGTCATGGGGCCGGTAGGGTACAACACCATCCGCATCCGCGCCAGCTACCCGGGCAAAGAAGATTCCGTGCTGGAACATCAGGTGTACTTTGTGCCCTTCGCAGATGAGTACACGACGAAAGCGTGGACCTTCACGCGCAAAGACTACCAGGAATTGCTGAACAACATCACGCTGCGCACCAAAGAGGCGCGGATTTACAAATGCGTGGGCGTGATCAAAGAGATTCTATCCGAAAAACCGCAGTTGGCGATCCTGGACTGCGGCACGGACGGACAGGAACAGCTGGTGCTGCTGCAGAATGAAACCAAGATCACCTGGGAGGTTGGCAAACAATATGACATTTACGCGGATGTCAACGGGCTGTACAGCAAAATACCGCGCATGATCGCGCGGTATACATACCCGAAGTAAGCTTGATTACGCTTCCTTGACGATGGAAGCGATGAGCACAAGGTCCCCGCTGCCGGTGTTGATGACACTGTGCGTATGCCCACTGGGCGTTGTCATCGCGTCGCCCGCCGAAACGGGGATGCGCACGCCGTCATCCAGCACTTCGCCGCTGCCGGAAACGAAATAGAACATCTCCGCCTCGCCCTCGTGCGCATGCTCCCCGATGGATGCGCCGGGGGCGATCGTAAGCCTTGCGAACAGCCGCGCGGGCGCGGGCAGCAGCGCCTTCTCCATGTGGTGGATGGTCACGATGCCTTCGCCGCCGCGCATTTTTTCGCGTACATCGGCGGGATAGTCCGTTGCCCTGTATACCATGGGAACCCTCCTATTCGGCCTTCCAATTACTCAGCCAATTGGTTTTTCTCGTAGATGATGCGCAGGCCCTTGAGCGTCAGCAACCCGTCAATGACATCGATAGCGTTGGTATCCTGCGTCAGCAAGCGGGAAAGGCCGCCCGTGGCGATCACGCGCGCATTCGGGCAGCGCAATTCTTCCTTCATTTTCGCCACGATGTGGTTGATCATGCCGACATAGCCGTAGAAGATACCGGACTGCATGTTGGTCACGGTGTTCTTGCCGATGACGGCCTCGGGCTTAACGATCTCCACACGCGGCAGCTTTGCGGCGCCGCTGACCAGCGCCTCGGCGGATAGCTTGATCCCCGGGCAGATCGCGCCGCCCAGGAACTCCCCGCGCTCGGACACAACGCCAAACGTGGTCGCGGTGCCGAAATCGATGAACACGCACGGCCCGCCGTACAGCGTGTACGCGGCCACGGCGTTCGCGATGCGGTCGCTGCCCAGCTCCCTGGGGTTTTCATACTTGATGTTTATGCCGGTTTTGACGCCGGGGGCTACGTGCATCGGCTCCATGCCGAAATAATCGCGGCACATGTGCTCAATGGTGAAGTTGATCGGCGGCACCACCGATGACATGATGATCCCCGACACATCCCGCATGGAAAGGTTGTTGTGCTGGAACAGGCCCGCCATCTTGATGCCGACCTCATCGCTGGTGGCGGAAATATCGGTCTGCAGCCGCCAGTAGGCGACCAGGGTTTCGCCCCGGAACAGGGCGGTTTTGATGTTTGTGTTGCCAACGTCAAGGGTTACGATCATTCGGTTTTTCTCCTAGATTTTTTGCGGCTGCATCTTCCACAGCGCGATGGTGATGGGCGTTACCAGGATTGCCGCCACAGCCGCCTCGCTGGCGCCCGCGATCAGCCCTGTGCCGCCGATGAGTGCGAGCACCTCCGTGGAGTCAAGGCCCACCATCACAAAGAAGAGCAGCATCATCCCCAAGTATAGCACCGTGTTGGTCACCGACCCGGCGATCGCCGCGAACGGCAGCGCCGAGGCTTTTCGCTCCCCGCGCGAAAACAGTTTGAAAACAAAATGCGCAGCCACCGGCACCAACAAACGCGGCAGCATGCACATCACGATGGCGAGCAGCGGGCTCTTACCCAGCAGCAGCGCGGACAGTGTGGAGGGCGGCAGCGGGATGCCGAACACACGCAGCGTGCTGGTCAGCCCAAACGTCGCGCCCAGCAGCAGCCCGGTTTTGAGCCCCAGCGCCAGCGTACCCACAATCACCGGCACGCACAGAATCGTCACATTGATGAACCCCAGCGGGATCAGTCCCAGGGGGGTCATCCCCAGCAGCAGCACCAACGCCACAAAAAACGCCGCGAGCACCATGCCCTGAAGTTTCTTCCTGTCCATAGTTTTCATGGTCTTCCCTCCGTTCAAGTTCACAAGGATACCTGACGATGCACCTGGGGTCAGGGGTTACCGATTTGCCCTGCAATCGGAATCAGTCCGGTTCGGTAAGATACCGGCGAAAGTATTATACGTCGTTTTGCCAGCGATGTAAAGAAAAAGCCCTGCCCGCATTTCAGCAAGGCAGGGCATCTGGCATTACGGCTGGTTACTCGTCATCCCCGTCGCCGTCATCCTGGTCATCAAACAGCGGCTTGCCGCAGCTGGGGCAAGTGTGCTCATCGGCCAGATCGAACGTTTCGGCGTCAAAGAAGATCGAATCGCCGCAGTGCGGGCATTCGCACTCGATCATGTCGTCGTCATCGTCATCATCGTCGTCATCATCGTCGTCGTGGTCGTCATCATCGAACAGCGCCTCTTCAATCTCGGCCAGGTCATCGTCGATGGACTCCACATACTCGTCCAGCTCCTCATGCTCATCCTTCAGGTGCTGGATGGCTTCGGCTGTCTCGCCCAGCGCCTCGATGATGGCGAGGACCAGCTTGCCCATTTTGTTGTCCTCCGCGGTGATCTCCATGCCTTCGGCAAGGCCGCGAAGATAGGAAACGCGATCGGATAGGCTGCTCATAGCTTGTCCCTTTCTCGCTTACGCGCGTTCCATGTACTCGCCCGTACGCGTATCGATGCGCACGCGCTCGCCAATGTTGACGAACAGCGGCACCTGCACGACGTAACCGGTTTCGGTGGTAGCGGGCTTGGTGGTGTTGCCGGTGGTATCGCCCTTGAAGCCGGGCTCGGTATCGGTGATCTCAAGCACAACGAAGTTGGGCGCTTCAACAGAGAACGGCTTGCCCTTGAAGAAGCGGACAGTGGCGTTTTCATTTTCTTTCATGAACATGATCACGTCTTCTACTTCTTCTTTGTTCATGGGCTGCTGCTCAAAGGTTTCCAGGTCCATGAAATAGAAAAGCTCGCCATCGTTGTAGAGGTACTGCATTTCCTTTGTTTCAATGATCGCACGGGGCATCTTGTCGGTCGGGTTGAAGGTACGCTCCACCACCGCATTGGTCATGATGTTCTTGATCTTGGTGCGCACAAAGGCCGCACCCTTGCCGGGCTTGACATGCTGGAAATCAACGATGTTCCACACGCCGCCTTCCCATTCGATGGTGATTCCCTTTCTAAAATCCGAAGCGTTAATCACAAGCGTCCCTCCAATTTGCTATTACAGAATAATCAGTTCCTTCGTGGCGGGGGTCAAGCGCCGGGGGCCTTCGGCGGTGATGAGCACCGTATCTTCGATGCGGCACCCGCATTCGCCCGGCAGGTAAATGCCCGGCTCATCGGTCATCAGCATGCCGGCGGCAAGCTTTTCCGTCGCGGCCACGGAGCAACGGGGGCTTTCGTGAATATCCAGGCCCAGCGAGTGCCCCAGGCCATGGCCGAAGCGCCCGGGGTAGCCCGCTTCATCAATGATGCGGCGGGCAGTCGCATCCACCTCGCGGCAGGACATGCCCGGCACCATCTTTTCAAGCGCGGCAAGCTGTGCCGTGAGCACCGTGTCATACACCCGCCGCTTTTCCGGCGATATGGAGCCGACCGCCACAGTGCGCGTGATATCGGCGCAGTAGCCGTTCACCCTGGCGCCAAAGTCCATGGTGACCATGTCGCCCGGCTGAATGCGGCGGTTGCCCGGAATCGCGTGCGGCAGGGAGCCGTTCGCCCCGGCGGCGACGATCGTGTCAAACGCCAGCTTTTCCGCGCCAAAGCGATACATTGCGTTTTCCAGCTCAAAGCGCACTTCAAGCTCCGTCATGCCGGGGCGGATGATCCCCAGCATATGCTCGAACGCCTGGCAGGAAATGGCGCACGCCTTTTCAATGGAGGCAATCTCCGTGTCATCCTTGATGATGCGCAGATCCTGGCACGCCTTGCCGGACGGGATAAAACGCAGCGCGGGCATCGCCTTTGCGATTGCGTCCATTCCCTTTACGGTCACGGTGTCATCTTCAAAAGCCAGCGTGGTCACGCCCGCCGCCTTGAACAGCTCCGCGGCCACAGCTTCTGCCTTGCGCTCCACAGTGGTCATCTCCACCGTGTAGCCGGGCGCCTGCCCCTCGGCCTGCTCCGTGTAGCGGAAATCCGTCACCACCGCGCGAAGACCTTCCGCGATGACGAGCATCCCCTCGCCCGTATACCCGCTAAGCCAGCGGATGTTGGACGGCGTATGCACCAGCGCACCCTGCGCGCCAAGCGCCTGAATGCGGCTGAGGAAAGCTTCCGTTCGCTTGATATGCACGGCTAACCACGCCCCTTTGTTTAAGATAAGCAATGTATTATATCATGAGGAAGCAGTGCTGTCAAAAAAAACCGCCGTTTCGCCTGTTTTTGCGGTCAGCGTGCCGGCGCAGCAGCGCATCGCGCGTGTTTTTGACGCGTCCCGCTATTACATCGGCCAGCAGCGCCTCCAGGGCATCCCCGACCGCAGGGCCGGACAGGCCCGCTTCCACCATATCTTTCCCCGATACTGCCAGCTGATCCAGCCGGTAGCAGTCGCCCCTGGCAACAACCGCATCCAGCGTTTCAAGCGCTTGCCGGTTTTCTTGCAGGATCAGCGCCTGGCGCGCCGCGTCCTCCCCCGCGCGGTTCAGCAGCGCCCGGATGGACGGCGCATCCGGCGGTATCGGTACCGCCGTTTCGCGCACAAGCAGCGCCACGCGCGTTTGCAGGAACCGGCTTGCCTTCAGGCGCATCAGGATGGCCTCGGCGGGCAACCCTTTTAGCAGCGCAGCCAGCTGGATTTCCGGCGCGGGGGGTAACCCTTCCGGTACGGCAACTTGTCTCAGCTCCGGGATGGGCACCTGCAGCACCGGCAGAAAGCGCGCGGAAACGCGGGAAAAATCCATGCCGCACAGTTCCGCCAGGATGCGCTCCGCCGCAACATGGGCAAGCGTTTGCCTGGCATCCAGCATCGCCTGCGCGGTCTTTTCCTCAATTTCAAAGCCGTACCTGGATGCAAACCGAAGCGCCCGCAGGATGCGCAGCGCGTCCTCCGCGAAGCGGCGCGCAGGCTCACCCACACAGCGAATGACGCCCGCCGCAAGGTCAGCCTGCCCGCCGAAGGGATCAATCACCTCGCCCAAATCCGACAGCGCCATCGCGTTGATTGTGAAATCGCGTCGGGACAGGTCTTCCACAATATCGGCGGTAAACGTCACGGCGTCCGGCCGCCGGTGGTCGGTGTACGCGCCATCCACGCGGAATGTGGTGATCTCCACCGCGCCGCCGCGCGTCACCACGGTGACCGTGCCGTGCTTCACACCGGTCAGCAGCACCCTTTGGCCGCGAAACACCGCCTGTACCTGCGCGGGCGTGGCAGCGGTAGCGATGTCGTAGTCGCCCGGCGCGCGGGAAAGCAGCAGATCGCGCACCGACCCGCCCACGCAGTACGCGGCAAAGCCACCCTCGCGCAAACGGCGCAGGGTTTCCAGCACAAAATCAGGCAGATGATACGTCATATTAGGTAATTAAGCACAGTTGGAAGGGCATGTCAAGCAAAAGAAGCAACGCTTGCATTTTGGCGGCAATCGCAGTAGAATGCAACGGTCAAAACGGAAAGAACCGAAGGGTGGTAATATGCGGTTTTTGCAAAGGGCCATTGCCGTGCTCAAACGGGCAATGCGGATCAACAGGGTTTTTTCCCCTGCCAGGGTCATGGTGTTGGGCTTCATGTCAATTATACTGCTGGGAGCCTGTCTGCTTCAGCTGCCAATTGCGACAAACCACAGCGAAAGGGTACCGTTTCTTTCCGCGCTATTCACCGCCACCTCGGCCACTTGCGTCACGGGCCTTATCGTCAGTGACACATACGCCACCTGGACCGTATTCGGGCGTGTCGTCATCCTTTGCCTCATCCAAATCGGCGGGCTGGGTTTCATGTCCATTATGTCCATCTTCTTCTTCCTTACAAGCAAAAAAATAGGCGTCTCGGGCAGGCTGCTGATGGTGCAGTCGCTGGGCCTTTCCGATATGAAGGGCGTGGTGCGGCTGGTGCGCCACGCGTTGCTTGGCACGCTCATCATGGAAGGCATCGGCGCGGTCATCCTCTGGATACGCTTCGCGTTTGATTTCGGTATATGGGCAGGGCTTGGCATGGGCATTTTTCATTCCATTTCCGCATTTTGCAACGCCGGGTTTGACCTGATGGGCAAGGCCGCCCCCTATTCCAGCCTGACAGCATACGCGGGCGATCCCGTGGTGAACTTCACGGTCATGGCGCTGATCATCATCGGCGGAATGGGTTTTTTTGTATGGGAGGATGTTTTGACGCACCGCCGGTTCAAGCAGCTGCACCTGCATACAAAGCTGGTGTTGACGATCTCCTTGGGGCTGGTCGCGGCGGGCTCCGTTCTTTTCTTCCTGGCGGAGCGTGAGAACCCCGCCACGCTGGGCGGCATGTCCACCCCGCAGGCGCTGCTGGCCAGCCTGTTCCAGTCTGTATCGCCCAGAACCGCCGGGTTCAACACCATCGACCAGGCATCGCTGTCGGATGCATCCAAGCTGCTGACCACGCTGCTGATGTTTATCGGCGGGTCGCCCGGTTCCACCGCCGGCGGCATCAAAACCGTCACGGCGGGGCTTTTGATCATGTCCGCAATCAGCACGGTGCGCGGCAAAGAGAATGTTTCCGCGTTTCAGCGCACCATCGCTCCCCGTCAGGTGATTGATGCGCTTGCACTGACGGCCATTTCCCTGGCGTGCTGTTTCGCAAGTTCCATGCTGGTTTCCCTTGCAGAGGGGGCCGGTTATATCGATATTCTGTACGAAACGGTTTCCGCGTTTGGCACGGTGGGCCTCACCACGGGCATCACGCCGTCGCTGACCGTTTTTTCACAGGTAATCATCATTCTGCTGATGTTCTTCGGGCGGGTTGGCATCATGACCATCGTCTTTGCGACCATTCTGAACCGCGACAGGCACGAAAAGGCCAAATACCCGGATGCCCGCGTGATGATGTAGGGAGGTATGGCAATGAGTTCTTATTTGGTAATCGGCATGGGGCGCTTTGGCAGCGCGATGGCAACCGAGCTGTACAGGCTGGGGCATGAGGTGTTCGTCATCGATGAACACGAGGAAAGCATCGCCAAGGTGGTTGACTATGTAACGCACGCAATCGTTGGCAACGCGAATGATGAATCGGTTCTCAAATCCATCAGCGTCAGCCATTTTGACTGCATCGTGGTGGCTATCGCCGGCGGCATTGAGGAAAGCGTTCTGATCACGCTGATGGTCAAGGAAATGGGCGCCAAGCGGATCATCGCCAAGGCGCAGAACGAACAGCACGCCAAGGTGCTGGACCGCGTGGGCGCGGATAAGGTCATTCGCCCGGAGCATGACATGGGCAAGCGCCTTGCGCACTCCCTGGCGCACCGCAACATCATTGACCTGATCGAGCTTTCGGAAGACCACCGCATCGCGGAAATATCCCCGTTAAAGGCCTGGCTCGGCAAAACGCTGGGCGAAACCAATCTGCGCAGAAAATACGGGCTGACGGTGCTGGCCATCCGCAGCGAGGGTGAGAAAGAGGTCAAAATTTCGCCCGATGCGGATATGCACATCAAAAGCGGCGATGTCTTGGTTGTGATCGGCGCGATAAGGGATCTGGATGCTGTCGGGGAGATGGCGTAGGCCATTATCCCACCGCCGGCGTATCCACCCGAAACAGCATGATATCCCCCTCTTTTTGCGGAATCGCGCCATAAACCCACAGGTTTCCCTGCACATCCCGCACGATGCCCTGCGGGTTGAAATCCGCCAGCGGCGGCGTTACCGCCCACTGGTCAAGGATTGCACCCTGCTCATCCAGCCACGACAGTGTGAGAGAGCCCACGCCCTCCGCATGATTGCCACTCACGATGACAAAGGTATCCTGCGCCGCTGCCGCATAAAAGGATTGCTGGTCTTCCGTATGTTCAATCTGCTTTTCCCATAGGATTTCGCCGCTGCCGTTCACCATCAGCGCAAACCCCATGGTGCTGCCGTCTTGGCCGAAATAGCGCCGCCCCGCGATAAATGCGCGGCCGTCCTCCAGGGGCAGCCTCGCCAGAATCGTATCGTTGCCGCCTGTCCGCAGCGCCCATTCGGCTTCGCCTGCCGCTGAAACGAAAAGCAGCAAACCGCGCTTGCCTGCAACCTCACCATAATCGCCAATCGGGCGCAGGTCGCTATACACACCCGTCAGCAAAAAGCCGCCGTTCCAGGCGATGCCGTTGCTCAGGTAGCACCAATCCGGCTTGTGCGCCAATTGCAGCGGGTACTGCGCGCTCCATGCCGTCTGCCCATCCAGCGCAATGAATGCCGCGCGGGGAGATAGCCCTCTCTCTTCCATACTATTTCCGCTCAGCACGATCATGCCGTCATCCGTGGGTATCCCCGCAAATGCCCAATCGGGCAGGGGGTGCTCCGCTTCTACGCCCCCATTCTCGTGTAGTATCACCAGGCTGCGCACATCCCTGCCGTTCTTGCCTGCCACAAGCAGTGCGGCAACCCGCCCATCCGGCAAAGCACGGGGAGAAAAGAGCGCGTTCGCTGAACCTTCCGAAGCAAACTTTATTTCCCATACTCCGCGCCCCTGCGCATCAATCCGCCAAACGAGTGCGTCTTTGCCGGCCCATCCCGAAATCAAGAAACCGCCGTCCGGCAGCGCAAGTACGCCCGTTCCCCCATCGTACTGCGCGCCGCCAACAACGATAACATCCCCCGCGCCTTCCCCCAGGGAAGCAGACGCGCCGCAGGTTGCCAACACAAGCAGCAGCAAAACCGCTATGTTCCTCTTTTGCATAATCCACCTCACAAGGGTTTATATGGTAAACGATTTAGCCGCCATAATTGCTCCGCTTCCGGGCGCGAAGCTTGACGCCCTCATTCCCAAGTGCTACACTTTACACAGCAAAAACGGTTAAGGATGTGAACCCTTGATGGATCTGTTATCCGCCATTTCCCTGCGCGGCATCGTACCCGTCATCAAGCTGAACCGGCCAGAAGACGCCGTGCCGCTGTGCGGCGCGCTAAAGCGCGGGGGGCTTCCCGTGGCGGAGATTACCTTCCGCACCGATGCGGCGGAGGAATCCATCCGCCGGGTGCACCAGGCGCTGCCCGATGTGCTGCTGGGCGCGGGCACGGTGCTGACCACAGAACAGGCCGACCGCGCGGTAGCGGCCGGGGCCGCGTTCATCGTATCGCCGGGGCTCAACCCCACCGTCGTCAAACACTGCCTTTCCATCGGCGTGCCGGTGCTGCCCGGGTGCGCCTGCCCATCCGATATTGAGCGCGCGTTGGAGCTAGGGCTGAAAACCGTGAAGTTCTTCCCGGCGGAAACGTTGGGCGGAATCGACGCGATCAAGGCGATGAGCGCGCCGTACGGGCAGGTCACCTTCATCCCCACCGGCGGAATCGACGCGCAGAAGCTGCCCAAGTACCTGGCGTTCCCAAAGGTCTTGGCGTGCGGCGGCAGCTGGATGGTGAAGGAGCAATGGGTGGATCAGGGCAACTTTGACGCCGTGGAGGATGCGACACGCGCCGCGGTGGATCAAATGCTGGGTTTCACCTTGGGGATTGACGCGCTTGGCGCGCTGAACCGCGGGGAAACCGTAACCGTGCGCACGCACAGCCGCCGCCGCGCAGAGATGTACTTGGCAGAACGCGGCATCCCGCTGGAGGGCGGCCGCATTGCGTTGATTGAATCATAACAACCGGCTACAATAACACGAAGGGGTTTCCTGCGAAATCCCTTTATGGCGCGGAATCATAGCGTTCGCGCCGCGAAAGGAGTACCTACTTTTATGAAACGCTTCATGGGCAAAAATTTCCTGCTGGATACCGAAACCGCGCGCGAGCTGTACCACGACTATGCCGCCGACCTGCCGATCTGCGATTTTCACTGCCACATTCCCGTGCAGCAGATCGCTGAGAACGAACCGTTCACATCGATCGCGCAGGCGTGGCTGGGCGGCGATCATTACAAGTGGCGCGCCATGCGCGTTGCGGGCGTTCCGGAAGCGCTGATCACCGGCGACGCCACCGATGAAGAAAAGTTCATGGCCTGGGCGGAAACAATGCCCAAGCTGATCGGCAACCCACTCTATCACTGGACGCACCTGGAACTGCAGCGCTACTTCGACATCGATGATCCGCTCTCCCCGCGCACCGCGGCGGACATCTGGAACGAGTGCAACCGCCAGATCGTGGATATGACGCCGCAATCGCTGATCGCGCAGTCCAACGTCAAAATCGTCTGCACCACGGATGACCCGGTGGATTCGCTGGAATGGCATCAGCGGCTGCGCACATCGAACGAATCCGGCGCGGAAATTCTGCCCGCATGGCGGCCCGACAAAGCGCTGAACATCGACCAGCCGACATTCGGCCCATGGCTGCTGCAGCTTGAAAACGCCGTGGGGTTCGCGATCGGGGACTTTGAGACCCTCAAGCGCGCGCTGGCGCTGCGCCTGGAGTTCTTCCACGCGAGCGGCTGCCGCCTGTCCGACCACGCGCTGGATACCGTGCCCCAGTCCGTCCCTTCGGATGCGATGGCGCAGGAAGCGTTCGTGGCGATGAAGCGCGGCGGCGCGGTGCTGGGGCAGCTCAGCGACGCATACCGCGCGACGCTGCTGACGTTCCTGGCCGGCGAATACAGCCGCCTTGGCTGGACGATGCAGCTGCACATCGGCGCGCTGCGCAACATGAACCGCCCAATGTTCGCAAAGCTAGGCCCGGATACCGGGTTTGATGCCATTGCCGACGGGCCGGTCATCCGCCCGCTGTCGGCGCTGCTTTCCGCGATGATGGAAAAGGGGCCGCTGCCCAGAACGCTGCTGTTCACCCTGAACGACAAGGACAACTACCCCCTTGGCGCGCTGGTGGGCGCGATGCAGCGCGACGGCGCGGCGGGTCATGTGGGGTTTGGCCCGGCGTGGTGGTTCCACGACCAGCGGGACGGCATGGCCAAACACATGCGCGCGCTGGCGAACGTGACGCCCATTTCCGAGTTCATCGGCATGACGACGGACTCGCGCAGCCTGCTTTCCTACACCCGGCATGAGTATTTCCGCCGCATCTTCTGCAACCAGCTGGCCAATTGGGTGGAAAACGGCGAATATCCCGAGGATTACCGCGCGCTGGAGATGATCGTGCGCAAGGTTTGCTACGAAAACGCGATGAGCTTGTTCCGCGGCAAGGAATAATACACCGCCTTGGGAGGCCCGTGCATTGGAAACGCAACCCCTGCCAGACCTGCCGGACGCGGTTTGGGCACGCATACCGGACGGCGCGCGGTTTGAGGTAATCAAGGATAAACCGCGCGTCACCGTATACCGCATTGAGCACCCGACCGGCGCGCTGTACCTGAAAAGGGCGCTTAACGGGCAGCTTGGCAATGAGCCGACGATGTGCATGCACCTGTTCCGCTGCGGGATGGGGCCGGAAGTGCTGGGCGACTGGCCGTCCGGCCCCGATCATTATTTACTGACCCGCGCGCTGCCGGGCAGGGATGCTCTGGCTTTTTTGGATACGCCCAGCGCGCTGGTCCGCATTCTTGCGGATGCGATGCGCAGGCTGCACGCGCTGCCGCCGGAGGGCTGCCTGGTGCGCAACACCGGCGAAATGATGCTGGACCGCGCCATGCGCAACGGCCGCAACGGCCGCGTAGACCATGGTCTGCTGCGCTTCATCGGCTTTGATGACGAGCGCGAAGCGTACCGCGAAATGTGCCTGCGCTCGGCATTCCCATTTTCCCAGCATATTTTGCACGGCGATTTTTGCCTGCCCAACTGCATTTTGGATGATGAATATACTGTGCGCTTCGTCGATCTGGGCTATGGCGGCGTGGGCGACCGGCATTACGATCTTTTCTGGATGGTCTGGTCCCTTTCATACAATCTGACCGATCACTACGCGCAGGAGTTCCTCAGCGCCTATGGCCGCGACCGCGTTGATATGGACGGGCTGCGCCTGTTTGCGCTCATTTCGGCGTTCAACGGGTACCGCGGGCGGGATTATTACGACTGACCCCTGTCATTCTCCTTGCTGGAACTTTTTCCCATTTTTTGCGTCCAATAGTGCAACAGCATAAAGGGAGAGATGACCATGCGGAAATGGTTTGCTTTGATGATCAGCATCGCGGTTGTGATGGCGGCTGTACCCTGCGTTGCCGAAGACCTTGACATGCGGGAAGCACTGCAAGAAACCTTGCAGGAAGGCGCCCGGCTGATTGCGGAAAACAAGATGGGCGACGGACAGGGCGTGCTGTGGGATGGCGAAGGGTTCTCACTTGTGCGTGATGAGCTGAACGACCCCGGCGTGCTGGACGGGCGCTACGGGCCGTTCTACAATGAACCAAGGGAGGCCGCCGGACTTGACCTTTCCTGCCCCATTTGGCCTGAAACCGTGCTTACCGATACGGAGGCATACTACGAAGCCGTCGACGGCACATGGGCGGTGTTCGTTTTGCGCGGTGATGAAACCGCGTTGCGCGAATGGCTGGATGATTCCAGCGCGCTTCTACCTACGGATGATCCGGAAATTTTTCTGTTTATCCGCACCGTCGATAACCGCCAATATGCCGGATACGCGCGGCTGACCAAAAGCGGCAAAGAAGCGCGCCTGATCGGGCTTAGTGGCATCGGACTGATGGCGGATATCGGTGTTATGGCGGATTTTCTGCTGCAAACGGAGTAATTGTGGCGAAAACGGCGCAAACAACTTTTCCTTTTAGAAATTGTTCCAATCCCCCCGCATAGACTGGCGTAAACGCCGGGTGCGGAGGGGGTTTTTTGATGCAGGAGTATATCGAACTGCGCGTGCTGAAAACGGCTGAACACATTGTGGAAACGGGCGCGACGGTCCGGGAGGCGGCAAAGCTCTTTCGCGTCAGCAAGTCGACGGTACATAAGGATATGGGCGAGCGTTTGCCGGAGCTTGACCGGTCGCTTTTCCAGGATGTACGCCAGGTGCTGGACCTGAATAAGGCCGAGCGCCACCTGCGCGGCGGCAACGCAACGCGGGAAAAGTATAAACATGTCGAAACATTGAAAATTATGTCAAAGAAATAATTTTATGTTAAGGGAGGATTTTTTTTCATTGTGTAGAATGTAATAATTCACACTTTCCATTCGTTTCTTTATACAAGAGAGGTGTTTGCCATGTTTGGGCAAGAGGATATCGGTATCGATCTTGGCACGGCAACTGCGCTGGTCTACATCAAAGGCCGCGGCGTTGTGCTGCGTGAGCCTGCGATGGTCGCGGTGGACCGGCATACGCGCAGCATCCTGGCCGTCGGCGAAGATGTCAAGCGCATGCAGGGCCGCACCCCGGGGCATATCGTTGTGCTGCGCCCGCTGGGCAGCGGCGCAATTGAAGATCTTGATTTGACGGCCAGCATGGTTCGCTATTTCATCCACAAGGCGATCGGGCGCAAGGTGCTTTTCCGCCCGCGCGCCTTTTTGTGCCTTCCGGGCGGGCTGAACGATGTCGAAATGCAGTCCATCATCACCGCCACGCTGGATGCGGGCGCGCGAAGGGCGTTCCTGATCGACCCCGCGGTGGCCGCGGCGCTGGGCGCGGGGCTGGATATCAAGGGGCCTTACGGCAGCATGCTGGTGGATATCGGCGGCGGAATCACGGATATCGCTGTGGTATCGCTGCGCCGCGCGATGGTACGCAACATCACACAGCCCGCCGGCGATCAGTTTGATGACACCCTGATCCGCTACCTGCGCAAAAAACACAACCTGGTTGTTGGCGAGCGCACAGCGGAGGAGCTCAAGCTCACCATCGGCGCAGCCATCCGCCGCACCGAAAAGCTTTACATGGATGTGACCGGCCGCAGCCTTGTCAGCGGCATGCCAAAGGTTGTGCGCATTCACTCGGATGAGGTATTTGAGGCGCTGGAAGAGCCCGTGCACGCGCTGGTGGAAAAGGTGCAGGGCGTGCTGGAGCGCACCCCGCCCGAGCTTGCCGCCGACATTTTCGATCACGGCATCACCCTGACCGGTTCCGGCGCAAACCTGTTCGGCCTGTCCGAGGCGCTGACGCAAGCGCTGAAGGTATCCTTCCGCGTGGCCGAGGACCCCGAGGCGTGCGTGGCGCAGGGCCTGGGCCGCGTAATGGAAAGCGAGCAGGATTTCGCGGCGATCAGCGTCAGGCCACGACAGCCCAAGAGCTATATGAGCGCGTAAACGATTGTATATAATGCGACTTACCCCATGCCAATACACGGCATGGGGTAATTTTTTTGTCGAACTCCGTTCCTCCCCCGGGGTAGCATGAAGGGGCCGAAGCCCCTTC
>JAVBPC010000008.1:0-4657 GCA_031549905.1 Eubacteriales bacterium
GCCGCATCAGCGCCAGAATAAGCCCCAGCGCCGTGCCAATCAGCAGCGCAAAAAATGACAGCTTGAGCGTCACACCCAATCCGTTCAGGAACAGCTTGTACCGGTCCCCTTCCACGAAAACCGTTTGAATATCGCGCCATACCCCATCAAGCCAGGCCGGCACAGGCAACCCTCCTTTTGAAGAGTACAAGGGGGACACGTCCCCCTTGTATGATCCCCCTCACGCCCTTCCGGGCGTGAAAGGTAGAAAAACCTTGCGGTTTTTCTGTCCGTTCGGCGGCAAAGCCGCCGATGCCGGATTGAAGTCGAGGGGGTTGATACCCCCTCGAGCACCCCGGGTTGCGGTCTGCCGAAATTCATGGAATTTCGGTGGCGACCGCCGGGGGTGGGATCCGCGACGCTGCGGCTAGGGGTTTTTTGAGGGGCTTTGGCCCCTCAAATGGCCCGGGGGAGCAACGGAAGCTAGTCTATTACAGAAAATACCCTTTCCCCCGCCGAAGCGGAAGAAAGGGGTCCAGGGGACATGTCCCCTGGTGGGGGTGCAGGGGGCAACGCCCCCTGCACGTCCCTTTGCGTTTATTCAAACCACTTCGCGATCAGCTCTTCGTACTCGCCGTTTTCCTTGATCTCGGCCAGCACTTCGTTGGCGGCGGCAAGCAGCGCTTCGTTGTCTTTGGCGATGGCGATGCCGTAGAACTCATCTTCCATTTCGATGCCTTCAACGATGGCCAGCTTGCCTTCGCTGCGGGCGACGAACACATCGGCGGGCGCGGCGTCAAGGACAACGGCATCCACGCGGCCGGCGAGCAGCTCCAGCACGGCATCGGCGGCGTTGCGGAAGGAAACAACCTGCGCTTCGGGCATTTCAAGGGTTTCGGTGCACAGAATGTGCCCGGTGGTGCCTTCCTGCACGGCCACAACCTTGTCCTTCAGGTCATCCAGGGAAGCGACGCCTTCATAGCCGACGGGCACGATGACCTTCTGGGAGGCAACATAGTACGGATCGGAGAAGTTGACCTTTTCCTTGCGGGCTTCGGTGATGGTCATGGCGGCGATGACCATATCGATCTTGCCGCTTTCAAGCGCCAGCACCAGGCCGTCAAACGCCATGTCTTCCACGAAGAAATCCATGCCCATCTTTTCGGCGATCAGTTTGCCGATCTCGATATCAAAGCCCGCGGGCGCGCCGGAATCATCGATGGTGTCAAACGGCGGGAAGGACAGGTTGCTGCCCATCACCAGCGTTTCGGAAAGCGCGGCGGCGGACACGGTAAGCACCAGCAGCATGGCCAGAACCAATGAAGCGATTTTTTTCATCGTAATTTTCCTCCGAGTGAATTTTAATACATAGTAGCATACAGAAAAACCATTGTCAAGGGGGATTGCATTTTATTTTTATACAGGATATACGCATAAAATAAAGAATCGAGATGGCTTTATGCATGCAAAGCGAATTATTTCGGTATGAATTTTAATGCGCTAAAGCAACGGAAAAGCGGTTGATACACCAAAAACAGTGCGGATGCATATGCGCTACATGGCCATGAATATGCAGTTTTCAGGAAAATTGCCAGCATCTGCCACCCAAATGCCGCCTTGACGCACATTTTACTTTGCGCTATACTGCAAAAAGGAAAGTGTTTGCACGCAGTAACCGCTGATCTATTCGCACGGCGTCTGGCGGGCGTATTTCCGTCATCTGCAGCTTGCAAAACCCTCGACGTAGCGCTGCTACGCCTTCGGCTTTTACAAGCCACATCTGACAAAAATTCACCTCGCCACCCGCCAAGCGAATAAATCAGCGATTACCTGTGATAAACAGAGCAAAAGAAAAGGAGCTGAGCGCATGAAAGCAATTGTGGGCGGCCGCGTTCTGCTGCCCGACCGGGAGGCGCAGAATCAGGCGCTGCTGTTCGATGAGAAGATCATCGGCCTTGCAAACCCTGACAGCCTGCCCAAGGGGTGCGAGGTCATCGACGCAAGCGGCCTTGTGGTATCCCCCGGCCTGGTGGATATTCACATCCACGGGTACCTGGGGGAGGACGCATCGGACGGCAGCGGGGATGGTATCCGCAAAATGGCCAGGGGAATCGCGGAAAACGGGGTCACCAGCTGGTGCCCGACCACGATGACGGTAGAAAAGGATCAGCTCTCCGGCGTATTTGAAATGATGCGCGGCCTCAGGGAGGAAAGTCAAGCAAAAGCCTACCCGGGCGCTGAGATCCTCGGCGTCCATGCCGAAGGCCCCTTCATCAACAAAAGCAAGAAAGGCGCGCAAAGCGCCGACAACATCCTCCCCCCGGACAGCGGCTGGATTCTCTCCTATCAGGATATCGTAAACATCGTTACCTTCGCCCCCGAAATGGACGGCGCGATGGATTTCATCCAAACCCTTCATGAAAAAACAAACATCCTTCTTTCCATGGGCCACACCGATGCCACCTACGAAATCGCAATGGAGGCAATACGGCGGGGCCTTTCGCACGTCACCCACACGTTTAACGCCATGACCCCGCTGAACCACCGCGCGCCCGGCGCAGTGGGCGCGGCGCTGCTGTCCGCGGCTTCCGCAGAGCTGATCGCGGACTGCTTCCATGTGCACCCGGCGCTGTTTACGTTGCTGGCGCGCATGAAGGGGGACAAGCTGGTACTGATCACAGACTGCACGCGCGCGGGCGGATTGGCCGACGGCACATACGACCTGGGCGGGCAGGCGATCTACGTCAAGGGCATCGAATGCCGCCTGGCGGATGGCACCATCGCGGGCAGCGTGCTGAAGCTGAACAACGCTGTGGCAAATGTTCACCGCGAAACCGGTCTGCCGCTGTACCAGGTGGCCGCAATGGCAAGCAAAAACCCGGCAGCCGCCATCGGCGCGGAGGCAAAAGGCGCGCTCATCCCCGGCAAGGATGCCGATATCATCCTGGTGGATGAGAATTTCCAGGTAAAACGCACAATCATTCGCGGAGAAACGGTTTTTCAAGTGTGACATGGTAAATACTAGGCGCTAGACCTAGGCATTGTTGCAATTCGCGCGGCGGGCACAGGCACCCCGCCCCGCCGCGCGGATGGTTTCGTATTTTTATGATGGCCTGTTTGGCGATGATCTACTTAGATTGGAGGAACCCCCATGCAGCTCAAAGCAGTCCCGCCGCTAGACCCAGGTTTTGCCCCGCTTTCCATTTTCTACCGCGATTTTATGGCGAAGGTTCAAAACGCCCCCGCAATGGATTGCGTGCTTGCCGTGGAGCGCAGTAAGGGTCAGATCAAGACCTTCACCCTGCGCCTGTTCGCCGAGGGCACCGGCCACGATGCCGAAAACTACCAGCTGGCCGAGCGCATCGCCAAAACCATGCTGTGGGCGTACGGCGGGTTCAAGATCATCGTTGCCGGCGCGAAGGATGTGTACCTGCGCCTGAAGGATGCGTACCGTGACGGCGGCGCGCGCCAGTTTGATTCGGGTTTCATGGCGAAAATCTATGAAAAGCCGTTTGAAGTGCTGTTCATCGAAAACGCAAAGGACGCGCCCAAGGATTTCGGCGTGACCAGCCCCATCGGCCGCCACCTGGAAGGCTGCCGCATCGGCTTTGACGCGGGCGGCAGCGACCGCAAGGTCAGCGCTGTCATCGACGGCGAGGCCGTGTATTCCGAAGAGGTCGTGTGGTTCCCCAAGACCAACACCGACCCGAATTACCATTACCAAGGCATTCTCGCCGCGATGAAGAGCGCCGCCGCCCACATGCCGCGCGTGGATGCCATCGGCGTATCCAGCGCGGGCGTGTATGTGGATAACCGCATCATGGCGGCTTCCCTGTTTCTGAAAGTGAACGAGGCGGACTTTAGCGCGCACGTCAAGGATATGTACATCAACGTGGCCAAGGAAATCGGTGATGTGCCGCTGGAGGTCGCCAACGACGGCGATGTGACCGCGCTTGCCGGGGCCATGGAGCTTTCCGACGGCAACATCCTGGGCATCGCGATGGGCACCAGCGAGGCGGGCGGGTTTGTGGACGGCGAAGGCAACCTGACCGGCTGGCTGAACGAGCTGGCGTTTGTGCCGCTGGATATCAACCCGGACGCCATGATGGATGAATGGGCGGGCGATATCGGCTGCGGCGTGAAATATTTCTCGCAGGATGGCGTGATCAAGCTGGCCCCTGCCGCGGGCATCACCTTGCCGGAAGACCTCTCCCCAGGCGAGAAGCTCAAGATCGTGCAGAAAGAGGTGGAAAGCGGAAACGCCGAAGCCCTGAAAATTTACGAATCCCTGGGCATCAACCTGGCGTACGCGCTTGCCTGGTACGCGCTCTTTTACGACTTCCGCCACCTGCTGCTGATGGGCCGCGTGACCAGCGGCGAAGGCGGCGCGCGGTTTGTGGAAGCGTGCAAAAACGCATTGGCAGCTGAGTTCCCGGAACTTTCCGAAAAGATCGCCATCCACCTGCCGGATGAACATAACCGCCGGGTGGGCCAATCCGTTGCTGCCGCGAGCCTGCCGGATGTCCGCTAACGTTATACGCGACTCAATCACGCCATTTCGGGCGGGCAAGGGGTGTTTCCAGCCGGTAAGCTGCCTGAAAACCCCCCGCCCGCCCGACCGGTGAAATATCCCCACCCGCCGTGAGGCGAAAATGAAGGGTTTCCAAAGGGCAAAGCC
>JAVBPC010000089.1:0-3784 GCA_031549905.1 Eubacteriales bacterium
ACCGATGTAAGCGGATCTTTTTCCGCCCTGCGGCGGCGCCTTCCGCTCAACGTGGCCTCCAGCCACGCCTCGCTCCGGCTTCTTGCCGGACGAAAAAATCTCTCGCTCACATCGGTCCGTTTTGGGGTTGAATGACTATAAGCGAGGCGTTTGCGACTGAGAAGTTCTGCAAGAATGCCATCTTGCAAAAAAGATAAAAGCAAACACTTTTGCGCGCAAACCGCCTGCGCCTTCTTGACTTCGCTACTAAAGTATGGTTTACTACTTCATGCGGTTTATGTACGCATACAATGCCCTGTGCGAAAGGAGGCGTCTGTGTGCCGCTTGTCATGGACTATTGGGATATCATCCTACGCCTGATCGTTGCCATCGTAACGGGGGGCGTGATTGGTTATGAGCGGGAAACGCGCCGTCACCCCGCGGGCCTTCGCACGCATATTCTGGTTTGCGTAGGCGCGGCCATCGTATCCATCATTGATTGTCTTATTGCCGAGCGCGTGATGCTCGCGACAGCCGAAGGCGCGGGTGGCGTTTCGGTGACGCTTGGGCGGCTTAGCGCGCAGGTCATCAGCGGTATCGGCTTCCTGGGCGCGGGCACGATCATCACCACCAAACGGAACATCGCGGGCCTGACGACCGCTGCATCGCTGTGGACGGTGGCGTGCATTGGCCTTGCCGCCGGCATGGGTCTGTACGGCGTGGCGCTGCTGGGCGCGGGCTGCACGCTGATTGTGCTGACGGTGATCAAGCGCATTGTGGTCGGCCACACATACAAGATCGTAGAAGTTAGCTTCATTCACCGCAAGGAGACGCTTTCCTTTCTAAACGAATACCTTGCCGCGCAGAACATCCGCATTCACAATGTGGACTTTAGCGTGGAGGAAGCATCCGAGGGCGGCAACCTATACATGAACGTGTACACGCTGGATATTCCGCGCAAAATGGATAACGCGGCGCTGGTTAATGACATTGCGGAGCATCCCAACGTGCAGAAGGTGAGGACCCGCGACCCATGATGGTGACCCTAAAAGCAAAATTTGGTGGAGCGGATTTCTGGAAGCCCGCCATTCGGCTGGGCTTTCCTGTTGCCCTGCAAAACTTGCTGGCCAGCTCTTTTGCGCTGGTGGATACGCTGATGATCGGGCAGCTGGGCGATGTGGCGGTCGCATCGGTGGGCATGGCCGGCCAGTGGTCATGGCTGATGCACATTGCCTTCTACGGGTTGTCATCCGGCACGGCGGTTTTTTTGTCGCAGTATTGGGGCGCAAAGGACTTTAAAGGCATCCGCCGCTCGTACGGCATCCTGATGGTCACCTGCCTTTCGGTGGCATTGCTGATGCTGCTGATGGCGGTGCTGTTTCCAAGCGTCGTGATGCGGCTGTTCACGAACGATCCTGTGGCGATTGAAACCGGGGTCAGCTACCTGCGCATTGCGGGGTTTAGCTACCTGGCGCTTGCGTTCAGCCAAATTTTCAGCACGGTGCTGCGCTCCACAGAAGAAGTCAAGCTGCCCATGTTCGCAAGCGTGTGCGGCGTTATCGCCAATACCGTGCTCAACTATGCGCTGATCTTTGGCAAGCTTGGTATGCCGAAGATGGGGGTGCCGGGCGCGGCGCTGGCAACGGTGATTTCCGCGTGGACGATGCCGGTGATACTCTTTTTCCTTTCCTGGCGCAGACGGAACCTGCTCATTTGCCGCATCCGAGAACTTTTCTCGTTTGACTGGCCGTTTGTTCGCAAGTTCTTTGTCATCTCGCTGCCCGTGCTGGCCAATGAGCTGATCTGGGCGCTTGGCACAACGGGCTACAACATGGTGTTTGGCCGCATCGGCACGGAGGCGTACGCCGCGCTGACCATCTACCGCACCATAGAAGCGATGTTCTTTGCGTTCTACATCGGCATGTGTCACGCGTGCGGCGTGCTGGTGGGGCGCGAGATTGGCGCGGGCCGCATCGATGAAGGAATCCGCTACGGCAACCGCTGCTCCGTGGTGCTGCCACTGATGTCGGTTGGGTTGTCGCTGATCATGATCCTTACGCGCGGGCTGTTTTTGCAGCTGTTCGATGTATCGCCCGAGGTGGCACGCCTGGCGAAAGCCATTCTGCTGATCTACGCGATTGAGGCGCCCATCCGCAACATCCCGTTCATCACCATCTGCGGCGTTTTCCGCCCGGGTGGGGATACGCGCACCGGCGTCCGGTATGATCTGCTGTCCGTGTGGGCGATGGCGCTGCCGGTGACGGTGCTTGCGGGCCTTGTGCTGAAGATGGACTTCCTGTGGGTGTTCACGCTGATGCTGATATTTGAGGACTGGGTGAAAGCATTCCTGTGCATCCGCTGGCTGCGGAGCAGAAAATGGGTCAGACCGGTAGTGGATAAAAACCAGGCATAAAGGGTTATGGCGAAGAAAAGAGCATGCGGGCGACAATGCCGGCATGCTCTTCCTTTTTTTATGGGGAATCAAGTGTTCAATTCATCCGCCCAGCGGTGCACCGCATCCCTGATGAACAGCGCGCAGCCGGGCATCTTCCGGTCATAATACGCGGTGAAGCGCTCGTCATCCACATACATCTGCGTGACGCCTTTGTGCGCCTCCACCGAGTACTGCGGCCAGGTGAAACCCAGCCATTTCCGGTGCATCATGGCCACCTCGCGGCCCGCGCCGCCCTCCGGGGATTCGCCTGCCGTCACAGCTGCCTCAATCCGGGCAAGGATTTCCTCCGCCAGCGCCTGCATTTCATCCATCTGCGCCTTGGTCATCTTCAGCATGCGAGCATTGCTTTCGCGCACGGTGTCTTCGCCATACTTTTCGCGGATTTCCTTGCCGTATTTCCGCTCGTTTTCTTCAACCATTTCGCGCTTGAAGCCCTCAAACTTTGCTTTGTCTTCCATGGTTTCTCCTCCTTCTTCCATTACAATGGTGCACTCCACGGTGCCGATGAGCGTTTGCAGCCGCACCTGCTCCTGCCGGAGCGCAGCCAGGTGGTTTTTCAGCGCGGAGAGACGATCATACCCGCTGCCGGACAGCACCTTTGCGATCGCCGAAAGGTCCAGCCCCATCTCCCTGTACAATAGGATCTGTTGCAGCGCGTCCACCTCGCAGCGGCCGTAAATGCGATAGCCACCGCTGGTGATCCGGGTGGGGCGAAGCAGCCCGATGGTATCATAATAGCGCACCGTGCGGGGGCTGACCCCCGCAAGCTTCGCCAGCTTTTGCACCGTGTATTCCATCTTGCCGCCTCCCCTGATCCGGTTATTCTCCCTCGCAAGGATAGGATAAACCATGACGTAACGTCAATGTCAAGCCTTTTCAGAAAGTTTTTTTGCAAGAATTTCTGCTGCCCGCTGTGGGTTGGCGCGACCGTCGGTCGCGGCCATCAATTTGCCCATCAGCGCTTGCAGCGCTTTGGTTTTGCCGCCCAGGTATGCCTGCACAAGCGCGGGGTTGTTGCGAAGAGCGGTTTCAGCGGTTTCTTCCAGAAATGCTGTGTCGCTGACCTGCGCAAGGCCCAGCCGCACAACAATTTCGGCAGGCGATTCGCCGGTCTTCGTTATCTCCGCCAGAATGCGCCCGGCGGCCCCCAGGTGGATCACGCCATCCGTCAGCAGGTCGCACAACGCGGCAAGCGCCTGGGCGGGATAAGGGGGCGCGGTATCCGGCGGGATCAGCGGCGCGATGGTCTCCACCAGCAGGTTGGCGAGGCGCTCCGGCTCACGGCACTGCGGGGCGGCTTCCGCAAATGGTTGCAGCAGCGCGGGCTGCGAGGAAAGCGCATCCGCCGCG
>JAVBPC010000062.1:0-44880 GCA_031549905.1 Eubacteriales bacterium
CGGTAGAGCAGCGGTTTCGTAAACCGCAGGTCAAGGGTTCGAGTCCCTTCGTTGGCTCCAGCGTCGAGGTGTAGCGCAGTTTGGTAGCGCGTTTGGTTCGGGACCAAAAGGTCGCAGGTTCAAATCCTGTCACCTCGACCAGTAAAAACCCTTGAGAATCCTAGATTCTTGAGGGTTTTCTCTTTTCTACAAAGCCTGCAAAACATCGCGATAATCGCCCATATTTCACATAGATGCAAGTCAAAATGCAAGTCAGAAGGTGCCGTATCTTTGCTGAGAAAATCCCCACACTCCAAAACAACTAAAGCTAAAGAAGAGTGAATGTCGATCTGATGGCGACAGCTCTACTATTTCCCACATTCTCCCTCTTGACATTTAAATACGAACAGATGTATGATCTTACAAAGGGGAACGTATATTCTAAAACAGAGAGGTGATATTGTGACACGGTTTGTCTTGCACGCCGACATGAATGCCTTTTACGCATCTGTCGAGACACTATATCGCCCCATGTACCGCGACAAACCCCTCGCGGTCACCGGCGACCCCGAGTTGCGCCACGGTATTATCTTAACCAAAAATCAGATTGCAAAAAAGTTTGGCGTCCAGACCGGTGAAGCTATATGGGAAGCGAAGCGCAAATGCCCCGGCTTGGTGCTAGTCAATGCAGATTACCCGCTGTACATGAGGTTTTCGGAGGAATTTCGGGAAATTCTGAGTGATTATTCGAACCAGGTCGAAGCCTACGGCTTGGATGAAGCATGGGTTGATATATCGGCCCCGGATATGACCTGGGCACGGGCAGAAGCAATCGCAAATGAAATTCGCGAACGTGCAAAATTTGAGCTGGGCGTTACCGCTTCGGTCGGTGTATCCTGGACAAAGCCATTTGCCAAACTGGGAAGCGACCTGAAAAAGCCCGATGCTACAACGGTCATCACGCCCGAAAACTATTGGGCAAAAGTATGGCCCTTACCCGCATCCGAGTTGCTGTTTGTCGGTCCCGCTACCACAAAAACGCTCTACAAATACGGGATCAAAACAATCGGGCAGCTTGCAAACGCATCCCCAGAAGTGCTTACCGGGAGTATGGGCAAAAACGGCCTGTTGATACAGTCCTTTGCACGCGGTGAGGACATGTCTCCCGTAATGCCGTGTGACGTTGCCATGCCGATCAAGAGTGTCGGCAACTCTACCACGACGCCGGTCGACATCACAAATGACGACGACGCCAAGTGCATCTATTACATCCTGGCGGACAGCGTAGCAGCAAGGCTCCGAGAAAACGAGTTCCGGGCGCGCTGCATCAGTATCAGTGCACGCACCGCAAGCGGCCTGGAGTGGTGCCAATGCCAGCGCACCATAGCACGCCCCACAGCAATTGCACGCGATATTGTGCGAGTAGCGCTTGACCTGTTTGTAGAGCGCCATTATGCAAACCTCTACCCCATTCGCAGCGTAGGGATACAGTGTAGTCAGCTGACATCCAAGTACGCGCCCACACAGATCGATCTGTTTGGTGATACCGAAGAGCAAGCGGCCATGGAACGGTTGGAAGAAACGGTGCGCAGCCTACAAAACCGATTTGGCCCGAAATCTATCGGGCTGGGCATAATGACGATCAACCGCGCGCTCAAGGAAGAAAACCCGCGCGAACACTTTGCCCCGGCGATGCCTTATTATGGTGGTTAGGGAGGACACAATCATGGCGGAAATTGCACGGCGTGATAGTCCTACAAAAGAGTTTGTCAATGTGATCTGTGCTTGCTGGGCTGAGACTGGCAAAACCGAACCGCTTAAACTCCAGCGCACAAGCGGCGAATCCATGTGGATTGACCGTGTGCTTGATGTAAGGCGTGCAGCCTCTTTGCGGGCTGGCGGTCAAGGCATACGGTATATCTGTCAGATCGTCTTCGAGGACGATGACGGCAGATGCTTCAAGCGACAGATCGCACTATACCATGATGGCAATTACTGGTTTATTGAGCTTGATGACGATGGTAAGATGGTCGACTTTGTGGCATAATGGGACGCAGGAGGGGATCTGAATGTGTGGGCGATACTATACCGAGATCGACCGCGAGGAAATGCAGCGCATTGTTGATGCAGTAAACCGTAATCTTGCCGGGCGGCCTGAACTGGCTGAAATGAAGACCGGTGAGATCTTCCCGACCAACAAAGCACCAGTTTATGTGCTGGCACCATCGGGTAACGGACCAGCCGTCACTCTCATGCAGTGGGGCTTTCCAGGCTACCCCAAAAGCCCGGGAGCGAAACCGCCGCCCATAATCAACGCGCGCAGCGAAACAGTGACATCATTGTCGATGTTCCGTGATCACATTGGTCATCGCTGTTTAGTCCCTGCAACATCATACATTGAGTGGTGTGGTGAGGGAAAACCCAAGCCCAAATTCGAGTTTAGGCCGTCCGATGGCTCGCTGCTCTATATGGCGGGTATCTGGCGTCAGGTCGAGGGACTATCTTTGCCAGTATACACGATACTGACAATGCCGCCATCCGATAGTGTTAAACCGATACATGACCGCATGCCCGTGATCGTGTCAACGCGCGAGGCGCGGCAAGCGTGGCTAGCTGGTGAGGCAGGAGTACAAGAGGTTGTCAACACAGCCCTTACAGCGATTCACCCAGAGCGCGTCGCTTGATTCTGTCCGCAAAAACAACGAGCCCCCTTCAGGTTAGGGCATGTAGCGTGTCTACAATATAGTTTGGCGGATAGCATTTTATGCTGCTTCCAATTTCCATTGTTTCATGTTATTATTACCTTAACTCACAAAAGCATAAAGGGGAGATCAAATTTATATGAGTTGGATATGTGATAGCTGCGGTGAAGAAATCAGTAGGGTGGAAGATGGATGGGTTGAATGGCTAGTTCGCACGAATAGTGAGGGCTTACAGCAAAGTGCATTCGGTATCCGAATAGTTCATAGTTATCCTGCAACTGAACACCACAGTTGCCAGTATGACGAAAGTGTTGAATACAAGAGGCACGGAGCTCTACTTTTAGATGGGTGCCTATCTAGGTTCATTTCTCAAGACGGACTGATGGAATTACTATGTTTGATTAGTGATGATAAGTTTGAAGACAGGGAAGAAGTGTTGGAAATAATTAAGCGGCTTCATATTCCAGGATACGAGAAGGCAAGATTTTTCTTCGACGAGGCTATAAAGAATGGTGTGTTTGAACCGAACAGGAAACCCGGGTATTATCTTGCTCAGGATATTGAGGCTGTATTAGCCTATATCCAGAAAGTACAGCGTTAAAGAGAAGTGCCGTTATGATGATTTTCATAACGGCTTCAACTCCTTAATACTGCTATTTTCGGTGGACTTTGGGCGTCTTTGTTCTTTATATTCTCCAACACTCTATTGCCCTTCAATACCACTATTTAGCACCACCGTGAAAAGAAGTTGATTTCGAAAGAGCAAACATGTTAAATAATAGAACAGTTATAACAGAGGAATAATAAACCGAAGGGGTGGGCGCGAAGTGAAGAAGTTTGTATTTGTGCTGATGCCTTTTAAGCCGGATTTTGACGATGTATATAAGCTAGGTATAAAATCTGCTTGCGAAACCGATACTGCATACTGCGAACGTGTGGACGAGCAAAAATTCGAGGGTAGTATGCTTGACAGAATCTATAGTCAGATTCGGCGTGCAGATTGTATAATTGCAGATATGTCGACCCAAAATCCAAATGTGTTTTATGAAGTGGGGTATGCCCATGCCCTAGGGAAAAAGGTCATCCTAATCACGCAAGATGGAAGCGACATTCCATTTGATATGAAGCATTATCAACATATTATTTATAATAGAGGTAATATCAGCCATCTACATGATGAGATCAGAAGCAGGATTCATTGGTACTTAGCGTCAGAGCATGATGCTAGTAATGATTCTGATTTTGAGTTGGACGTTTTCCTGAACGACACGCTGCTTACAAAAAATGAAAACCAAATAGTCAATATTAATCTGGAAAGAACTGAAGATTCGCGTCATGTAAAGTATTATGGAAGGATTCGTATTCTCTTAAGGAATGTACATTCAAGCCTTTATAATGCTGCTAATACAATGGTTTCAATCGTGCTTCCTTCAACAATAGAGAGCGGTGAAAGGAGTATTACTTTACCTGATGGGCAAGTTCTACACTACACCAGTTTTGAAGGAGAGAAAGTGTACCCTCAGGGATATTGGGGGCAAACCATTTCAGTCACCATCGAAGGTCCTCCTGTATACTGTCAAAGTGTGTTGTCATTAAATCTTACGGGCGAAATCAGGATAAGCAAGCCCTACAGTATGATGATATACCCGTTTAGTATGCATTTCACCATAACCAAATCTCACATCATACATAAAAACCCACACTCAATTGTGCAAAACTCCGATGTCAGATAAAAAGTGAAAGACTTAGGAGGTAAAACAGGATGGCAAGGAAAGAACGGCGGGGCACGAGCCTGCCCTGTATCTCTGACCAAATTAGCATAAAAAGGCCGGGAGAAATCCCGGCCTTAAGGTGCTGTCAGGTACTGTCAATAGTTTTGCGTAAAAAGGAAGAACCGCCATATAGGCATCCATTACCCACCCATCACTCCCCCATCCCCAACTCCCGATGCTCCCGCATCCACCACTCCTTAGCCGCCGCATGCCCCTTCCCATGCGCCGCCTTCAAAGCCTCCAACCGTTCCTCCGGCGTCATATCATCCCACTTCCGGCCAGCAACCTCCACCGCCCGCCGGTAAGCATCCCGGTACCGCGCATCCCACTCGTCCCGGTACTCCGCCGGAATCACATACTCCACCTTGTCCTTCGTGAACCCATCATTCGGATGCGGCAGCGCGCTATCCTCGCCTGTTTCCTCCCACACGCTCCGCGCCCGCTGCATATACTCGCTGCCAGCCTCCAAATCCGCCGCAAACACCCCCGGCATCCGCTCCAGCGCGGAAGCAATGGTCAGCGTAGGCCCACCCTGTAAAGCAAAGGCAAACACGCTGCGCCCGGTCACATACTTCTCGTCAAAGGTCAGCTTCGCTTCCTCCGCCCCCAGCATCACCCGGATCATCTCCATGCGCACATCCTTCGCCAGCAGGTTCTTCTGCTTCTGCGTCAACCCTTCCTTGGCCTGAATGTCGTCAATCTCCGCCCATAGATCAGATACCCGATCCGCCGCGTCCGCAAAAGCCCCGCCGCTGTGCGTCAGCGCATAAGCATCTTCATACGCCTGTTTCCGCTCCGCCTCCGTCAGATTACCCCGCAGCACATCCGCCGGTCGATCCTTCTTCGTAGCGGCCACAATTTGCTCCAGCGCATTCTTATCCTGATAAAAAGCATCCACCACATCATTCGTATAAGCCGGATCAATGGTCAGCCTGTTGGAGAAGTTCCGCAGCACCGAAGGCAATCCGCCCAGTTCTCCCGTATACCGATCCTTGGATAACGCCGGAATCGCCAAATCCCCGATCCACCCCGTGTACTGATCCGCCAGGTATTGCAGTTTCTTGGGCGACATGCCGGTGACGCGCCCTGCCGCGATGAACGCATTGGCCGTCGTTTCGTCATACTGCTGCGTCGCGGGCAGCCGCTCCAGGCTCCCCGGTACAATGTTCCCGCCATACCATGATTCGTTTGTCGCTACCTCGATCAGCGCGTTGAATATGGTCGATCCCGCCGGATTCATCCCATCCAGCACCGACCCCGCCACCAGCATCAAATCCTGTCCAAGCGGATCATCGCTGGAAATCAAGCTGGACACCAACCCATGCACCGCCTTGGCAAGCGGGTCCTGCGACACCGGAATGCGGATGAACCGCCGTTCCGCGTCAAAGGGGTTCGGAATGATCAGATACCCGTTCCGAATGTCGGCGGATAGCAGGTTGTACATTTCCTCTTCGTCCTCGTTCCCGAACTTGATCCGCATCCCTGCTGCAAGTGCCGTCGCCAATGCCGTATTCACCACCGTTTTTGCAAACCGCGCCCCAAGCCGCTGTCGCTCCGTACCTGTAAACATCCTTCCCGCCTGATACCCACCCTGCGCCGTTGCATTAAAGAACGGTATCACATGCCGCAGCGTACGCGCAGCCGCAGAATCCCCCTTCCTGGAAAAGTCAACCGTCGCTTCCTGCGCAGCCCGGAACGCTTCCAGCCTGCCGCTGTCCGTCGTCAGATCGTGCTGCCCGTACCGGTATTCCGCATATCGGGATGTGTTCTCTACAATCTCATTTAGGCGGCTCAACGTAAGCGCACTCCATATCTTTTCACCAATAAGCTTAACCGTCCTGCCCGCTGTAGACGAATCGTACCCTTTGAACATATCGCCCCGATACGATGCCGCCGACTTCTTTGTCTGGGAGCCAATCCGGTTCCACCCACCGCCGCCCATGGCAACATACTGCTCATATTCTCCGCCATTGCGCCAAACCTGCCAGAACGCGGAAATCCACTTCGGCAACCCCGTTACATAGTTGGATGCCCAAGAACCATAGTTCACGCTCTTCTGGTAATCGCGCAGCGCATTGGTCAGCGCAAATATCGGGTGGTTGCCGGTGGTCAGCATCGTCATGGCCCGCGTGAACCTGCCAATGAACTCAAGCCCCGTCTTTGCCGCCGTCTCTCCTGCCGACGCAAACATATCGTACAGCGCCCTGTCGTAAATCTCGTAATATACCTGCGTCCCATCGGGCCGCGTGACCACCAGCGTGCCCGGCTCCGAACTGTTGCCCGTGCCCGTCCATTGGCTGGCAAAATCGCCCAGCGCGGAAAGCACGGCGTCCATATCCCCTTCGCTCAGCTTGTCGGCCAGCAGCGCGCGCAAATCCCGCTTCACGCCGTCCAAGCTGGCGGTTTCCCTGCGCTGATCCTCCGTGATCTCCCTGCCGAATATCCCCAGTCCGTCCGTCTCCTGGTACAGCTGATCCCACACCACGCCGATGTTGTTCCTGGACACGGTTTTCACCACGCTGTTCACCATGTCCACCACGGAATCAAAAGGCGTGAAGATTTCCAAGTCCGATCCGACCGCCGACTTCACAGAAAACTTCTGTCCCATGCCGCGCCCGGCCTTGCCGGGGATGTACCGCATGGTCGGCACATAGTTCGGATACATGGCACGCATCGCGTCGAACGATTCCTGCGAAAGAAACCCGGTATCCACCATCCACGCCTGCATGAACTGGCCCCACCATGCCTGAAACGCTTGCGAACCCCGCACAAACTCCGGGTGCGCCGCTTCCGTCTCCGCGACAAACTGCCTGCGCTGCTCCGCCGTAAACTGCTCCCCATACACCGGCTTGCCTTGCCTGTCTCGGTCAAAGGAGTGTTTCACCAGTAAATAGGTATTGAACAGGTCAAAATCCTCGCCCCGCACGCCGGATTCCTGCATCACATCGGCCAACGAATCCCCAATGATCCGCCCATGCGAATCGGTCAGCTTGTTGGTGATCTGCCCCGCCGCCCTGGTATCCCTGGCGTTATGCCACAGTGCAGCTTCCCGCAGGCTGTTCTCCGCCGCCTGATACTCGCCGGTCTGCTCGCGCACCCGCTTGTCCACGTCCTCCGCAGGCCGCGTCCAATCCAGCATGGAGGTCGTCCACCCGCGCACCCGCTCCCGTATCCGCTCCCCAATGCCTTGCTTGTCCGGGTTTGGCCTTGCCTTGTCCACCTGCATGCTGCCGACCCGCTCCGCAAAGGACGCATTGAGGTACCCCTGCAAAGCCTCCCGCGCCTCCTGCACATCGGCGAACGCCTTCTTTTCCCGCAGCTTCGCTTCAAACTGGCGGAAGAAATCAGTGCCCGCAAACCGTTCCGCCGCTGCCGTATCCGTCATGTACAGCCGCACAAACTCCGCAAACGCTTCCCCCGGCAGTGCCTTGGCATCATAGTTCTTGCCGAACACCGCGTCCAGCCTTGCCACCATCTCTGGCGTACCGGCCATGTCCGTTGTCTGCGCCAGCGCGTGACCCAGCTCATGCATGCCTGCCGCGTAATCCGTCGCGTGGCGCTGCGCCATATTCCCACTGCGACGTTCATAGTACCCCAGCACATCCGGCGGCAGCGCTTTCCCGCCCGGCGTCATCTTCTTCGTGCCTACGGATGCCCCAACGCCCAGCCGCTCCGCCAGTTTCCGCACGATCTGTACGGGGTTGCGTACTTCCTTTTTGGCTTGCGCGTCCGTGGGTCGGGCCTGTTCGGCATTCTCACCGCGCCGCAGCAACTGCACATTTTCATCGCTGGGAATACCACCACTTTCCGCCTGCGCATCAGTATCAGCATTGGCAACCGGCGCGGATTCCGGGTTTACCTGCTGCTGCGCATCCTGCTCCACCCGCTCCTGCGCTTCGTGGCCGCTTGTGACAACGTCGTGGGCAGCCTCCGCACGCAGGGACTGCATTGCACCCATGGATGCCGCTTCCGCCTGCTCACGAGCCGTCAGCGAAGCCTCATACGCTTTATCCCTCGCGTCCTGCGCCGCAAGCTTCGCCTTCGCCGCTGCGGTGTAGTTCTGCGCGGCCTCTCTGTGCGCCACTTTGTTCTCATTTGTCGGCAACTCGACAATTGCCCGCCTGGCAGCATCCAGGTTCTCCCTTGCCCGTTGCGTTTCTGCCCGCGCTTTCTCCAGTTCCGCCTCTGCATTCGCCAGATTGTCAGCCGCAACCTGCGCAGCCTTCACCTCCGGCGCTTCGGCTACCGTATCCAGCGCGCCCTCCGCAACCTTTTCCACAACCCGTTCACTGACCGCGTAAGCTGCGGCTTGTTCCACAACCCCGTCCCGGATCGCCGGATTCTGCATGTCCGCCTCAACCATTTCCATAAACCCCAGCAGCTGCCCGACCGTGACCTCCCGGCCTACGTCCGCATCTTCCGTCAGCTTGACCAGCATCTTATGGCTTTCCGCATCCAGCGGCGCGGCGGCGCTGAACGTGATCCCGCTGAGCAGCCCGCCGATTAGCGCGCCGGATAGCCCAGCCCGATGCGATTGCCCGGCATACTCCCGTACGCTTTTCATCTCCTGCCCAGTAATCAGGTCAGTAATCGGATCGCCAATTGCCTGTTCCAGAAACTCTTCCGCATATTCGCCAGCCGCGCCGGTGATAACAGTCTTTATGAAGTTGAACGCCGGTTTCCCATACTGCAACACATATTTGTGCGCGCCCATGTTCATGATCTGCTGTACCGTCTGTGGATTGTTGCTGTTCGCCAGCCTGCCCAACACCCTGTCCTCCACGCCCAGCGCCATCACACCGTAGGAAATCACACCGTTCGCCATGCCCGCGCCAAGCCACTGCAGCGTGCCCACATCTTCAAGAAGACTTGCCTCTGCCGCGCTGGACCCTGCTGCTTGCCCGGCATACACCAACCGGCCCGCAAGCTTTGCAAGCCTGGAGGACGCACCGGCATAGGCCAGCGAAGCCGTAACGCCACTCGCCGCCCCCAGGTCGAGCACAGCCTTCCCCAAGTCCCTTGAAATCTGGTACAGCAGCAAATCCCCGCCGGTGCCATACTTGGCAAGAAACTCCGCGCTTGCTTGAAGCCTTTCCGTTTCCAACCGCAGCGCATCGTTAATCAGCTCATCTTCAATCTTCTGGTACGCTTCCGCGTTTCCGGCAGCCTCAAATCCAAGTTTCACCGGCGCTCCCGCCATCTTCGCAATGCCCATCATGCTCTTTCCGGCCATAGAGAACATGCTGTTTGTCGCCTGCGTGCCGAGGGTTTGCAGGTCAAGCCCTTCGTTCAGCGCAGATCGTTCATAGGTTCCTTTGCCGTTAAGGGCATCGACAATGGTTTGGGCGGCGCTCTGCAGCCACCCGTCTGCCTTCGCTTCCGGCACGGGCCGCGCGTACAGCCGCGCAATGGCATCGCGCATGTCTTCCACGATGGCAGCCTGGGTTTTACCCTGTATGGCTCCGCTCTCCAGCAGCGATTCCGTCGTCTCCTTAGAAAGCGCCAGCAGCAGGTAATCGTTGATCTCGCTATAAGTGTAGCGCGTGTGAATGTGCAGCCCGCTGGTCAGCAAATCCACCACGGCTTTGTGTTCGCCGTTTGCATACATTGCCTGGATCGTATCCTGATACGTCGGATTCTGGCCGTACGCTGCGGCGTACTTGTCCCGCTTCTGCCCCAGACGCGCGATTTCACCGGTCCAGTATTCCGCCAGTGCATTGCCGGGATCGGCTGCCAGCTGCTGCTCCATGAACTCCAGGTTCTTTCTGTCGCTCTCCGTAAATACAGGAACGTTATCCGTGCCCACGACGGTTTCCTTGATGGTCTGCCACAGGTCCTTCTCGTACTGCGCCGCCTCCACGACGTGCCCGCCCGTTGCCTGCGCAAAGGTTCGCATTTCCTCCGGCGTGTACGACGCAGCAAAAGCGGTCACGACACCGGCAAGCGCCTCATACTGCGCGTTGATCTCTATCTCTTCCCTGCTTGCCATCAGCGACCCGTCCGGGTTCTGGCCTATCATCATCGCCACCATGTCACGTTCCTGCTGGCGCTGCTTTTCCGCATCCGATAGCTCCGCCATGCCCGTACCTGTCTCCGGCGATTTTACCGCTTCCGGGACAGGGTTGATCACCACATCCGCCTGCAAAACATCCCGTTCCGTGGCTATGGGCTGCTTCGCAACCGGCGTGCCGTCCGGGTTCTGCCCAACCGCCAGCGCCACCATATCCCTGTCCCGCTGGTGTTCTTTTTCTTTGTTTTCAGCCGCTATCTTCGCTGCGTCGAGGGCCTCCTGCTGCACCTTGGTCTGCTGGCGAACATACGCCTCGATGTCCTCCCACCGGTAATCCACCGCATACCCCAGGGCAATTTTGCCGCCCTGCCTCCGCGCATCGTCCATCTTCCACAGCGTGCTATACTCGCTCCTGGATGTCTTCCCATCCTCCGCATACCGCAAATAGGAAAGGACCTTATCAGGATCGTTTGAATACCGCAGTTCAACGTCGATCTGCGCCCGAAGAGCCTGCAGCTGTTCCGTCGCCCGGTCGGCGTTCTCAACGGCGTCGTACGCCCTGGCAAACATCTTCTGCGTTTCTGGTTTTCCGTCCGATAGCATAGGTCGCAGCGATTCCAGGGTGTCCCGGTTTATCTCAGCAACGCCAAAGTACCGATACACATCATCGGCATTCCCGCGCTTGTACGGGTTGTACTGGGGGCTGCCGGGATCGCGCGCCGCCACGGCGGCAGCATCCGGCACATATTTCTTCCCCGTGCCCAGCGCATAGCTGATCGCATCGGTCAGCGCGTTCCCGCTGGCGGAATCCGGGTTCCGCGCCGCGTACACCGCACCATACAGCGCATCCTGCGAATACCCAACAGGCCGATTCAACCCTGTAGGCACACCCAGGCCCTTCGCGTCATCCATCCCGCGCAACGTGCCGTACTTTGACCAATCGATCCTCTCCAGAATCTCCTGGTCGGAATAGCTGGCGTCGCTGCCCGCGTACCACGCGATTTCCTTCTGCAGCGCCTGCCATTCCTTCTCGGCCTTGGCGGTGTTATCCTCATCCTTGCACAGCTGGTAGTACCAATACGCCGCATTCTCCTGGGGCGTGCTGGTCTTTGTCGGCGCAGCAGGCGATTCCCCGGTCGTGGTATATCGCGCGCCACCCATAAGCGCCTTGTTCCGCTCCAGCCACGCCTTGTCCACGCCGCCGGTCAGATTCTCACCCAAAATGCCGGACAGCGCGGACAGCGCTTTCTGGTTGCTGGCAACGGAATACGGGCTGTAATACGGGCTGGCGGAATCCAGCATCAGGCTTTGCACGGTCGCCAGCTGCTCGGAAGCCTTTGCCGGGTCGGTCTGGTTCAGCCAAGCAATCCCGGCCAGCGTGCCGCGCAGCGTGCTCATGTCCGGCTTGTAATTGTACGCCGTAGCCCTGTTGAGCGCGGAAACCACGCGGCTCGGCTTCACTGTCGTCTGAACAGGCGCAAACAGGCGGGAACTCTGCGCTGTACCTTGCATCTCTGCTTTTGCCTGCATCGCGCGGGCAAACATACCGGGTTTTTGCATATGGCTTCCTCCTATTTACCAAGCAAGATGGGTATCAGTAGACGTGTACTTGCTGGTAGGCTTTTTTGTGTTTTTCGGCTGATACAGCTTCGAAAGCAAGCTTGCCCCCTCAATTGCGCCAGCCAGACCTGTCGACAACCCATTCCCGACGCCGGGCAGGTTAATAACCGGCTTCGTCGGGTCCTGCTACTGTTGCTGCCGTACGCCCCCGCTCTTGCTCGCCGCAAGGCTGGCATTAAACTGTCGCTGATTCTCGCCAAACTCCGCCGCCCACTGCGCCTGCTGCCTGGATGCATCGAACAGATACTGTTCCAGCTGGTTTGCGTACTGCTTCGCCGCGAAAGCCCGATCATAATCCTGGTTGCGAATCGCGTCCTGGTACGCCGCTACGTTGGTTGCATAATCATTTTCCAGCTGCTGGATGTACTGCGCCAGCTGCTGCGCGTTCTGCGATTTCTGCTGCCCAATCGCGTTCTCATCCCGCACCTGCGCCGCGTTGATCTCGTCCTGCGCCTTTGCGCCCTGCGTATCGATGTTCGCCAGCGTGGCGGTGTTGAAGCTGCTGCGCTGCATCCCACGGGTCTGCGCCTGCCGGTCGGTGGTGGAGCGCGCCTTGGTGAACGCCTCCGCCGTGCCCTCCCGCTGCTTGTCGTATACAGGCTGCAAAGCTTCCAGCTGCTGCTGCAAGGCCAGTGCGCTCTTTTCGTTCGCCTGCTCAGCGGATAGCTTGTTCTGATTGAAGATAGGGTCGTACCGGTTCTTCGCCTGCTGCAGCATTTCGGCTTCCGTCAGCGGCGTATAGGGGTTGCGCTGCAAGTTCGCCATAAGGTTTTCGAATGTGTAGCTTGGGTTGTACGTCGTATTGGTTCCACTGGCCCCACCGGATACACCACCGCCGGTTCCACCGCTCAAAGCCCCCCAGGTGTTCGTCCCCACAATGCCGTCCGCCGTCAACCCCATTGCCTGCTGATACTGCTTCACGGCAGCCGCCGTTTTATCCCCATAGATGCCGTCCGCGTTCAGGCTGTACCCCTGCCGGTTCAGCATGTTTTGAAGGCTCAGCACCTCATCGCCGCGAGAGCCTACCTTTAGCGTAGATGCCATGTATTTTCCCCCTTATACAGTAAAAGGGCGGCCATAGCCGCCCGGATGTCACACTTGTATCTTTTCTTTATGCCGCGTCGGGCGGATGGGTATCATTCATCCGCCTGACAGCCGCCTCGATCTGCGCAACGTCTACTCTATATCCGCGCTTCCCAAGCTCTGCCATGACATACGCAATCTTTTCCTTGCCTCCGCCGACACCGTAAATCTGCTCCGCCGCGTAGACCAGCACGTCCACGATCATACCCAGCGTGGCCTGCTGCTGTGCGGTGGTCTTGCTCTTGATCCAGGGGATCACCTTCGCGGTGATCAGGGCCGCCAGCAAGGCGATTATGGCTTGTAGAAACGGCGTTAAGTCAATCATATTCTCTACCCCTTTCTATTCTCGCCAATCAGCCGAAAGGCCGTCTTAATATCTCGCTCCGCCACCGCCATCCGCTCCACCATCCGGTTGTGCTTGTCCACCTTGGCTTCTAGCTGTGCGATGCGGTAGGTCACCAGCCGATTTGCCTGCCATACCCCCGCAAACGATCCGATCAGCGTGCCCGCCAAGGCGAGCAGCGCAACCAACACTTCGGTCGCCATCAGCCCACCCCCAACGGCATAACAAGCCTTTGCCCGATCTGAATCAGGTTAGGATTGGGCAGGTTATTCCCATCGACAATCGCGCCTACCGTCGTACCGTATCGCTTTGCCAGCGAATACAGGGTATCTCCCCTCGCGACGATGTGTATCGCCGTCTCTGGCCTCGTGGGCGGTTCGTCAGGCGCTTCGGGCGGCAGAGCAGGGTTGTCGGTCGGATCGGTGTACGCGCCGCCCATACCGTCGCGCACAGCCGCACGGAAGGCATCCATGCTCTTGCCGTGCTTCGAAAACCAGTGACGCGGATCAGCGTGATTGCTCCCAATCCCACGCTGTGCCAACTCATAGTGCCCCAGGATAACGCCGTCCGCCAGGGGGTCAAGGCCAAACATGCCGCAAAGGTACGCGCACAGCTCTACGGCCTCCCGGTATACAGCATTGAAATATGTGGGGTCGCTTAGACCGTCCTCTGCAATCTCAAAGCCGATCATCGTATTGTTTGCATTGCCATGAAACCCGCTGCCGCTCAGCCAACAGCGCATATCCCAGGGCAAGCACTGATACGTTGCGACGGTGCCATCTTGCAGCTTCCCTATCCACGCGCTGGCGCACTTATTCACACCGGGCCTGTTCCATGTGTTGTTATATACGTTGTCTCCGAGCAGGCCGTCATCTGGACCGACATAGCGTTTCAAGTACGGATTGTTGGCACCGGAACTGTGTACCTGGATGCCCCTAACCTGTATTCTTTTGCCTGCTTTATAGCAATCGTTTTGTGTTTGGTACAATGTATGTAGATTCATGGCCTGCCAGCCTCCTTCGCCAATAGCAAGGGCCGCCCGAATCTCTCCGCGCGGCCCTTGCCCGTCTCATTTGCCCGTTACACCACCAGATGCTCCAGCCCGGCATCCCGCAAAATCTCCGCCACCTGCTCCCTCAGCAGCACCGGAACCTGTGCAAACGTGTTCTTCCCCGAGATAATCCTGGTCGCAAAAAGCATAGCCATCATGATCCTATCTCCCTTCGTTATATCAGCCTGTTCCAGCAGGGTTAAGCATCCCCCGCGTACACGATCATCGCCATCTCGACAAGACAGTCTTCCAGCATGTTCTGCCGCGCGGTCAGCGCCTCCACCTGCATCGCCGTCTCGCTGGGCACATCCGCCTTGGCCTCGGCAATGCCCTGCAGTTCCGCCGCCTCGTCCGGCGTGATCCTGCCCTGTGCCACCAGGTAGTCGATGCGCGCCTGTGCATTCGCCAGGGTGTAGCCGCCCTGCTCCAACCGGCCTTTCATGACTTCATACATGCATCCCGTCTCCCTTCCCATTACACGCCCGCCTGCGCCTGCCGCAGCTGCTGCACAACGTCCCACACCCCGGCCACCCCCATCCGCCCGGTGACCGTGGTATCGCCCCCACCGTCGCTGTGCATGCTGTTGACGCCTGCCAGCGCGGGGATCAGCAGCTTGTCAAACGTGATGATCTTGGGCGTTGCCACAGCGTAACAAAGGATCATCGGATGGGCGGCAAGGTAAGCTTTCCACGTCGCAATATCCGAGACGCCGGGAATCTCCACGCCCACATAGAGGTTGCCATTGCTATGCGCTGTAAACTGATTCGGCGTATACGTTCCCGTTGTGACAGAACCCCTTGTCAAATGCGAACATCGTGAAGGCCGTGCGTAGCTAATGCCAGCGGTAAGACCAATCCCCGCAAACTTTACATAGGTGTCAGTGAAATCCTGGGTCATATAGTTATGCCAGACTTCGCTGCCGTTCAGAATGACGCCAGTTTCAAACACTTCCCCATATCCTTTGTCAAGGTATAGTCTAACTTCTGCCCCTTCGATCCCGTACACCGTCTCCGGCAGTGTCACCCGGTATGTCTGCGGCTGCTCCTGCTCAGATGCGGCGTAGTGTGTCAACGTAATTTCCAAATGCCCGCCAATGGGGCTTGGCGCGCTCGGCGTCCCGCCGACGCCCCCGGTCGCCACGCACCGCGCGACCACCCCAAGCGGCGGCCAGGCAACGCATCGCTCAACCCGCGCCACAGCCCCCGTATTGCTCACAGGCACGGTCAGCTCGTCCACCAGCGTCATGATTTGCCTGCGCAGTACCTCGGCGCCAACCGTGATCACCCCAGCCCTGTCATGCCCGATCTGCGCGTCACCAAAGCGCAAACCAGTCACCCCACCGGCATCCCCGCGCGGAATCTCAAAGTTCAGCACCGCATCCAGCGTATCCCCGCTGTTCGTCACCCGCGCAGCCGTTCCCGGCGCGCCGGTGGTGGTCGTCCCCACCCGCACCGACGCCACGGCAACCCCCAGTCGCGTCCCGGCGCTAAAATCAATGCCCATGCGTCACCCTCCCCGGCTCATGCATCGGTGGCTTCTTGCATAAGGATGGCGTCGCACTCCACCTGCGTGATGATCCCCTTGCGCACGGCCAGCCGCACCATCTGCGCCGTCCATAGCCCCCGTTCATAGTTCCGTCGTATCGTCTGCTCGCTCATCGTCATACCCCCTCATCCGGCATTGCCATCATCGCTTGAAACTCCAGCATCGCTGCAATCCGCTCTTCCGGCGTCACTTCCGGCACCGGCGGCGTGTCTTCAAACGCCTCGATCGCGGCAAGCACCGCCTCGTCCGCCATCCCGTCCTCGATCTGCGCGCCCATTCGCCGGTAATGTTCTTTCATCGCCTCAAACTCCATGAACACCGTCCCGTTGATCACGCCGCCGCCGACCACCACTTTCACGTCCGGGCGTGCCGCCCACTGTGCATGGCTGTCGATGTACGCCTGCGCCGTCCAGCGCGAGCGCCCCTGCGCGTCCGATACCAGCGTGTAGATATCCGATTGTTTGTCCCATATCGCGTACCTTGCCATGTTCTTTCCTCCCATTCTCGCCCGCCCTACTGTACCTGATACACGTCCACAATGTTGTTGACCGTGTTCACGCCTCCGCCCCCAAACAGCGCATACGGTCCCACCGATGTGGCCACTCCGGCATGCACCGCGCTAAGTGGCAGCGCAATGGATCTCGTGAGCAATTCGTTAAAAGCCTCGACGAGCGTGCCAACCGTGTCTTGTGGCGCTCCCCCACCAAACAATGCGTATCCATCGACGCTTGTCGCCATCGGCCCTGATCTTGCTATGCTCATCGCTGCCGTCGTGCGCGTCAGTGCCGCGTCGTATACGCTTACCCAACTTGTATAGTTACCGCTCTTGTCTACCCCACCGCCAAATAGCGCATATCCTCCAACATGCGTCGCGGCAGGATACCTCACAGCAGCAATCAGTGACGTGGGATTGATGCGCGTCAGTGCCATGTCATAGGCATCCACCACATCACTGTATGGCTCCGCATGGGCACTTCTCCAGCCCCCACCGAACAGCGCATACGATCCAACCGCCGTAGCCGCCAATTCAGTACGTGATATGCTTAACAGCGGGGCCGCACTCCTGACAAGCGCGGCGCTATATGCACTCACATCTGAACCGTATGTTCCATAGCCCGCGAACAGCGCGGCTTCTCCCAGTGATGCCGCCTTTATTGCTGCACACGGCATGCCAAGTGCCGGCGCACCGCTTCGGGTCAGCGCCGCATCGTATGCGTCCACTATATCGCTGGCATCGTGATATGTATTCTGCCCCCCGCCAAACAGCGCATAATTTCCAACCGGCGTCGCGGTCAGGTTGCGGCGCGCCGCCCTAAGCGCCGTAGGCGTGCTATGGGTCAGCGCCTGGCTATACGCGTCCACATTTGCCCTGTAGGCCGATCCTCGGTATCCCCCGCCAAACAGCGCATACTCCCCAACCGATGTGGCTGCCAAGCTATAGCGGCCAAGGGTCAGCGGCTCCGCCGTTCCAAAGTACGTCAGCACCTTGGGTTTCGGCCCTGCGTTTGCCGCCCGTACCGCCATCCCTCTGCTCATTCTCATGCCAAAGCACCCGCCAATCGCCAGTCATTCGCCGCGTACTTTTTCAGTGTGACCACGGCATACGGCCCGGCGGTAGACCGCTTTTCATCCAAGCTGTGCAGCGTCACGCCGCTTGCAGGTGCGACGGTTACGACGCCCACACCTTCCTGGGCAATCTCCATTTCGGTACCGATGGGGATATCCGACGCGTTGTCATCGGGGATGGTAACCGTCACAGCAGCCGCCGCATTGACAATCAGATGCGCACCGGCATCCGCAGCACTTAATGTGTAGTTGCCGCTTAACAGCATCATCGGCGCGCTGATGTATGCCGGATCGGCCTTGCCGTTTACGATGGGTATGCCCGGGCCTGTCGGTCCTTGTTCCCCCTGCGGCCCCTGCTCTCCCGTCTCCCCTATCGGCCCAATTGGCCCCATAGGTCCCGCCGCGCCAGTTTCTCCTTGTTCCCCTTGCGGCCCAACATCGCCCTGCGCGCCCGTCGCACCGGTATCACCCTTGGGGCCTTGCAACCCTTGTTCTCCCTGTAACCCTTGGATGCCCTGGTCACCCTTGGGGCCCTGTACACCGGTTGCGCCGGTTGGCCCGGCCTCTCCGGGTTCCCCAGGATCACCCTGATCACCTTTGGGTCCCTGCAACCCTTGCGGTCCGGTTGCCCCAGTGTCGCCCTTGTCGCCTTTAGGCCCTGGTGGTCCAATGCCGCCGGTTGCCCCAGTGTCGCCCTTGTCTCCCTTTATGCCCTGAACCCCCTGCGGCCCGGTAAGCCCAATCGGCCCCGTCGCGCCCGGATCGCCCTTCTCGCCCTTTGCTCCGCCGAAAGGCCCGGCGTTCAGCCATGTTTTGTGCCCGTCCTCTCCCATGGGAACATACAGCAGATACGGCGCTTCCGCCCCCACCAAGTACGCGGAACCGGGTGCAACCGTATCGGCGGCAGGCAAAAGCGCTTCGCTCGCAACCGTCCCGGCCACCTCGAAGGATTCCCCTGGGCTGCCCGTATCCCCCTTGACGCCCTGTGCCCCGGCAGTTCCCACAGGTCCCGTCTCGCCCGTTTCGCCTTTGGGTCCCTGCGGGCCAACCGGCCCAGCTTCACCCGCCGCGCCGGATTCCCCCCTGTCTCCCTTTGCGCCCTGCGGTCCCGTATCGCCCGCAGCCCCGTTGACCCCCTGCGGGCCGCTGGGTCCGGTATCCCCTTTTTCGCCGCGTGCCGCCACCTGCATCCAGGCCGTCCCGTCGCCGGTCGCCACCCCTCTGCACGCCCGCAGCGCCGCATAGCTCCCGCCCCCGTCCGTCACCCAATCCCATTTCTCGTATGTCACCTGGGCGTCATACACCCCGCGCGGGTTCAGCGTCACACGCCCAAGTATCTGCCGCGCACCCGGCGCGCCGCCTGGGTTCACGGTCACCACCAGCAGGTTGCCGTCCAGCGAAAACACCGGCGCACCGGACGGCATCCCGTTCGGCTCAAACGCGTACAGGCAACGGTCCGCCGGGTTCAGCGCCAGCGTCGCGTACAGCACGCCGCCCTTTGGTCCGCCCGGTCCAATGGGGCCAATGGGTCCTACAGGCCCCGTCTTTCCAGCGGGCACGCCCAGCGCAAGCACAAATCGTCCATCCTCGTTTTGCACGTTGGCCGTGGCATCGCTCCCGGCGGGCAACGTTTCCGCCGTCGCCGTCAGGCCCTCGATGGCCTCCGCCTTTTCGCGCGCCGCATCGGCAAACGCCTTAGCCGCATCCCGCGCGGCCTCCGCGCCCAATCGGCCCGTCACCGCATTTGCCGCAGCCGCCTTTACATCCTCCACCCATGTCACTTCCGGCGAAGGCGGGGGAAGCGGGCTTGCCTCGCCCATACTTTCCAGCACCCAGAAAGTGTACTGGCAGCTTATAACCCTCACATCTTCTTCTACCGCATCCATCTCCAACCGCAGCGGGCCGGGCAAAGAAACATCCGCAGGCGTCAGCAGGTAATTTACCTTCCCAACGTTATCTGGCACCATCCCCGCCGCCGCGATGTACGGCACTCCATCTGCGCGCAGCATGGAAAGGGAAAACACTGCGCCCGGCCACCGCTCCAGCACCTGCCGCACATCCACCGAAACCCGCGTCGCGTTGCCCTCGCCCGCAATGGCAATCTCCTGCGGGTTGTGCCGCTGCTGTTCAAACAGCAAATCAACCTGCCACATGCGCGTTCCCCCTCTTCTTTATAATAGCCCCACAGCCTCGCCGCCAGCGGATTGTGGGTTTTGGGCGGGCGTTATAGCAGCCGCAAATAATCCGCGCTCATATACCCGCTGTACCCGTTCCAGTACACCGGATACCACCCGCCCTGGTAGCTCCCCGTAATCTGCACCTGCGTCCCGCTGGCCGGTATCCGTGTCAGCTCCGCATACCCGCTCCCCGGCCCGCTTCGGATGATCACGTTCGTCCCCGTCGTTACCGCGTACTGCACGGTCGATCCGCCCACCGTCACATACCCGCCTGTGACCACCTTGGTGTCCGACGTTTGCAAGTCCAGTACGTTTACCGTCGCGTAGTACGATCCGGCCTTGGTCAGCGTCAGCGACAGGCTGTTTGCGGCGGCACCGTCCACATATGCCCCATCCCGGAACACCGTCATGGAATATGTATACTCCCCGCTGCCGCCGCTCGCGCTGGCATACCAGCTGACCGTCGTGCCCGCCGATACCTGACTTCTGTCCGCCCACACCGATACACTGATGCTGGACTGTGACTGCGCCACCGTCACGGTATCGCTGTATGCCATGGTGCTATTGCCGCCGGTGTCGCTCACCATCACCCGGAACCGGTATGTCTCGGCGCTTGTAACCCCGTAGTTGGTCGATGCGCCGCTGCCGGTAATCCCTGCGTATCCGCCGCCGTTCATGCTGACGGCATAGCTGTAGCTGTATGATCCCGTGCCGCCCGTCGCCGTGGTGATCAGCGGCAGCGTTTCGCCCACTGTCGCCTGTGTCCGCCCCACGGACAGCGTTGCCGAAAGGCTGGTCCCCGGCCCCGGCCCGCCGCCGCTGGCCGTGCTTCGGTACACCCGCCCGGTGGCGGGGTCAATGTATGCGTTTGCCGCGCTCGTGGTGGTGTCGTTCGGGTTGATGTACAGCCCGGATTCCGCCGATAGCGGCAGCCGCGCCCGCACGCTGCCCTCGCCCAAAATGAAATAATCCATGTTCCCAATGCGGAAAATGAGGCCGCCGGTGGCGCGCACCGTGGGGCCGAAGGCCGGGTCGTCCGTGATGCTAAGGTCGCCAAGCTGCACAAACCCGTTCGCGCTCAAAATGATGCTGCTTCCGTTGTGCAGCGAATCGGCACCAATCGTAAACCCCCCGATCACCCCGCCCAGCGCGCGGATGATCCCCGTCAGCGTCAAATCCCCCGTTGCCATTTCCTGCTGAAACACCACGTCGCCGTTGCTGTTGAGGATCGTCAGCCCATTCCCGGCAAACACCAACCGCCCGCCGTCTACCGCAGCCTGAATGCCGTCGGTCGTCACCTTGATCTCCGTCAGTTTGCCTTCCACGCCTGAAACCGTCAGCGCCAGCCCTTCCGCCGTTTCCTGAATCTCCAGCACGTTGCCTTCTGTGTCCTTGATCGTCTTGCGTACCCCAGGGGCCAAGTCCTCCAAGCGCAGCCGCCCGAATCGGCGGTATATATCGTCGAATATCTCAGAAAGCCGCACAACAAACTTTTTGCCCGCCTCGCTCCAGTCAGACGGCACGTTCAGCGGCTCATATTGCTGGGTGTGGTTCACAGCACCAGAAGGAATTTCTTGCGAAATTCCCTTATGGCGCGATATTTTCAAATTCGCGCCGTCTCCATCTGCCATCAGTCTTCCTCCTTCTCCGCCGTCAGCTGTAGCCCGCCCATCAAGCGCCAGGCCGCACCGGCGGGTGCCTCTATCTCAAAACGGAACCTGCGCCCGCTGCCGCCAAAGGCCAACTTCTTCACCTTCGGGCTGTTGCCGGCCGGGGCAATATACGCCTTTGTCTTTGCCTTCTTCTCGGTGCGGATCGTGATGGTCAGCCGTATCGCGGCCTTCGCCACCACCGCCAGCCGCACGGCAAACCCGCCCCATTTGCAGTCCATACGGCCCAAATCCAGCCACGGCGATACCCACCGGCATTTCTCCGCGCCAGATACCGCCGCATCCTCGCCCCAGCGGAACACCCGGCCCGGCTGCGTGGCGGACGTAAACAGCAGCGCATTGTCCAGCGGGAGGAAATCCTTCACCGTCACACCGTCCCGCAGCAGCCAGGTCCTTTCCGCCAGGTTCACCACCAGCACCGCGTTGTTGACGGCGCTCCCGTCCAGGGGAAGCGCGCAGAAATACTTCTCCTTATAAAAACAACCGGTGGCATTGGTTAAAGCGCCCCGGTTCATTCGCCCAAACACATCCCTGGCGTACTGCTGGTAGTACGGTTCCACGGTCATCCCGTTGTACCGCAGCAGTCCGTCCATCCCCAGCAGCAGCACGTTATCCAACGCCACAGCCACCGTATCCCACGCCACCGCACCGCCGCCATACTGTTCCTTGAAGATGTACTGGCCTGGGTCGGTGCCCAGAATGCGCCACACCCTGCTTTTCTTGAACGCAAGCAGCTGCGCGCCGAAAGGCACCAGCGCCGTGAAGCTGTCTCCGTCCCACGACGGCTGCTGGATGTCGCCCGCGCCGTCCTCCGGGATGTCCACATTGGGTTCCCAGTCAAACGGGTCAAAAGGCGCGGAGTACACCAGCGTGTCCGGGTCGTCGTCAATCGCGCCGCCCCAGATTCTTTCCGCGTGCCGCGAAATCACCCCGAACTTCTTGGGCGTGGGCACCTGCTGCGCCGTCATATCGTCCCCGCGCACACAGACCATCCCATCCTTAGCGTTGGACAGCAGCAGGATGTCCACGGGCGCGTCAGAACCTTCCGGGTTCATCTCATACGTCGCCCAACTCCACGCATCCAGCGTGTACGCCTCAATGCCCTCCGGCATTCCGATTTCCTGCCATGCCGTGCCGTTCGGCAGCATCCAGTACAGTTTCCCGCCAGATGCAGACACCAGCACATCGCGCTCGTCCTCCGCCGCGTGCCATCTGCGGTGCAGCCGCATCAGGGTGCCGATGGGGCCGGGCAGCGCACCGTCCAGCACGCAATGCTTTGCCGCCGGGGCCAGCACGCCGCCCGTGGTATCCACATTTACCGCCTCCGCCGCGTATCCGGCGTCCACATTCATCTTGTCGCCGTCCTGGAAAAGGCCCAGAAACTGCGGGATGCGCAGTACGGCCTCATACGCGCCCATTGATACGTTTGCCATGTCCTGCACCCCTTCTTTTTTGCGTGTTCTCGTTGCCCTGGCTGTTTGCACATGCTATAATCGGTTTACTGATTCCTGAAAGGAGCCGCTCTGATGAACAACGAAGAAAAGATCCTTTCCCTTCTCGAAGCTATGAATGACCGATTTGACAAAGTTGATGCCAGACTAGACCGTATCGAACGCGACCAGGCTGACATGAAAGCCGATATGTCCGGCATGAAAGCCGACATGTCCGACCTAAAGGCCGACACCGCATCCATCGACAAAAGGCTTGCAACGGTCAGCGATTCCGTTGTTCGCATAGAGCACGAGCACGGCAAAAAGCTTGACGCCCTCTTTGACGGCTATCAGCAGGTGTACGATAAGGTCAGTCACGTTGAAGAGCATGTCTCCGTGCAGGACGACATCATCCTCAAAAGGGTGTTTCCGAAAGCCGCGGAGCGGTAACCCTCCGGCCTACGGCGGCGATGTTTACGGGTATATGTTGATAAACCGATCCCGCTTGCCCTTCGCGCCGCCCTCGGCGTACAGCCGCGCCACCATTTCCTCTAAAGACTGCGCGAAAATCATCCCGCGCTGCTGCTTCTGCGGATTCCCGTTCCGGTACAGGCACCATGTCGCCCAATCGGCAACCGCATCATGTGCCCAGTCCGGCAGCAAGGGCGTATCACCATCCCCGCTCAGCACCGGAAACCCGTCGTCGCCCACATGCTTCTTTTCCCACGCGTGCAGCAACCGGTCATACCCGTCATTCACATACTGATCCAGAAACGGCAGGAAGTCCGCCAGATCATCCGCATCGTTGCCTGTCTGGAACAGCGCCCTTTCCTTGATTTGGCCCATAATCATGGCGGTGCCCTACAGCCCATATTTTCCAGTGCGTTTTAGCGCCTCAAATACAGGAATGGAGACCTGCATCATCACCCCGCGCTGAATTTCAATCTGCTTTCCGTTGACGATTACGTCCACCACGCTAAGCGCCTCGTCTCCGTCCCTAAGCGGAGGAATCTGGATTGTGACCATCTGCTCTCCCGAAACCATGCTTCCGGCCTTGTTCATGATATTGCTCCCCTTTCAGAAAAAGGCGGTAGCCATAGGGCCGCCGCCTGCCGTTTTGCTCTTTATGCCGACGCGCCGTGTTCGATCCGGCAAACGCGCACGTCGTCGAGAATCACACCGCAGAAGAAGTTTGTTTTCCACCCGATGGTGCCCTTCTGGCGTAGCGGGTCGTTCGGCGGGGTGACAATTACCTGCACCTTGCCACCGCCATTCTCCAGCGACACCATGCCTAGCGAATCCGCGCCGTATGCCAGCGTGGAATACACCCTGATACCGCTTGCCCCGCCACCGGTGGGCATGATCACAGCGTTTGCCGCCAGTGCCGTCTGCGGCCACCAGCGCAGATAGATGAAGGCGCTCGTGCCATCGGTCGGTGTCACGCGTTCGATGCACACCGCCTCTTGGGTCGTCGATTCAGCGGTTGCTTTTACATCCACCAGCTTGCCTGTCAGCGCGCGCGCCACATCCGGCGTGATCAGCGTATGACCCTCCGTAATCGTCAGCTTGCGGTTTGCCGCATCCACTGCCGCGATGGTCAAGTTGGCGGTCGTACCGAACAGGTTCACCGGCGCATCGAACACCTTTGCATTGGGCGATTCATAGAACTTGAATCCGGCAACATGCCCAATTGTGTACTTCTTGAACGGGTCGGCGTCCTGGTATACGGTGATATCCTTGATCACCCCATCGCGCAGCAGATCATACTTGGTATCCGGGTGGATGATCGCATGATAGAATCCGTCCGGGAACCGCTTTACGCTGTTGCGCTCAAACGTGCGCGCCAGTTTTTGCAGCAGATCGGAATTAATCGTATCCGTTGCACCCAGCGTGGCCCGGCTTGACTTGTCGCCTCCGTACAGCACATGCGAACCCGCGTTGTACGCGTCGCGCAGCACGCAGTCCAACGTCTCATTCGCCTGGTCGCTCATGAGCTGGGCGGCAATTTTCTGCTCATCGTCCAACAGGAACAGACGGGATTCGTCCGTATACTCCACAAACTGACCGTAGTCCTTGGTCATGACCATAAAGTCGGTCATTTCGGTTTTCTGCCCCTCCGGGGTTACGCCCTCGGAAAGCGGCACCGTGCTGATGGGCAGCGGCTTGGGTTTGCGGAACCTGACCGACTTGCCCTGATGCAGCGGCATGAGCACCTTCTTGGCATCCATCGCATGCACCAGGTTCGGTTTCAGGTTCTTTTGCAGTGTTGCGTTGTAGTACTCCTGCACGCTGGGCTTCATGCCCGGCGAGGTGGTTTTGTTGAGGTTGTCCCAAATAGGCATACACTTGTCCTCCTTGCGTTATTTCCTGGTATCAAATACGGCCCCGGCGCTCAGCCTGCGGTTGAACGCGTCCAACTCGTCCGCCGACATGTTTTCAAACCCGCGCTGTGCCTTGACGTGGTTAGGGCTGCCGGTTGCCGACGGCACATGTTTTTTGCCACCCTGGCGCGCCAAAAGCAGTAGGGCGGCGTCCTTGAAGTCCATCTCACCCCCGAGTATCCGCCGCTTCAGCCCCGGGTCGCTGTTATACAGCGCCATCATGTCCAGGCCGCTTTGCTCGTGTATTTGCTTGGCCTGGTCGAACAGCACCTGTGCGCGCGCCCGCACATCATCCGGCACGGCGTCCGGCGCCTCCTTCGCCTTGAACCGGCCCATCTCGTCGCGGGATGGCGCATCGGAAGGATCGGCAGCCGGTGCCTCTCCCCCTGCCATGCCCTTCATTCGCGCGTATTCCAGTGCCAGTACCCGGTCCGGTATTTTACCGCTCGAAACCAACTCGTCCGCCTGCCGCTCAAAGTACAGGTCCTGCAGCGGGGCAATTTCCTGCGCCCATGCCGCACGGGCCTTATGCAACTCCGCCTGCACAAGCTCGTTTACACGCGCCTGAAACTGACCGTTGTCCCAAGGATCACCCTGTTCTGCCGGTTTCTCTTCCACTGCATCCGGCGTTTGCTGCTCCTGCGCATCTTGAAACGCTTCCATGATTGGACGCGCCATATCCTCCAGGGAAACACTGATGCCATCGCCGTCCTGCGTGCCTTCCGGTGCGTGCAGCCCGGTTTTTTCTTCCTCGTTCATATGCCCTCCGTTCGGCGCGGTTTACCGCGCTGTCCCAAATGTGTGTATATAAAAAACCGGCCCCTTAAGGAACCGGTCCGGGCAACACCGGCGCTATTGCATCGTCAGCGCTTGATCCTGCTGGGCCAAGGCGGATTTAAGATTTTCAATCGCTTGATCGCGCTCTTCGATCCCTTCCTGCGCGCCTTGAAGCGCCTCAGCCATCTGCGCCATCTGGTCATTCCGAGCCTCCGCCTCGCGCAGTACGCCCATGATCGCGTCTTTTCCGTCCACGTTCAGCATTTCAAACAACACCGTCAGCGGGAACGGCTGCTGCGCCTGCGCTGCCATGGAATATGCCTGAATGAACAGCTCGTTTTGCGCCTGTACCCGCATAGGATTGCGGCGGTTCACTTGCACCTGCACGCTGTACGGCGGCGGGGGCAGCGTGTTGCGGCCACGGTTCCCGCCCAGCAGGTGGCTTGCCCTCATGTCCACGGGCCGCTGTTTTCCGTCGCCCCCCGTCACGAGCTTTGTTTTCTCATCCGTGTAAAACTCGCTGATCAACCAGATCACTTGCTCCACAATCCGCTTAAAACCCTGGTTCAGCGTACTCGTCCGAAGGCGTGTAATCTTTCCGCCGGCTTCTTGCAGGGCCGCGATGGCGCTGGCCGCCGTCACACCGCCGGCCGTCTCGCCTCTTGTAAACTGGTTCTGCCCACTGTCTTGCTTGATATCGGTCTGCAGCTGGATCGCCACACCTGTGCCCGCGCCGGACACCATATTCGGCTGAAACCATCTGACGGCAGCCTCTTCAATACTTGTCCCCATAATGATTTCTTTGCTATAGTCCGTCAGCGCGTCCTCGTCGATCCCGGCAGCCCGCTGCACAAGCAGCCGCATCTTGGACGCCGCGCGCATGTTGTAATCGAAATAGTGATAATACCGGTTCACATAGCGCATGATGTCGGCAAACTCGTTCACCATACTGTTTCCGGCGGGCGACCCCTCGACCTTCTCGTACACATCCAGCACGAACGGGTACATCCCGTGCGCGTACACATCCTCCGCCATGTCCAGCAGCGCGCGGCCCGCGATCAGCGCCACGTTCACGGTGTACCTGCGTTTTTTCGCGTCATATCGGCGGTACCAATATTCCAGCATCATCGCCCGGCCCTCGTCTGTATCGCTGTTTTTTGACCACGCTTCCGGCACGCCCACCTCGTTATGCGCGTAGGTGTCGCTTGCCACATACGGTGCGGCGTCCGGGTAGTGCTCCGCATACCACGACAGCGGGTGCCAGCTTACCTTGATCAACGCCCTGGCATCCTGAATATCCTCAGCGATGGGGTCCCACAAAAAGCCTTCGACCGGCCAGCGGATCAGGCGAATGTTTCCATCCCCAAAGTCCATATCCTCGTCCCAGGTGATTTGTGTAACAGCCGTGCCCGCCACAAACAGGTCTTCCGCGCGCTTGCGGTGCATCGCCTCATACCCGTTTTGCGCCAGCACGAAGCGCACCACGTCTGTCAGGTCCTCCGCCACCTTCTGCATGGCCGGTTCTTCCGGCAGCATCACAGCCTCGGGCATGTTATCCATCTGGTCAGCAATGCAATTGTTCAGGGTGGAACGCAGCGTCGGCAGCTGCAATGTCTTTTCCATCCCGCGCGTCCCCGGAATGTCCTGGCGCGGGTCGTCCATAAGCGCGATGCGTCTGGCTTCCTTTGCCCGCGAATGCACCTCCTGGCAGCCTTCCCGAAACACTTCCAGGCGCGCATACGCTTCGTCCACCAGCGCCTTTTGCGCCACCATCAAGTCCTGCTGGGATAGCGACGGCTCCGCCGCCTCTGATACACCCAGCCTTTTCTCTTCGCTCATCGCCATCCTCCCCCAAACGGATCATATTGCGGCGCGCTCACAGGCTTCGGCTCCTTTGGAATCAGTGGGCGCGTCATTAAAAAATACCTGCACATGTCATACGCGTGATCCTCCGCATCCGTATCCACATCTTCCGGCTTAACAATGGAATACGGCAGCGCGTCGATTGTCCGTATGAACTGTGCGCACGTCGAAAACACATACATTGCGGGCTTCCCGTCATCACGGAAACGCAGCCGCTCGTGCAGTTCCGCCTTGGCCGCCATGCGCGAATTGTCGCCCCGCTGGAACGTCACCCCATGCTGGCTGAACTTCATCGCCAGGCTGTCGCCCCGCTCCCGCTCGTGCATCACCGACGGGTCGCACACCCGGTATACGTCCACGCCTTGCCTGCGCTCTTCTTCCTCCAGGCGCAAAATGCCCGCCGCGATCTCGCTTACCGTCAGATTGGCCCCTTTGTTCGGCGTACCGTTCCAACCGTACCATTCCCGATACAGATACACGCACCCGCTGGGCGATACCGCCCACCAGCCTATCGAAAACGGCCTGGCCGTTCCCCAGTCGAACGACATGTAGCGCGGCCAGTGCTCCGGTATCTCGAACGGCGTGATAACATGCGTCCGGATTCCGTCATCGTAGTGCGCCGGGTCATTGGTGAATTCCATGAACACTTTGCCCTCGAACGCATCCCAGTTGCCTTCCAGCAGCGCTTTGCGCAACGCCTCCGGCTTCTGCATCAGCTGGTGCTTGTAATCCCTACCGATAAACGGGTTCTCGCTCACCAGCGCCGGAATGTACTGGCGTCGATGTACCCGCTTTTCACCGGTGTCCTTATCCTCTGTTTCTTCCTCAATCAACGACATGTACGGCCCAGCCGTCACAAAACGCTCTTTCACCCAGCCGTGCCCGATGTTTCCGGGGTTTGACGAGCAGCGCACCACCGGCACTATCCCGCTGGTTTTCTTTGTGCGCAGACGCGTTTTGATGTAGTCGTATATTTCAAGCGGAAAATGCGTCAGCTCGTCAAAGTACAGCCAATCGATTTCATGCCCCTGGTAGTTGTACATGTCCTGCACATACGCACAGTGGCAGAACTTGATCACGCTGCCGTTGATCAGGTACATCGTATGTTTGCTACTCACATACCGCGCAAGCTCCTTGGGATATGACGCCAGCGCCTCCTTGATGATCGTTCCTTCCAGTTCCGGGTATGTCCTTCGAAATATGTACGCCACCGACCCAGGATACGCCAGACATCGAGAAAACGCGTCCATGACGACGGCTTTCGTCTTGCCCCCGCCTGCCGCGCCGCCATACAAGACCTCGTCTGCAATGGTACTGTGAAACATCCGCTGCTTTTTTGTCGGTGCGTAATTGATTGTTATGATCTTAGAAATTTCAACCTGCCCCTTTCCCAGATGAGGGGAGCCATATATGCACTACGGGCCGTCGGCTCCCCTGGGAGTCCCGACCTCCGCCCCTCCCCCCCGGGGTACCCACTCCCTCCCATCCTTGCCCCTGCCATGCGCACACATGCCACCAGCCCGAAAGGTAAAGCGTCCGCAAACCCCTGGTATTGCAAACACTGTGTTATCACGTCTGTAAAGTATGGTCTTGGCATATTGTGAACGCCTGCAAAGTCAGAGGGGGTTACTCGTCCACCGTGATCACGTCCTGCATATCCAGGTCAACACTGGCGGGCGGCATCCCTGGCCGCTCTAACCCTGGGTCAATCACCACGCGCACCGTCTGCCCGTTGTCTCCCGCCGCTATCTGCGCAAGTCGCAGCAGCCGGTCTACCGCCTGCAACCGCACCCATGCCGGCGCGCTGTCGTTATCCATGTAGTCCATGAGCAGCCGTATAGCGCGCGGCACAGCCGCCCCTACGATCTCCCTGCAAGCAGCATCGCGCAGCGCCCGGAAATCCTCCCGTTTGAGCCAGTTTGCCACTGTGTTGGGGGAACACTTAAGCTCACTTGCTACCGCAACAGCCGTCATGCCGCCGCCAAGCATCTGTGCTGCCTGCACCGCGCGGCCCTTAAGCTGGTGCTGTCCCATGCGCACCCCCTCCCCCCTGGTTATTCGCTGCCGCAGTCGGTATACGAAACACCAAAAAACACCTTGTATCTGGTGCGTTCAAATCTGAGCATATAGCGGAAGCAGTTTTATGTGCGAGTATCGAAACAAGTTGGTAGTTACGCTGCGCACCCGCGCGCTCACATATACGCGCATGTACACACACGGGCACACGCCGCCACCCACGCGCTAAAGTAGCAATAAACTAATTTTGCAAAAACACTTGACAAAAACCAGCAAATAGGCATATGCTTTTATTGCAAGCACCGCATGCGGCACACATATGGCACCACACCAGAGCGGAGGCATAAGGCATGGAAATCATCTTCAAGTCACAACCAAGGAAGTACCTGCAAAGTGTTCCGGAATCTACACGGGAAAAGCTGCTCGATGCCATCAACGGGATTCCCCAGCGTAAGGGCGATATCAAGAAGCTTGCAGGGCAAGAAAACATGTATCGCTTGAAAATCCACCATTACCGCGTGCTGTTCATGCGAGATGCTGACAACAATTTGGTTATCATAACGACGATTAACACGCGCACCAACATCAAGTATTGAGGAGGTCTGCCCTATGGATAACAAAGACTTTGACACATGGCTTGAAAGTGTTCCAGAAGTCGAACCCGATGAAATGGACCTTGCCATGATAGCGCAAGCGGAAGCCGAGGACGACGGCACCACCATGACCCTTGAAGAGTTTCGGGAAGAGCTGGCCTTTACCGGGCGTGTCAACGTCCGCATGCCCAAGAGCCTGCACAAACGATTAGCTGCCAATGCGAAGCTTGAAGGTGTGAGCCTAAACCAGTACGTTGTATATTCTCTAACCCAACAAACCAGCCACAAATGACCAACAAATGGCCCGCAAGTGCTACCAACACCCGCGAGCCGATGCCACCCGAAGAACACTGACGAACCCCGAGGGCAAGCCCATTATATCACAAGGGCTTTGCTCTCGCAACCAAAGAAAGCGAGGCAAGCCATGGATTTATACGCTGAAATCACTGACCGCATCATTTCCGAAATGGAAAAGGGCATCATCCCCTGGAATCGTCCCTGGACTGGTACCCGCTCCGGCGCATGGAGCCGCAGCACTGGACGCCCGTACAGCCTGCTAAACCAGATGATCCTGGGCAAGCCCGGCGAATACCTCACGTTCAAGCAATGCCAGGATGCTGGCGGCCACATCCGCAAAGGTGAAAAGGCTCGTATGGTCGTCTTCTGGAAGCAGGTGCCTGTCACCGAACAGGACGCCAACGGAAACGATGTCAAAAAGCTTGTTCCCATGCTCCGCTACTTCAGCGTCTTTCACATCGATCAGTGCGAAGGCATCCAGCAAAAGTATAACCTCAACGAACAGCCCCGCACCTTCGACGCCATTACCGAAGCTGACCGCATCGCGGAAGCCTACAGCGCCCGCAGCGGTTGCGCCATCAACCATGAGCGCAGCAACCGTGCTTATTACTCCCCATCCCGTGATCACATCGTATTGCCCTTGCGCGAACAGTTCCCCGTCGTGCCTGAATACTACGGCACCCTGTATCATGAGCTTACCCACAGCACAGGCCATGCCAGCCGCTTAAACCGTTTGGATAAAACGGCCTCTTTCGGCAGCGAGGAATACAGCAAGGAGGAACTGGTCGCCGAGATCGGCGCGGCCACCTGCTTGAACGAACTAGGCATTGAAACTCCGTCATCCTTCAAAAACACAGTAGCATACATCCAAAGCTGGATTAGCGCCTTGCGCAATGACAAGCGTATGATTGTCAGCGCCACCGGTAAAGCCGAGAAGGCCGTGAACATGATCTTTGACCGTCAGGAGGCGCGCGCATGAAAAGCAACATTAATGCCGAAAACATCCTGTTCCTTGGCGTCGAATACCTCCAGGCAGAGCAAGCTTACCACGTCGCATGTGTACACAAGAAGCAGTACCGCAAGCACCCTTTCTGCGGTAACTTCAGCGCCGCAAACGCTGCCGTTGAGGCCGCCTATGAAACGTACCATAAGACCACACAAACACTGTTTACCGTGGGAGATGTAACAGGCATCCCTTGGCATGTCATACGCGACGCCTCTAAAGCCGCTTATCGCTGGTATCTCCGTACTAACTGGCAATATTGCTTAAACGAAAACGCCGACCGATTGTTGATATTCTTTGTTGCTCGGTACAGCAGGGATCCCACAACGTAAACTGCATCACCATCGACCTTGGGAGGTTATAACCATGTCCAATATCGGCTACATCCGCGTATCAACCGACGCCCAGAACCTCGCCCGCCAGGAAGCCCTCATGCTCCAAATCCACCCCGACAAGCTCTATCGTGAAAAGGCGTCCGGCAAGGACGCCTCCCGGCCCGAGCTAAAGGCTATGCTGGAATATATCCGCGAAGGCGACGTTTTGCACGTCGAAAGCATATCCAGGCTAGCCCGCTCCACCCGTGATCTGCTGACCATCATCGACAGGCTGACCGCCAAAGGCGTTGAATTCGTCAGCCACAAAGAACACATCGACACCTGCACCCCGCAAGGCCGGTTCGTATTGACCATCTTCGCCGCCCTCGCCGAACTGGAACGCGAAACCACCCTGCAACGCGCCCAAGAAGGTATTCAAGCAGCAAAAGCCGCGGGTAAAACATTTGGTCGCCCCAGGGCTGTCAAACCACCAGGGTTTGAAGCCATCACTGCTGAGTGGCGTTCAGGTCAACTCACCGCCGCAGCAGCCTATCGCAAGCTGGGCCTTACAAAAACCACGTTCTACAAGCTGGTCAACTCCTAAAACCAAATTGCTGTATGTGTAAAGCAGGCTGTCCGCTTGGATGCCTGCTATAATTTTGCCATCGCCTGCTTGCGCACGCCGGATAGCCATATCACCGGCGTTTCCATGCTGGCAGGCTTGAACCCGGATGCTTGCGCATACCCGCCGTATGTCAGCGTCGCCCCGGTATTGACATACAGCCGTTCAACCGCTGACGCAGTGCTGGCACTCTGGTTTGTCCGGTAATACGGGCGTTTCGTGATCATCGGCATGTGCGTATGCGAGTGCAGGTATATATCAGCATCCACGATTTCGTCCAGATCGGCCAGCCGGTTTGCCTTTGCGCCTTCTTTGCGCCCGCCACCTGAACCGTGCGTTGCATAGATCGTGTAGCATATCATGCGGGTCTGCCCGCTGCCGTCCTTGTCATTCTTGCTCATTGCGCCGAACCGCAGGAACACCAGCACGCCCTCCGGTGCGTAAGCATCTTCAATGCCCAACTCAATAGCCAGCAGCCGCGTAAGGTCAACGCCATCGCTGCGCCAAGCCCTGTTTTCGTGATTCCCGCTTGTGATTGCCACGATACGGTCCTTCACCGGCGCAAACAAATCCCTTGCATGCACAAGCTGTTCCGTGGGCGTCATCCGCTCCGTGAAAATATCCGACGGTGATTGCCGCGTTGCCGTGTTGAGCAAATCACCGTTGAGGATGATATAGCCATGGGGATCATCGGCAACCGCCTGCACCCTGCGCCGTATCAGTGCTTCGTTGCAGTTTGCATCGCCAATATGCAAATCGGCAAGGCCATGCAGGTTCACATGATCCAGGTCACGCGCCAGATCACACTTGACAGTCTTGATGCCATAACCCCCTTTCCGCGTGGTCATGTATTGGCCCTCGCTTTCGGCTTCGCCCGGATATTGGGCGGCTTACTCGCGAGGGCTGATTAACTTTTTAGCCCCTTTCCTCCCAGGTGCGCCAATTCCACCAGCGTCCCAGTGGCTACGCTTTTGCACCCTGCCGCGTCTCGTGCCTACACAGGAGTTTGCGCGACGGACCAAATTGTGTGCATGAAAAAAACCACCCCAACGGGTGGCCCTGCTGCCGGGTTGTGTCAAGGTCAGCGCTCTTGCATGTTGTCAGCGTTCGGCTGTCGTTCGCTCCCGCACAACCCGGCCTATTCGGCTTACATGATCACATAAGCAAGACGGGGCAGCTTCTCGCCACCCCATCCCCAATTTTAGTATAACATGCATGTCAAGGGCAACTACCCTACAACTTTATGCCAACTTTGTGGTTTTTTTCAGGTTACACCCAGCGATAGCGTACAGGTTTTCGCAGGCAACAGCGCACAATCGCCGCATCCCCTCGCGGGAATAATTCTTTTTGCCGGTCTGCCTCGCCAGCGCCTCCCCAACCTCCCGCCATGTCTGCCCGCCGATCACCTTGCCCTTGATCACGATGCGATGTTTTTCTGTCAGCCCGGCCAGCCAAGCGTCCACAATCCGGCACTCATACTGCAACTTGGCGTATTCCTTCCGCGCCTCCCGCAGTGCTGCCGACAACTCCTGATACGCCTTCAAATCCTTGGCATCTGTCAGCATCATGCCGTACCGTGCCGTAGGGTCGCCGTATCCGCTGGCATGTGGCATGCCATCCGGCACAACCGCGCGCAGCATCGGCCCGGCTCCTTCGTCCTCCAACTCCTGCAACGATGCCTCCATCCAGGTGATTTCCGCCTGCAACTGGTCGCGCTGGCTTGACTTGATCCGGTATTCCGCCAAATGCATGTCCACGTCGATTTGACGCACTCAATCACCCCTCTATCCCGAAATATCGGCGCATGCTCTCTGCCGACGTTTCCTTGGCCCTACCCCTTGGCTTTGCTGGTGGCGGTGCCGGTGCAGACGTCACAGCGTACGCCGCTGGTACCTCCATCCAGGCAATAGGCGCGCCGCACAGGCAACCCCTATCGTCGGCCCAATCCCGCTTGCGCACCCCTTGCTGCAACCGCTCCCGCATATGCAGCACCCGCACTTTGCCGTCCTGGCATGTGCACAGGTACGGTCTATGGCTTATAACCTCCTGGGCCTCCGGCGGCCCTGACTTGCTTAATGGCGTCCACTCGCTCATGCTCGCCCTGCCTCCCATTCGCGGTACAGATTGGCCCAGTCCTCCATCCGCATCACGATCAGCCACCCCGCGTTGTTCCGCCGGTGCGCCACGATGGGCAGCAGCCCCGGCTTCGCGTCCCGTACCGCTTGCGTCATCGCCTCGTATAGCCGCAGCGCCTCCGTCCGCTTGATCTCCACATGCAGGCCGGGCAAGCCTTTCACGTCCGGCTCTCCGCCATTTTTACCCGCGTGCTGTGCGGTGCGCGTCACCTGATACCCGTGCGCCCGGCATTCCGCCGCAAACTCCCGCTCGCCCCGTGCCCCCTTATCCCGGCTCATTTTGCCCATCAACACACCTCCGCAGCATGCCCCGTGGAACAGGTGGCGCAACGATCCGTGCGCGTGCCCATCACTTTGCACAGCCCGAACAAGCGCGCATCTTCATCCCGCTGCGCCTCCGGCGTCCAGCTCGAACACTCCCCGCACAGCACAATGGCCCATTTCTCGGCCTTGGCCTGCCTGCGCTCTTCGGCCTGCTGCGCACGCTCCATGAGGCAGACCAGCAAAAACGTACGCGCATTCAACCCCAGCACTTTTGCAACCCGTAACGCCATCGCCCTGCTTGGCACCGCTGTGTCCCGTTCCCATTTGCCGACAACGCCCCTGGACGCTTTAACCTCCCGCTCAAGTGTCGCCTTGCTCATTCCCAGTGCCGTGCGGGCCTGATAAATCATCTCGCCGATCATCACGCCGCCCCTCTCTTGATGCCGATGTAAGTCATAAGGCGCGGGTCAAACAGCAGGTTCCCCTCCCCGATCTGCCCCTGCCGCTGCTTCTCTATGCTTATGTAAATGTAATGGTATCCCTTGCTGATGTATGCCTGAAACGCCTCCCGGTCCTGCTTGTTGACCCCTTTCTCCGTCGGGTCCTCTGGCCTGTGCAGAAAGATCACGTTGTCCGCGTCCTGTTCGATGGAACCTGAATCCCGCAGGTCTGACAGCACGGGCCGCTTGTCCGCCCGTCCCTGGTTCGCCCTGGAAAGCTGCGCCAGCGCGATGATCGGTATCTCCAGCATGACGGCCAACTCTTTGAGTGATTGGCTGATATACGTCACCCGCTCATAATCGCTTTTGCATTTGCGTTCCGTCCGCAGCAGCTGCAAATAGTCGATGATCACCATGTCCAGCCGATGCTCATCCACCCGCCGTTGAATGGCCGTGCTCAACGCTTCCAGGGTGCGGCAGTTGAACATAAACTCCATCGGCAGCGCTGATACATCGCCCATAGCCTGGACTACCCGCATCAGGTTTTCCTCGTCCAGCTCTGCCTTTCGGATCAGCTGCGAATCCACCAAGGCACTGCGCGCCAGCAGCCGCTGCCCGTACTGTATCCGGCTCATTTCCAGCGATACGATGCCCACCTTTGCGCCCTGCTTTGCCGCGTTCACCGCGATTGCGCCCGCAAAAGCTGATTTGCCCACGCCGGGCCGCGCCCCGATCACCGTCACCTCGCCGGGCACGAACCCATAAAACGCGCGGTCCAGCGTGGCGATGCCAGATGTGATGGGCTTGTCCTGCCCGGACATCCGCCGGTTCAGGGCCTCATAGGTTTCCATGATCGTCTGGCTGATTGGCTCCCAGTCCGTCTTCCCATGATCCAGTGCCCGCAGCCCCTGCCGGGTGCTGTCCACGGCCTGCGCCACGTCCACCGTTTCGTCCTGCGCCATCCGCGCAATATCTGTGCCAAGCCGAGAAAGCCTCCGCCGGTTGCTCCGATCCCGCACAATCTCGATGTACGCCCTGATATTGGCCGTGCTAGGCGTGTGCTGCATGGCCTTCACCAGCAATTGCGTGATCCCCTCCGGCCTGTGTTCGCCCAGGTCGCGGGTCAGCTGGTTGTCCACGGTGATCAGGTCCACCGGCTCATGCCGTACCGTCAGCGCCAGGATTGCCGCGTATGCCGCGCCCAGCTCCGGGTGCTGGAAATCATCACGGGTCAGCAGCCCGCAGTTTTGCAGCGTCCCTGGGTCTTGCAGCATCGCACCGACCACCGACAGTTCGGCGTCCAGGTCATAAAATGCGTTTCGCATATTTCACCGCCTCAAAACAAGTTTTGTTTGTAGGGGTTGTCTGCTGTGGCATCTGTCTGTGAAACGTTTGCCGCCGTCGTCTCGTCCTCCCAGCGCCTAGCATTGAGCCACGTTGCCGCGTGAGGGATGTATTGCCCATCGTCCCGCTGCCATTGTGGGGATTTAGCCTGCTCACGAACAGCCAGGAGGATTGTCTGCGCCAGGGCTTTGTCGGGCTTGATCTTGCGCCACGCCTTGAGCGCGTTTGCCTTGGCCGTCTTGCGCGGGTATCTCTCCCAGAACACCCCGAAAAGCTCCGCTGATTCGTCGCGCGGTCGAGGCGATGCGGCAGCGTCGCCGTCACAGGGGACTATAGGGGTTATACTAGGTACGGTTAGGTTAGGTACGGTAGCACCGTTATGCGTAACGAGCGTAACGCGTGATGTAACGTTGTCGTCCTGCGTTACGGTATCGTTATCGTCATCGCTACTGTCATCAGGCGTAACGCTATTGCATAGCGCATCGTCACGCTTTATCCTATCTCGGTATCGCTGCTGTCTTTCTCGGTTGCCGGTTTTTCTCGCATCTGCTTTGGTGGCGATCCTCTTAAAATAGTCATCCCAATCATGTATGCGACCATCACTATCTAAGTAGCCCGCTTCCCCTAGCGCCTGCATAAACAAATCCGGCGAACGGCTCCACCCGGCAGCGTCCGCAACGTCCTGTGCATCAATATCGCAAAGCAACCCATCGGTGGCATTGTCCACGCACCACAGCCATAGCATCACCAGATGACCCACTACTTGGGGGATACCCCCCGGCAGCTTGAAGCCAAGCAACCGGGCTAGTTTTCGTGTTTTCCGATGCGATGGCAGGCTTTGATGAACCTCAATCCAGGCCATTTTTATCCCTCCCTGTCAGAACGGCAACTCGTCTTCGTCAACCTGCGTGAATCCGCTGTGCGCTGACAGCGCGGGTGATGATACAGGTCGCGGCATAACACTTGCTTGCGTGGCAGGCATCGCACGCATTTCACCTTGCGCCTGCGCCGACGGCAAGAACTCCACGTCATCCGCCTGAACATCTATGCAACTCCGCTTCACCCCGTCCCGATCTTCGTATGTGCGCAGCTGCACCGCGCCCGTCACGCAAACCTTTCGCCCTTTGGCAAGATACTGCGCGCAATGTTCGGCCAATTGACGCCACGCAGTAATTGTGAAAAAATCGGCATCCGGCTGGCCATCCACCTTTTTACGGCGGTTCACCGCCAGACCAAACGAACAGACCTGCGCCCCGCTTTGCGTTACCCTCAGCTCCGGGTCCTTGGTCAAATTGCCGATCAAGAAAATCTTGTTCATGCTAACCCCCTGTTCTTCTTCGTCAGCTTGTATTTCTTTGCGATTTCATCCGTCATCGGGATGGGCGTCAGGTGCAAATCCTCCGTAAGCCACGCCTTGCCCTTGTCGTGTGCTTTCCCGTGGCAGCTCCGGCACAGGCTGATCACCCGCATCCCAATCTGCATTACATCATCGCGGTTCCGTCCCATGCCGATCTGGTCAAAGTGGTGCAGATCAACCCTTTGCGCCCCGCATACCGCGCATTGCTTGTGCATCAGGCAAACGTATACATACCGCTCTATGTCCTCGCACAACTCGTACAGCGGTATCTTGGAGGGAACCCCGTGTTCCACCATAAAGTCAATCAGGTAGCTTATGAACTCCCGCGCCGTGGTCACATCACAATCCGAGAGCGAGAATATCTCCTTCTCCAACGCTTGCAGACGTATGGTGATGAACTCCAGCTTCATCAGGCGCTTGATATACTCCGGCGTGTCGCCCACCCATTCCGCGATCTCACCTATGCACGCATGCGCTTTTTTGCGCTGCTCCGGGCTGATCGTCCTGCCGTCCGGGAGGCCCACCTGCACCGCATCGTAGCGGCGCAGGCAAACACGCTCCCAGTTTGTGATCGGCACCAGCACGGTAAGACCTTTGGGCCCCATGTCCACGATTTTACCGTCCAGGATTTCCATCGCTATGCTCCAATCTCTTGGGCCATTTCGCGCAAGAAGGTTTCAAACTCCGCGTCCGTCATCTGTGTTGTTGGCACTTCGGTTACACGCCCATTCACAATCAGCTTGGCGCGCAAAGCGCTTAGCCGTTCATTGTCCAGCCCGTTTAGCTTTTTGAAGTCGTTGAAGCGCGCTTTACGTTCCGCCTCTTTCGCTAATGCTTCGGTTGATTTGTCGGTCGTGGGCATTTTGGCTTGTGATAGCTTGCCGGGTATGGAAGGCTTGCTTGGTGCAGCGGGCGTTTCATATTTCGATTCTCCGCGCTGCCAGTACACATCCGCTCCTATGCCCAGAGCCTTACACGCGACGGACAGCGCATCTGTCATCGCCATCTTGTACCCTTCATCTGACGGGCGCACGCCGCCGCTTTCTTTGGTTAGCAATTTGCTGCCGCCCGTGCCGATCACGGGTTTTGACCATTCATCGCCAACCTTATAATACAGGCTGATTTGCGCGAAGCACAGCACCTCGTCGCCCATTGGCTCCGACCACTGCTTGTCCAGCGTATACATCCAGCCAACCCCGCATGGCCCGAAGTTCTCCGTCAGCACGCGCATGCGCCACACCGGGTTGATGTCCGTGAACCCGTTCAGCCGCCCGCCTTTGATGGGCTTCTGTGCCTCAGCGGGTACGCCTTTCCACTGCTTCCATAGCGCCATGTTTTCCATATTACGCCTCCTTCACGGTAAACTCGGCGGGTCGCATCTCCACCTTCACACCCTGCACTACCTCGCCCGTGGTGGTGTCGATCACATCTAGACCAGACAGTGCGGTTTGCTTTTTGAACTCACCCCACGCCGCCTTTTTCACCGTCTGCACAAAATCCGCATATCCATTGGCTTCCAGCCACTGGACGAACTGCTCATTGTCCGGCTTGTACTCCGGCTTGGGCTTTGTCAGCAGCAGCTTGCCGCTCGCCATTTTGTAACTGCTTTGGGTTTTCGTGTCGTGCAGCGGCAGCGTCTCAAAATACATCTGGAGAAGTGGGCCGAAAAAACCTTCGACCCGCTCACATTCCACGCCCGCCTGCTCTATCTGTTCTTTGTGGTGGGCGATAAGCTTATCGCGGTTGCGACGTGCTGACAGGATGCGGCGCACAGCCCAGTCTGCCGCACCATCGTTGTCAATGATGAATCTCTCTTCGGCCTGCGGATCGTCCAGCAAATAGGATTCCATTGATTTTACCTCCTGTATTGTGGTAAGCTGGGTATGGGTTATTTGGTATCAGGCCCGTTCAGCGTTGCCGCGCTGGCGGGCCGCTTTTATATGCTGCTCTTTGGATCGGCCACATTTGGGGCATCTATACAGCGTGCTTGTGATGCCGTCATGTGTCGTCGTTATGCTACAGACCTTTTTGTAGGCGTGTTTGCATAACAGCCATCGGATTCGATCACGCAAACTATGCATCGCTTCTATCCCCCTCACGCAATAGTTTCAGATACCGGTGCTCAATTTCGTGGAATGCTCTGGCGGCTTCGTGGAGCGTCATGGCTTCTGTCATGACCTTTTTCCTTTGCGCCAGCCTGATAAGCGCCTGTAGAGCGTCTGAGACGGTCCTACAATATTTCAGCGCTACTTCGTACACGGTCCCGGCGTTTTTGCCTTCCAGGTAGATGCGCCGCTCGACCAGGATGTATTGGTTTTCGTCTGCTTTAATGGTGTATGTGTCGTCAATATGGATTCCGGCCATACATTTTTCCTTTCGTTACTTCCTAGCTTTCAAGGAACTGGTCGATTGCACGGGTTAGGCAATTTTTCTTGAAGTTCTTCTTTTTGTTCCCCTGCCTTTCTTGTTAAAATAAAGCAAAACGATTGGATGTGAACTCTGTGGAGCCAACATTGTTGGGAATCATTATCGGTGCTGCTGCCGCCTCTATACCCGGTCTAGTTAAGTGCGTTGTTGACTTCATCATGCAGCGCTCTGAGCAAAGTCATGAACTTCAGATGAAGTTCCTCGAACTCGAATATGAAGCAAAAAGGGCAGCTTTTTTAGAATTACTTGAAAGCATCGCTGGTATTTGTTTTCCACCCGTGCAAGTGTCAAGCGTTTCAGCCCTTCAAAAGCACTCCCAGCGTGTCCGTGTCTTCCTTTCCAAGGAAACTGCTTACGAACTTGATGCAGTAATGGCACAGGTCAATGGCTTCACAGAATATGAACATCCCCACTACGTTGCATGCAGTAGTACGCAACGGTTAGCAGAAGCGCTGCGTAAAGAGCTCCAGGATTCATGGTGCTCGCTAAAAAAGGAATCCCAGCAAAAAGATCGTAAGCCCCGCCGGGATAATCGATGAACTACACATAGCTTGCTGCTCCCATATTCGCTGCGTCAGTTCCGTGCAGAATCGTCTGTCAACGAGATGAGCGACCAGCATTATTACTGAACTTGCAAGGGTCATTCCAAGGCCGATGCTTTGTGCGATGTTCATAGCATGTCTCCTTTCTATGCTTGGCCGATATGCTTCGCTTTTTCCCGCCTCACCACCACCGCCTCCCGCACGTCCATATCCACTTTGTCGTCTAGGATGTACGCCACCTCATGGTCTGGGTGCTCTTCGTGGACGGCGGTCATGGCCTTGTTGAGCGGGTTCACGTCTGCCCGGTCATCACATGTTGCGTTGGCTGCATATTGCCAGCCATGGGCGGTGTACAGGGCGAGCTTTGATTCGAGGTACGGTGATAATCTGTCGTTTTCCATCGGATAACCTCCTTATAAGACTACCGGTCATATCACGCAGATGTCGGTTGTGCCAGTCTTTGGTAATCGTTCCTGCGAAGGCGTATGTACTCAATCAGTTCGTCTTTTTCCACGCGCCATTCAACACCGGCTCTTGTCGCTGGAAACTCGCCATTACGGCTTAGAAGTCTTAACCTCTCAGGGGTTAGGCCGACGATCCTACCGGCCATTACCAAGTCCATTACAACAGGTACGTCATCCCAGCTAGTGATGGATTTTACTGCCATAGTAGTCTCCTTTCATGGTTGTGTTGGGTTGGTTTGTTCTTACTGATCAAGTAGGTTCATTACGGGGGGGACAAGCGAAAAGATCGTTAGGGGTTACTTCTAAAGCGGTAGCTATAGCGAAAACATCTGCTCCCTTTATTACTCGCTTGTCTTTCAGCATGAGATTGAGGACAATCGCCTTTATCTGAGCCTTTCGGGCGACAGCCGCTTGTTGTAAGCCTCTCTGTTTCATAATTGTGCGGATGTTCTTGGAGAGCGGATAATTTGTTTCGCCTATATCCAAATACAAGCCTCCTTCCTAATGTACGATATAATCGTCGTATACCAATAATATACCATATTATCGTCGTTGTCAAGTGTCTTATCACACGAATTCCGATATTCTCGTATTTTCCTATTGACTAGTTCCGTTATTGCGGATATACTCTCAGTAAGGAGGTGCCTTATGGCATTTAATGATAGACTTCGCGAAGCGCGGAAGCAAAGAGGCTTGACGCAAGAACAAGCCGGCAAACTGCTCGGATCATCAAAATCTACTGTATCTGGATATGAGCTTGGTACAAGTGACCCTGATGTTGCTAAGATTAACCAGATGATACAGTTATATGGTGTTGATGCAAATTATCTCTGGCAAGATGAGATGAGCGCCGCTGAGTGCGATTTTGCACCAACGGATGCGGAACACCAAATGATCTTAAAACACCGCGCACTGGATGAACACGGAAAAAATATTATTGACTTACTGCTAGATGCAGAATTTCGGCGTGTTAAGCAAATGCAGAGACCCGAAGATATTGACTGGGAACAGGCGAGCGGTGAAGAACTCTTGGCAGAGGTTGATCGGGTTGTGGTAGAACAGTATGGCTACAATCCCGCCCTAGAAAGTAAAAAGCCCTCATCCGGTGATTGATGAAGGCTCTTATTACTTCTAGGGGGTTAGTCTATATCGGCTGTTTGTCGATGCAAGATTGATATAGAGTAAACGTCTGGATCGCGAATATATACCTCGGTATGGCAGATGCACCGCCTTGATATATAGTCTGTCGATTGGCTTAAGAAGGGCACAGGGATTCCTCTTATGTACCACAGTAGCATAAACTACAGGTTGGGGCACCGTCCGTCACCTCCAACGCAAACAGATGTTTGCGCAAATTATAACACACGTCTGTTCGTGTGTCAAACGTTGTGAAACACCTACTTTTGTAAGCACTTTTTTTGAAACGTTAAGAGGGTACCCTTGTGTGAATATTCTACCACACATGTCGCCCAAAATCACCCAGTCTTGGCAGTTAATGTACTGGCATCAAACAACTCAACACTGGCTTCCGTGCCGACCCACCATTAAGGAGGATACCAATGGCAAGAACGAAGAATGTGACAAGGGCTGATGGCCGTATTGCCGTGCAGGTTTATCTGGGCCGCGATGAAGAAAACAAGCGAAAATACAAAACCGTATACGGCAACACGCAAAAAGAAGCCGACGAAAAGGCGCTCCAGGTAAAGCTGGCAAAGCGCAAGGGTATTGATATTAGCGCGATGCATGATACGTTCGGTGATTGGGCGGAACGGTGGCTGCGCTTCAAGAAAAAAGAAGTGAGCAATGGGCAATACCGCGCGTATGAGTGTGCCACCAAACATCTGAACACTCGGCTCAAAGATTCTCCTATATCGAAGTTGATGGTAGCGGATGTGCAGGAGGTGATTAACCGTCTGTCCGAGCACAATGAACATACTGGGAAACCCACATCAAAGAAAACGCTGGAATCCATCAAAAGCACAGCTATTCAGATCTTTTCCCTTGCCATTGAAAATCGTGTTATGGAATACAACCCGGCCTCCGCTATCAGAATCCCCTCGACCGCTGCTGGTCAAAAGCGGCGGGCATTATCAGAGGAAGAACAACAATGGATACTTGAGACAGACCACAGAGCAAAACGGGCTGCTATGATTATGATGTACGCAGGATTACGAAGAGGCGAGTTGATCCCGCTTACTTGGAATGACATTGATTTAGCGAATCACACAATTAGCATCAACAAAGCCACCGAAGTAATAAAAGGTCAGTTTGTGGTTAAAGAAACAGCAAAGACAGACTTTAGCCTACGCACTATAGATATACCCCAGCGGTTAGTTGATTTTCTGAAAGCTGAACCAAGGGAAAGTATCTATGTATGTATTACCGTAGATGGTAAAATGCACACGGAATCATCGTGGAATCGTATGTGGGAAAGCTATTTGCAAGACCTGAATATAAAGTATGGCAATTTCAATGCTTTCGCAGCGCGTCCAAAGAGCAAGTTTGATCCAAAGGGTGTGCCATTCGTAATAGCCAAAATTACGCCTCATTGGTTACGGCACACCTACGCAACGATGTTATATTTTGCTGGATATGACATTAACGAGGCCATGGCTCAACTCGGACATGTTGATGCCAAAACTACAATTCAGATATATACGCACCTCGACGCAAAGCATAAAAGAAAGGCAATGGGAAAGCTTAATAGCTTTTTGGGCGGTGCAAGTCACATGCAAGTCAGCAATGATTAGTCTAGCGTTATTCATCAACGTTTTTTCCAGTTTTTAAACTTCGTTCGGGACCAAAAGGTCGCAGGTACAACTCCTGTCACCTCGACCAAAAAACCCCCTGAAAACGGCCGTTTTCAGGGGGTTTTTATTGCATATTGCACTGAGAGGCCAAAGTTGCTACTAAAAACGCCCACTATTTGCCCACTATTGGGGAAAATGGGAACACAACATGTTGTGGCGAAATGAATGACGGTACGCTATATCTTGCAAAACGTGGGTTCTGCGACCTTTTGGTACTTTGCTACATTGACCACTTATCAAGGGATTCCCCCTGTTGCTTGTCCGAAAGCCAAGCACACTCGGG
>JAVBPC010000087.1:0-33598 GCA_031549905.1 Eubacteriales bacterium
TCCGAATGTTTTCGCAAAATGCTCTAGGCCGGTGCTCGCCGGGTATGCACGCGCGGGCAATACGGTCCGGATGGAAGCGCTGGTGGAGATGTTAGTGGGGTTGGGGGTAACGGAATACCGGGTGCGTGGGTGGGCAAAGCAGAGCAAACATCGCCGAGGACTTCACTTTTTTACATGCAAACCCACATCCTGCAAACTTTTAAGAAAGCAGGTTAGTAATTTCCCCGCCTCACCCCGTCTAATCAGTGTAATGCATTACGAAAAGCGCTGTCAGCAGGGGCAAAGAACAGGCCGGAGGTAACCATCTTGATAGACAAGCAAACCTTTGTTGCGCTCGTCGACCAAAGGAGCCAGACCATGTTTCGCGTTGCGCGCTCCATCCTGCGCAATGAGGAGGACTGCAACGATGCCCTCCAGGAAGGGATTCTCAAAGCATGGGCATCGCGGCACAAGCTCCGCGACGAAAAGTTCTTTACCACCTGGATGACACGCATCATCATCAACGAGTGCCATAACGTGTACCGAAAGCAGGCCAAGTATGCCCTTATGGCAGAGGTGGCCGATGATACCCACAGCGGGGGCCCCAATCTTGATCTGCATGCCGCGCTGGACAAGCTTCCCGAATCGCTGCGGCTTCCTGTGGTCCTGCATTATGTTGAGGGGTATTCTGCCAAGGAAATCGCGTCCATGTTGCGCGTTCCCGTTGTAACCATTAGAAACCGATTGTACTCGGCGCGGCAAAAGCTGCGAAAAGATTTAGGCGAAATGGAGGCGCAGCATTATGAAGCGTGAAGACTGGCAAAAATTCGCGCCCATGCCGAAGCGGTCGTATGACCTGATGATGGCTGTTGCGCAAAGTGTACAGGAGGAAAAGATACAGAAAAAGAAAGTCTCTTGGGGGCTGGTGTTTGCCCTGGTGCTCGTCTGCATAGCCGCGGTGGCACTGGCAGCAACGATGCTGGACTTGATGAAAGCATCCCACGAAAAGCAGCTGCAAGACGGCCACATCGATTTCTGGACGATTGAAGAGCGCTATGCTTTTGAACAACCGTATGTCGATTCCCTGCTTGCAGAGGCCGACAACCCCTATCACATGCCCCTCAACGGCCTCCCCGATGAAAGCGACGTGCAGCAGGATGAGGCGCGGGAAATCGCCGTGAACGCGGTGAAGCAGGAATTTGGCGATAACGCATTTGACGATGGGCGCGTGTGGGGCGAGAAAGAGAGCGTGTACTTTTTCGTCTACTTTGGGAACGAACGTGACGGCGATCGAGAGTGGCGGTTTGCTTTCTACTCAAGGGCGGCGGAATCCAAGCAAGATCCCATCTGGCACTACGAAGTTTGGATCGATGCCAAGACCGGGGAGGTTACCAAGGCTTTCACAGATACTGACTTTCTGGAGAATAACCCGGGCAGGTAAGGAAATCGCGCATTATACCAAATTTGTTAAGGAGTGAATTGATAATGAAGACTTTTCTCTGCTGCATTACAGTTGTTTTTCTGATGATGACAACGCAACTTGCCGCCTTTGCAGGTGAAGGCACAACGCCACAAATGACTGAGAAAGATTTGATGAAAGCCTCTCATGAAAAACAACTGAAAGACGGACACATCGATTTCTGGTCAATTGAGGAGCGCCATGAGTTTGAGAAGCCATTTGTGGAATATCTTCTTGCACAAGTGGATAACCCCTATCACATGCCGCTCAATGGATTGCCCGGCGAAGGCGATATCTCGCTAGAAAAGGCCAATGAATTAGCGATAGAAGCTGTAAAGGCGGAGTTTGGTGAGGGCGCATTTGACGACGGCCGCGTATGGTGGGAGCGAGAGTGCGTCTACTTCTTCGAATTTTTCGGGAACGAACGCGACGGGGACCACGAATGGCGGATTCGTTTCGACTCAAGGGCTAAAGGCTCAAAAAAAGCGCCAATTCCCTATTATGAGGTATGGCTCGATGCAAAAACCGGTGAAGTGAACAAAGTGTTTACAGATCGCGATTTTTTGAAAAGCAACCCTGGTAGATAGGCTGGAGGCAGGCGAATCTTTGGAAGCCAGTTGATGTTTTACTGCACAGAAAGGGTCACCATAGCGGTGACCCTTTCTGACTTTCTACCCGCCGGAATGCTTTCCCACCCGAAACCGGTTCATGTTGGATATGTCCGAGCGGGTGATTGCTGTGCATGACGGGCGTTTATCGGTGAGATCATATTACCATATCCACTTGCCTTCATCGATAACTTCGCGCACCGCTTGCACAAACCGTCCCACAGAGTCAAGCTTGCCGGATACCGTCTCAACATCCTTTAGCGTTACATCGATGTGGTTCCTATCGTCCACGATCGCAGCCGCCTGTTTCACATCGTCCACCCAGGTCACTTCTGGCGATGGCGGCAGGAGCGGGTTTGCGTCGCCCATACTTTCCAGCACCCAGAAAGTGTACTGGCAGCTGATCACGCGCACATCCCTTTCCACCGCGTCCATCTCCATCCGCAGCGCTCCAGTCAAAGAAACATCCGCAGGCGTCAACAGGTAATGCACCTTCCCGATGTTGTCCGGCACCATCCCCACCGCCGCGATGTACGGCGCTCCATCCGCGCGCAGGATGGAAAGGGAAAACACCGCATCAGGCCACTTCTCCAGCACCCGCCGCACGTCCACCGATACCCGCGTCGCGTTTCCCTCACCCGCAATCGCGATCTCACGCGGGGTGTCCTGCTGGACAAACAGCAGATCAACTTGCCACATAGAATCACACCTTTCAAAGCAAAAAGGGATTCCGGACGGAATCCCTATCTCATGCCAAGCATTAAATCAGCTGCAAATATTGCGCGCTCATATATCCTGAATGCCCGTTCCAGTACACCGGATAAAAACCGCTGGTGAGCGATCCCGTAACCTGCACCTGCGTGCCGCTCGCCGGTACCCGCGTCACTTCGCCATACCCGGTTCCCGGCCCGCTGCGCATGATGACGTTGGTGCCGGTGGTCCTTGCGTACTGCACCAAGCTGCCCACCACCACTGTTCCGCCCTGCGCCTGCTTTGCCTCACTGCCACCCAAATCCGTCACCGCCGCAGACGCATAGTACGTCCCCGGCTGCGTGATGTACACGCCCATCCGGGTACCCTCGCCGTGATCCACATAGTTCCCGTCGCGGTACACCGTGATGGTGCACGCATAGTCACCGCTACCGCCCATAATAGCAACACTCCATGTCACCATCCCCGGCGGGGTCAGGTTGCTCCGGTCCGCGCTCACGCTCACGGAAAGCGAGGATTGCGCCTGCGTCACAGAAATCAGGTCGCTGTATATCGTGGTGCTGTTGCCCGCGCTGTCGGATACGATCAGCCGGAACCGGTACGATCCCGCGTTTTGCGGATAGTATGTCACCGACGCCGCGCTGCCAGCGATGGCCGAATAACCCCCGCCTCCGACCGATACCGCGTATGCATAGCTGTACGGCGCGGTACCTCCGCTTACGTCCGCCGTGATCCACACGCCGTTCCCCACCGTGAAGCTGTTTCCGTGCGTGTTCATGGATGCGCCCAAACTGGTGCCCGGGGTTCCGCCGCCGGAGGTCGACCGCTTGAACTGGCCTGTCACCGGATCAATGTACGCGTTGGGGGCCTGGCTGGTCGTCACGTTGGGGTCCACAAACAGCCCGTACAGTGCCGTCAGTGGAAACATCGCGTCGATCCGCCCCTCGGCCAGCACCATATAAATTGCTCGACCAATCGCCAGCCGCAGCCCGCCCACCGCAGACGCCAGCGGTCCATACTCGGCATCATCTGTCAGCGTGAAATCGCCCATCCGCACCATCCCGTTCACAGGGTCCAGCACCAAACTTTCACCGTTGTACAGCTTATTTTCGCCGATGGTAAACCCGCCGATCACCCCGCCCAGCGCGCGAATGATCCCGGTCAGCACCACGTCCCCTGTAGCCATGTCCTGCTGAAACACCGCGTCGCCGTTGCTGTTCAGGATCGTCAGCCCGCTACCCGAAAACACCAGCCGCCCGCCGTCCACCGCTGCCTGTATGCCGTCCGTCGTCACCTTGATTTCTGTCAGCTTGCCTTTCACGTCCGTAACCGTCAGCGCCAGCCCTTCCGCCGTCTGCCGAATCTCCAGCACGTTCCCCGCCGTATCCTTGATCGTTTTGCGCACGCCGGGGGCCAAATCTTCCAGGCGCAGCCGCCCGAACCGCCGGTATATATCGTCCAAAATCTCCGTCAGCTGCACAACGAACTTTTTGCCCGCTTCGCTCCAGTCCGACGGGGTTTTGGGTGGTTCATATTGCTGGGTATGATTGACATTGCTCTTGTTTTCCATCAATCTTCCTCCTTCTCCGCCGTCAGTTGCAGCCCGCCCATAAGGTGCCACGCCGCACCGGCGGGTGCCTCTATCTCAAACCGGAAACGCCGCCCGCTGCCGCCGAACGCCAGCCGCTTCACCTTCGGGTTTTCGCTGGCCGGGGCGATATACGCCTTTGTCTTTGCCTTCTTCTCTGTGCGAATCGTGATCGTCAGCCGTATCGCGGCCTTCGCCGCCACGGCCAGCCGCACGGCAAACCCACCCCATTTGCAGTCCATCCGGCCAAGGTCCAGCCAGGGTGATACCCACCGGCATTTTTCCGCGCCGGATACCGCCGCGTCCTCACCCCAGCGGAACACCCGCCCCGGTTCCGTCGCCGACGTGAACAGCAGCGAGTCGTCCGTCGGCAGGAAGTCCTTGACCGTCACGCCTTCCCGAAGCAGCCAAGTCCTTTCCGCAAGATTCACCACCAGCACCGCGTTATTGACAGCACTCCCATCCAAGGGTAGCGCGCAGAAATACTTCTCTTTATAAAAACAACCGGTGGCACCGATCAGCGTCACCCGGTTCATTCGCCCAAACACATCCTTGGCGTACTGCTGGTAGTACGGCTCCACGGTCATCCCGTTGTACCGCAGCAGCCCGTCCATCCCCAGCAGCAGCACATTGTCCAATGCCACCGCCACCGTATCCCACGCCACCGCGCCGCCGCCGTACTGTTCCTTGAAGATGTACTGGCCTGGGTCAGTGCCCAGAATCCGCCATACCCGGCTTTTCTTGAACGCCAGCAGCTGCGCACCAAACGGTACCAGCGCCGTGAAGCTGTCCCCGTCCCATGACGGCTGTTGGATGTCGCCCGCGCCGTCTTCCGGGATGTCCACATTGATTTCCCAGTTGAACGGGTCAAAAGGCGCGGAATACACCAGCATATCCGGGTCGTCATCAATCGCTCCGCCCCATATCCTCTCCGCGTGCCGCGAAATCACCCCAAACTTCTTCGGTGTGGGGACTTGCTGCGCCGTCATGGTGTCGCCGCGCACGCAGACCATGCCGTCCTTTGCATTGGACAGCAGCAGGATGTCCACGGGGGCATCCGAGCCTTCCGGGTTCATCTCATATGTCGCCCAGCTCCACGCATCCAGCGCGTACGCCTCCACGCCCTCCGGCATCCCGATTGCCTGCCATGCCGCACTGTCCGGCAGCATCCAGTACAGTTTCCCGCCCGATGAGGCTACCAGCACATCCCGCGCATCTTCCGCCGCGTGCCATCTGCGGTGCAAGCGCATCAGGGTACCGATCGGGCCGGGCAGCGCCGCGTCCAGCACACGATGCTTTGCCGCCGGGGCCAGCACGCCGCCCGTGGTATCCACATTTACCGCCTCCGCCGCGTACCCGGCGTCCACATTCATTTTGTCGCCATCCTGAAAAAGCCCTAAAAACTGCGGGATGCGCAGTACCGCCTCATACCGATCCATCAATACGTTTGCCATGCTCCGCGCCCTCTTTTTTTCTCTGTGTTCGCATTGCCCAGCCTCTTTGCACATGCTATAATCGGTTTACTGATTCCTGAAAGGAGCCGCCCTGATGAACAACGAAGAAAAGATTCTCTCCATCCTGGAAACCATGCAAAACAGCATGGAAGCCATGCAAGCGGAACAACGCAAAACCAATGAACGCCTTGATCGGCTGGAATCCGGCATTGCTGACATGAAGGCCGATATTTCATCGGTAGATAAAAGGCTTGCAACAGTCAGCGATTCCGTTGTTCGTATCGAACATGAGCATGGAAAAAAGCTTGATGCCCTCTTCGACGGCTATCAGCAGATGTACGATAAGGTTAGCCACATTGAAGAGCATGTCTCCGTGCAGGACGACATTATCCTCAAAAGGGTATTCCCGAAAGCCGCAGAGCGGTAAGCGTCACGGATACACATTGATAAACCGATCCCGTTTCCCCTTCGCGCCGCCTTCCGCGTACAGCCGCGCCACCATTTCCTCGAACGATTGCCGAAACACCATCCCGCGCTGCTGCTTCTGCAGATTCCCGTTCCGGTATAGGCACCATGTCGCCCAGTGGGCAATCGCATCCTGTATACGATCCGGCAGCAAAGGCACATCATCGTTGCCGTTCAGCGGCGGAAACCCATCGTCCCCAACATGCTGCTTCTCCCACGCATACAGCAACTGGTCGTACCCATCATTCACATACCCATCCAGCGCGGGCAGGAAATCCGCCAGATCATCCCGGTCATTCCCCGTCTGTAACAGTGCCATTTCCTTGATCTCCTGAAACGTCACGCGCTACACCCCCTCAGTGTGTAAGCCGGACCCTTACAGGTTCGGAAACTTATTGCGCAACTGCTCGAACACTGGCACGAGCACTTCCACATGCACCCCGCGCTGAATCACATAAGTCTTGCTGCCCTTGGGGTTGGTGACGGTCACATGCTCCGTCTGGTCCACTTTTCCGCCCACGCCATCTTCTTCAAGCAGCGGCAGATACACCATCACCCGAGGTTCGCCTGCCTGCGCGCCATTTGTCTTCGCCATGATTCATTCTCCCTTCACAAAAAAGGGAAGCGCAGAAAATCTGCACCCCCCTTGGTCGTAATACCGTTATATCGCTATGAAGTTACGCCGTCGCACCGTGCTCAATGCGCACGATATGATCATCCTGCAAAATCACCGAACAGAACCCCTTTACCTTCCACGCCACCGTGCCGCGCTGCTTGAGCGGGTCCATCGCGCCGGAACTGCCCGGCGGGTTCACGATGACCTCCACGTTTTTGCCGCTGCCGTCCAAGGCCACCTCACCAAAGGAATCAAGCCCATATACCAGCGTGGAAAACACCGGCACGCCCTCCGCGCCGCCACCGCTCGGTTCCACTGTCACTCCGGTCGCCCAGGCAGCCGTCACCGTTGCGCCAGGGTCCCACCGCAGTTTGACCGTTCCATCTGGATTCACATATTCGATGCACATCGGCGTCAGCGCACTGCCACCCTTGATGTTCACCATCTTACCGGCCAGCGCCCGGCAATCATCATGCGTCAGCGTCACGCCGGTTTTCAGCGTCCGCGCCTCCGCATTCCAACTGCCATCCGTTACGGCTAGGTTTGCCGCCTCGCCGTACAGCACGGCCTCCGGGGTGAACATCTTGGCGTTCGTGCTCTCGAAGAATCGTACCTTGTAAATCTTGCCCAGTTCGTACTTCTCGGTCTTCTCCTTCTCCTGGTACTTCGCTACGTCTACCCACATGGGATCGCTGGTCAGGTCAAACACGGTGTCCGGGTGAACGATCGCGTGATAGAAGCCATCCGAAAACGGCTTGCAGTTGTTGCGCTTCAATGTACGGACCGCGCGCTTGATGTCCTGGTATGTCAGCTTGTCCGCCGCCGTCACCTGCGCGCGCGAGGTAGTCGCGTCTTTCGTGAACTGCACGTTCATGCCCGCGTTCATGCTGTCCCTGGCAAGGGTATCCAGCGATAGCGTAGCCTGATCCGACAGCAACACCGCCACGCCTTCATCGGCACTATCCGTAAGCTGCCAGTTGATCTCGTCGGTCAGCTCCACATGCGCGCCGTACGGCTTGATCGTCGTCGTGAAGGCCGTCATGCGAAGGTCCTGCCCCTTGGGCGTCACGCCCTCGCTCAGCGGCTTGGTCATAGCCGGGAACGGCGTCCAGCGCCGGAACTGCGCGCGCGTGCCGTTGTGCGCAGGCAGCGGCACCTTCTGCGCGTCCCTGCCGTGCACCAGCTCCGGCTTCATGTTCTTCAGCAGCTGGCGCACATAATACTGTTCCTTTTGGCTCGGCTGTACGCCGGGCGAGGTTGCCTTGTTCAAATTGTCAAGTACGGCCATGTATCTTCCTCCCTATTACTCCCTCAGTTTGTACCCCTTGCGGATCATCTCTTCCACCTTGGCAAACTCCGCGTCCGTCATCTCCAGAATGCTCTTGGCAGAAGGCACGCCATGATTCGGCGCTTTGGCCGTCTGCGGCGCAGCCCGCCTGGACGCTGGCGCGTTCCCGCGCAAGATCGCCCGGATGGTGTTAAAATCCACGCCCCGGTTCACCGCGTCCTTCACCGCCGGATCAGCCTTGTACAGCGCCATCATGTCCGGGCCGCCGTCCTCCAGAATCTCCTGCGCCTGCCCAAACAGCATGTCCGCATGCGCTTTCAGCGCCGTTTCCTCAGTCGGCAGCGCTGCAAACCGCCCATGCTCGTCGCGGGGCTGCTGCTGTTGCGCTTCCGGCTGCGCCGCTGCGGTCGCGCCGCTTTTCAGCGTCAGATATTCCAGCGCCCTTTCCCGGCTCTTGAACTCGCCCTGCGCCACCAGCTTATCCGCCTCGGATGCCAGCACCAGCGCCCGCAGTGATCCCAATTCCGTTTCGTATGTCTTGCGCACCCGCGCTTCGGATTCCGACACCGCCGCGCGAATCCGCGCGTTCAGGTTGCCTTCCGCCCTCCGTTCCTCTCGGCTCTTTTCCGGTGCCGGGCGCTCCGCCGGTTTATCTTCGGCAGCCTGCTCCATATCACCGTTCAAAAGCTCCGATAAGGAATTGTGTCGAAAGGGGTGTATAGCACTTGAATGGCGTAGAGATTAACCGACTTTTGATTGTTTGCCCTCGCAATGGTTCGCACAAGAAAGTTCCTTACTACTCAATGGTTGAAGATGGCGTCAAGCACACAGCTTATAACGGTTGCGAATCTACTGACGGGTCAAAGATTTGCGCGCTCTGTATTACGTCTGTGGACAAGGCGCTCTCAGACGGGAAAGAGTTTAGCGCTCTTCCGTTTGATCCTCGCGTAGTAGGGTGATGGTCTTGTACAGCGCACTTACTATGTAGTTCCAGAACAATTCAATGTGGCGGTCTGTTCTGCGTTGCTCGTATTCTTCGCCACATAGCGCCCGCAGCACAGCACGGCATTTTTCGTTGTCTGCGATCTTCATGTAGCGTGCTAGCAGTTTAAGGGCATCCGCCACTTGCGCCGGGCTGTTCAGTTTGTAGTCAAATCTTCTCTGGGTGGTTTCGTCCATATTGACGGGTTCCTTTTCCCGCCTCACCACTACCGCCTCCCGCACGTCCATGTCAACTTTGTCGTCTAGGATGTACGTCACCTCATGGTCTGGGTGCTCTTCGTGTACGGCGGCCATGGCCTTGTTGAGCGGGTTCACATCGGCCCGGTCATCACATGTTGCGTTGGATGCATACTGCCAGCCACGGGCGGTGTACAGGGCAATCTTTGATTCGAGGTACGGTGATAATCTGTCGTTTTCCATCGGATAACCTCCTTATCAACTCACTGCTTTCCTTTCACCAACCGCAACGGCACCTCAATGCCAAAATACCGCCGCACTTCGTCCTTGGAAACTCGCCTATCCCCCCTTTCTTTGCCGAACCCCACTTCGATGGTCGCCATCTGGTCCATGTGCCTGGATGCCTGCCGCCTGGAACAACCGAGATAGTCCATTAGATCGGTCGTAGACATCAGTCCTTCATTCTTTTCCAGTGCGCTGTCACGCATGGTATTCCTCCTTTGAATTGCTTGTTTGTCGGTCACTGATATGTTATCATTGCTATAGAAAACTATTGGCGTTTTTTCCGCTATGGCATTGTAACGAACTGCCTAATGGGTAGGTTTAACGACTCAACACACAAATGACAATGGAGGGTATCTTATGAATGAAATTTTCGAGTCTCGTGCGTCGTTTTCGTATGCCTTTGAGGGAAGCAGTGATGTCAACGCTGCCATCCTAGGTTCATCCTTAAGCAGTCTTTCTTCCGTAGTTGATCGCTTGGTTTCAGAAGGTGAAAACGGGAAAGAATATTCGCTAAAAGTAACAGCTACCCGGAAAGGTAGTTTCGTAGTTGATCTATCGCTTATGGTTGTTGCCGCCCAACAATTGATTCCGGTTATTCAGGGTGCTGGGACTATTATCTCAATTACTAAGGGTATACTTGATATTAAAAAGGCATTGAAAGGCGAGAAGCCAAAGGATGTAGTAAAGAACGAAAGTGAAAACGTTATCGAAATAACCTCCCCGGACGGGTCACACCTAGTCGTACCTGCCGGTAGTGATGTGGTATTTCGTGATCCCAAAATTGACAGAGATATCAGCGCCTTTGCCCACGCAGTATACCTTCATAATAAGAATGGCGGACTCAGATTGACAACACCAGAGGGAACCTACTCTTATGGAAACGAAGACGTACAGGCAATGATGATCCCACAGGAGTTCGTCGAGTTCTCGGATCAGGATTTTGAAAACTCCATTCGTGTCACCTTACCTGTTCATACTGTTGCCTTAAAAGGACATGCATCGTGGAAATTCACTTACGCAGGGAGAACAATCACAGCAAAGATTGCTGACACCAAATTTCTGAACTCTGTTCATTCGGGGGGCAACGCATTCAAGGCAGGCGATATGCTCGATGTTCTGCTAAACGTAAAAACCAAGCAATCAAACGATGGCCGCGTAATTGGAGAATCTCATCAAATACTGAGAGTTTTCCAAGTCATTCAGCAATCGTCAATGTTATGATTCTCCCTTTCGCTCAGCATAAATCGATGCCCTGAATATCTTTCTTCAAACTCGCCTAGAAGAGAGTTTACTTGTTCGAGCAAATCCCTTAAGCATAGTATTTTCAGGGCATCTTGCTGTATTTTCAGCAGTGGCTTCTTTTTGTGTCTCCACAAACGAGTGAAACTCATAACCCACCTCCTCTTGGCAACTGTCGCTCATATAATAAGTGTCTGCCTTCCCCCAGCTCTCGGCGCGGGTTGCGCGCTATCTGCATGGCTAGCCTGTGCGGCAGGGTTTGGCTATCGCTCACCGGCGGTCTTTTTAGTTATCAAGGTTCAGGTCTGGCGCGTGAGTCAGGACAGTTTAGGTACTGTCAATTCGCGGGAGGTTCCTGCCAGCAAATCGTCAATTGTACAGTCGTACAGTTCAGCAAGCTTGATGAGGATAGCGGCGCGGGGTTTTATGTTACCGTTTTCCCATTGAGAAACAGCCCCTTGGGAAACGCCCAGTTTTCGCGCACTTTCTTGCTGCGTCAGTCCTGCGCGCTTCCGCATGCTCTCGAAGTTGCTCAGAATAATCTCACCTCCGCTCAATAGCTTTGCTACTATAATAGCATTGCTATTAGGTTTTGGTAATAGTATTTCTCTTATTTTCCAGAACCTATTGCAAATCATTAGCACAACTATTATTATGTAGTTGGAGGGTGGGGAGCATAATGTCTACGAACCGGATACTGGAACTGCGTAAAAAGGCTGGGCTTTCTCAAATTGAACTTGCGAATGCTATCAGCGTGCATCAAACCGCGATAAGCCAGTGGGAAACCGGGAAAACAAACCCGGATATGTCCACGATTGGTACCCTTGCCGATTTTTTTGATGTGACCATTGACTATTTACTTGGCAGATCAGACGCATCTACTCCGGCCATGGCTAACACCCCATCGAACGACATCAATCTCGACGAGTTAGAATTCGCCCTGTTCGGGGAAGTTCGCGAACTGGACGAAGAGGACAAAGCGGAGCTTCTGCGCAATGCCCGCCGAATGAGGGAACTACAGGAATTGCGTCGGAAGCAGGAGGGCAGATAATAGGGTAAAATACATGACAAAATATGAAGCGCTAAAGGATAACATTCAGGAATCGGACAGCATATACGTGGAAACACATGCCGCGAGATGCCCCGCACAATCCTTGCAAATGGACGGCGATTGTGCCATATTCTTTGATGAAAATGCTTTTGAGGCAGAATCAGAGCGTCTAGTCGCGCTGGCACACGAAAAGGGCCACTGCGACTCAGGCGCTTTTTATAACCTTCATACGCCTTTTGAAACATGCGACCGATGCGAGCACCGCGCGTGGAAAAGAGCCATTACCGATCTGATACCATTTGATCAGCTGATAGACGCAATTAAATCTTGCTGGACAGAAGAAGGGGTATCTCCCTACGATCTTGCCGATCACCTGGGCGTTACCCTTAACTTTGTTTACCAAGCGATAGAGCAATATGTACGCTGGGGAAAGTTGATACTCTGAATCTGCTCAGATACTTGGCCTACCCAAACGTAAGAAAGCGGTGAAAATCATGTCCAAAAAAATCATCCAGTTTCCCATAGTTCACCAACCAGAAAAGGCCCCGGAAGAGCGCTACAAGCGCCGCCCAGATGGCCTCTACCAGCTCGAATTTTCTTACACAGACAGCAATGGTAAAAAGGCCAGAAAGGTATTCTACGGCCAAACGCAAGCCGCCGCGAAGAAAAAGCGCGATGAATTCAAAAAGTTGTTGAATTCCGGCATGCGCATCGATACGCAAGATACAACCGTAAGCCAATGGGCGGATGAATGGCTAGCAGCCTATAAAGCCACCGTTTCCCACAACACAAGAAAAACCTATATCCACGACATTGAGATTATCAAAGAGGCAATCGGCAGAAAAAAGCTTGTTGATGTTACCGCCTCCGATGTGCAGAAAATCCTAAACACTCGCGCGGGCCTATCCTCTTCGGCGATCAAAAAAACGTCCATGACCCTAAAATCCCTCTTTGAAAAAGCCCGCATCAACCGCATGATTCTCTACAACCCCTGCGAGGGGCTGCAAATCCCCGTTGGCGAAAGTGGCTCACATGATGCCATTCCTGTTGATCTGCGCAACCTCATCACAGAAACATGGCGCGGACACCGCTTTGGCCGGGCTGCCATGATCATGTTGTACGCCGGTTTGCGCCGTGGGGAAGTGATGGCACTTGACCTTGAACGTGATATCGAAAACGGTACCCTTGTTGTCCGGGAGGCCATACACCATGAAGGCAACGCAGCAGTTCTATGCGATCCAAAAACAGAGGCCGGGAAGCGATCCATCCCCATCATGCCGCAATTGGCGGAAGTCGTAGAAGGGCAAACCGGCCTAGTGCTGAGCACGAAAGCAGGCGGGCATATGACCAGTACAGCCTTCAAGCGGGCGTTTGAAAGCTACATCACTTATCTGGAGGAAATACTAAATGGTTCCAGTTGGCGATGGGCAACCCCAGAACAGAGAAAGGTATGGAAGCACGTCAACTTGCGTTGCCATGACCTCCGCCACACCTTCTGCAGCATGCTCTATGAAGCCGGTGTGTCCCTCAAATCCGCCCAAGCTTGGATGGGTCATGACGACGTTGCAGTGACTATGAAGATCTATACGCACCTATCAACAGAGAAAGAAAATGCCGATACGGACCTCGCTAAAAAGTTTTTCTCGCAACTCCCAGTAAAAAACCCAGTAAGCCGTTATATTACATGACTAACTAACACTTCTTGGCAAAACAAAACCCCTCGAAAACCTAGTGTTTTCAAGGGATTTCACATGGCGTGCCCGAAAGGATTCGAACCTTCGGCCTACAGAGTCGGAGTCTGTCACTCTATCCAGCTGAGCTACGGGCACATAAACAGCCATCCGCCGGGAAGGCTTTGTCAGACTATCACAATGCCGGAAAAATGTCAAGACTTTCCCCGGCGCGCCGCCCCTGTTATAATGCCCTCAAAGTCTCCCCAGGTCGGAGGTGGCATGTATGGATGATCCCTTTGCGCGGATGCGTCTGCTCTTTGATGATAAAGCCATGGCGCGTTTATTCCAAAGCCGCGTGGCGCTGCTTGGCGTGGGCGGCGTGGGTGGCCACTGCGCGGAGGCGCTGGCACGCTGCGGCATCGGCGCATTTTTGCTGATTGACGGGGATACTGTCGCTGTCAGTAACATCAACCGTCAGGCCGTGGCGGCGCATAGCACGCTGGAACAGCCAAAGGCCGCCGTGATGCGCGCGCGCATCCAAGATATCAACCCTGCCGCCAATGTGGAAGTTCGAAACGCTTTCTATGCGCCGGCGGATGAGCTTGGCCTGTTCGATTTCGCGCCGGATATCATCATCGACGCCATTGATCAGGTCACCGCAAAGGTGCACCTGGCCGTGCGGGCGCAAGCACTCTCCATCCCCATGATCAGCTGCATGGGCGCAGGCAACAAGCTGGATCCCACCCACTTCGAGGTCGCTGATCTGTACGACACCACCGTATGCCCGTTGTGCCGCGCCGTGCGCAAGCTGGCGCGCGATGCCGGCATTGCAAGTCTGCGCGTTGTATATTCCAAGGAACCGCCGCTTCCCACCGGCAGCAGAACCCCCGGCAGCGTCGCGTATGTAACGGCGACGGCGGGACTGTTGCTTGCGGCGGAAGCGGTGCGCATGCTCACAGAAGGTTAAGAATCTGTATTCACACGCCCGGCCATGCGTCTTACCGCTTAATCTACCGCAATCCGCACGGCTGGCCGTGCGAACCCCAGGTTCTAATTCCGGGCCGCCTCCCCCACCGCATCCTCCATGGTTTCAAACGGGGCCAGGCACGTCGTCCCCCTGCATACGCGCCAGGTAGGCCGCCCGCCTGTCAGCTTGGTCGCCTTGAGATACAGCAGCGGCGCGTATGCCCCGGTCAGCTCCTGCAGCAAGGCCTCGTTGGCCTCTTCATCGGCATGCGCCTCCAGCAGCGTCACCGGGTAGACCAGCGGCTGCGCGGCCATCAGCGATGCCATGTGCGATACCGGCGCATCGGCCACAATGCCCGACAGGTACGCCCACTGCCTCTCCACCGCTTCCACCCATCCCTCGCCAATGTCCAGCATCGCCAGCGTTACCAGCACGGATAGCGCGGTCGCGTTGCCGGATGGATGTGCGCCGTCGTATGTCTCCTTTGGCCGGGCGATCAGCGTCTCCCCCTGATGCGCCGTCATGTAAAACCCGCCCCGCGTCTTGTCTTCAAAGCGCTCCAACAGCTCCCGTGCAAGGCCCACCGCCCAGGTCAGCCAACGCGGCTCCAGCGTGGCGCGGTAAAGCGCCAGCGCTCCAAGCGCCATGTTTGCATAATCATCCAAAAGCCCTTCGCCTTGCGCCACACCTTCCTGCCAGCTGATTGCAAGGTCTCCGTCCGGCCGCTGCAGCTGATCGGCGGCAAACTGCGCCGCGCGCTGCGCCATCTCCAGGTATTTGGTCTCACCAAATGCGCTGTATGCGTCCGCAAGCGCCGCGATCATCCGCCCATTCCACGCGGTCAGAATCTTGTCATCCCGGCCGGATGGCATTCTTTCCGCACGGTACGCGCGCAGCTTCTCATTCATGGCCGCCATACGCTGGGTTTCGATGCTTCCCTCGTATCCGATGCGCATTGGTACGCCGCCCTCGGTAATGCCATAGTAGGCAGCGTACGCGGGGCCGTCCTCCTTGCCGAGCACCTGCAGCAGTTCCTTGCGCGCCAGGTAATAATACGCGCCCTCCAGCCCCTCCGCATCGGCATCCTGGGATGCGAAAAATCCGCCCTCCGGGTGCGTCATGTCGCGTGCGATATATTCTATTGTCCGCTCCGCCACAAGGCGGTACACGGGCGTTTCCGTCGCCAGATACGCCTCGGTGTATGCTTCTACCAGCAGCGCGTTGTCCATCAGCATCTTTTCATAATGCGGCTTTTCCCACTTGCGGTCGGTGGAATAGCGCATAAACCCGCCGCCCACATGGTCAAAAATGCCGCCCTCGCACATGCGCAGCAGTGTCGTCTCCGCCATGGCAAGCGCCGTTTCATCCCCAGTCAGCTTATGATGGCGCAGCAGGTACACCAGCGTGTGCGGCATCGGGAACTTGGGCGCGATGCCCATGCCGCCCCATTCCTTGTCAAATGCGCGGGAAAACGCCTGCACGGCGGCGGCAAAGTGACGCTCCGTCATCTCCACCGGGCGCGCGCTTTCCTCAAACTGCTGGCGCACCGCCTGGCGCAGCTGCGCGCCAAGCTTGGCCACGCGGTCGCGGCGGCGCATCCACAGCCCTTCGGCCTCATGCAGCACAGTCAGCAGCTGATCTTTCGGCAGATAGGTTGCAATGTAAAAAGGCTGCTGCTCCGGCGTCAGCAGCGCCGTCAGCGGCCAGCCGCCCTGCCCCGTCATCGACTGGCACGCCGCCATGTACACCGCATCCACATCGGGGCGCTTCTCACGGTCCACATCGATGCAGATATACGCCTCGTTCAGTACCTTCGCCACGTCGGGGTCCTGGAACGATTCGCGCTCCATCACATGGCACCAGTGGCAACTTGGAAAGCCGATGTGCAAAAACACCGGCTTTTGTTCTTTTTTGGCTTGTTCAAACGCTTCCCCGCCCCAAGGAAGCCAGCGGATCATGCTTTCCATAGCGTCCTCCCCAATATTTGCTACGGATAGCATTCCCAGCGGCGCGCCGTTTACTCCGCAGGGGAGATACAAAATGACCGGATACGGCTACAAAATATGCATCTGCAATCAAGTGCCGCATAGCGCGTTATTGCGGCTCAATGCGTATGGTTTCTCCTGCACGGTGCGAAAACTGCCCATACCCCATCACGCTGACTGTGCCCGCGCAGTCCGCCGTAATTTCCGCGCACAAAAGCTTGCCACTCCGCCAAACAATGCTGACGGTGTACCCGCCCCGCGCGCGCAATCCATGCACAGCCCCATCCGTCCACGCGCCCGGGAGCGCCGGCAGCAGCCGCAGGAATCCCTCATGGCTTTGCAGCAGCATTTCCGCGATGCCCGCCGTGCCGCCTAAGTTGCCGTCAATCTGGAAAGGCGGGTGCGTATCCAGCAGGTTCGGCAGCGTGGAGCTTGCCAGCAGTTGCCGCACGTTCTCCCCCGCCTTTTCGCCGTCCAGCAACCTTGCCCACAGGTTGATGATCCACGCGCGGCTCCAGCCCGTATGGCCCCCACCGTGTGCAAGACGCCTTTCCAGCGTGCGCCGCGCGGCCGCAAACTCCGCCGCTTCCCCTTCCGTGATATGCCAGCCCGGATGCAGCGCGAACAGGTGCGACAGGTGCCGGTGACCGGGTTCCGCCTCCTGATACGGCCTAATCCATTCCAAAATGGAGCCGTCGGGCGACATCTGCACCCCGCGAAGCCGCGCCCGAAGGTGTTTATACTCGGCAGCATCCAGCCCCAGCACTTCCGCGGAGGCAATCACCGCATCAAACAGCGCGGCAAGGCACTGGTCATCCATCGCCGCGCCGGTAGTGAGGCAGCCGTGCCAGCCGCCATCCGTAATGAACGTATTCTCAGGCGAAGAGGTGGGGCTGACGGTCAGCAAGCCGCTCTCATCCTCGACAAGCGTCTCAGCAAAGAACGCGGCCGCGCCCTCCAGAATCGGAAAGTATTCCCGCAGGAAACCCGTATCACGCGTAAACGCGTAGTGCTCATAGATGTGCAGGCTGAGCCACGCGCCGCCCATTTGCCAAAATGAGGCGGAAATGTGGTTATCCTGCGGGGCGCAATCCCCCCAGATGTCGGTGTTGTGGTGCGCCATCCAGCCCCGCTTCGCGCCGTACATTTCCAGCGCCACCGCGCGCCCTCTGGGCTCCATGCGCTTTAGGTGGGCAAACAGCGGCAGGTGCATTTCCGGCAGATTGCATACCTCTGTCGGCCAGTAATTCATTTCGGTGTTGATGTTGATCGTGTATTTGCTATCCCACGGCGGCTGGAACTCTTCATTCCACACGCCCTGCAGGTTTGCGGGCAGGCTGCCCGGGCGGCTGGCGCTAATCAGCAGATAGCGTCCGTACGCGAAGTAATCGGCAATCAGCCCGCCGTCAAACGCGCCCTGCTGAACGCGCTCCAGCCTTTCATCGTGCGGCATGCGGAGGGCCTTAGCGTCCTCCGGCAGGGACAGTGCGCAGCGGGCCATCAACGGGGCAACATCGCGGATGTGCTCTTCCTTCAGTGCCTCGTACCCAGCGCGCTCTGCGGCATCCAGCCGACGCAGCGCCTCCGTTTCCGGGTCGCTGTGGTAGAAATCCGTTTCGGATGTGAAGTACAGCACCGCGTCCGCGCCCGTCAGGCAGGTGTTCCCCACCACGCGCGCGCCTTCCCCGGTCACGCGCAGGGCCGCCACATACCTGATGCCGTCATCCTCCGTACGCCCCGAAAGCAGCACCGTGTTCCCGCCGATCACCTTCCACGCGCCCGCATGCCGCGCCCGGCGGAGCAGCGCGCGCAGCGGATACCCCTGGCAGCGCACGGCCAGCACCCCCGCAGGATACGACAAAAACGCCTCACGGCGAATCGCAGTGCCATCCAGCCGGTACGAAACCTCGTGCACCCCTGTATCCAGCGATAGGCGGCGGGTGTAATCTTCCGTCTCCACATCATTGTAGCGCCGCATATCCACGCCGCGCAGGTCGCGCATGAAGTTCAGCGACGCCCTGGGATGGCGGTCCAGCTGCAAAATCAAATCGCACAGCGGCTGGTATGCACGCTGGCTTTCCGGCATACCTGTCAGCGCGAGCTGCGCTAGGTTTTCCGCCTCCGCAACATGCCCTTCGCTCAGCAGCCGCCGGATCTCCGGCAGGTGGCGCAGCGCATCCGGGTTTGCCCTGTCGCGATACCCGCCGGACCACACGCTGTCGTTGTTCAGTTGAAACCTGTCCACCAGCGTGCCGCCAAACAGCATGCCGCCCATGAACCCGTTTCCGATGGGCAAAGCCTCATTCCAGGTATTTGCGGGGCGGGAATAGTGCAAAACATGCATCGGTTGATCCTCCTGTCACAGAAACTTCTTGGAAATGACACAAAGCCGTGCTATCCTACCGAGGGAGGTGATCCAATGACACTTTTTGAAGCGATCTCCGTGCGCAAATCCGTGCGGAAGTACAGCATGACGCCGCTGCCGGCGGAGACGCTTGCGCAGCTTGATACCTTCTTAGAAAACGCCAAGCGGCTATACCCGGATATTCAAACCGAGCACCAACTGGCCGGCGCGGGCGGGGCCAAGGGCATGTTCCTGGTGAAAGCACCGCATTACCTCATCATCTCTTCGGAAGAGAAAGACGGCTACCTGGAAAATATCGGCTTCCTGTACCAGCAGGCCGATTTGTTTCTTTCCTCACAGGGCCTTGGCGCATGCTGGCTTGGCATGGCAAAGCCTGTTGAAGCGCCGGATACCCGGCTCAAGTTCGTGATCACAATGGCGCTGGGCAAACCGGAGGAATCGCCGTACCGGGAGAAAAGCGAGTTCAACCGGAAACCACTTCCCGAAATCGCACAGGGCGACGACCCGCGCCTGCCGTACGCTCGCATTGCGCCTTCAGCCACGAACAGCCAGCCATGGTTTGCCCGAAAAGAAGGCGGCGATCTGCTGATCTACCGCCGCCCGCCCAAGGGGTTGATGGCACGCCACATCGGGCCGATGAATCAGATTGACATGGGCATCTTTCTGTGCCACCTGTATGTGGCGGGTGAGAAGCTTGGCATGCCGTTTGATTTCAAAACGGCGCCGGCGGTGCCTGATAAAGAACTAATCTTTGTTGGCAGAATCTAGCATTGCCCTGGCATGCGCCAGCGCCGTTTCCCCGCCGCCCAGCATGCGGGCGATGGCATCGGCGCGGCCTTCGCTATCCAGGGGCGTGACGGTCGTATGCGTGCGGCCGTCTTTCTCATATTTCTCCACAAGGTATTGTGCGTCCGCGCGGGCGGCAATCTGCGGCAGGTGCGTCACGCACAGCACCTGGCGGCCGCGCGCGGCGCTGTGCATCTTGTCGGCAACAACCTGGCCCATCCGGCCGCTGATGCCGGTGTCAATCTCATCAAACACCATCACGCCGATGCCTTCACTGTCCGCCTCGATGCACTTGAATGCCAGCATGATGCGCGAAAGCTCGCCGCCGGACGCCACGCGCGCCAGCGGCCGCATCGGCTCGCCTACGTTCGCGGACAGAAGGAATTCCACCGCGTCAAGCCCGTCGCGGCCTGGCTGAGGCAAGCGGTCAAAGCGCGCCTCAAACCGCGCGCCGCGCATGCCAAGGTCATCAAGCTCCGCCATGACGCGCTTTGCGCATTCTTTCGCCAACGCCTGACGGGCTGCGGACAGCGCTTCCGCCGCCTGATTCAGCGCCTGCCGCGCGTCCGCTTCTTCCCGCGTCAGCTTTTCCCGGCGCTCGTCCGCGTTTTCGCTGGCGGAAAGCTCTTCCCGCACCTGCTCGCGGTAGGCGATCATGTCGGCGCTCGTCGCGCCGTACTTCCTGCGCAGGCGGCTGAGCAGGTCGAGCCTTGCCTCCACGGCTTCCAACTTATCGGGGTCGGACTCCGCCTCATCGCGCAGCGCGTCCAGGTCGCCTGCCACCGCCTCCAGCGCGTACAGCGATTCATACACCTGCTCGGATGCCTTCGCGTACGCGTCGCCGTAGCGCGACAGGGAATCCAGCGCCTTCGCCGCCACGCGCAGCGCATCCAGCGCCGCGGGCGCGTCCTCCCCCACGCCGCCGGAAACGTACGCGTACGCCCGCTCCAGCCCTTCGCGGATGCGCTCCGCATTGCGCAGCGTCAGCCGCTGCTGCTCCAGCGCGTCCTCTTCACCGGGTACAAGCTTTGCCCCGTCCAGCTCTTCCAGCTGGAAGCGCAGCATATCCTCCCGTCGGGCGCGCTCCATCGCACCCGCCTCGGCTTGATCCAGCGCGCGCTTTGCGGCGGCCCAGCGCTCATGCGCCGCCTGCACAGCTTCCACCCGCGCGCGGTGTGCCCCATCCCCCATCTGGTCCAGAAACGCCAGATGCGTGGCGGGATCCAGCAGGCTTTGGTGCTGATGCTGCCCGTGCAGATCCACCAGCAGCGAGGTAACGCGCTTCAGCTGCGCCAGCGGTACCACGACGCCCCCCACACGGCTGACGCTGCGGCCCTGCTGGGTAATCTCCCTGGCAACCGAAAGCAAGCCGTCCTCCGCCTCGATCTCCATCTCGGCAAGAACGGCCTTCACGCGCGGCATATCGGTAATGTCAAACAGCGCCTCTACCTGCCCCTTCGCCGCGCCCTCGGCGATGCGGTCCTTGTCGGCACGGCCGCCCAGCACGAAATCAACTGAACCCACCACGATGGATTTGCCCGCGCCGGTCTCGCCCGTCATCGCGTTGAGGCCCTTTTCAAACGCCACATCCAGTGTATCGATGAGCGCAATGTTTCGTATGGAAAGTTGACAGATCACGGCTTGACCATACCCTTAAAGCGCTCGGCCAGTTGGGGCGCGCACTCCGCATCCCTGGCAATGACCAGCACCGTATTGTCGCCCGCAAGCGTGCCCACCGTCTCCTGCCAGCGCATCGTGTCCACCAGCTCCGCCGCCACATGCGCGCTGCCCGGCAGCGTTTTGATGACGATCAGGTTCGCCGCCACATCAACCGTGAGCACCGTTTCGGAAAACACGCGACGCAGGCGCTCCGCAAGGCCCTGTTCGGCCTTGTCGGCCACAGCGTAGCGGTAGCTCCCCTGATCTGTCAGCACCTTCAGCAGCCTCAGTTCTTTGATATCGCGGGAGACTGTCGCCTGCGTAACTTTGAAGCCCCGCTCGCAGAGCAGCCTTGCCAGTTCCTCCTGCGTATCGATGGCCGTGCCTTCAACAATCTCCAAAATGGTTCGGTGGCGCTGTGTTTTCATGCCGATCCCCCTTATTCTGGTCATCACGGGTTTGCGGTAGGGAGCATTTCTTCGCTCCATTTGCTCAGCTTGCTGCGCAGCAGCTCAAAAAAGCGGTGATCATGAAAGCGGATAAAAGGCAGCGTCCGCTCGGAACGCCTGATGTGCAGCACGGCATCTTCGTGCAGGATGCGGCACTGCGCGCCATCAACCGACAGCAGCATGCCGCCGTCATCGCCGCGCGGGGAAAACTGAAACCTGACGCGCGACAGCGACGACACCACCATCGGCCGGGAAGACAAAGTATGCGGGCAGATGGGTGAAATCACGAAGCAATCCATCCCGGGCGCCACAATCGGGCCGCCGGCTGCCAGCGAATACGCGGTGGAACCGGTGGGGCTTGCGACAATCGCGCCATCCCCGCTGTAGCGCACCGCAAGCGCGCCGTCTACAAACGCATCCACCTGCACCACCCGCGTAAAGCTGCCGCGCGTGACCACCACATCGTTCAGCGCGGTATAGACGCGCTCGTCCCCTTCCAGCCTGGCATGCAGCAGCATCCTTTCTTCCAGCCGGTAGTCTCCCGCGGCCAGGCGCACGATCGCCTCATCCATTTGATCCGGCGCGCACTCGGTCAGGAAGCCCAGCGTGCCGATGTTGACGGACAGAATCGGGCGGATGTGCCTGCCCATCGTCGCCAGCGTATGCAGGATCGTGCCGTCGCCGCCAAGCACCAGCATGGCATCCGCGTTTTTCGCCATCTCATCCAGCGGTATGCGGGGCAGCAGTTCCCCGGCCATGGGCGGCTGCAAAAGCGAAATGCCCGCCTTGGCGCAGGCAGTCACCACACGGGGCAGAAGCGCCTTGCCCTCCGGCTTGCCAGGGTTCACCACCAGACCGAGCGTCTGTATTTTCATCCATTTATTCCCCCAGAACAGTATAACACCGCATGCATACAAGCGCAATCGAATGCGGCATATTTCCTCCAAAAACTGTCAGAACTGCTTGTGCGCTTCCAGTACAATTTGTGCTAGCGCGTCAATATGGATGCCTTCACCCGGCGATCCGGGCGGCATCAAATCGAATAAAAACTCAATATTCCCCTCCGGCCCGGTGATCGGCGAATGGGCGGCGTTTGACACCCGCCAGCCTGTGCCGGCGACAAATGTGTGGATGCGCCGCAGCACTTCCAGGTGTGTCGCGGGGTCGCGCACCACGCCGTTTTTGCCCACCTTGTCGCGTCCAGCCTCAAACTGCGGCTTGACCAGCGTAATTCCACGCCCCTCCGGCCCCACAATGGCAAACAGCGCGGGCAGGATCAGCTGAATGGAGATGAACGACACATCCATCACAAACAGCGTGGGCACCGGGTCAAACGCTTCCGGGGTGAGATAGCGGGCGTTGGTGCGCTCCATCACCGCCACGCGCGGGTCGCTGCGCAGCTTCCAGTCCAGCTGACCGTATCCGACATCCACCGCATAGACTTTTTCCGCACCTGCACGCAGCAGCACATCGGTAAACCCGCCTGTGGAAGCGCCCGCATCCACGCAAACAAGCCCCTGCGGGTTCAGATCAAACACATCGATCGCCTTTTCCAGCTTCAACCCGCCCCGGCTGACATACGGATGCGGTGCCCCGCGCACCTCAATTGCATCGGAAGCATCCACCGGGTGCGAAGGCTTATTCGCGCGCAACCCTTTTACAAACACCTGCCCCGCCAAAATAACGCCCTGCGCCTTCTCGCGGCTTTCGGCAAGGCCCCTCAGCACCATTTCGCTGTCCAGCCGCGCCTTACTTGCCATGGGGCGCCTCCTTCGGTGGCGTAAACTCGGAAACATTGTGCTGCAAAGAGATTCCGTCAGAAATCCCTTCCAGTATCCGCGCGGCAAGCGTTGCCGCATCAAGCCCGCATTCACGCCGTAATCCTTCCATCGAATGTGCGGCGGGGATGATACCCCGTATACCAAGCGTCAGCACCCGCGCGGGCGTTTTGTTTTCATGGAAATGATGAACAACCGCCTCACCCAGGCCGCCGCGCACCTGCGCCTCCTCCACAACCGCGATAAGCGGGTACGCGGACAAGCGGCGCAGCATCGCGTCATCCAGCGGCGACAGGGACGATGCGCTAACCACCTCTGCCTGCACGCCCTGCGCGAGCAGCAGCGCCCGCGCCTCCAGCGCCATCTGCACGGATGCGCCGTACCCAACGATCGCTACCCTTTCTCCAGGTGCGATTTGCCGCCATGTACCCACAGGCGCTTCGTCCGCAAGCGTTTGCGGCAGCTGCTTCGGATAGCGGATCGCCACCGGCCCAGGCATATCCACCGCCGCCCGGATCATCCGCGATAACTCTCCCGCATCGGCGGGCGCCCACACGGTCAGGTTCGGCATTGCCCTGAGCATCGCCACGTCATACACGCCCTGGTGCGTCGCGCCGTCGCCCGGCACGAATCCGGCGTGGTCCACCAACAGCGTCACCGGCAGGTTTTGCAGGCATACATCGTGCAGCAGTTCATCCGTCGCGCGCTGCAGGAAGCTTGCGTACACGGCAAACACGGGGCGCATTCCCCCAGCTGCCATGCCCGCCGCAAGCGTTACCGCGTGTTCTTCTGCGATGCCGACATCGAAACACCTTTCCGGGTACGCAAATGCGAATGCCGAAAGGCCGGTGCCCTGCGGCATCGCGGCCGTGATGGCGCACACGCGCAGGTCTTCCTTGCCAAGCGCCGCCAGCGTATCCCCGACCACGCGCGCCACCGATACCTGCCCCATCTCGCCGCTGCCGCGCTGTTTGCCGTTCTCCGCAAAAAACGGCGCGACGCCGTGAAACTGCTCCGGCTGGCGCTCCGCCAGGGCGTACCCCTTCCCCTTGTGCGTCACCGCGTGAACGACGACCGGCACGCCCATGCGCCGCGCGTCCTTCAGGGTTTTTTCCAGCAGTTCAATATCATGCCCGTCAATCGGCCCCAGATACTGAAATCCAAGCGCCTCAAAGAACTCGCCGGGCACCAGCATCAGCTTTACCGTGCGCTTGATCTTTTCAAACGCGCTGGTAAGCGGCGGGCCCACCAGCGGCACGCGCACCAGGCCCTTTTTCACCGCCTGCTTTGTGCCGATCCAGCGGCGGCTGCCGCGCAGGTTCGTCAGGTATCTGGCCAGCGCGCCGACGTTTTTCGCGATGGACATCTCATTATCGTTCAGCAGCACGACCAGCTGCGTGGGGCGGCTTCCGGCATCGTTGAGCGCCTCATAACACAATCCGCCCGTCAGCGCGCCGTCACCCACCAGCGCCGCCCCCGCGTGGTGCTGATGAAGCGCATCGCGCGCCCTGGCAAACCCCAGCGCCGCGGAAATCGCCGTGGAAGCGTGTCCCGTATCAAAACAGTCATATTCCGGGCTTTCCTCGCGCTTGGGGAAGCCGGAAATGCCGCCCTCCTGGCGAAGTGTTGTCAGCAACTGCTGACGTCCGGTGATCAGCTTGTGCGTGTAGCTCTGATGCCCCACATCAAAAACGATTTTATCATCCGGCATATGGAATGCGCGGTGCAGCGCCAGTGTCAATTCCACTGCCCCAAGATTGGACGCCAAATGGCCGCCGCTCATCGCTACGGCGTCGATAAGCGCCTGGCGAATTTCGGCAGCCAATTTTTTTGTTTCATGAATCGATAGCGCCCGGACATCCGCAGGCGACTGAATACGGCTCAGCATGAAAGCAGTATAGCACGACACATGCTTTGGCGCAAACTAACATTGAAAAATCGCCACATAGCAGCTATACTATCCGCATGAGACGTATACTTGCATGGCTCCCCCTGCCTCTGGCGCTGTTATCGCGCTGGCTGGGGGGGAAATTTCCGGGCACGGTGGAAAAGCTTTTCTCCAAAGGGCTGTACCCCTTTCTGGCGGCGCCGCTCAGCCGCCTTGCGGGGGTGGTATCTTTTCCCATCGTGGAACCGCTGGCCGTGCTTGTAGCGTTATTCCTGCTCATCTTGCTGTTTCGGCGGCGCATCAAGCGGGTGTTGCTCGTTTCAGGCTTTCTGGCGGCGCTGTTCATCGGCTTTTGGGGGCTTAATTACGACCGTCTGCCGCTGGAACAGACCCTTTCGCTGCCGATGCAGGAATCAACGCTTGCGGAGCTCGTTTCCCTGTGCGACAGCCTGGTCGCAGACGTGAATGAGCGTCACCAGTACCAAAGCGAAAGCGCCAATTTGCTTGCCGGCGCGGATGCGGCGCTGCGCGCTGCTTCGGAGCAGGGATGGCCCATCCCGGGCGGGCAATATGCTGCGCCAAAATATGCGTTCATCAGCCCCCTGCTGTCTGAGTGGATGATCGAGGGGATCACATCCCCTTTCACACTGGAAGCGCTGGTGAACAACCGCATCCCCCGCTTCTCGCAGCCGTTTGTCGCCTGCCACGAAGGGGCGCACCTGCGCGGGTTTGCCCGCGAGGATGACGCAAACCTGATCGCATACCTTGCGTGCGAAGCGTCGGACAACCCATACTACCGCTACAGCGGGTCGCTTTCCATGCTGCTGAACGCCCTGTCCGCATTGCGCAGCGCGGATTATGAAGCGTACATGACGTGCTATGCACAGCTGCGGCCCGAGGTGGTGGAGGATATCACCGCGCACGCGGCGTATTGGCAGGCCTACCAGGATAAGCCTGCCGCAAAGGTTAGCGCGCAGATGAATGATCAATACCTGCAAGTGATGACAGGCGGCACGCAGAGCGCGCGCTCCTACGGGCGCGTGGTGGATTTGCTGCTCGCACTAGAGAGAAAAGAGGCCTTGTACGAATGACGGATGCGCGGGTTCGCAGGTTGGCGTTGGGCGGTGTGCTGGCGGCGCTGATCATTTTGCTGACATTTGGGGTCAAAATCCCGGTACCGGCGACGGGAGGATATGTGCACCCCGGCGACGCGGTAATTCTGCTTGCGGGGGTACTGCTGGGGCCGTACGCGGCGCTGATCGGCGGGGTCGCTTCCGCGCTGTCCGATGTGCTGGGTGGTTATTTTATTTATGTTCCCGCAACGTTCATCATCAAAGGACTGATGGGCGGCATCGCAGGCCTGTACGCCAAAAAAGGAAAGCCGGTGCGGAACGCGGTGGTGTTCCTGGCGGCTTCCCTGCTGATGGTTGCGCTCTATTTCGTGTTTGAAGGGTTTGTGTATTCCTGGAGCGCCGCGGCTCTGGCCATCGGCCCAAACGTGGCGCAGGGGCTTGTTGGCGCGGGCATCGGATGGATGCTCTCAATGGTGGTGCCGCAGCGGTTATAGCGAGAGGGATTTTTTGCGAAATCCCTTTATAGCCTGCCCCATCAGCCGCCAACGGCGGCCGCTGGGCTTCGGACGGTGAATTTCCAATTCACACGTCCTTGTTTCGCCTTTCGGCGAACGCAGAATGCGATATCTACGAATTCGCGCCGCTACCGAATGCCGATGCGCGTATGCGCTACCTTTCCGCTGAGCAAATCGCTCAGCCGGTGGCGCGCATGGCCTATGATCACTGTGGTGCCATCCGTTGCCGGCCCCAGCACATACTCAAGCTTCGCGTACGCGCCGTTCGCGCCCGCGCGGCTTGCGCCGTGGCAATGGGTTTGCAGTTCGCGGATCTTTTCGGTAAGCGTTTCCGCATCCGGCGCGGTCACTTCCGTAACCAGCGTGGATGCATCTTTGGGGTCGAGATAGATGCCCTCGGTGGATGTCAGGATGATCAGCGTTTTCGCGCGGACCAGCTTGGCGACCACGGCCGCCGTTTCGTCATTATCCACACACTCATGCACGCCCTGCCCCGCCTCGCGCAGTTGGGCAAGCTCCATCTTGCGGTTTTCTTCGCCGCTCACCGGGTCGTTATAATTGACAATCGGGATAGCGCTTTGCTGCGCCGCACGCAGCAGCAAGCGGCGGATATGCTCGCGCTTATCCGGGTCATTAAAGTGCTGATGTTCTACCAGCAGCTGCCGCATGCCGTATTCAGGGCGCAAAAACTGGCGATAATTCGCCATCAGGATCGCCTGGCCCTGTGCAGCGTAGTCGGTTTTGGCGTCCTCACCGGGGGACAGTTCATAGCCCGCGCGCTTTAAGTGATCCAGGCGGCCAATTTCCGTTGCGCCGGATGTCACCCAAATCATGCCGGGCCGCAGCTCCGCACAGATGCGCGAAAGCGTGTTGTAGTTGATGTCGTAATCCTCAGGCCGAATCAGCGCCATCGATCCGATCTTCCCCACCAGGCTGATTTCATTGGACATGCTCTTCACCCTGCTAGCGTATTAAATCCGCCATATTGTAACACAGGATATGCGCCGGGGCAAGTTTATGCTATACTGCAATGGGTAAAAGTTTGTCAAAGAGGGGCGAGAGCCTTGCGCAAGCGTGTGGATATCAAAAAAGCATCTGTCTACTCGATTGTCATCAACAGCATCCAGATCGCGGCGGTCATTGCCATCGCGCTGCTTGTGCTATTTACCGATATTGAAAAGGGGTCCGTTTTCTTTATTGAATTCATCATATGCGTGGCCGCGGCGGTGATCATCTGGGGTGCGGTTGTGGATATCCAGCAGGCGCTGACCGCGCGGCATGTGCAGGAACAATCCATTATGCTTGAAGAAGCATATTCGCAGCTGGAGGCGCTGAATATATCGCTGCGCGCGCAGCGGCATGACTTCATGAACCATCTGCAGGTGGTCGGCAGCCTGGTGGAAATGGAGGAATACAAGGATGCGGCGGATTATATCGACCGCGTGTACGGCGATATCGAATCGGTGAAAACATCGCTTAAAACCGCGAACCCGGCTGTCAATGCGCTGCTGAAAGTCAAACTGGCGGAAAGCCAGAAGCGCGGCATTTCAATGGAACTGCACATCCAGTCGAAATGGGAAAATTTGCCCATACAGGGCTGGGAAATGTGCCGGGTGTTGGGCAACCTGATTGATAACGCGCTGGATGCGCTGGCAAACCAACCTGAACCGCGCGTTTTGCTGACAATTGCCGAATCGCCCGGGCGGTATACGTTTTGCGTTGAAAACAACGGCCCGCAGATTCCAAGCGAGTTGGAATCGCGTATCTTCCAGTCCGGCTTCACAACAAAAGGCACGGAACGCGGGATGGGGCTTGCGATTGTCCGCTCCATTTTGCAGGGCAACGGTGGCGGAATCGAGCTTTTGAGCACGCCGGAACGCACGGTTTTTTCCGGGTGGCTGCCTCGAAGCGATTCATTGCCGGAATAGTTCGGTTGAATTTCCCCCTTGACAAACCGCCTTCCTCCGCGCTATACTGCGCAAAACCAAATAAACATTGATCTCAAACGCGATGAGCGGAAGAGTAAGCCGAGAAGAAAGCCACAGAGAGCCGCCGTTGGTGAAAGTGCGGCGCGGACTATCGGCCGAAGAACATCCGGGAGCGGACAACCGAACGCACGGGGTAAGCCCCAGCGCCAGCCCTTAGGCTGGCCGAGGGTGTGCACGCGGTCAGTAGGCTTGTACGGAATCGGCACGTTACAGCCGGCGGGCATAACCGTCCCTATTGGGCGGCGTGCTCTTGAGCAGGCCCGGTTTCCGGGCAATGGCGGGTGGCACCGCGGAAGCGCCGATACGGCCTTTCGTCCCCGAATCCATATGTGATTCGGACGGCGAAAGGCCTTTTTGTCGTTCGAAGGCGGAAAGAATCTCTTGTGAGGTCCTTTCATGGCGTGAGCGCTTTGCATTCGCGCCCGAACCGGAAAAGGAGGGTTTCCGATGATGCGAACGGCATATTGCGGAAGTTTCCGCACGGACAATGTGGGCCGCGCGGCGGACGCCTGCGGCTGGGTTACCGCCAGGCGCGACATGGGCGGCGTAATATTCCTGTCCCTGCGCGATAGAGAAGGCGCGCTGCAGGTGGTTTGCGACCGCTCGGCGCTTCTGGAAGAGCAGTTCCGCCTGGCAGAAAGCGCGCACCAGCAGGCGGTGTTCAAAGCTTCCGGCGTGATCCGCCTGCGCGACGCGGAAACGCGCGACCCGCGTCTCCCCACGGGCGAAGTGGAACTGTACGCGCATGCGCTCACGCTGCTTTCCGACGCCGATCCCCTGCCCTTCCAGCCGGAAGACGGCGCCACCGTGCGCGAAGAACTGCGCCTGCGCTACCGCTATCTTGACCTGCGGCGCCCGGAAGCGTACAAGGCACTGCGCTTTCGGCACAAAGTGCTGCGCGCAGCCGAAACGGCGCTGGAAGAAGCAGGTTTTCTGCAGGTGGAAACGCCGCAGCTGACGCGCTCCACACCGGAAGGCGCGCGGGATTACCTGGTGCCAAGCCGCATGCACAAAGGGTCCTACTACGCGCTGCCCCAGTCTCCGCAGCTGTTCAAGCAGTTGCTGATGGTGGGCGGAATTGACCGGTATTTTCAGATCGCGCGCTGTTTCCGCGATGAGGACCTGCGCGCTGACCGGCAACCGGAATTCACGCAGGTGGATATGGAAATGTCCTTCATCACGCAGGAGGATATACTTCTGCACTTAGAACAGCTTTTTCAGTGCATATTTGACGAAACCATGGGATATCCGCTTGGATACACGTTCCCACGGCTGACGTGGCTGGAAGCGATGGACCGCTACGGCAGCGATAAACCCGACCTTCGGTTTGCCCTGCCCATCGTAGATATCACCGACCTGGCAGCAGGATGCGGATTTGCCGTGTTCGATGCTGCGGCACGGGCAGGCGGCGTGGTGCGCGCCATCAACGCGAAAGGATGCGCTGCTTTTTCCCGCACAGCGATTGATCAGCTGACGGAAAAGGCCGTGTCGTGCGGCGCAAAGGGCATGGCGTGGATCGCCGTGCGCGAAGACGGCAGCCTATCCACCATTCTGACAAAACACCTGACGAAATCGGCACTGACGCAGCTGATGGCGCGTGTCGAGGCCGCGCCGGGCGACCTGATCGTATTTGGCGCGGGACCGCTGGACACCGTGCGCCGCTCGCTGGGGCAGGTTCGGCTAACCCTTGGTGACATGCTGGATCTGCGCGATCCAAGCAAATTCTCGTTCCTGTTCGTCGTGGACTTCCCGGAATTTGAGTATAGTGAGGACGCAGGGCGCTACGTCGCCATGCACCATCCGTTTACTTTGCCGCACGCGGATGACCTGGATCTGCTGGAAACCGCGCTCGGAAAGGTGCGCGCGCAGGCGTACGATGTGGTGCTGAACGGTGTGGAGCTTGGCAGCGGGTCGCTGCGCATCCACGATTCCGCCTTGCAGCGCAGGGTTTTCCGGGCGCTGGGCATCGCAGGTGACGAAGCCGAGCGCAGGTTCGGATTCCTGCTATCCGCCCTTCGCTATGGAACGCCTCCGCACGGCGGGTTCGCGTTCGGGCTGGACCGGCTGGTGATGCTGCTGCTGGGCGCGCCGTCGCTGCGCGATGTGATCGCGTTTCCTAAACTCCGCGACGGCTCCTGCCCCTTGACAGACGCGCCCGGCCCCGTGGACGCCGCGCAGCTGACTGCGCTGGGCGTTACGTCTGCGCAAGAGGCCGCCCCGCATGCGCCCATCACTCCGCCGGGTGAGCAGGAGAAGATGGCGCGCCTTTTGAAATTACCATCCAAAGGCTCGGAAGAGGCCGAACTGTCGGAAATTCTGCGCTTTGCGGGCGCGTTGCAGGCGCTGAACACAGACGGTGTGCCAGAGGCAGGCAGTCCCGGCGATATAGATACCGCACTGCGGGAAGACTTGCCTAGCAAGGCAGGACGGCTCTCGCTTGGTCAGTTCTTTGAAATTCCACGGGTGGTTGAATAGCGGAAAGGAGGCAAAACCATGGATGTGACAAAGATGGGCGTTGCGGCGCTCTCCACACTGCTGGCAAAGGGTGACATCAGCGCCGTTGAAACCGCGAAGGCGTACCTTGCACGGATAGCGTGCGACGATCCTGCGATCGGCGCGTATCTCACCGTAACGGAAGCGCACGCGCTTAAGCAAGCGGAAGCCGTGGACGCGCGCCGCGCGCAGGGGGAAGCGCTGCCTCCTTTGGCGGGCATTCCGGCGGCGTACAAGGATAACCTGTGCATGGAAGGCATCCGAATGACATGCGCCTCCCGTATGCTTGCGGGTTATGCGCCACCTTTTACCGCCACCGCCGTGCGCAGGCTTGAGGCCGAGGGCGTCGTGCCGCTTGGCAAGGTCAACCTGGATGAATTCGCGATGGGCGGCAGCACGGAGCATTCGGCGCTTGGCCGCACGGTGAACCCGCTGGATCACACTCGCGTACCGGGCGGCAGCTCCGGCGGGTCGGCGGCGGCGGTCGCAGCAGGGCTTTGCGCGTTTGCGCTGGGCAGCGATACGGGCGGTTCCATCCGCCAACCGGCAGCGTTTTGCGGCGTGGTGGGCATGAAGCCGACATACGGCGCGGTATCGCGCTACGGGCTGGTGGCGTTTGCGTCGTCGCTGGATCAGATCGGCCCGCTGACACACACGGTGCGCGATTCCGCGCTGGTGCTGGATGCGCTGATGGGCCACGACCCGCTGGATGCGACCAGCGCGAAGCACGCCCATGAATCTTGTGCCAGTCAGTTGGAATTGGGGGCGGCAGGATTGACTTTTGCATTGCCGGATGAACTGTTTTCAGCGGACATCTCCCCCGATGTGCTGAGCGCGGTGGAAGGCGCCGCCCGGCGCATGGAACGCCTTGGCGCGAAGCTGAAGCGGATCAACATGCCTGCACTGCGGCACGCGCTGCCGGCGTACTATCTGTTGTCCAGCGCGGAAGCATCCAGCAACCTGGCGCGCTTTGACGGCATCCGCTATGGGCACCGCGCGCAGGCGAACGCGCTGGATGCGCTGTACGAGCGCACGCGAGGCGAGGGTTTCGGCCCGGAGGTGCAGCGGCGCATTCTGCTGGGCACATTCGCGCTCAGCTCCGGGTATGCCGACCGGTATTACAAGCAGGCGCTGCGGGTGCGCACGCTGGTGTCGCGCGCGTTTGACGAGGCGTTTGCCGGCTGCGATCTGATCCTCTGCCCCACCGCGCCCACTGTGGCATACCGTCTGGGCGAGAAGATCGCCGACCCCACCGCGATGATTGCGGGCGATCTGTGCACGGTGCCGGCAAGCATTGCCGGGCTGCCCGCGCTGTCAATGCCCTGCGGGCTGGGCGAAGGCGGGCTGCCGGTCGGTCTGCAATGGATCGGCAAACCCTTTGCGGAAGCGACGATCTACCGCGCGGCGCACGCGCTGGAAAGGGAGGGATTGTGATGCGCGAACAGTATGAGCTGGTGGTGGGGCTGGAAGTGCATGTGGAGCTGGGCACGAAAACCAAGCTCTTCTGCGGCTGTGAAACCGGTGTGGATACGCCGCTTTCTACCCAGCCCAACACCCGCGTGTGCCCCGTATGCCTGGGGCTTCCCGGCGCGCTGCCGGTGATGAACGGCGAAGCGGTGCGCCGGGCGGTGCTGGCCGGACTTGCCACGCGCTGCCGCATCGCCACCTTTTCCCGGATGGACCGCAAGCACTATTTCTACCCCGATCTGCCCAAGGCGTACCAGATTTCGCAGCTGGACCTGCCGATTTGCCAGGCTGGCTGGCTGGAGATTGACGCAGGAGGCGGGGCGCGGCGGATCGGCATCACGCGCATTCACATCGAAGAGGACGCCGGAAAGCTGACACACGGCGCGGACGGCACCAAGGTGGACTTAAACCGCGCGGGCATTCCCCTCATCGAGCTGGTGACGGAGCCTGATTTTCGTTCATCCGCCGAGGTGCGCGCCTTTTTGACAAAGTTGAAAGCGATTCTGGTAGCTGCCAGGGTATCGCTGTGCCGGATGGACCGCGGCGAGATGCGCTGCGATGTCAACCTATCTGTGCGAAAGCGCGGGGAG
>JAVBPC010000069.1:0-21258 GCA_031549905.1 Eubacteriales bacterium
GTGGAAAGCCCTATATCCAGCGCCTGAAGGATCATATACACTCCGTTAATCACGGGAATTTTAATATCCACCATCGCAATTTTCTTCGAAAGATTTTCAAGAAGACGAAGCCAGTAGAGACAGTCGCCGGCCTCCCCAACAATGCGGTATCCTTGTGCTTCCCAATCGATCAGCGTGCGCATGCCTGCACGCTGCGCAGGTTCGTCATCAATTAGCACCAGGCTCAGCATGGCTTCCCCTCCATGACGGGCAGCGTCATCTCCACGGTTGTCCCCCACCCCTCGCTGCTGTGGACCGCAAGCCCGTATTGCTTGCCATAAAAAATGTGAATGCGGTCGTTTACGTTCTTAAGCCCTACCCCGGTGGGAATGCCTTCCCCAGTAAGGCCGTTTTCAATTTCGCGCAGCCGCGGCCCGGCAATGCCCGCGCCGTTATCGGACACGCGGACACGCAGCAATGCGCCTTCCTCAAACACTTCAATTCGGATCATGCCACCTTCCAGCTTGTCCTCCAGGCCATGGAGGAACGCATTTTCCACAAGCGGCTGGATGAGCAAAGGCAATATGCCATGCTCCATCGTCTCTTCCGGAGCATCTATCGCATAATTTACCCTATCCTCAAAGCGGAATTTCTGAATTTCCAGATAATCCCGCACCATGCCAAGCTCCGCGCGGAGGGGCACCGTCTGCTCTTTCAGGCTGATCTTGATGCGCATCATCCGGGCCAGCATTTTCACCGCATCCGCAATATCCTTCATGCCCGCGGCATGCGCCTTCATGCGGATGGTCTCCAGCGTGTTAAACAGAAAATGCGGGTTAATTTGGTTGGATAGCAGTTTGGTTTCAATCTGCCGCTGTTTGAGCAGCAGCACCTCGCGCTCATTCTGCTTTTCCTGGATGCTGGCGATCATGCCTTTGAAGCTTTGCCGCATGTTGTTAAGGTCCGCATACAGATGCGCGATCTCGTCATCCCCATCGATTATAGTATGCTCTTCAAAATCGCCATCCACCACGCGGTGCATTTCCTGGCGGAGCGTGCGGATTCGCTTGCTGAACAGCACAGAAAAGATGAGCAGGCATACAAGGCATACGGCCAGCGCCAGCGCGCAGATAAGGATACCCTTTGTGGTAATAGCGTTGGCATCCTTAAGGATGGAAGCCATGGGCACAAGCATGGATACGCCAAAAAGGTTGTGGGAGGAAGATGCGGGGCTGGAAAAACCGCTGGATACCCATAGGTATTCCGTGCCTTCCAGTACAACCTTGCTGCTGGCAACGCCGTCCTGCTCCTCTTCGGCTTTCAGAGATGGAACACCCTTGCCAAGCGCGGACTGCGTTGCTGCGAACTGTTCGCCGTTGATCGTCAGGATTGTGGCAAACCGTTCGCTGCGAATCAGCGAGTTAAGATAACTGTTGTTGATCTCAATATCAAGCAGACCAATGATCTGCCTTTCATTGTTATGTATAAGGCGAAGCAGGTGAAGCGCGGGGGCCGAAATGTTATCGCCCTGATAGCGCCAGATGATTGCCCCCTGCCGATCGGCGGCGGCGCGGTACGCCTCCGTTTCCCGCACCGTGTCCGTCAGGCGCATAAACTGTCCGTTTTCCAGGATGGTTTGATTATTGACATATATGCGGATGCGGCGGATTTCCGGGGAGACGTGCAGGATGCGGTCAAAATCCTCAAACGTGGCGTAATCCTCAAACGCCTGGCCGGGGTTATCATATGGCGTGTTGGCGATGCGCTCAACCGCTTTGTTCAGGTACAGCTCATCTGAGACACCGTTCAGCCGCGTGATGATCTGCTGCAGGCGCGTCTCCACGCCCTGCACGCCGCTGCGGCTTTGCGCCAGCGCCTGCGATTCAAGGATTTCCCGCGTAATCGCCATGAATACCACACTGACCGCCAGAATGGAAAAGAACATGACCACGCCGTATGTCAGCATCAGCTTTTTTCGGAAACTCTGCCGGTTGAGAAAGCGGATCATGGCTTTTCCACCTCTTTCGCATGCCGTACTGCCTGGTATGTTTGGGGCAATACCGCAAAGTGCACCGGTGCATTCTGCGGGTATTGCCTTAGCAGCAGTTTATGATAATAACGGCTCTTCCCGCTTACACATCCCGCCGCTGCACCGCGATCCCATCCGGCCCTACATCCAGCAGCGCCCACGACCCCGCGCACAGCGCGCCGGGATTCACCAATCGCACGCCGTCCGCGTCCTCATCCAGGAAGGCGTGCGTGTGCCCGAAGAGCGCCAGGCCGCATTCTCTTTCTTTCGCGCGCAGCTGCAGCGGCAACAGCGTCGCCTTTACCCGGAACGGGTGCCCATGGGTGATCAGGGTTTTGACGCCGCTCAAAGGAACTTCCATCGTGGTTGGCAGCGTGGAAACAAAGTCGTTATTTCCGCAAACCGCGATGAACAGCGCATCCGGCTGCCGCTCGCGCAGCAGTTCGTACAGCAAATCTCCATCCGCCTCCCTGTCGCCAAGGAAGCAGAACGCGCCGACGCGCGGCAGTGCATCCATCAGTTGACGCATCTGCCGCTTCGCGCCGTGCGTATCGCTCACCACCGCTACTTTCACGCCTGCGCCTCCGACGCCAATGCTTCCACAAGGCGCTGCGCCGCACGTGCGCGGTGGCTGATCTCGTTCTTCTTTTCATCCGCCATTTCAGCGAATGTCTCTCCATTTTCATAGAGAAAAAGGGGATCATATCCGAATCCATGCTCCCCGCGCGGGGTGTTTATGATCACACCCTCAACACTTCCCTCCACTACGAGAGGGGTCCTGCCGGGCCGTACCAGCGCGATGGCACTGACAAACCGCGCGGTTCTTTCCCCTTGTTTGTCCGCAAGCTTTGAAAGCAACAGCCGGTTGTTTGCCGCGTCATCCCCATGTGCCCCCGCAAACCGTGCGGAATGCACACCCGGCGCACCGCCCAGCGCATCCACCATTAAGCCGGAATCATCGGCCAGCGCGGCACAGCCTATCCGCTTGGAAACGGCCTGCGCCTTGAGCAGTGCATTTTCAGCAAATGTGCTGCCGGTTTCATCCACATCGATGGCAAGCCCCGCTTCTGACAGCGAAAGCGCCTCGTACTTGCCCGCCAGCAGCGCTTTCAGCTCGCGCACCTTGTGGGCGTTGTTTGTCGCCAAAATCACCCGCGGCAGGCGTGGCGGCAGCCAGCGGGCGGCGTCTGACAGCGCTTCTCTTTGCGCGCGCCGCAGCGCCTCTATCCCTTCCGCCGCCAGGTCCAGCAGCTTGTCCAGTTCATCGCGGGCAAACGCCGCACCTTCGCCGGTGCCCTGCACCTCGATGAACCGGCCTTCTCCGTCCATCACGATGTTCATATCCACATCGGCCCTACTATCCTGCGCATAGCACAAGTCCAGCACCGGCTCTCCCGCAACGATGCCTACGCTCACGGCTGCGATCTGCTTGGTGATCGGCGAATCAAACAGCAACCCTTTTTGGATCAGCTGGTCAACCGCCAGCGCAAGCGCCACAAACCCGCCCGTAATGGATGCGGTACGCGTGCCGCCATCCGCCTCCAGCACATCGCAGTCGATGGTGATTGTCCTTTCCCCAAGGCGCGTCAGGTCCACTGCCTGCCGCAAAGACCTGCCAATCAGCCTGGAAATTTCCACGCCGCGCCCATCGCGGTGCGCGCCGTCCCGCGCCTTGCGCGCCCCGGTGGAGGCAGGCAGCATCGCGTATTCTGCCGTCAGCCAGCCCTTGCCCGCGCCGCGCAGGAACGGCGGCACGCTCTCCTGCACAGTTGCCGTGCACAGGACGCGTGTGCCGCCGCAGCGAATCAAACAGGATGGGGCGGTGCTGAGAAAATGCGGTTCAAACGTTATCGGTCGAAGGGGCATAAAGAGGGCCTCCTTAAATTTGGATGCCCTCAGTATAGCATGCCGGGGGGGATTTACTCAACTTCCATCACGCCGGGGAACCACGCCTCAATTTCCGCCGCGCTGTTGACGAAGGTCGGCTTCGCAGGCGCGTTCTCGACAACGTAGGGCTTGCCTTCCACCTGGAATTCCACGCGCTCCACGCCGGGGAAGCGGCTACTGGTCAATTGCAGCGCCCTTAGCGCGTGCTTGCCGCCGTCGCCCGTAAGCATGGCCTGCTCAAATTCCTTGGAAAGATTGATGATCGCCACGCCATCCTTGACGGATACATCGATCAAGGAACAATCGGATGGCAGCGCATTCTGCAGACCGCTGTCGGGCTTGGGGCCCTTGAGCAGTTCAAACACAGCGGTGTTGATATCCGCCTCGCCGTACACCACGCGCGTTACCGGGATCAGCATGCGCCCCGATTCCGACGGGAAGTACAGCATCACCGTTTCCGCGCCGGAAACATCGGCCGCCGTGGCGACGCTTTCCATGTTGATGTCCCCGCCCGCAAACACGCCGGATACATCCGTGCCGTGCGTGAGCTTGGTCTTTTTCTGCCCGCCGACAAGGAACTCCACGGTGTCAACCGTGTCAAACGCAGTCAGCGTCTCCACGATGGCGCCGACCATCGCGCTTTCCGTCTCAGCATCGACGCAGCTCATCGCCTCATTGCTCAGGTCTACGCGCGCGTGCCCGTCCGCAATGTCCAGATCATACGTCGTGCCCTTTGGCGCCACCGTCAGCAGCCCCAGCGATGCCGCTTCCATGTCGTTCAAGGGGCTGGATGTCAAGAGCGCCAGCGTGGCCTTGGCGATACCGGCTTGTTGCGGCACCTCCATCGTCACAGGCACGAGATAGCCCGAACCGTCGCGATAGTAGAGCGTCGTTTCCTGCATGGGGACACTGGGGTCGGCCGCCGTCTGTAGTTCCTGCGACTGGGGCACCTGTTCATACGGCACTTCCACCAGCGGGGTTTGCGTGCCGCGCGCCGCGAGAAACACCACCAGGGCCGCCGCGCCGCCGATCAACACGCGCTCCAAATGCTCACGTTTGAGCTTCAATTTCCCAAACTTCACACCCATCACTCCTTTGCCGTTTCAGCATATGTGGGTGTAGAGCGATTTAGGACAAAATGGTGGGACAACCGCAAGCGCCGTAATTTGCCCAAGGTCTGTACAAGCGCGGCAATATCGTTTATGATACAGGGAAACGCATGATAAACGCAAGGCGGTGCTGTGCTATGTTTCGGGTAATCACCTTCAATGTGCGCCTGAATACCAGCTATGACGGGCCGAACGCTTTCCCCTACCGGAAAGAAAGGGTGCTGGCCTTCTTCGATGAGATGAAGCCGGACCTGATCGGCTTTCAGGAACTGACGGGGCCGATGATGCTGGAGCTTTCGGAGCGAATGCCGGAATACGCGTTCATCGGCTGCGGGCGTGAAAAGGATCTCAGCGGCGAACGCAACGACATTGCGTACCGGAAGGATCGCTTTCTGTTCGAAGAGTCGGGCACCTTCTGGCTCTCCTCCACACCGGATGCGCCCGGCAGCCGCTTTGAAAAGCAAAGCTGGTGCCCGCGCATCTGCACATTCGGGCTGTTCCATCTGCTGGATGAGAATTTTCGCTTCTGGTATTACAACACGCATTTGGATCATGAGTTTGATGAGGCACGGCAGTTGGGCCTGTCGCTCGTGTTGGAGCACGCCGCCGATACCAGAAAGAAGGATAACCTGCCCCAGATGCTAACCGGGGATTTCAACTTCACACCGGGTGAATCCGCCTACGCGCTGCTGAACACCTGGGCGGACAAAACACCTCGCATTCAGCCCACCTACCACGGGTACGGGCAGGCGGATCCTCCCGTTAAAATCGATTATGTTTTCACAAAGGGCGCGCCGAACGGGGAATGGCTCGCGCATTCGGTGCGCTTTGGGGCGGACGGCGGATACCTTTCCGACCACGACGCTATTGTTGTGGATTATTTGGGGTAATACCGCACAGATGCCATGCATCGGCTGTATTGCCTATGCAGAAGTCAGCTCGATCTCTTCGCCCGGGCGCACGATCAGCCGCCCCGGCACATCAAAGCGGCGGGCGACTGTCTCATCGAACAACTCCCCTGGTTTCGTATGGATAGGAACGGTGCGCTTTGCGCCAATCTTGGCTGCGCACACGGAGGCTTCCACCACATCCATGTTATACACGCCATCCACCGGCAGCAGCGCATAGTCCAGCTTCATTTGCGGCATTTCACCCATGATGTCGGTTTCGGATGTGTCGCCCGCCGCATAAACCTTGACGCCATCCAGGGTAATGATATAGCCCACGCATTCGCGCGGGTCGTGGTTGGCGTTTGTCGCGGGCACGGCGCGAATCCAAATATCCTGCACGCGGAATGTCTTATACACGCCGTGCACCTGCGCGTCTGCCTCGGTGATCACCTTGCACTTGGGTTTCCTCGCCACAAGCCCCAGCTGGTTATGGTCGCCGTGCTGGTGCGTGATCAGCACGATATCGGCATCCTTGTTGTACCCCTCCCCGGCGAATGGGTCCACATAGAGCACCAACCCCCGGTCGCTCGTCAGGCGGAAGCTTCCGTGGCCCTGATAGTACAGCTTCGGCATGGATTCTCCCCTTTCTTTGGGTCTGTTCAGAATCTAGCGTATGGCGGATGAACAGGCTCTTACCAGCGATTCATCACCTTTTCGGCAAATCCCATCAGCCCATCTACATCAATGGCCTGCCCGTCATCCAGCACAGCGCGCCCGGTAAACCTACCAAACACCTGGTGCTGGTCGCTGCAGATGACCAGTGCGCTCGTTCTGGATGCGCGGTCTATCACGGGGCGGAACAGCAGCGACAGCCGGCCGTCGTCGCTGACGATATGCCAGGGGCGCATGTATTCATCCTGCCCATGGTTTGTGGGGATGCCGAAATTCACGCGGCCCAGCTTGTGCGCGCGGCCGTCATAAAAGATCATGTTTTCCGTCGCGGCAGAGGTATCGCCAAACCCATACCCCAGGTTGAAGCCGAACGGCACGCCCCCTACCCTGCCGGACGCGCTGCCCCAGTACCAGGTGTTGCGGTATGTCCACACACCGCGCCCCCAGTCCAGCGTGCCGAACGCCCTTTCAGGGGCAAACGAGTAGGTTTTGCGCCCCAGCGTGACTTCACCTTCCGCACGCATGCAGTTGATCTTCTGGTTATAATAGAAAGCTTTGGTTTTCTTTGGAAAAGGCGTGGCGATCACCATCGAATCCCTTGGCTCATCCGTCAGGCGAATGTCGGCGGCAAGCGCCTTACCTTTGTCAAACTCATCAAACCGCACGCGAAGGCGCCTTGCGCCTTTTTCGTGCAGGAAGGCCATCTCATACCCCGGCGCGGATACAAGCACATCGCCCTTTTCGGATGTCGAAGGAAGCCCGGTACGCCCGCACGGCAACAACGTCATGCGGGAAACGGTGCGCTCCCACGGCGCAGTAAAATCCAGAAGCGATGCGCTGACAAGGCCCATGTAGGCGTTGTCGGCGATCGTCAGCGCCAGCGCGTGCTCATCCGTGATCACAAGGTAATAATCCCACTCTTTGATGCGAAGGGCATTCGCCTTGACCGCCCCCCGCTGATATTCAAGCAGCAGGCTGGTCGCGTATCCAGGCTCCGCCAGACGACCCTCCGCATCCAACAACGGGCCCGGTTTTTCAATGAGATGCTGCAATATTTCCTCCTAAACCGGCAATGCCGGCTTTTCTTTTGCTTGCCGTGTTTCTTTGCAAAGTGCCAGTGTCACAGGGACATCCGGCGGCGCAAAACAATATCCATTCAAATCTTCTTTGGCAACCCAGGCAAACGCGTCGTGCACCGAAGGTACGGGTTGCCCCCGAAGAATTCGGGCCCTTAAGAACACAAACCGGATGGTTTTGCCGGGTTCCATCCATACAAACGAATCAAACACCGAAAGGATTTCCAGTGTGACGCCAAGTTCTTCTTGGCACTCGCGCACGGCGCATTCAGCGTCCGTTTCGCCAGGCTCCCTCTTTCCGCCCGGAAACTCCCACAGCCCCGCAAGGCGTTCCCCGGGCGCACGGCGCGCAATCAGCACGCGCCCGCCTTCTTCCACAATCGCCGCCGAAACGCTGATCACGCACACCACCCCTTGTTAGCATAGCACAAAAGCACCGTCTCTAGCAAGAATATTGACATGAAGAAAACACCCTGCTATAATAAGACCAACACAAAGGATGCATCCTGGGGTGTACGCGAGTTGCGTATTTTACCCACATTTCATTAACAGGGATCTGAGTCGAAAGTGGCTGTCACGCCCCCGCGCCGCGCGCGGTGCGCCAGGGGACGGCAATAAGCGGACGCAGGATTCCGACCTGCCGGGAGGCGGGTGAAAAATTCGTGGCGGACGGCACCATCGGGAGTAAATCTGAGACGGCCCATTCGGACCGTCTCACTTTTATTTTTGGTTTACTTTGCCAAACAGAGCGATCTCACAAAACCCATTCCTTCAACGCCCAAATGACTGCCAAATGCGCGGGATACGCTGCATATGTGATCCACTTGGGCACCTTGAGCCTCGCATCCGTCGGCCACAGAATCAAAGGCAGCGCAAGCACCGCCATCGTCTGCAGGCGCAAATCGAGCCATCCGCTTGACCAAACGACGCGGCTGCCCTCCCCCCACACCACGCAAAACGTGCTGAAGCACACGGCCAGCCAGAAGGGACGATCCCGCAAAGTCCACAGCAGCAGGATGCACAGCACCCCGCGGAACCCGTAATCCATATCCACCAGCACGGTCAGGAGCAGCGCCAGCACGGTCATCCATTCTTTTTTGTCCCTCAATCCCCAGACCGCAATCAGGCCCAGAAAAAGCGTTGCAAAGATGTTAAGCCGCGCCCAGGTGTGGTTCAGCGCGCCATTGTAGAACGGCTGCGCGATAAACACCATGATCAGCAAGCGCAGTGCATACCGCTTGATATCCCGCGTTTTTTCCGCGCCGATGGCGATCCCCCAGGCAAAAAGGGGCAACGCGATCCGCCCCACAATGCGCATCCAAAGCACATCTGTGAAAATCGCGCTGCCCAGGTGATCCATGATCATGCATGCCGTCGCGATCAGGAACAGCAGACCTGTGTTCCGGTTCGCAGTTGGTACCTTTTTAATTTCTTCCATGCCTTCACCTTTAGAAAGCCAAGTATTTCTCTCCATCGCCATACTTTTCGATGATATAGTCGATGTCTTTATCTCCGCGCCCGCTCAGGTTGGCCAAAATCGCGCCCTGGCGGTGCGCTTTTGCGTAGCGCATCGCATACGCGACGGCGTGCGCGCTCTCCAGCGCCGGGATGATCCCTTCGTAACGCGAAAGCTTGAAGAATGCCTCAACGGCCTCCTCATCGCCTACAGTATCATACTGGATGCGGCCCATATCGCGCAGGAAAGCGTGCTCCGGTCCGATGCCCGGATAATCCAACCCGCTGGCGTTGGAATATACCGGCGCAATCTCGCCCTGATCATCTTTCAGATAGATGGTGCGGAAACCGTGTATCACGCCCTTCTCGCCGTACGTCATCGACGCCGCGTGCTCGCCCAGCGCCGTGCCGGTGCCAAGCGGCTCCACACCGTACAGGTCAACCGGGTCAGCAAGGAACGGGGTCAGCATGCCCGCCGCGTTGCTGCCGCCGCCGACGCACGCGCACACCGCGTCCGGCAGGAAGCCGGTCATCTCCATGAACTGTTCGCGCGCCTCAATGCCCACAACCATCTGGAAATCGCGCACCATCAGGGGGAACGGGTGTGGGCCCACGACGGAGCCGATGCAGTAAATCGCATCCTTGTACTGGGTCAGATAGCTGTCAAACGCGGAATCAACCGCCTCTTTCAGCGTTTTCAGGCCGTGCGTTACCGGAACGACCTTCGCACCCAGCACCTTCATGCGGGTAACGTTGGGCGCCTGCTTGGCGATATCCACCTCGCCCATGTGCACTTCGCATTCCATACCAAAATAAGCCGCCGCCGTTGCGATCGCGACGCCGTGCTGGCCCGCGCCCGTTTCGGCGATCAGCTTGTTTTTGCCCATGTATTTGGCCAGCAGCGCCTCGCCCATGCAGTGGTTTAGCTTGTGCGCGCCGGTGTGGTTCAAATCTTCACGCTTGATGTAAATCTGTGCGCCACCAAGCTTCCTGGAAAGCCGCTCGCAGTGATAAACCGGCGTGGGTCTGCCCTGGAATTCGCGGCGGATGCGGCGCAACTCGCTGATGAACTGCGCGGAATGCGCGATGGTTTGGTACGCCTCGGCAATCTCGGCCAGCGCGGTTTCAAGTTCCGGCGGAACGAAGGTGCCGCCGTACTCGCCAAAATATCCCTTTTCATCCGGGTAATGTCGGAAATATGTGCGATAATCCATGGGGTTATCCGCCTCCTGCCCTGTCAAATCTGCGCGCAGTATAGCAGAAATGGGCGGGAAATGCAACTTTTTAAGGCTGAGGTTGCACTTGCGGCTCACAAATCGGTATCTCCAGTGCAAAAGCGCTTCCCTTGCCCGGCTGCGACTTGACATGAATCTTGCCCCCGTGCGATATGGCGATGATCCTGGCAATCGCAAGCCCAAGCCCGTGCCCGCTCGCCTGCCCGCCGCGCACGGCATCCGCGCGGAAAAACCGATCAAACAGCCGCGGCAAATCGTCTTTCTTGATGCCGGGGCCGTTGTCGGTCACGGTCATTCTCAGCGCGCCGCCATCCAAGCGGCTCGAAATCTCAATGGTTCCGCCCTCCGGCGTGTATTTGACAGCATTGTCAACGAACACGCGCACCGCCTGCTTGACGCTGGCACGGTCGGCTACCAGCGTGCACTCGGCCAGCTCGCCCGCCCGGATTTGGTGGCGCGTGGCGATGATCTCGGTATCTTTGACCAGTTCCCGCAGCATATCCGCGCTGTCAAACGGCTCAAATGTGAGCGAAAGCGTCTTTTTGTCGTGCCGCGCAAGGAATAGCAGGTTCTCCACCAATTCTTTCATGCTGCGCGTTTCGCTGGTGATCGCCCCGATCGCCTCATCGCGCACATCGGGGTTGTCCTTGCCCCAGCGCTCCAGCAGGCCGGCATACCCCTGTATCACCGCGATCGGCGTGCGCAATTCATGCGACGCATCCGAAACAAACTGCTTTTGCCGATTGTACGCGGCCTCAATCCTGTCCAGCATATCATTGATAACCACGGCAAGGTCGCGCAGCTCATTCTGCGTGCCGGCCACGTTGATGCGCGCGGACAGGTTCTTTTCGTTCATCAGCTGCGCTGTTTCGGTGATATCCTGAATGGGGCGCAACACCTTGCTGTTCAGCCGCTTTCCCCTTGTAATGAACGAAAACGACGCCAGCACAAACATCGCACACAGGCCAAGCAGCAGGCCGCTGAGCACGCGCCAATCCTCATCCAGCGAAAAGATCAGCTGCAGTTGCTCACCCTCATACGGCTCCACATACATCAGGCGGATGCGAAACGGCGATTCCTGCCACGTCACGCCCCAGCCCTCGTACACCTCAAACCCAGCAATCTCTGTGTTTATCGGAACGAGCACGGCCTCCACCCCCTGAACCTCGGGGGATGGCATCGTTTCCAGCGCGGAACGCTGCTTCGTCAGGTAGTTCGGGGCCTGTAGGTATCCAAATAAAACAGTAAGTAAAAATGCCCAGGGAAACACCATGCGCAGCAGCTGCGCGGCGTACGCCACAGACGTGCGCAGGCTGATGGAAAGCCGAACGTACCGCCCCACCCGCGATGAGTAGCCGTGCACCCGGCCGCTCGTGCGGTTGAACAGGTTTTCGTCCGTTTCGATGGTGTCAATGGTCTTCGTATCGGAAGAGATAGCCAACACCTCGAATCGTATGGATGGTTTTCAGCCGGTATTTTTCATCGATTTTCTGGCGAAGGTAGCGCACATAGACATCCACGACGTTGGTGTCCCCGTCATATGACCAGCCCCATACCTTCTCCAGCAGCTCATCCCGCGAGAGAACGCGCTCCGGGTTGCGCATCAGGCATTCCAGCAGGTCAAACTCCGTTTTCGTCAGCTGGATGGCGTCGCCCTCCACATGGACGGACCGCGCGCCAGGGTCCACCGAAAGGCGGCCCGCGGTGAGGCGCTCCGGCTCCTTTGCGGCGGGCGCGGCGCGGCGCTTCAGCAGCGCGCGGATGCGCGCCAGCAGTTCCTCAATGGCGAAGGGCTTGGTCATGTAGTCATCGGCGCCCATATCCAGCCCCATTACCTTATCGGAAACATCATCCTTCGCCGTCAGCATCAGGATGGGCAGCGTCGCCCCGCCGGCGCGCAGCCGCCTGCACACCTCGATGCCGCTGATGCCCGGCAGCATCAGATCCAAAACGAGAAGGGAGGGCTGCCAGTCCTGCGCAGCCGCAAGCCCCGATAGCCCATCCCCTGACGTTTGCACTTCATACCCTTCGTGGCGCAGTTCCAATTCCACAAACCGGGCAATCTTCGCTTCGTCCTCTACGACCAGAATTTTACTCAATCGTGATCTCTCCGCCCTCGTCGTCATCGTTATCCTTGGTGGTTTCAGGAGCCTCTGGCTTTTCAGGCTTTACCGTCTCCTTGAAGCTATGGGCGGTCTCTTTGAAGCTATCCGCTGTGCGCTTGATGTTGGATACGGTGTTGTCCACAAAGCTCTCCACGTCTTCCGGCATCGGCCCTGTCTTGGTCTTTTCGATCTTCACGCGGTAGCCCATCACGAACATCAGGCCCACGGAAGCCAGCGCCAAATGCGGCGCGATCACCGCAGCGCCCGCGACGTACGGCGCGCTCAGGTTCGCAACGGTCTTTTTCTCTTCGCCCTTGCCGCTTTCAACAACCAGCCTGTGCTCCAACGCGCGGCTGATGAAGCTGGACGCCTGCTTTTTCGCCTTTTCGGCCTTTTCCTTGGTGCGGCGCTTTTCCTGTTCCGCATGGTCGGCGTGGGTGTAATGCGGGGTCTCGTCCTCGCCCTGGGTGCGGGTGTTGTACACGCGACCCTTGCGCTCCAGTTCGACCAGCACGCGCATCACGTTGCCGTCAAATTTTTGAAGCAGATCCATCGCTTCTTCGTAAGTAACATCGGCCTTCTCGCGCAGGTACTCAATATTGCGAAGGGTATCATCATTCATCATGGGTTTTGCCTCCTCTATTTCCTCGTTTTATTTTCGTTTCCCTCTTGACGTGCTTATCTTACCACGCCATAGGGTTGCCTGCTTTTGAGGGCGCTAAACAGAACATTAGAGGATGCTAAGAAAATCGCCGCTTTACCGTCTTCGAAACAGCAAAGTGCCCATGTAGCATGCCGCCAGCACCAGCACGATCGTCGCGCCGGACGCCGTGCCCCATACAAAGGAAAGCAACAGCCCCACAACGCCGGATACCGCCGCAAAAACGATCGCATACCCATGATAGGATGCCGTGCCGCGCGCCACGTTCCGGGCAGCCGCGGCGGGCAGCACCAACATCGCGCTGATGATCAGAATGCCGACAAACCTGATGGAGATCATCACCACCACGGCCAGCAGGCACGCAAAAACCGTTTCCGTGCGCCTAGTATGAACGCCGCGGCTGGCTGCCCACGCTGAGTTCACCGTCGTCATTAAAAGGCCGTTGTAGCAGAAAACCCAATACAGCAGCGTCAGCACCAGCACGCCGGCAAGCCACCACAGCTCGGCAGGCGCGATGGCCAGCAGATCCCCGATCAGGTAACCGGTAAACTTGGCAAACCCGCCGTTTCGTGACAGCAGTACGATGCCAAGCGCCATGCCCGTCGCGGAAAAAACGCCGATCGTCGTATCGGTGGAGGCAGCGCCGCGCGCTTTCACGAACGACAGCAGCAGCGCGTACAGCACGCCGAATATCACCATCGCCCATACCGGCGTGGAAAAACCAAGCAGCACCCCAAGCGCCACGCCCGTCATCGCCGAATGGCCCAGCGAATCCGAAAAGAACGCCATGCCTCCGTCCACCACCATCGTGCCCAGCAGCGCGTACAGCGGCGCAATCAGCAGCACCGCCACCATCGCCAGCCGCATGAAATCATAGCGAATCCAGTCCAGGGAAAACGCGGTGATGAAATCCATCAGGCATCCTCCCCCTTTCGGATGTAACCTGGGAACAGCGCGGCAAAGGCATCCGATTGCACCACGGTATCCGGCGCGCCCGATTGCAGCACGCGATGGTGCAGCAGCACGGCGCGGTCGGCATACCGCCTGACAAACTGAAAATCGTGCGAAATCATCAGGATGCTGATGTCCATCTCGCGGCGCACGGTATCCAGTGTTTGGTACAGCGCAATCAGGCCCTCAGCGTCGATGCCGGAAACAGGCTCATCCAGCAGCAGCAGATCGGGCATCGGCGTCAGCGCCGCCGCCAGCAGCATCCGCTGCGTTTCCCCGCCGGAAAGCGTGCCCACGCGGCGGGTAAGCAGCTGCTCCACGCCGGTAATGGAAAGCGCCTTGCGAACTTTTTCTTTCGTTTTACGTCCAATCGGAAGGAACGCCGGCCTGCGCCCCAGCGCCGCGCCCAGCAAATCCTGTACGGTGACGGGCGATGTCGCCTCCGCGTCCAGATGCTGCGGCACATAGCCGATACGCGGCTGCCCCACGCGGCCGCCCGCTGCATCCCGGAAGTGGATTTCTCCGCGGTAGGGCACCTGCCGTAAAATCGCCTTGAACAGCGTGGACTTGCCCGCGCCGTTTGGGCCGATGATCGCTGTCATCTCGCCACAGTGCAGATGCAGGGATACATCTTCCAGCACCGGCAGGCCCTCGAACTGCACGGACAGGTGTTTCAGTTCCGTGCAGCACGCACCGCACGCGCTGTTCATGCGCGTGTGCTTCATGGCAGCGCCTCCAGCAGCGTGGCAAGGTTCTGCCGCATGATGGTCAGGTATGCGTCCGCATCCGGCACACCCTGCGCGCCGGTGACAACGGGGTCAAGCAGGTACACCGGCACGCCCGTTTCCCGGTGCAAGATATCCACCGACATATCTTCGTATTGCGGCTCCGCAAACAGCGCCTTGACCTTTTCAGCGCGGATGGTATCGGAAAGCTGCGCCAGCTCCTTCGCGGACGGCGCGGTGTCGTGCTCCTGCTGCACCACGGCGACGACATCCAGGCCGTATGACTGTGCAAAGTAGTCAAACGCTTCATGAAAGGTGACAATCTTTGCGCCCTGATACGGCGCGAGGGCCACGGCCATTTCCACTTCCAATTCCAGCAGCTTTGCAAGGTAAGCCTTCCCGTTTTCGCGATCCAGCGCGGCATTGGCGGGATCGGCGGCGCACAGTCCCACGATGAGATTTTCGGTCTGCTCACGCATGCCGGCAACGCTTACCCAGATGTGCGGATTGGCATCTCCGTGCGCATCTTCAAGCAGCGTCAGACCTTCGCTGGCATCAATCACGCGCGCGGAAAGCGCAGGCAGCAGCTTTTCCAGGAAGGTTTCCAGCCCCGCGCCGTTGACCAGCAGCACATCCGTATCGGAAAGCGCACGCCGGTCGGCGGTGGTCAGCTGGTAATCGTGCAGGCAACCGGCAGCGGGCGGCGCAAGGCTTTCCACCGCAACGCCCGGCGCATCCCCAACAATGTTGAGCGCGGCAACATACAGCGGATAAAAAGTAGCCGTCACGGTAAGCTGCTCCGCACGGGCGCAGCCGCTGACACCAAAGAGCAGCAGTGTTATAAGCAAAATAGAGGCAATTCGTGTACGCAATGGCAAATCCTCCCATGTACTACCGATAGTATACCCCATTCGGCGCGATTCGTCATCTATTCCGCAAAAAAGACAGGGGATCAATTCGCGCTTGACAAATGATGCGTACAATGTTATCCTATCAACGTTTCATCAAGGTAAATCGTTAAAGGAGGACTTTCCAATGTTTAAGAAAATCCTTGCCTGCGCTTTGGCGCTGATGATGCTCCTGCCCGCATTCGCCATGGGCGAAGTGGCCGACAATTCCCTGCAGTATGTGCTGGACAAGGGCACGCTGGTGCTGGGGTTTGACCCGGGCTTCCCGCCGATGGGCTATACCGATGAGGATGGCGAGTATGTCGGCTTCGACCTTGACCTGGCCTACGCTGTCTGCGACTACCTGGGCGTGGAGCTGGTACTGCAGCCGATCGACTGGGACGCCAAGGAAATGGAGCTGAACGCCAAAAACATCGACTGCATCTGGAACGGCTTCACCATGACGCCGGAACGCGAAGAGGCGATGAGCTTCTCCATCCCCTACATGGCGAACGAACAGGTGCTGGTTGTGAAGGAAGATTCCGCATTTAAGACGCAGGCCGACCTTGCCGGAAAGCGCCTTGGCGTGCAGGCGACCTCTTCCGCCGTGGATGCGCTGAACGCCGCCGAGGAATTCAAGGCAACGCTTAGCGAAGTAGCCGAGTATGACATGAACACGACGCTGCTGATGGATCTTGACAAGGGCGGCGTGGATGTCGCGCTGCTGGATATCATCGTAGCCGGGTACTACATGGCGACCGAAAACGTCAGCTTCCGCATCCTGGAAGAATCCCTTGCGCCGGAATACTTTGCGGTGGGCTTCCGCAAGGCGGACGTGGCATTGACCGAAGCCGTGGATGAGGCGCTTGTCGCGCTGGCGATGAACGGCGTGATGGCCGATATCTCCACCGAATGGTTCTCCAGCGACATCACCATCGTGATGGAACTGGTGGCGCTTTCCGAAGAAGGCAAGTAATGCATAGCATGCGCCGGGGGAGGTTTTCCTCCTCCGGCGCGCGGAAAACGCACGAACCGGGGTTTATGCGTTTCCCGCATTGCGGTTTCGCTACCACACCCGCAAGGGGGTTTTTTCATGTCCTACTTTAATAACCCGGAGGCCCTTGGCAAGCTGTTCAAGCTGCTGCTGGAAGGCATGGGTTCAACGGTGCAGATTTTCGCCTTTACGCTGCTGTTTTCGCTGCCGCTGGGGCTGCTGATAGCCGTGGGGCGGATGTCCAAACGCAAATGGATCAGCGTGCCGACCAGCTTTTACATTCTGGTCATGCGCGGCACGCCTTTGATGCTGCAAATCTTCGCAATCTATTTCCTTTTGCCCAGCATTTTGGGCTCCAACATTGGCCGCATGCCCTCTACAATCATTGCCTTTTCGCTGAACTATGCCGCGTACTTTGCGGAGATCTACCGCGGCGGCATTCTTTCCATTGAAAGGGGGCAATGGGAAGCGGGCAAGGTGCTTGGGTTTACCAAACCGCAGGTGTTCTTCCGCATTGTGCTGCCGCAGGTGGCAAAGCGCGTGCTGCTGCCCGTAAGCAACGAGGTCATCACGCTGGTGAAGGATACGGCGCTGGCCACCGTAATCGCCGTGGGTGAGCTGTTCCGTGCGGCGAAAAACGAAACCAGCCGCACGGCCTCGATGGAGCCGCTGCTGCTGGCGGCGCTGTTTTATCTGATCATGAACGCCATCATTACGCAGGTGTTCGCGCTGATTGCCAAGAGGCTTGATTATTACAAGGCGTAAGGAGGTGCTGCCGATGCTTGCCGCAAAGGATCTGGTCAAATCATTTGGCACGCTGGGCGTGCTTCGGGGCGTCTCTACGGAAATTGAGCGGGGCGAAGTGGTCGCCATCATCGGCAAGTCCGGCTCCGGCAAGTCCACGCTGCTGCGCTGCCTGACGCACCTTGAAACCATCGACAGCGGCGAAATCACAATCGACGGCGAGACCATGGTCCAAACCGGCGCAGGCGGCAAGGCCCAATACGCCCCCGCCGATACGCTTCGCCACATCTGCCTGAAGATGGGGCTGGTGTTCCAGGGGTTTAACCTGTTCCCCCACTTTTCCGTTTTGCGCAACATCACCGAAGCGCAGGTGCACGTTTTAAGGCGCGGCAAAAAGGAAGCCGAAGCAACAGCGATGGCGCTGCTTGAAAAGGTCGGGCTTGCCGATAAGGCTTCGCAATATCCCTATCAGCTATCCGGCGGGCAACAGCAGCGCGTGGCAATAGCACGGGCGCTGGCGCTGGACCCCGAAATTCTCTGCTTTGATGAGCCAACCAGCGCGCTGGACCCGCTGCTGACGCAGGAGGTGCTGGCCGTCATCCGCTCCCTGGCGGAAGAAAAGCGCACGATGCTTGTCGTCACGCATGAAATGGCGTTCGCACGCGAGGTTGCCGACCGCGTAATTTTCATGGCCGACGGCGTGATCGTGGAAGAAGGGCCTGCCCGGGAGGTGCTGGGCGCGGAAAGATCGGAAAAGATGCGCGCATTCATCGGGGAAGGCTGACGTACATCCGCACTTGACCGCATACATTTCATCTTGATATAATGCGGCATCCGATAAGCAGGAGGTAATGTATGCCCATCCGCATCCCCAACGCGTTGCCCTCCGCCGCGATTTTAAGCGGCGAAAACATTTTCGTGATGAGCGAAACCCGGGCGGTTTCACAGGATATCCGCCCGCTGAAAAGTGCCATTTTTAACATCATGCCCACCAAATTGCAGACGGAAACGCAGCTGCTGCGCATGCTGTCCAACACGCCGCTGCAGGTGGATATCACGCTGCTGCACCCCTACACCTACCAGTGCGGACACACGCCGCTGGAGCACCTGGAAACCTTCTACAAAACATTCCCGGATATTCAGGAAGAAAAATTCGACGGGCTGATCATCACCGGCGCGCCGGTGGAGCAGCTGCAGTTTGATGATGTCGCATACTGGCAAGAGCTGGAATCGTTGCTGGAGTGGTCCAAGACGCATGTGTTTTCCACGCTGCACATCTGTTGGGGTGCGCAGGCCGGCCTTTTCCACCATTATGGCGTGCCGAAATACCAGCTGCCCGCAAAGCTATCCGGCATCTACCGACACAAAACACACGGAGAAAACCTGCCGCTGTTCCGCGGGTTTGACGATATGTTCTACATGCCACATTCGCGCCACACCGAGGTGCGCCGCGAAGATATTGAGAACATCCCCGGCCTTTCCATCATCGCCGATTCCGATGAGGCGGGCGTTGCCATCGTGCTGGGTGCCGGCGGCCGGCAGATATTTGTCACCGGCCACGGCGAGTACGACGCCGAGACGCTTGGCAATGAGTACCAGCGCGATCTGAAAAAGGGCCTGCTGGATGTGCATGTCCCCGCGCGCTACTATCCGGGCGATGACCCCACTGAAAAACCGCTGGTGCGCTGGCGGGCGCACGCAAGCCTTCTGTTCTCCAACTGGCTGAACTATTATGTTTACCAGGAGACGCCCTACGAACTTTCCAGCATTGAACGCTGGTGAGGGTGTCGACAAAGTCGACACCCTGCAAGGGGGACCCGTCCCCCGTGCAAAAACCCCCTCGTCCAGGAATGTTTTCAGGCGGACACCGCCCGAAAACTCCCCGCCCGACCGGCAAAGCCGGTCGATACGATTGAATATGAAGGGGCCCCGGCCCCTTCATGCAACCCCAGAGAAGAAACGGGATCTTGCCTACCGCCTTTCCAGCATTGAACGCTGGTGATTTCTTCCGCATATACCGCAGCAAGCGCGAAACGGCTCGAATTTCCGTTTACTGTCGCACCAAATTATGATAAGATACCTATACTATTGATTATAAAGCCTACGGAGGGACGCACATGAATATCGCAATCATCGGTTACGGCGTGGTCGGCGGCGGCGTGCACGCGCTGCTGAAGGACGGGAACCTGGGCATACACGTAAAGCGCGTGCTGGACATCCGCAAGATAGATTCGCTTAGCAAGCTGCTAACCGATAACATTGGCGATATCATTTACGATCCCGACATCACCTGCATCGTGGAATGCATGGGCGGCACACATCCGGCGCTGAGCTACGTTGCGGCGGCGCTTCGCGCTGGCAAACATGTGGTGACATCCAACAAAGAGATGGTCAGCCACTCGATGGCCCCACTGATGGAGGGCGCCGCGCTGCACGGCGCGCACCTGCGCTTCTCCGCCAGCGTTGGCGGCGGCGTGCCGTGGATACACAACCTGATCCGCCAAAAGCGCGCGGATACGATCCTTTCCGTTTCCGGCGTGGTCAACGGCACCACCAACTACATCCTGGACGCCATGGGCCACGGGCTGGATTTTGAAAGCGCGCTGCTGGACGCGCAAAAGATGGGCTATGCCGAGGTGGATGCCTCCGCCGACCTTTCGGGCGCGGACGCGCAGCGCAAGTGCTCCATTTCCGCCGCGCTTGCGTTCGATACCATCGTGGAAAATGACGATATCCCCACGCTCGGCATCCAGGGCATCGCGCCCGAGGATATCGCGGCGTTCCGTGCGCGCGGGCTTACCGTAAAGCTGATGATGCACGCCGCCCGCGTGGAAGACGGCATCTCCGCATTTGTGGAACCCACGCTGCTGACGCAGGATATCCCCGCCGCGCATGTGCCGACCAACCACAACTGCATCTCCCTGTGCGGCGAGCAGGCGGGGCTGCTGTCCTTCTTCGGGCAGGGCGCAGGCCGCTTCCCCACCGCGGAAAACATCGTGCAGGATCTGCTGGATATCGCCTCCGGTGCACCCGCAAGGCAGCGCAGCGTAACGCCCATGCCGGTGCGCAACGATGCCCAGACGCACTCATACTATATCCGCACCGCAAGGCCCGACCTGATTGAGGTGGAACAGCGGGCAAGCTGGGAGGGCGCATGCATAACCGTGCCGCTCTCAGTACCGCAACTGCACGGGATTGTCGCGCGCGTGAAGGAACGCGATCCCATGGCCTTCTTTGCGGGCTTGCCGGAGGGCTGGGAAGAGTAACTCGCCCGTTTTGTTGAATATTTTGCGCGCACTGTTTCCGGTGTGCGCATTTTTCTGCTTGTTTGCTGCCTTTGGTTCCTGTATAATAAAAAGATCATGTTGCGCACCCAGAAGGGGGACTCACATAGGATGCCTGAAATCAGCATCATCGTACCCATATACATGGCGGAAAGGTTTCTGCCGCAGTGCCTTGATAGCTTGCTTGCGCAGACTTTTACCGATATAGAAATCCTGTGTATCAACGACGGCAGCCCCGACTGTTGTCAGGCCATTGTGGAAGGATATGCCGCGCGCGACCCGCGGGTTATCCTGATCCACCAGGAAAACCAGGGGATTTCCGGCGCGCGCAATACCGGCCTTGCGCACGCGAAGGGACGCTATATCCAGTTTCTGGATGCGGATGACTGGCTATCCCCCACCTGCTGCGAAACCGCACACCGCCGCATCACGCAGGACGCATCCGATATCGTGCTGTGGGGATATGTGCGCGAAAGGCAGCACGGAGGCATCCCCGTTTCTGTCGCCGCCGCCGATACCGTATGGGGTGAGGCCGACTGCCACGCGTTTCTGCGCCGCCTTGTCGGCCCTTACGG
>JAVBPC010000084.1:0-10280 GCA_031549905.1 Eubacteriales bacterium
GGTTGCGACCGCCGGGGTGGGGTGTTACGCTCACGCTGGGGGGTAAGACACCCTCACGCACCCAATGGCAAACAGTTTTCCTGTATATGTAACGTATCAGGGCAGGCTTTCAGTCCCTGTGTCGTAGCCGCGGTTTCCTACAACCTTTGCAAGTGCCTCCGTATTCAGCTCTCCGGCATAGTATTTCTTCGCGGCGGACAGCATCGGCTGTGCTTTTTCCACGCCTTTTTCGAACAGCTTGTTTTCGCTCTGCTCATCTGCATCGCGCTTTGGAAATCTGGGTACCATTTGCGATGTCAGCAGCTGCGGTTTGCCGATCAGGCGCTCCAATGCCCAGAATGCGGCGTACTTGATGCCGCGCGGGCTATGCGTTATGCGGCAGATGCGCGCGCTGTCGGACAGCGCCTTCATCACCAGTTCCGCCGTGATGCCTTCTTCCGGGAACACGGCCTGGGCGGCTTTTTCCCACAGCGCGGCGATTTCGGGCCAGTAGGGCCGGGCTTCCTCCGCACCGGGCAGCCATACGGGCGCGCCCTTTAGGCCGTCTTTGCTGTAGCGGCGCGCGTCCCAGCGCTTTTCCAGCGCCATATGCAGCGTGCTGGAGTACTGCCCGTTTTTCTTCAGGCTGTTTTTGTAGACGTGCGGGTGCGCCGTGGAATCCAGCGCGTTGTGCGTCAGAAAACCCATCGCATACGCGCGCTGCGCGGCGGTGCCGCCTTTGGCCGCTTCCAGCAGGGCCAGCAAGAATGCGCCCGCGCGCCTAGTGTGAACGGTGTTGCCGTAGCGTTCGGGCTGGCTGTGCACGCCCAGCGGAAAAATGCCCAGCGCAAACAGCGGGTCAGGCCCCTGTGCGCCCAAAATATACGCGGCGGAAGGCTCGGGCGAGATGCCCGCGCCCTTTGCGGCCAGCTCCGCGCAGCGCTGGTGCAGGTACCCGGCGGGCATTAGCTGCGCTCCTCCGCCGTGACTACGCCTTTTTGCAGCAGGATGTTCGCGTACAGCGCCGTTTCCCCCGTCTGCACCACGCAGTAGGCATCCTTCGCCATCTCGTAAAACTCAAAGCGCTCCACCTCACCGATCTCCGCACCGGGCGCTTTTTCTAAGACAAAGGCTTTGTATGTATCCCAAATGGGCGTCTCCACCGTATCGCCGGGCATCACCTGCATCAGGTTCACGGGCTTTTCCACATAGGTATCCAGCGGGAAAAACGTCAGCATTGCGGACAGGATTTCCGGGATGCCGTGCCCATCCAGCCGCACCAGCCGCCGCGCCATCGCCGCGCCGGGGAAGTTGCCATCCGCCAGCACAATCGTATCGCTGTGGCCCATTTCCATCATGATTTTCAAAAGTTCCGGGGATAATACCGCCGGTATTCCTTTTAACATTGCGCGCCTCCATATAGTATCAAACAGAATTTCCCACATGATTTCGACAGGCGCGCGCACTTTCCCTGCCCGGGATCCGAAAGACCAACCTGCCCATAGTATGGTTTCCTTCGCGGGTGGGCAATGTAGGGTTGAAAAAGAGTGAAACGGGGTGTCTCAATGACCTTTGGCATGATTGTTTTGCTGGTGCTGTCGCTGCTTGTGATATTCGGCGTAGGCCAGCGGGTGATGGACCGCATGCACCTGAACGATAAATGGGCGGTCGCCGCAATGCTGGCGATCTTCATCGGCGGGTTCATTCCCGCCATCCCCATCGGCAATTGGCGCATCGGGATCGGCGGGTGCCTTGTGCCGCTTGCGGTCAGCATATGGGTGCTGATTAAGGCGGATACGGGCAAAGAGGTAATCCGCGGGCTGTTTGGCGCGGCAATCACGGCCGGCGCGGTGTTCCTGATCAGCCTGCTGATGCCTGCCGAACCCGAGGGTATCTGGCTGGACCCGAACTGGGCATACGGCCTTGCGGCGGGTATTGTGGCGTACCTGATCGGCCGCTCGCGCAGGGCGTCGTTTGTGGCGGCGGTCATCGGCCTGCTTGCGGCGGATGTTATCGTGGGCATCCGCAACCTATCCAGCGGCGTGGATACTTTGGTTCGCATCGGCACCGGCGGCGCGTTTGACGCGGTGGTCATTTCGGGCCTCCTGGCGGTGCTGCTGGCCGAATTTGTGGGCGAACTGATTGAGCGCATGAGCCGCGGCAACCGCCGGAAGGAGGAGGGTGCAAGGTGAAAAAGAAGCGCATTGCGTTTATCCTGCTGGCGGCGTTCCTGGTGCTGCTGCCGCTGCGCGCTCCCGCGGACGGCGGGGATGCCATCTACACGGTAAAAACGGAAAACGGCGATACGCTGTTCACGTTTGCGGGCGATGTGGACAAGGGCGATGAGTACATCAGCGCGGATAACCAGCGCTACACCATCGTCTCCGTCAATGACGGCGCAAAGACCGCCGTGGCGCGGCATGACGGCGCGCAGGAAATGCCGGATGTGAACTGGCTGTCCCCGGCGTCCGCGATTACGGTATCCAGCGCGGGCGGGTCGGCCACGGCGGCCCCCAGCGATAGCGCGAACAGCGGCAAGAAGCTGATCGCCATGTACTGCACCCACAGCGATGAAAGCTACAAGCCCACCGACGGCACGCAGAGCGCGGAAAACGGAAAGGGCGGCATATATGACGTGGCAAACGCGCTGAAAAGCGCGCTGGAAGACAACGGCGTGGAAGTGATCCTGGATGAAACGAAACATGTGCCGCATGACGCGGGCGCGTACCGCAGATCCAGGGAAACTGCCATTGAGCTGCTTAAAAACGCGCCCGACGCCATCATCGATATTCACCGCGACGGCATCCCCGATCCGGATGAGTACAAGACAACCGTTGATGGCGAACAGGTCAGCAAGGTGCGGCTGCTGGTGGGGCGATCCAACCAGAACGCTTCCGCCAACAAGGAGTTTGCTTTGCAGCTCAAGGCCGTTGCGGATAAGCAGTACCCGGACCTGATCAAGGATATTTACATCGGCAAGGGCTCTTACAACCAGGACCTGATGAGCAACGCCATCCTGCTGGAGTTCGGCACGCACACGCTGGACAAGGAGCGCACCATCGCCTCCGCGAAACTGATGAGCAACGTCATCACCGATACGCTGTACGGTGGGGATGTCAACGGCGCGGCGGGCGGCGGGTCTAACCAGCAAAAGGCCAGCCAGGGCGCCGGCACAGGCACCATCTGGCTGATCATCGGGGTGGTTGCGGTGATTGGGGTGTTTGCGTTCCTGATGACGGGCAGCGGCAAGGTTGCATGGGAAAAGGTAAAGCGCAACACCAGCGAGATGACGCTGGGGCTTTTCGGGAAGAAGCCGGAAAAGAAAGAGTAGAGCATTTCGCGCAGGCTCAAAATTGCGCAAAAGCCAAAGCGGGGGAGTGGTCATCCCCCGCTTTTGTTATATTGTATTATGCTTTATAGCAACACCTGCGCGTTCGTGCCATAGAACACATCGCCGTGCCCGGCAAGCCTTTCGCATATTCTTTCCATCAGGTCCCAGTTGTTGTCGCGGTCAAACTCGTAGCTGTGGCCCCAGATGTACAGCAGCATGGGTTCCACGGCTTCTTCAGATAGAAACCGTCCGATCAGCTCCGGCAGCTTCTCGTGTTTGTGGTGGCAGGTGGATGGCAGGCGCAGCAAATCCTTTGGCAGCGCAAACCCGTATGTTGCCTCCACTGTTCTGGCATATTGCACGCCCAAACCGCGCAGCGTCTCCACCGCAGAGTCGAAATAGGTGCCGTACGGATAAGAAAAACCCACTACGGGCTGTCCCGTCAGGTTGCGCAGCGCCAGCAGGTCCATTTCCACCTGAAAGCGGAAGGTGTCGTTGCTGACCTTTTCTGGGTGCGGGTGGGTCAGGGTATGCCCGGCAACCTCGTGGCCCCGGTACAGCCGGCGCGCCTCATCCGGGGTTAGGTGCCAGCCGTCGGCATCGCCCAGCAGCGCGGAGTTGAGGTGGAATGTGCCCTTCATGCCATAGCGGTTCAGCATTTCCACCAGGCGGATATCCTGCCTGGGGCCGTCGTCATAGCTGAATGTGACGGCCTTGCGCTTACCCTGCCAGTCCATTTTTTTCGTACCGCTTGTTGCGGAAGTAGAGCGCTATATCCGCAGCGACAAACAGCGCGTTGATGATGTACACGGCGATGACGTAGCTTGGGCTAAACAATATTTTACCGATCAGCCCGCAAATGTACCCAAACTCGATCAGGCAAAGGAACAGAAGGCTTTTCCCCCTTGTGGAACGGGAAGTATAAGAGCGGTACACCGAAACCGGCCAGGAAAAACCGAAACACACCAGCATGATCGTTTCAAAAACGGATGCCACTTGGCAGGCCCCCTCTCGCGTGTGATCCCTGGCGCAGTATAGCGCGCCCGGGATGCCGTGTCAAGGCGGGGCAGATTGCCGCGATTTCACTCGAATTTTATGATATTGTGTTTTCGCGCCGCATTCTCTATAATGATGCAAGTGGTCAATGTGTTTATCTCGCATGAATTGAGGTGCAGTCCCGTTATGATGTGGAAATCCCGGTTCGGCATAAGCCGCGAAAAGGCGCTGGAAACCATCGTTGAATGCTCCGATATAGGCATTGTGGAGCTGATCTACGAGGGCAAAGCGTGCTCCGTGCATTTGGATGCGCGCGCCAGTTCCATATTTGGCTTTCCGCATGAAGAGAGAAGCATGGACTACGAGCTGTTTAGAGAGAAATGCAACGAGGCCGACCGCGCGCGCGCCCGGCTGGAAATCGGGCAGCTGCTTGCGCGGCCCGGGTCGTCGCAAACGGTCGAATGCCGGATATGGAATGATGAAAAGCAGCAATGGCGCTGGGTGCGCGCGTTCGGGCGCAGCTATGAGGGCGGCACCCCGGGGATCAGGCACATCCTGGGTGGCGTGCAGGATATTCAGGACAGCCTGGCGATGCAGTTCATGTCGGAACAGATGACCGAGGCCAACAGGCGCACGCAGATCATGCTGGATGCGACCCCCCTGTGCAGCAACTTCTGGGATCAGAACTACAACAACATAGACTGCAACCAGGCCGCCGCCACGCTGTTTGATTTGCCCAGCAAGCAGGCGTACCTGGATAACTTTAACAATCTTTCCCCTGAATTTCAGCCGGATGGACAGCGTTCTTCCGAAATGGCGCTGCGCAATGTTGAAAAGGCGTTCCGTGAGGGCAGGGCCGTATTTGAGTGGATGCACCAGAAGCTGAGCGGCGAGCCGGTTCCCACGGAAATCACACTGGTGCGCGTTATGCGGGGGGATGAGCCCATTGTCGTGGGCTATACGCGCGACCTGCGCGAGTACAAAAAGATGATGGCTGACATGCGCGAAGCGGATGAGCGCACGCAGATCATGCTGGATGCCACGCCCCTGTGCAGCAATTTCTGGGATGAGAACTGCAACAATATTGACTGCAACCAGGCAGCGGCCAACCTGTTTGACCTGCCCAGCAAGCAGGCGTATCTGGATAACTTCAACAACCTTTCCCCTGAGCGCCAGCCGGATGGGCAGCTGTCTTCCGAAAAGGCGGCCATGTACATCAAACAGGCGTTTGATGAGGGCAGGGTTGTATTCGAGTGGATGCACCAGAAGCTGAACGGCGAGCCGGTCCCGGCGGAGATCACGCTGGTGCGCGTCAAGCGGGGCGAGGGGAACATCGTTGTGGGCTACACGCGCGACCTGCGCGAGTACAAGCGGATGACCGCCGCCATGACAGAAGCCAACGAGCGCACGCAAATCATGCTGGATGCCACACCCCTGTGCTGCAACCTGTGGGATGATAACTTCAACAACATCGACTGCAACGAAGAGGCCGTCAAGCTGTTCGAACTGCGCGACAAGCGGGAATACCTTGACCGCTTTTTCGAGCTGTCGCCGGAATACCAGCCCTGCGGCCGCCCATCCCCCGAAATGGCGGCGGCGAATATCCAAAGGGCGTTCAGCGAAGGCAAGGCCGTTTTTGAGTGGATGCATCAGAAGCTAAACGGCGAGCAGATTCCGGCGGAGATTACGCTGGTGCGGGTGAAGCGCGGAGACGGCTACATCGTGGCGGGCTACACCCGCGATATGCGCGAGTACAAAAAGATGATGGCCGAGACGAATGAGGCCAACGAGCGCACGCAGATCATGCTGGATGCGACCCCCCTGTGCTGCAACCTGTGGGATGCGGACTTCAACAACATCGACTGCAACGAAGAGGCAGTCAAGCTGTTTGAGCTGCACGACAAGCGGGAGTATCTGGACCGCTTCTTCGAACTGTCGCCCGAATATCAGCCTTGCGGCCGACCGTCTTCCGAGATGGCGATGGAGAACATCACCGCGGCGTTCCGCGACGGCGCGATCGTGTTTGAGTGGATGCACCGGAAGCTCAGCGGCGAGCCGATTCCCTCCGAAATATCGCTGGTGCGCGTAAAGCGTGGCGACCACTACATTGTGGCCGGCTATACGCGCGACCTGCGCGAATACAAGAAGATGATGGCTGAAATCCGCCAGGTGGAGGCCGACCTGCGCCTTGCCCGCGATGCCGCGGAAGAAAGCGCGCGTTCCAAGTCGGAGTTCCTGGCCAATATGAGCCATGAAATCAGAACGCCGATGAACGCGATTCTTGGCATGCTGCACCTGCTGCATGCGGACCCGGACGGCCATTTTACCGAAAAGCAGATGGATTACCTGACCAAGACAGAGCAATCCGCCAAGACGCTGCTGCGCATCATCAACGACATTCTGGACTTTTCCAAGATTGAGGCGGGCAAGCTGGAGATGGAAAATGTGCCGTTTTCCATCGATGATGTGCTGCGCCAGATGCGGGATACATTTGATCAAAGCGTTACAAGCAAGGGGCTTACCTTTGATATCATCAGGCAAGGCGCGCTGCCGCCCAAGGTGATGGGTGACCCGCTGCGCCTGGCGCAGGTGCTGATCAACCTGATCGGCAATTCCATCAAGTTTACCGAGCACGGCAGCGTGACGCTTTCCGTGCAGGAAACGGCGCGCCAGGATGGCCGGGCGGTCTACCAGTTCTCCGTAAAAGATACGGGGATTGGCATGGATGCGGTTCAGGTAAGCGGGCTGTTCACCCCGTTCACGCAGGCAGATACATCCACCACCAGAAAATATGGCGGCACCGGGCTTGGGCTTGCCATCAGCAAGAAGCTGGTCAACATGATGCACGGGGATATCTGGTGCGAAAGCGCGCCGGGCAAGGGCAGCGAGTTCTTCGCCACCGCCGCGTTTGAGTTGGTGGATGAATACGGCTGCACCAACACCCCGGAGGAAGGTTATGTTTGCCCCGTGCACGTATCTCCGCTGGATATGGCAAGCCTGAAACCCCTGCTGCTGGTGGAGGATAACGAGATCAACCAGATCATTGCCGAAGAAATACTGAAGATGGAAGGCTACCGGGTGGATATCGCCGGGAACGGCCGCCAGGCGATAGAGATGCTGGAAAAGGGCGATTACCAGCTGGTGCTGATGGATATTCAGATGCCCATCATGGACGGTATATCGGCTACAAAGGAAATACGGGAGCAGGAAAGGTACAAGGACCTGCCCATTATCGCGATGACGGCGCACGCGATGAGCGGAGACTACGAAAAGAGCATTCAGGCCGGCATGAATGACCATGTGACCAAGCCGATTCAGCCGGAGCTGCTGTACGCGACGCTTCGCAAGTGGATTGAGAAGCAGCGCGCGGGCGGATAACACCCCTATGGGCATTGTTGGGCGGAAACGTTGGCCGTATGGCAAGAAAACAACAGTTTCCGCCCTTTTTATTGGATTGCGGAACGGAGATAGAGCAGATATACTATAGAAAAGGAAACGACAGGAGGGCCTGCCATGGAAAAGCTGACGCCCGTGCCCTTTCCCCGGATCGGGTTTGCCCCGCCGCGATATGTGGCGCGCTTCGGGTGTGTTCCGTTTCCTTTGGATGGGAAGCTTGACAAGCCCTGCTGGGCCGCCGCGCCGTTCACGGATGATTTTGCGGATATCGAAGGGCCGGAAAACCGCCCAGCCCCCGAGCAGCGCACGCGCGCTAAAATGCTGTGGGATGACACGCACCTGTTCATCGGCGTGGAACTGACGGAAAAGCACATTTGGGCTACGCTGACGGAGCGCGACAGCGTGATTTTCTACGATAACGATATTGAGTTTTTCCTGGACCCGAAGGGCACCACGCACGAATACGCCGAGATCGAGATCAACGCGCTGGGCACGGTGTGGGATCTGCTGCTGACCAAGCCCTACCGCGACGGCGGCACGCCGGTGGATGGGTTTGACATCAAGGGGCTTGAGGTGGGCATCCACATTGACGGGCGGCTGAACGATCCCACGGCGGATAACAGGCGGTGGACAGTAGAGGTGGCGATCCCGTGGGCGTCCATTTTCGGGGACGCGGGGCGCTCAAAACCGCCGGTGCCGGGTGATTTCTGGCGGATGAACATATCGCGCGTCACATGGCGCACCGAGGCGGCGGACGGCGCGTACCGCAAGATCATCAACCCCGAAACGGACATGCCTTACCCTGAGGACAACTGGGTGTGGGCACCTACTGGCCTGATCAACATCCATTACCCCGAACTGTGGGGGTATGTTTTCTTTGAAAAGGATACACCGGCAGAGCCTGTGCTGCCCGAGGCGGAACAGGCCAAATGGGCACTGCGGCAGCTGTACTACCGCCAGAGGGCATACTACGGCGAGCACGGCTGCTACGCCAAAACGCCGGAGGCGCTGGGCGCGGCGGATATGCCGGCGGAGGCGATCATTGAAACCACGCGGGATATGTTCCAGATCACGCTGCCCACCAAGGGCGGGGCCATTTGCATTCGGCAGGATGGCTATGTATGGGAGGACAGGACATGAGCGATACGCTGGTCAACCAGGGCGTGCACAACTACAGCGCCGCCGACAAATATGTGAAGCCCGCCGATCCGCTGATTCAGGAGCGGCTTGAATGGTTTCAGGATCAAAAGCTGGCGCTGATGATGCACTGGGGCCCATACAGCCAGTTAGGGATGGTGGAGTCGTGGGCGCTGAGCGATGAGGACGCCGATTGGTCCCGCACGGGCATAGACTGGGGCGTGGACGGCGAAACCTTCAAAGAGCAGTATTGGGCGCTGAACAAGACGTTCAATCCCATTCGGTTTGAGCCTGAAAAGTGGGCGCAGCTGGCGCGCGAGGGCGGGTTCCGCTATCTGATTTTCACCACCAAGCACCACGATGGGTTCTGTATGTGGGATACCGCGCATTCCGACTACCGCATCACCGCGCCGGATTGCCCGTTCCACACGCACGAAAAGGCCGATGCCGTCCGCCATATTTTCGATGCGTTCAGGGCGGAAGGGCTGGCCATCGCGGCGTATTTCTCCAAGGCGGACTGGCATGCGGACAGCTACTGGGCACCCGGCTTTTCGCAAGCGACCCGGCGCGGTCCGTCATACAGCCCGGCCGAGCACCCGGACCTGTGGGAGAAATTCACCCGCTTCACGCACGATCAGGTGCTGGAGCTGGTTTCCAAGTACGGCAGGCTGGATGTGCTGTGGTTTGATGCCGGTTGGGTGCGCCCGGGGCGCGGGCAGGATATCCGCATTGAAGAACTGATTGACAAGGCGCGGCAGATACAGCCGTGGATTTTATCCGCTGACCGCACCTGCGGCGGCCCGTGCGAGAACTACGTCACGCCCGAGCAGTGCGTGCCGGATAGCCCGCTGGGCATCCCGTGGGAAAGCTGCGTGCCGATGGGGACGGCGTTTTCATACCGGTATGAGGATGACTACAAATCAACCCGCCAGCTGGTGCATCTGCTGCTGGATATCGTATCCAAGGGCGGCAACCTTGCGCTGAACGTGTGCCCGCAGCCGGATGGACGCCTGCCGCGCAGAGCAATAGAGCGCATCCGGGGGCTTGGCGCGTGGCTTGCCATCTATGGCGATGGCGTGTATGGCACGCGCGCCGTGGCCCCGTACCGCAGCGGCAAGTGGGCGTTTATGAAGAAGGGCGAGGCGGTGTACGCGTTCTATCTGTATGACGAGGGCGAAAGGACGCCGGATGCGCTGATGATCCCGTTTGATGGGGATATTACGCGTGTTGAGGCGCTTGCTACTGGGGAGAATATTGCGTTTGAACGGACGGAAAAGGGGATTGCCGTGAAACGCGCGCCGGGGGAGGATGCGCCCATTGTGGATGCGTTTGTGCTGAGATAATGGCGAAATGACAAGGGGCCGTTACGATGGATTCATCGTGACGGCCCCTTGTCATGAAAGTGATTAATTATGTTGCAGAATTTTCACATACAATCTTT
>JAVBPC010000023.1:0-48686 GCA_031549905.1 Eubacteriales bacterium
GACGGCGGTGCGCGCGCACCGGGCGGCCAGTGGGAAAAGGTGTACAATCTGGGCATTGCGCTGAAGCTGCGGGACGCGCTGGAATCCATGGGCGCGACAGTGGTGCTGACCCGGGACGGGGATTACGCGCTGTGCGACGCAAACCCAAAGATGCGCAAGAAGCGCCAGGATATGGAGCGCCGCGCAGAGTTGGTGCTTTCTGCGGGCGCGGAGGCGTTGGTCAGCATCCACATGAACGAGTACCGCGACAGGAACCAAAGCGGCCCGCAGGTGTTCTACAGGAAGGACTGCCCCGCCGGGAAGGAGCTGGCGGCGGTGCTTCAGGAAACGATGGTGGCGGCACTTGTGCCAAAGCGCGCGCGCCAGGTGCAGGTGGGTGATTTTTACATTACGTCTTTGGGCATTCCTTCGGCGCTGATCGAATGCGGTTTTTTGTCCAATGTGGCGGAAGAGGCGCTTTTGCGGACGGAAGCATACCAGGAGAAGGTAGCGCAGGCCATTGCAGACGGCATTGCCAAGTGGTTTTCGCAGGATGCCCGCCAGGAAGCCGCGGTGCGCGAAGACAGATAGTGCGCTATATGCAGAATGAATTGCTCCCGTTACTATCTTCAGGTAAAAACGGACGAAACGCGGACAGGCGCTTGTGCCTTGACCCATCGCGTGTTATAATCCATGAAGCGGTTTTGCGCGGGGGTGGGTTGAATGTGGCTTGTGATTCACATGGCCAAGTCCAGGGCGGCGGCGGAGGCTCTTAAAGATGCGCTGCTTGGCGAGGGTTTTTTGGTGAAGATGAACCCTGTATACCGTGCGCTTGCCGATGAAGAAAATTATTTTGAGCTGATGGTACCGGAAGGCGAAGCGAAAGAGGCGCGGCAAGTGCTTTTAAATCGCGGCCTGATGTAAGAACCTGTTCAGGCTCTAGGCCGGAATCGGCGCAAATCCAACGTTCTGAACCGAAGGAGAAATACCATGCAAAGGATCGCGGTACTGACAAGCGGCGGCGACGCCCCGGGCATGAATGCGGCTGTTGTGGCGGTCGCGCGTTCTGCTGCCCATGAAGGCATGTCGCTGATCGGCGTAATTCGCGGCTATAACGGGTTGATTCGCAAGGATAGGGAACTGCTTCGGCGCTTGTTTGAACGCGCGCACGAGGTGGTGGAGGATACCCGCGAGGACCGCGTGTTGCTGGCCGCGCTGGAGAGGGCATCCAGTGGCGAAATGGGCGGTTCTTTCCCCGATTTTTCCGCGTTCTTTGGCAAATACAGGGAGCAGCTCTGCCTTGCCGAGGATTTTGGTTCCTTCATGCACCAGTTCCCCAGCTACCAGAAGGATTTTGTCAACCTGGATATCGACACGGTGCTGGATATCGCCGACCAGCCGGGCACGCACCTGCGCACTGCCCGCTGCAAGGAGTTCCTTGACCCGGTCGTCCGCCTGACAGCGATGCTGAACCTGGTCGCGCTGGGCATTGACGGGCTGATTGTCATCGGCGGCGACGGCAGCTTCCAGGGCGCGCTGATGATGTCGATGCTGGGCATGCCGTGCGTGGGCATTCCGGGCACGATCGATAACGATCTTGCCTATACCGAAATGACGCTTGGCTACGACACCGCCGTGAACGTATGCGCCACCGCCGTTCGGCAGATCCGCGCCACATCCAGGTCGCATGACCGCCCGCATGTGGTGGAGGTCATGGGCAGGAACTGCGGCGACATCGCGCTGCGCACCGCCGTATCGACAGGCGCGGAGATTGTTGTGGTGCCGGAAGTGCCCTGGAGCATCGAAGAGACGGCCAAGCGCCTGCAAAAGGAGCTTGACCTTGGCAACACGCGCGCGACGGTTATCGTGGCGGAGGGCGCGTATGAATCGATGGCGCCGTTTGATGTGTACGGATTTCTGATGGAGCGCGGGAAGCAATGCTATCCGGGTGAAGGTATCAGCGCGAACAGGTTGGCGTCGGTGCTGAAAAGAATGTGCCATGACGCGAACGGGCAACCGGTGGAGGTGCGCTCCACGGTGCTTGGGTATATCCAGCGCGGCGATTCGCCCTCTTCCTATGATGCGGCGTTCGCGTTTGAGGCGGGCAACCGTGCGGTAAAGCTTTTGCAGGAAGGCGAGGGCAACCAGGCGATCGCCGTAAAGGAAGGACGCGTGGTTTCCATGCCCATTACCGTGGCGCTGAACATGCAGTCCAGGCGCAGGGATCAGTTCAACACGGAACTGTATACCATAATCAATACGCTGTAAGCATCACTCTTTTTTGACGTTTTGACGAATTTTGCCTGCCGCCGGCAGGCTTTTTCACGCCCCAAACCGCCCCAGCCCCCACAGGTAGTGGCAGAGGAAGCACTGCCCCGCTACATTTCGCGCTAATGGCCCTTGCCAGGAAAAGCCTGACAAATGCTTGAAAATACAGTGTTTTTTTGCTATCATAGGCACTACCGATTTACGCTTGATGGCGAAACACGGCGTGTGTTTCGGCCTTTACCCTGGATACATTCGGAGCCACGCGGGCGGCTGCGTTTGCCGCCCATGCGCACCCGCGAACATGCCGGCGCGGCGAAACCGCGTTTTCTGCCTTCGTGGATGCACTTGGGCGTACGCTAGGCGCGCGCCGGTGTGGCTCCGAATGTGTCATCGGTTGCCGCATTATTTTTACCGCGGAGGAATAGCCGTTTTGCTAGCCCAGCCAAGCCCGATAGTCAGCCCGCGCACAGAGCTCCGTGCGGGCAAGGAGGCCCAACACATGAACGAAACCGCGATTTGGGGAAAAGCATGCGAATTGCTGCGCGAGGAAATGAGCGAGGTATCCTACAATACATGGGTACAGGCGTCGCTCAAGCCCATTGCGTTGCGCGGGGATACGTTCTATGTCGAGACGGTCGCCGATTACCTTCAAAAAATTATTCTCGCGCGCTACGGTGTGCTCATTGCCAATGCGCTCAGCGTGGTAATAGGGCATTCCGTTCAGCTGGAGATTCTGAACCAGGATGAGGCCGCCGCCCGCTTTGCCGAGGATCAGGAGGCCGCGCAGGCCGCCGCCGCGCCGTACGCGCTGAACCCCAAGTATACGTTCAACACCTTTGTGGTGGGCAATTCCAACCGCTTTGCGCACGCGGCGTCGCTGGCCGTTGCGGAATCCCCGGCGGATGCGTTCAATCCTTTGTTCATCTACGGCGGTGTGGGCCTTGGCAAAACGCACCTGATGCACGCCATCGGCCACCATATTCGCCAGCAATATCCCAGCATGACCTTGCTGTACATCAGCAGTGAAAACTTCACCAATGAGCTGATTTCCGCCATCCAGCGCAATAAAAACGCCGAGTTCCGAAACCGCTTCCGCAACGTGGATGTGCTGATGGTGGATGATATCCAGTTCATCGGCGGGCGCGATTCCACGCAGGAAGAGTTTTTTCATACGTTCAACACGCTGTACACCGCGGGCAAGCAGATCATCATCTCCAGCGATAAGCCGCCCCAGGAGATCAAGAGCCTGGAAGAGCGGCTTGTTTCCCGCTTTCAGTGGGGGCTGATCACCGATATTCAAAAGCCGGATATTGAAACAAGAATCGCGATCCTGCGCAAAAAGGCGGAGAGCGAGCAGATGGCTGTGGATACGGATGTGCTGAACCTGATCGCAAGCCTGGTGGATTCCAATATCCGCGAACTGGAAGGTACGCTTACGCGCGTTGTCGCCTACTCCACGCTGTCGGGCCGCGCGCTGAACCTGCAGCTTGCGGAAGAAGCGCTGCGCAACATTGCCGACAATGCCCGGGAGCAGAAGCGCATCACGGTGGATCTGATCCAGCAGGCGGTGGCCGAGTATTACGAGATCCCCTCGCCCGAACTGAAGGCCAAGCGCCGTGACCGCAAGGTCAGCATTCCGCGGCAGGTGGCGATGTTCCTGACGCGCTCCATGACCGAGCTTTCCCTCACGCAGATTGGCGATGCGTTTGACCGTGACCACACCACGGTGCTGCACGCCTGCGACAAGATCACCGATGACGTGAAGGCCGATACCGTGCTTGCGGCGCAGTTGGATGATATCCGCCGCCAGTTGACGGGCAAATAAGGAAACCATGCAAAGAAGAAGCGGCAGCGGCGCCGGCAGAAATAAATATGTAAAGAGCGGTGTGGCCGGGCATGACGCGCCGGGCGGGAAGAAACCGAGCGCTTTGCCCAAGATCCTGCGCCCGGTGTTTGGCGTCGGGGTCGTTTTGCTTGCGGCGCTGGTGGTCATTTTCCTGATCGGCAAGGTATTCCCCCAGACCGCGCAGATCGTGCGGCTGGAGGCGCGGGTTACCGACAACATCCAGGCATTCGGCGACAGTGTGCTGTATTATGATGGCACAACGCTGGTCTGCGTGGGGTCAAACGGCAAATCAAAATGGACATACACCATCGGCGGCGGCGCGGATTTCAGCACCGACGGCACGCGCATCGTGCTGTGGTCCGGCGCGCAGCTGCATGTACTGGATGCGCGCGGAAATGCCACCTTCATCGATAAGCTGGACAACACCATCCGCATGGCCCGCGTAGGCGGCACTTATGTTGCGGCGTGCATTGGGGACAGCACTACCGCCAGCGTCCGCGTGCTCAGCCATACCGGTTCGCTGCTTGAAACGATTGATTTTTCCGGCCTGTATCCGCTGGATATCGGTTTTTTCTCCAACCAGGGGCAGCGCATGTGGGTGCTGGGGCTGGATTTGGGCAGCAACGCGCCGATCACCAAGCTTTCCACCTATGAGCCCGGCCGCATGGCGACCGGCGCGGTGGAGTTCAACGACGAACTTGCGTATAGGGTATACCCTTACAACAACCTGCTGATGGTGGCGGATACATCGAAAATCCGCGCGTACAACTACAAATGCGTGGAGCAGACCAGCCCTGCCGCCATCACGATATACGGCTGGGAGGTGCGCCAGGTGCGCACAGTGGGACGCGATACGCACGCGCTGCTCAGGCCGATGCTTTCCATGGCGGGCGGGCTGTTTTCATCGCTGCGCCTGGTGACGAACGCTTCACAAACCGCGCAGCCCATCCGGCTGCTGACGCCATGCTTCGCGGGCGGGCTGTCGGAAAAGGGCGTGTACGCGATCGGTTCCAGTGTTGTTTATTACCTGCCCTACGGCGAAAAGGTGCTGCGCACCACACACCTTACCTACACCCTGACCGATTTCATCTGCATGCTGGACGGGGGAAGCGCGGTGGTCGTCGCCGGGCAGGATGTGCTCATCCTGAAGCTGCCGACCAAGTAGCCCCGCACGGGTCCTTCGCAGGGAATCGCCCCGCTGACCCGTTTTATACCTGATACCGCAAAGGATTTCTCGCGAAATCCTTTTATGGCGCAATAGCATCCAATTTGCGCCTGACCATGAAAGGGGGGTTTGCCGGTGAATGTCGTCGATTACGCGATCCTGGGCATCGTCGGGATCAGCGTGCTATTTGGCCTGTATCGCGGGTTCATCACATCGGTGCTGGGCCTTGCCGGCCTTTTTGCGGCGATGTTTGCGGCATACGCGCTGGGGCCTTCTCTCGCGCAGGCGATTTTGAAAAATGATACCGTTGTGCAAACGCTGGTACACTATACGGATGCGGCGTCGCGCTTGGGCGATCTGGATATGTCGGTGCAGGCGGTATCCACGCTTGGCACATCCACAATTGCCGATATCGTATCCAGGGTGGGCCTTCCCGCGCCGTTTGATGCGCTGCTTGGCTCCAACCTTGCGCAGCAGGTGTTTGCCAGCATCGGCAGCGTGACCGTATCCGAATACATCAACCAAACGATCGTTTCCGCCATTGTCTCCATCCTGTGCCATCTGGGCGTGTTCCTCATCGCGTACCTTGCGCTGTCGCTGCTGACAGGGCTGCTGGGGTATGTATTTCATTTCCCGGCGCTCAAGCATTTGGATGCGCTGCTGGGCGGCGCGTTCGGGCTGGTGCGCGGCATATTTTTCGTATACATATTGTTTGCCCTGGTGCCCATCGCGATGACCGTGGTACCGTTCCCTGAGTTCGGCGAGATGGTGACTTCATCGCAGCTGGGCGCGGCGCTGTATCAAAGCAACATTGTTACCACTATCCTGGAGGGGCATCTGTGAAAAAGAAGCGGTCAGGATTTCTTGCGAAATCCTTTTATGGCGCGACATCTTCGAACCCGCGCCGTAAATGGAAATGGGCGCTGCTGCTGGCGTTGCTGGCGGCGGCGCTTCTTTGTGCCGTTTGGTACTTTTTTCTGCGTCCCGAGGCGGAGATACCCTTTGATGAAAGCATCCGCGCGCTGGTTTTGACATCCGGCCCGGAAAACGCCGACCGCAACCGCTATCTCAGGGAAGATATCGCCTATCTTGAAAAGCAGCTGCCGAGGCGCCACAAAAACCTGTACGCCCATTTGACGCAAAAGGAGTACAAGGAAAGGTTGGCGTCACTGTCGCGGCGCGTGCCGGAGCTTACCAACGCGCAGGTGTTTGTGGAGCTTAGCAAGGTGATCGCGGCGCTGGGGGATGGGCATACAAACATCAGCTATTGGGATGGATACCGCTATCCGCTGGCGTTCTGGCTGTTTGGCGAAGATGTGGTGATCATCGGCACGGACGCCGCGCACGAGGGGCTTGTGGGCGCGCGCGTAACCGCTGTGAACGGCATGCCAATAGAAGATGTGCTGGGAAAGCTGTCCGAAATCATTTCCTATGAAAACGAAAGCTGGCGCATGTATCAATTGCCCTCCGCGCTGGCCGCGCCCGTGTATTTGCAGGGGCTTGGCATCATAGGTGCGGACCGCCTGGCGGAGTTGACGCTGACAGACGGGACAGAAACCTGGACGGTGCGCGTGCCGGCGTATCACAGCGCCGAGATGCCGGAGATTTCCGTGCCCGCGAACGATCCGCGCATTGCCCGCGCAAGTACCCACTACGAGTATCAGTTGTTGCCGGAAGAAAGCACGCTATACTTTCGGTACAACACCTGCGCGGAGGCCCCCGATCTTCCCTTTGCCCCGTTTGTGGAAAATATGATGCAGCAGGCGCGGGATGCCGGTGTGGAGCGCATTATCGTGGATCTGCGCGCGAATACCGGCGGGGATTCCCGCGTATTTGCGCCGTTTATCGCGGCGCTTCGGGTGTGGATGGTAGATAAGCCCGAAACGGCGGTGCGGGTGCTGGTGGGACGCGCGACATTTTCATCCGGCATGTTTGCGGTATACCATATTAAGGAAGCGGCGCCGGGGGCTATTGCCATCGGCGAGCCGACCGGCGGCGCGATTGACGCATATGGCGAGGTTCAGACGATGACCCTGCCGCGTTCAGGGCTGCCGGTCTATTACAGCACGAAGTATTTTGAGTTCAGCAAAAGCTTTGCCTACAAAAACCCCGGCACAAACACCTTCCTGCCGGATGTGCCGATCACACAGAGCCTTCAGGGGTATCTGGCCGGGGAAGATGAAGCGCTTGCGGCCGCGCTTGCGCAGTAGCGTTACCGCAGTTCGCCCATGCTGATGCTGACCTCTATTTCGACATTCGCGTTTTTGTAGCCTTCCAGCCATGCCGTTTCCGACCAATCCTTCAGCGTCCAGACGGAGCGCACGGACTGCCCCTCAAACCCAACGGGGTCGACGCCCATGTCCTGCAGCTTTATGACAAGCTTTTTTAGCTGATCCACAAAGACATCGTGAACGGCCATACTGTCGTGCAAGCCTGGGTACAGCAGACACGAACGGATTGATCCTTTGATATGGATCGTCCAGGGGGTGGTGCTCATATCCAGCCCGAGCCGCGTAATGAAACGCTGATCCAGGCAATAGTACACGCCGTTTGCTGAAAGGATTATTTGCGGCATGCGCGAAAACATGAAATTGACAAGCTGCACCTCCAGCCCCGTCAGCGTGCCAACCATGCGCCCATCGTGAAAAACTGCTGCCCCCAGATATTCTACATCGGGCTTGCCTGTGTAGCGCAGGTCTCCCGGCAGCGTGTCGAGTGGGCTTATCTCTTCTTCCTCGGTCAGTTCATCCCTGTGCATGCCCACATGTGCCGCGTATGGCACGATCACATCGCACCATGCGCCATCGATCTGGCGTATCACCTCGCCGATAGGCGAATCCGGGATAACACCTCTTTCTTTTAAACTATCCATATAGGTGTTGATGCTGGTGGAAAGGCGCACATCCAAAAATGGCTGCAATGCGGTAACAAAATCCTTCGCCGATTCCCGCGCGATTACTAGCGACGCGGAGTGCCGGATGCCCTGTGTCGCCATCACTTCCCTAAACATATCCAGAAAGGCGGGCTCCTCCGCCAGCTCTTGGGAGATGACCAGTTGGTTTAGCTGTGAAAAGTTCAGTATATGCGGCAGAGAAACGCGCAGGGTCTCCAATGCGCTGCGGTAGTCTTCCGCGTCGGCGCTTAGCACCGCGTACGCGCTGGAAGAAGAGCCGCCCGATCCTTCGCCGCTGTTTGCGGCGGGCGTGGGTACCTGTATGGATACCAGCAGCTTTCCCTCAGGCATCCGATCCAGCGCCATGCTGATGATAAATGCCTGTTCCTCGACGTTCGCGCCGCGGGGCAGCCCCAGGAGAAACAGCAGGCCCAGCAAAATCACATTGATCGTTCCTCGTCTCATGCCTTTGCCGCCTTTCCGCTGCGCTTGATCAGCAGCGCGACAAATGTAACCCATAGCGGCGCGGCAGCCACAGGGAAGCGCCACCGCATCAGGAAAATCATGAACTCGGTGAAATTCTGATCTGAGAAAAATGCCATCACGGCCAGGATGATCCCGCATCCCCATACGATGGTGGACGCCTTCCCTTTCAGAATGCCGTCCCCCAGCGCGCCGACGCCCGCCAGGTTGACCCCCGATGAGATCAGCAGCAGCAGCATCAAAAACATCAGGCATAGCATCCGAAGCAGGCTGCCGCTTAAGTATTCGGCCGCCAGCATGAGCTGACGCCCCCAAAGAAGGTGCTGTGGGATTGCGCGCGGCGGCATGCTAAGGTTGGTTGCCAGGACATAGACCAGTGCACCGGCGGTTCCGATCAGCAGCACTTTCACGCCGGTGCTGAACCTGACGGGCTTTGTGCTGCCCGTTTCGCGGGGCAGCAGGCCCAGCAGAATGATGCCCGTAAAGCCGCCGGCTGAAATGGGCAGCGATTCAAGCGTCATGGGAATCTCCGCCCCAAGCACTGGAAACAGGTTGCTGAAATTGCCGTTGCGGTATGCGATATAGATGCCCAGCATGACCCCCAGCACAAAAATCCTGCGCAAGTACCAGCTCAGGCGCGCCATCCCCTTGCCCCCCTGCCGCGTTACGGCAAGGGTTATGCCAAGGATCAGAATCAGAAAAACGGTGACTTCGCTTGCGTTGGCGATCAGGTATTGCCTGACAAGGCTGGCCGCAGCGCGCAGGGAAAGGTATGTGTTGTAAAGCAGCAGCAACATATAGACCGCCGTCAGTATCCCGCTGATGATTTTGCCGAATGCTTCCGTGAACGCCTCATCCAGCGTAATCGGCTTTGCGCCGCGCATCACAAAATAGAGCGGCACCCACAGCAGCATCGCCATCAGCGCGCCCGCAAGCAGGGATAGCCATGCGGCGGAAAGCGCGCGCTCCATCGCCGGACCCGCGCTGGCCAGGAAAGACTGCATGAAGATGGTGGCGACGGTGGAGGCAATGTATGTCTTCACGCTTTGCTGTACCCACCCGGGGTGGCCATCTACCGGCGGGGGGGCGCCCGGGCCGGGTCGCACACGGATAGGCGAGGTCGCAGGGCGCTCACTTGCCATTGCGCTGGTCCTCCTTCTCCCAAGCGCGCACCCGGCCCTTGGCCCTGAAAAGCTGACTGGGATTGGAAAGGTAATGCCGGAGGCGCTGCTGCCACAGCGGGCCGCGGGTAACCAGATCCGGATTGTGCATGCGCAAGGGGGAAGTGGGCCAAGTCATGGGAACGCCCATGGAGGTCATCGAAAGGAACTCCACCCCCATCAAAACGGACAAAAGCAATATGCCAAAAAAGCCGCCCAATGCCGCGCCCAAAATAAGGATATTTTGCAGCATGCGCACGCTGATTGCCAGCGCGTAATCCTGTGTCATGAGGAAGCCCAGGCATGACAGCGCCACCACCACGATCATCAGCGGCGATACCAAATCCGCCGCGACGACCGCTTGCCCCAAAATCAGCGCGCTAACCACGCCCAGGCCGCTGGAGAGCAGCATCGGCATTCGTGAGGCGGCCTCTATGATAAGATCAAACCCCAAGCTCAGGAAGATGATTTCCCACATCAGCGGCACAGGTACGCGCGACTGCGTTTCAAAGATGGAGGTCATCAGCGCGAGGGGCAGCACCTCGTTATGATACATGACGAGCGAGAGAAACAAAGCGGGCAGATATGTGGTAACGCAGATGCCCAGCGCGTAGACCCAGCGGCGGAAGGTGGAGTAGGGGAAGCGCAGGTTGGTCAGCGTCGCGGAGTGCATCAGGTGCACAAATGACGACGGGCAGGCGATGGCGTCCGGGTCGCCGTCTATCATGATAACAGCCATGCCGCTGACCAAATAGGAAGCAACCCGGTCCGGGCGCTCGGTGCGGATGAACTGCGGCAACAGCGCGTAGGGGGAATCTTCGATGTATTGCTCCAGCTCGCCCGCGTTCAGCACGCAGTCCATGTTGATGCCGTTCAGCCTGCGGCGCGCTTCGGCAAGGATCTGCTCATTGGCGACGCCATCCAGATAGATCAGCGCGCAATCCGCTGGGATGCCGGTTCCGACTTTGATTTGCTCCGTCACCAGGCGCGGCGTGCGCAGGATGCGGCGGATCAGCGCAATGTTCATGCGAAGATTTTCGACGAACGCCTCCTGCGGGCCTACGATGGCAGCTTCATTGGCGGAACGGCCGACATCGCGCCTGGGGAAGCCCTTGGCATCGACCATGATGGCCAGCGGGCAGCCATCCACCAGCAGCGCGACATCGCCTGCCAGAATGCCGCTGACGACATCATCCAGCTTTTCATGCAGCCTGATTTGGGAAGCGGTCAAAACGGTTTCAAGCAGCCAATCGACGCGCCCGGAAGGCGGGCCGTCGTATGCGGGGGCGTTTTGCGCAGGCTCCAGCACATCCATATTGATGATGCTTTGATTGACCATGCCGTCGGCATGGATCAGCGCGCAGGAAAAATCCGCGATCGTCAGGCGGCGAATGCCGATGGTCGCGTTTTGCGGCATGCGCAGCACCTGGCGAAGCTGCGCCAGCGAATACTCCAGCGATGTGGCGACAGGTTCGTTTGTTTTATCTTGGATGGGATTATCGGGCATGCCAACCACTCCTTTGCAGGGAATTGCGGTTAGCTTGCCCGGGTTTCAACAGAATTAACGCAACAAGCGTTTCAAAAAGGAAAGCTTGCCTTTGCGCGGCGCATATCGCACGGGAAGATCGACATGCGCGGAGGCATACAGCACGGATTTGGGTCTGGTGAAGCAGCGGAAACCTTCTTTTCCATGGTACGCGCCCATCCCGCTTTGGCCTACGCCGCCAAAGGGCAGGCGCGGGCTTGCCAGATGCATTGCGCAATCATTGACACAGCCGCCGCCGTAGCGCATATCGCGCATCACGCGGCGGGCCGCCGCGCCATCCTTCGTGAACAGGTAGAATGCCAGCGGATGCGGCATCTGGCGCACTTTGGCAAGCGCCTGGTCCATCGTATCAAAGGGCAATACCGGCAGTATCGGCCCGAAGATCTCTTCCTGCATGACGGCGCTTTCCATGGATACATCCGTCAGCACCGTCGGCGCGATTTTGCGCCGCTCCGGGTCGTACTGGCCGCCCGCGGCGATGACGCCATCCGAAAGCAGCGCGCAAAGCCGCTCATAATGCCGCTCGGAGATAACCGGCGGCAGGTCGGCGCTTTCCAGCGGGTTCTTGCCAAACTGCCTTTCTATTTCGTTTTTTACCGCTGAAATGAAAGCATCCAGCACGGGGCGTGCGACCAGCACATAATCCGGCGCGACGCAGGTTTGCCCGGCGTTCAACCCTTTCGCGAACACGATGCGGCGCGCGGCAAGATCAATATCGGCATCGGCGCAGACGACCACCGGGCTTTTCCCGCCCAGTTCCAGCGTGACCGGCGTAAGGTTTTTCGCCGCGGCCTCCAGCACCTGGCGGCCAATGGCGGGGCTGCCGGTGAAGAATATTTTATCAAATGGAAGGGACAGCAGCGTGCGGGCCGCATCCTGACCGCCAAGAACCACAGCGGCCTGCTCTTCCGGGAAAGCATCGCGAAGCAGCGTAAACAGCGTGCGCGCCGTTTGCGGCGCCTGCGCGGATGGGCGCAGAATCACCGTGTTGCCCGCCGCGATGGCCGCGACCAGCGGCGCAAGGGACAGCAGCACGGGATAATTCCACGGCGACAGGATTAGCGTGACGCCGTACGGGTCGCGCAGCACGCGGCCATGACCCGGCATCTGCCCCACGGTGGGCCAGGCAACAGCGGGAATGGACCATAGGCGCAGGCGGCGTATCGCGTATTTCAGTTCTTCACGCACCTGCGCAATTTCCGTCATGTACGCTTCTTCCGCCGTTTTGCCAAGATCCTGAGACAGCGCGGCCAGCAGCGCCTCCTCGTGATGCGAAAGGGCAAGCAGCAGCTGCCGCAGCGCCTGAACGCGCGCGGAAGGGGAACGCCCCCGGCCGCTTTCAAAAAACGCTTTTTGTTTTTGAAACAATGCCTCCATATGCAAATCCGCTCCATCTTCTCTGTTCCCTGCATTATACCCCGAAAACCGCGCCATGGGAAACCACTTTTTGCAAATTTGCGAAGTTTGATTGCATTTTCGGCAAAAACCCCGTTGCGGCAGGGGGCAATTGATGCTATAATGACGTGCATACCTATATACCGGGTATGTATTCTTGTTGTAGGAGGCGTCCACATGAAAAAGATCCTCTGCCTGCTCTTGTCCCTGCTGATGCTGCTGGGCGCGGTATCCGCGCTGGCGGAAGACGTCATCCTGATCGGCGGCATCGCTCCGCTGACGGGCCCGGCTTCCGTTTATGGTATCGCCGTGAAAAATGCGGCCGACCTGTATGTAAAGCAGCTGAACGACAACGGCGGCCTGCTTGGCAAAAAGGTCAAGATCGAATGGCTTGACGACAAGCATGAGCCGACCGAAGCCATCAATGCGTACAACAAACTGATCAACATGGATGGCATCGCGGCTATCTTTGGGCCGGTTACCTCCGCCCCGGTGCTTGCGGTGCTGGATCTTGCGGTAGAAGACGGCATCCCGCTCCTCACCTCCACCGGAACCGCCGATGCGATTACCGAAGTTGTCAACGCCAACATCTTCCGTTCCTGCTTTAAGGATAGCTTCCAGGGCGTTGTCATGGCGAGCTTTGCGGCCAACTCTCTGGGCGCGAAGAAGGTTGCGGTGCTCTATGATAACACGTCCGACTATTCTTCCGGCATTGCCGAAAACTTCAAGGAAAAGGCCGCCGAGTACGGCATGGAAATCCTTGCCTATGAAGCCTGCGTGGCTGGCTCCGGCGATTTTAAATCGCAGCTGACCAACATCGCCGCCACGAAGCCGGAAACCTTGTTTGTGCCGATGTACTATTCCGATGTCTCCCTGATCGTGCAGCAGGCCCATGAGGTGGGCATTGAGTGCGTGCTGCTGGGCGTTGACGGCTGGGACGGCGTGCTTGGCGTCATCGAGGATGCATCCCTGCTGGAAGGCTACTATTTCTGCAACAACTACGCGGCAGATGAAGCCACGGATACATTGGTAGCGTTTGTTGAGCAGTTTGAAGCCGAGTACAAAGAAGTGCCCAACTCGTTCGCGGCGCTCGGCTATGACGGCATTGCGGTCATCCTGAATGCTATTGAAGCTGCCGGCAGCACCGATTGGGCGGCTGTCGCGGCCGAAATGGCCAAGGGCACCATGGTTGGCGTCACCGGCACGCTGACGTACGAAGGCCCCGGCGACCCGGCGGGCCGCGAAGGTGTCATCAATATAATCACCGGTGGTGAACAGAAGTTTGTTGAGCGCGTAGCCCCGTGATAGGGCGGCCATAGCGCAAAAAGACGCCAGGGGCGGAGCCTCTGGGCTCCGCTTGGGGGCTTGCTTCCTGTACCCTTTCCGTTCATTATGTGAACCGGAAGGGGGCAAGGGGGCAGGTCCCCCGGCGGGTTCCGGGGGATCGGCCCCGTGGCGTTTTGTTTATGCAAAAGGGGTGGGGAAGGCATGAGCGTTTTCTTAAACCAACTCATCAACGGCCTGCATGTGGGCAGCATCTACGCGCTGATCGCCCTGGGGTATACGATGGTGTACGGCATTGTCCGGCTCATCAACTTTGCCCATGGCGATATCATCATGGTGGGCGCGTACGCGGTGCTGTTTTTGATCACGTTGCTGGGGCTGCCGATGTGGCTGGCGGCAATTGGCGGGATCATAGTGTGCGCGCTGTTTGGTATGACGATTGAAAGGGTGGCGTACCGGCCGCTTCGCCAGAAAAACGCGCCCCGGATTTCCGCGCTGATTACCGCCATTGGCGTCAGCTTTCTGCTGGAGAACGGGTTTCAGTTGCTTTTCTCCGCCACATACCGCACCTTCCCCAGCATTTTCCCGGCAACGCCCATTCGCTTTGGCGATGTCAGGCTTTCGGTGGGCACGCTGGTAACGATCCTTACGGCATCGCTGCTGATGGTGCTGCTGTCGCTGTTCATCCAGCGCACGCGCATGGGCAAGGCAATGCGCGCCGTGTCGGAGGACATGGCGGCGGCAAGGCTGATGGGCATCAACGTCAACACGACGATTTCCATCACCTTTGCGATCGGTTCGGGCCTTGCGGCGATCGGGTCGGTGCTGTACTGCGCTGCCTACCCGCAGGTGCAGCCGTACATGGGGTCGATGCTGGGCCTGAAAGCGTTTGTGGCCGCCGTGTTCGGGGGCATCGGCGTGATGCCGGGCGCAATGATAGGCGGCCTTACCATGGGCATTGCCGAGAGCCTCACCAAGGGCTACATTTCCTCCCAGCTGGCTGACGCCGTCGTCTTTGGCATTCTGATTGTGGTGCTGCTGGTAAAACCTTCCGGCATCATGGGCAGAAGCGAGACGGAGAAAGTGTAGGGCGCATATGCAGACAAAAACAAGAAACACATACATCAACCTGATCGGGATCGTGGCCGTCTATCTGGTCATGAACACGCTGATCTCACAGGGCGTGTTTTCCAGGTATTACATAGGCATCATCCAGCTTACCTGCATCAACATCATCCTGGCGATCAGCCTGAACCTGGTGGTGGGCCTGCTGGGCCAGTTGGCGCTGGGGCATGCGGGGTTTGTGTCTGTCGGCGCATACACCTGCGCGCTGTTCTGGCAGAACGCACAGCTGCCGGGCAGCATGAACTACCCTATGGGGCTGCTGATCGGCGGGCTTGCTGCGGCAGTTGTCGGAATCCTAATCGGCATCCCGGCGCTGCGGCTTCGCGGCGATTACCTGGCGATCATCACGCTTGGGTTTGGCGAGATCATCCGCGTGATCATCAACTCGCTGTCGTTCACCGGCGGCGCGAAGGGCCTGCGCGGCATCCCGAACTTTGTGGATTTTCCGTCGGTGTACCTGGTGATGGTGTTGTTCATCTGCTTCATCTTCACGCTGATCAAAAGCAGGCACGGCCGCGCGATCATCTCCATCCGGGAAGATGAAATCGCGGCGGAAGCTGCGGGCATTCCGACCACATTCTACAAGGTGTTTACGTTCGCGCTGGCGGCGTTCATGGCGGGCGTCGCGGGCGGGCTGCTGGCCAGCTACAACCGGTTTATCATGCCCTCGTCGTTTGGGTTCGCGAAATCGGTAGAGATTGTATCAATGGTGGTGCTGGGCGGCATGGGCTCGGTGACGGGGTCGCTGATCGCGGCGACGGTGCTGACGGTGTTGCCGGAGGCGCTGCGTGCAGTGTCGGATTACCGGATGGTGGTGTACTCGCTGCTGCTGATCCTGATGATGCTGTTCCGCCCGGAAGGGTTGCTGGGCCGCAAAGAGTTCTCGCTGACAAAGGTCTTTGACTGGTGTGTATTGCAGGTAAAAAAGCGCCGCAAAGTCCCCAAGGAAGAGCACAGCAACGTGCCGGACAGAAGCCCGGATTCCTCAAGAACGCTGCTGACCATTTCCGATTTGGGCATCAACTTCGGTGGCCTGAAAGCGCTGTCCGATGTATCGCTGACGATCCATACCGATGAAATCGTCGGCCTGATCGGTCCCAACGGTGCGGGCAAGACCACCGTGTTCAACCTGCTGACGGGCGTGTACCAGCCGACGGCGGGCAATATCACGCTGGACGGGGTGGCGCTGGTTGGCAAGAAAACATATCAGATTACGCGGGAAGGCGTGGCCCGAACGTTCCAGAACATCCGCCTGTTCAAGGGCGATACCGTCATTGAGAATGTGAAAACCGCGTTCCAGTGCCGCATGAAGTATTCGATTCTCTCCGGTGTGCTGCGCTTGCCGGCGTATCACCGCGAGGAGTTTGAGATCGACCGCCGCGCGCGGGAGTTGCTCTCCGTGTTTGACCTGGAGCGCTTTGCCGATGAGCGTGCGGACAGCCTGCCCTACGGCGCGCAGCGCAAGCTGGAGATCGCCAGGGCGCTGGCATCCAACCCGAAGCTGCTGCTGCTGGATGAACCGGCCGCCGGCATGAACCCGATTGAAACGCAGGACCTGATGAAGACAATCCAGTCGATCAGGAGCCGTTTTTCTGTGGCGATTCTACTGATTGAACATGATATGAGCTTGGTCATGGGCATCTGCGAGCGCATTTTGGTGCTGGATTACGGCCAAGTGATCGCGCTGGGCACGCCGGATGAGATCCGTTCCAATCCCCGCGTCATCGGGGCGTATCTGGGGGGTGAATGATATGGCGATGCTGAGCGTACGCAATTTATCGGTATATTACGGCGCGATCCACGCGATCAAGGGCGTTTCCTTCGAGGTCAACCAGGGGGAGATCGTCACGCTGATCGGCGCGAACGGCGCGGGCAAATCCACCATCCTGAACACCATCGCGGGGTTGATCCGCCTGAAAGAGGGCGAGTGCCGCTTCGAGGATGAGATCCTGGCCACGCTGGAAGCGCACCAGATTGTTGGCAAGGGCCTTGCGCTGGTGCCCGAGGGGCGGCGCATTTTCGCCCGGATGACAGTGCAGGAAAACCTGGAGCTGGGCGCATTCAACACGAAGGACAAGGCCAAGATCGCCGAAGAGCTGGAGCGGGCGTTTGAGCGCTTTCCGCGCCTTAAAGAGCGCAGAAAGCAGCTGGGCGGCACGCTTTCCGGGGGCGAGCAGCAGATGCTGGCCACGGCCCGCGCGCTGATGAGCAACCCGCGCCTGATCATGATGGATGAGCCATCGATGGGCCTTGCGCCCATCCTGGTGCAGGAGATATTTGCGATCATTCAGGAGGTCAACCGGCAGGGCACCACAGTGCTGCTGGTGGAGCAGAACGCAAAGATGGCGCTGTCGGTGGCGAGCCGCGCGTATGTGCTGGAAACGGGGCGCGTGGTGCTAAGCGGGGAAGCGGCGGCGCTGCTGGATAATGAGGAAGTGAAGAGAGCGTATTTGGGGTGATGCCAGGGGAGGCTTTGCCTCCCCTGGACCCCACCGGCAGGGGATTTACCCCCTGCACCCCTTTTTCGCCTTACGGCGGGGAGGGGGTTTTTCTTTGGGTAACTATTGATTATTGAATAGTAGTGTGGTATGCTGCGATTAAACCTAGTGTGCGATGAACAGTAGTCATGCAGGGAGGAACGTACCATGACCAGACATGAGTATTTGAACGAGATCAAAGAGGGATTGACGGACCGGCTTCCAGAGGCCGAAATTGCCGACATCCTTTCCGAATATGAATCATTTTTTGAGGCGGGGAAAGAAGAGGGGCGCGATGAGCAGGCTGTTGCGGAATCGCTGGGGTCGCCCGCGCTGCTGGTGCGGCAGGTTTTGGAGGGGCGGGAGAATGAACCGAAGAGGGTAGAGCCGCGCCCGCAAAGCGGTTTTATTCGCAGGGTGGCCGCCTATATCATTGATGCGTTTTGCGCGGCGTTGCCGGCGATTTTGGTCGGGATTGTGATAGGCGTTCCTGTGATGGTGAGCCTATTGCCTTTTTATCCTGTGCCGGTGGTCGGCGTGGGGGCTGTCGCGGGGATAGCGATGTATTCTGAGGAGAGGGTATTTGTTCCGACAAGGTTGCCGGACGGCACGGTGGATATGGATGCACCCTTCTTTGCAAATACACGATATGATGGGCGATCTCCTTTGCAGCAGGCGGTGATTGGGTTGAGCTTTGCGTTTTACCTGCTGTACGCCCCAGTCACCGCCTGCATGTTTGGCGGGCAGACCCTTGGTAAGCGCCTGCTAAAGCTAGCGGTGGCAGAAAAGGGAGGTAAGCTTTCGATCAGACGCATCATCGCGCGTGAGTTTCTGATCAAAACCCTGCTCAACTCCATCCCAATAGTAGCGCTTTTCTCGATATTCAGTGTCATCTTTGATAAAGACCACCGCGCAATCCACGACAGAATCCTGGGCACCCAGGTCGTGGAAGCGAAATAGCGATGGATGCTCAAATGAAAAAGGGTGTGTTGGAGATGTGCATTCTCTACGCCCTTCGCGGGGAACCGCTATACGGATATGAGCTGATGAAAGCCATCCGGCAAAGCTTCCCGGATGTGTACGAGGCGTCGATTTACGCAATCCTGCGCAGGCTGCATCAGGCGGGCCTGGCGCAGGTGACCCGGCGGGAATCCCCCGCGGGGCCGGAGCGAAAGTACTATCACCTGACGGATGAGGGGCGGCAATACCTTCAGCAGGCGCTTGACGAATGGAAGCGCGTGGGGGAAGGGGTGCGCGCGATGGGAATAACGGAGTAGAGGTGCTGTGCGCCTGCATAGCAAAGTGGGCGACCAGTGGCCGTCCGCTTCGTATTACCGCATAAGCGATTTGATTTAGCGATGCCCCAAACCAGCCCTAATCCAGCCGCTTCTTCCTGAAAATCACAGCGAACAGCAGCGCGGCCAGCACGGTCCATGCCACCAGCACCAGCAGCGGCACCAGCACCGGCTCCTCTGGCTGCATCAGCAGCACCATGGCGCGGGTCGGGGTGAACTTGGCGATGGTGGAGAAAGTGTCGCTGATTTCAGCGAAAATCGCAGGCAGCATCAGCAGCAGCGCGGCGGGCGCGGACAGCACGCCGGTAGCCATCTGGTTTTTGCTGACAATGCCGATGATCGCGCCGATCAGCAGCAGGCATATGCTGGCACCCGCGCTGGAAAGCAAAAACCGGCCGAGAGGCAGCCCTTCGGTTTTGCACAGCACAAAGATCAGCAGGTTGATGACCTCCGTGATTACAAACGCGACGGTCGTTTTGCTGATCAGGAAATCCCCGGCGGACACGTTGGACAGCATCAGCGTGCGCAGCGTGTTCTTTTCTTTTTCCTCAGCGATCATCATCGCCATCACGGATAGGGTGTTCAGCGATGTGTTCATCAGCGTACACAGCATCAGCACCATCATCGGCGGCATGCCGCCCTCGCCGCCAAAGTTCATGTTCGTGTACAGCACCGCGAACAGCAGCGGAAGCAGCCCCATCAGCAGGCACTGCGGGTTTTTCAGGGTATCCTTGAAATCCTTTTTCAGCAGGGCGCGGACTTTGGTCATGGTAATGCTCATGTGAAATCCCTCCCTGTCAGCAGCAAAAAGATCTCTTCCAGGTTCGGCTCCTGCGAGTGCAGCGTCAGCAGCGTATCGCCGTTCAGCCTGTCGGCCAGTTGGCGCAGGCCGTCGGCCGTCTTGGGCAGGGTAAGCCGCTCGCCTTTGCCTGTCAGCGCGGCCATTTCGTTCTTTGCGTGTGTCAGTTTCAATGCGGCAGGCGCGCCCTGCGCAACGATCGCGCCGTGATCCAGGATGGCGACGCGGTCGCACAGCTTGTCCGCCTCTTCCATATTATGCGTGGTTAGGAAGATGGTGGTGCCGCCCTCATTCAGCGAGCGCAGCAGCTTGTGTATTTGCTGCGCGGTGCCGGGGTCCAGCGCGGCGGTCGGCTCATCCAGGAACAGCAGGCGCGGTTTGTGCAGCGTTGCGCGCGCCAGCATCAACCGCTGCTTCATCCCCCGGGAGAGAACCTTCGCGGTCTTTTTGCTGTCATCGGAAAGACCCACAGCCGCAAGCACTTCATCTGCCGTGCCGGCGGGAAGTCCGTATAGCTCCGCGAAAAGCACCAGGTTCTCGCGCACGGACAGGCGCTCATACAGTCCGCTGTTATCCGACAGCACGCCGACGGTGTCAAACGCTGTCTGCGGCAGGTCTTTGATGGGCTTGCCAAACAGTTCAATGCGCCCGGAGTCCGCCTGCAACTGACGGGTCAGCAGCTTGATGGTGGTGGTTTTGCCCGCGCCGCTGGGGCCCAGAAAGCCGAATATTTCGCCTGTGAGCACCTCGCATGTAAGGCCGTTCAGCGCTTTTTTGCCGTGAAAGGCGATGCTGACATCTTCGATGCGGATCAGCGGCGCGCCTTTGTTTTCTATGGACAATGGAATGCCTCCTTGCTCTTTTGGTTCCAAGCGTATATAATACACCGCGATGAGTAAATTCTCCTTTACGCTGCATAAAAGAGCCGCGGATTCGCTGGCGCGGCTGGGCACGGTGCATACCCCGCACGGGGATATCCAGACGCCGTGTTACATGCCCGTGGGTACTCAGGCGACGGTGAAATCGCTCACGCCGGAAGCCGTCAAGGATGTGGGCGCACAGATCATCCTGTCAAACACATATCACCTGCACCTGCGCCCGGGCGAGGATTTGGTGAAGGAAGCAGGCGGCCTGCACCGCTTCATGAACTGGGACAGGCCAATCCTGACGGACAGCGGCGGGTTCCAGGTGTTTTCGCTGTCGGCGCTGCGCAAGATTACTGAGGAGGGCGCGCGCTTCCGCTCGCATATCGATGGTTCACCGCGCTTTCTGTCCCCGGAAACGGTGATGCAGATCGAAAACGATTTGGGCGCGGATATCATCATGCAGTTTGATGAATGCTGCCCCTACCCGACCGACCGGCTGACGGCGGAAAGCGCGATGCTGCGCACGCTGCGCTGGGCCGAGCGCTGCAAGAAGGCGCACGCCAGGGATGACCAGGCGCTGTTCGGCATCGTGCAGGGCGCGTTCGAACGCGATCTGCGCATAGAGAGCGCGCGGGCGCTTGCGGATATGGATTTTCCCGGCTACGGCATCGGCGGGTTATCCGTGGGGGAACCCAAGCCCATCATGTATGAGCTGCTGGAAGCCGTTACGCCGGAGCTGCCGCAGGACAAGCCCCGCTACCTGATGGGCGTGGGCACGCCGGACTGCCTGCTGGAGGGCGTGCTGCGCGGTGTGGACATGTTTGACTGCGTGCTGGCTACGCGCATCGCGAGGAACGGAACGACCTTCACCACGGATGGCCGCCTGGTGGTCAAGAATGCACAGTATGCGCGCGATTTTGGGCCACTGGATGCCCAGTGCGATTGTTACTGTTGCCGAAATTATTCCAGGGCATACCTGCGCCACCTGTTTAAGGCGGAAGAGATGCTGGGCGCGACACTGCTGAGCATACACAACCTGCGCTTTCTGTTGCGCCTGATGGAGCGCGTGCGCGAGGCCATCGCAAACGACACGCTGCCGCAACTGGTGCGCGGGTTTTATGCCCGGTACGACATGATAAAAAACTTCTGATAGTATATGACAAGGAATTTCTGACAGGGGTTGCAAGGAACTGGCAAAAAAGGGTATAATACCCTTTGATATTGGTAAAGGCGGTGTAGTGTGTGAATTTGTGGAACCTTTTTTTTCAGGTAACGGGCGCATTGGCGGAAGAGGGTGCGGCGGTTGAAGATGCGGCTGCTGAACTGACCGGTGCGGAAAGCATGATCAGCTTAATCGTCAGCTTCCTGCCGATGGTTTTGATCGTTGTCGTTTTCTACTTCCTGATGATCCGTCCCCAGCGGAAAAAGGACAAGAAAGTCAAGGAAATGCTGGGCAACCTGAAGGTCGGTGACCGCGTGACCACCATTGGCGGCATCCACGGCACGATCATGGGCATCAAGGATGAAACGGTGACGCTGGGCATTGGCGCTGAAAAGACGAAGCTGGTGTTCGCCCGCTGGGCCATCCGCAATGTGGATGAAGTCAGCATCGAGAACGACGCGGAAACGCTAGTGTAATTACTTTTGATGACTTTAGCGGAGGGCGTGCTTTTAGCGCGCCCTTTTTGCGTGCGTGGGCGTAGGCATTTTGCGCAAAACTGTGGCTGGCGTTTTTGCCCCGCTCCGTCATACCTAAGCCCTTGTCCGCATACCTTTCACCATGGAGTGAAATGGGGGGATTCTGATGGCGAAGGAAGCGGTATCTTCGGCGCGGCGTGGGGTGAAGAGCCAATCGTCGCTTTCAACTGTGGTATCTCTCGCCCGCGGGCTTTTGGCGGCGGTGGCGGTAACGGTGTTGGGCGTGGTGGTCTTTGCGCTGCTGATCAAGTGGCTGAACCTGTCCGATACGGTGATTTCCATTCTGAATCAGGCGCTCAAGCTGATTGCCATATTCATTGGCGCCAGGGCGTGCATTGGGCGCGGGGGCACCAACGGCGTGTTCAAGGGTGCGATCATCGGCCTTCTGTACATGATGCTGGGGGTCATCGGGTATGCATTTTTAAGCGGACTTTCGCTGCCGCCCACGGCGTACCTGGCGGACCTTGGCATGGGCGTTGCGGCTGGCGGTTTGTGCGGGATGATTCTATCCAATTTGCCGGCAAAGAAGCGATAGGGTGTTCCCTTTTCCCCTCGGATGTGCTATGCTATTCCCATCATAGCTGTCGGGGGGATTTTCATGAATTCGTTTATCAGGCTGCTGAAAGAGAGGTCCATGACGCTGATCATGAGCCTGCCCAAGAACGATCCGGAGCTGTGCCGCGCCGCGTTTGACGCCGGTGCGGATGTGGTCAAGGTGCACTGCAATGTGCAGCACCATGCCAGCGGCACCGGGTTTGGCCGGCTGGATGTGTATAAAGATACGTTTTCTCAGATGCTGAGCGCTGCGCCCGGGCCGATGGGGCTGGTACCGGGTGCGGACGCACGCGATGTATTGCGCGATATGGAGAGCGCCTCTGCGCTTCCGTTCGCGTTTTTTTCATTGTATTTGCATCATGCGCCTGTAGAGGTACTATCCATGCCGCAGGCGCTGATGGCGGCATGCGCACCGGGGGATGAGGAGCGTGAGGCGGCGCATCTGGCCCCGCTGGGTGCGCAGGCGCTGGAGGCATCAATCATGCCGCATGAAGGGTATGCCGCGCCGCTGACAGTGAAGGATTTGACCCAATACAGCGCGCTGTGTCAGGCGACGCCGCTGCCCGTGGTGGTACCCACGCAGCGGGCAATTCGGCCGGAAGACGTGAAATACCTGAAGGATGCGGGCGTGCGCGGGCTGATGATTGGCGCAATCGTGACCGGACGGGAACAGAAAACGATAGTGGATGCGATCCGGGCGTTCCGCCGCGCGATCGACACCCTGTAGAGGCGCACCGTGCGGGCCGTTCTGATTCCGCTGGATTCAAGGCCGTGCAACCGGCTGTTTCCGGCGCAGCTGCTGACGGGCGCGGGGATTCAGTGCGTCACGCCGCCGGCGGAAGCGCTGGATTGTTTCGTTGCGCCGGGGGATCATGCAGCGCTTTCGTCGTTTTTGATGAAGGCGGCGCGGGAAGCGGATGTGCTGATCCTGTCGCTGGAACAGTGGGTGTATGGGTCGCTGCTTGCCTCGCGCGAAGACAGTATATCGGAAGTGGAAGCGCTGTCCCGCCTGACGGAAATACGGCGTCTGAAAGAAGTGCATCCCGCGTTGCGCGTGCTGGCATCCAGCGTGGTCATGCGCTCATCCATCAGCACGCTCAAGGCGGAGGATTTGGCGCATCACTTTGCGGTGAATGAATATGCGAAGGCCGCGTACCGCGGCGATAGCGCGCAGACTGCAAAGCTGGCACGTGAGATTCCCGCGCGCATATTGGATAAGTACCGGTGCGTGCGGGCGCGGAATCATCGGGTGAATCAGGCGGCGCTGTCCATGTGCGCCGAGGGAACTGTGGACAAGCTGCTGCTTTTGCAGGAAGATTCGCAGCCAGAAGGGCTGCACAGGCTGGAGCAGGAGGCGCTGACCGCGCGCATCCAAGCTGAAAACCTGGGGGATCGTGTGGCGCTGCACAACGGCACGGATGAAAGCGGGTGCCTTCTGGCCGTGTTGGCTGCCGCAAAACCGCTGAAGCTGCATATTCATGCGCTGGGCGGCGAACCGCTTGACTTCATCGCCAAGTATGAAGACCGCGCTTTCATAGAAAATATTCGCAGCCAGTGCCGCTTTGCGGGTATTGAACTGACGGATGCCGCGCACGCCGACAAGGTGTTGTGCGTGTTGACGCCGGGGCAGTTGCCGCAGCGGGATTTGGTGTTTTCTGAGGCGGAAGGAGAGGATGGCCGCGCGCGCTTTTCCCGTTTGGCAAGCGAGATGGCGGAGTGGATGCGGGGCGGCAAGCCCGTTGGACTGCTGGATGTAGCGGTGGCGAACGGGGGATGCCTGCCATTTCTGGATCAATTGGCCGGGCATATATCGCCGTGGAAGCTGGCGGCGTACAGCGCGTGGAACACCGCCTGCAATGCGCTGGGTACGGTGCTGGCGCAGCTTGCGCTGCTGGAAGAAGGTGCGGCGAACACGGCGTTCACGGTCGAGCGGCTGCTGGATGACGCGCTGTACCAGGGGCAGGTGCGGCAGATGCTAAACGGAGAATTGTCCGCGCTGGGGGAGGATGTGCTGCATCTTTCGGATTGGCCGCGCGCCGATGCGTTGTTATCATCGCTGATGGATAAGGTGGTACGCGCTTCGCCGCTGTTTGCGGGGTTGCCTGTGCATGTCTCCGTCAAGCTGCCCTGGCCCCGCACGTTTGAGGCGGAAATCGCATGGGAAAAGGAGTGTATGCCAGATGGAAACGGTTGATGTGCTAGTCACCGGGGCCGGTGCATCCGGCATGATGGCGGCGCTGGCGGCGGCCCGCGCGGGCGCATCGGTGTTGCTGCTGGAACAAAGCATGACCCTGGGCGGCGCGAACACCGCCGCGCGTGTGGGCCCGCTGATGGCATTTCACGCGGGGGAAAAACAGATCATCCGAGGGCTTGCGCAGCAGGTGATTGATCGGCTGGTCGCGCGGGGCGGATCGCCGGGGCACATCCCGGACCCGCTGGGCGTTGCCGCGTCGATCACGCCGGTGGATGCGGCGCAGCTTGCGCAGGTGTATGCACAGATGGTGTCCGAGTGGCCGAACCTGCGCGTGCTGCTGGGCGCGACGGCAGTGGGTGTGGGTGCGAAAGATGGAAAAGTGGGGACAATTACAGCAGCTGTCAAAGGCGGGCTGCAAACCCTTTCCGCGCGGGTGTTCGTCGATGCCACCGGCGACGGCGACCTGGCCGCGCTGTGCGGCGCGCCCTACACGGTGGGCCGTGCGGCTGACGGCCTTTCGCAGCCGATGACGCTGGTGTTCACGATGGCGGGCGTAGATTTCGCGCCCATACGCCGCGCGATGGCTGAACGCCCCGATCAGTTTGTGTTGGCCGAAGATGCGTTAAATCAGCCATATACGGCGGTATCGGGTTTCTTTGACGCGGTGCGCGACGCCCGCGAGTGCGGCGAGCTGACTGTGCAGCGCGACAGGGTGCTGCTGTTTGAAGGTGTGCGTCCGGGCACGGCGACGGTCAACATGACCCGCGTGGTGTGGCGCGATGCGCTCTCCCCGCGGGATATGACGGCGGCAACGCTGGAGGCGCGGGCGCAGGTGGATGAGATCGCCGCGTTTCTAAAAAAGCGAATTCCGGGGTTTGCGCAAAGCCATGTTGCTGATATTGGGGAGGTCATCGGCGTTCGCGAATCCCGCCATATCGAAGGGTATTACACCCTGACGGAGGCGGATATTTTGCGGCAGGCGCGCTTCTTAGGCAGCGTGGCGCTTTGCGCGTTCCCCATTGATATTCATGACCCGGCAGGAGAGGGACTTTCCTGCGCGGCGGGGCATTCCGCCTTTTGCTATGAAATTCCTTACCGCGTGATGACCCCGCCTGCCCTTTCCAACCTGCTGGTAACGGGCCGTGCCATCAGCGCCACGCATGAGGCCGCCGCATCCGCCAGGATTACCCCCACCGCGATGGCGCTCGGAGAGGCGGCGGGCATTGCCGCCCAGATGGCGGCAGCGGAGGGCAAGCCTGTTTCGGAAGTATCCATTGCGGCGTTGCAAAAGGCGATTCGGGAAGCGGGTGGCATCCCGACAAAGGATGATATGGAGGAATGAGCCATGGAAACACCTTTGTTGATTACTGCGCTTTTCACATTTCTGATTTCGGTCGCTGCCTTTGTGATTGCCTATTTCCAGGCGAAAGAGAAGGGACCGGTATTTACAAATACATATATTTACGCAACGAAAAAAGAGCGGGAAGAGATGGACAAAAAGCCGGAATACAGGCTGGCGAAGATTGTTTTTATGATGGTTGGCATCGCGTTTCTGCTGATCACGGCGGGATGTATCACAAATTGGATCGTGCTGTTCATTGCGGCGGTCGCGGTGTTGGTATCTACCCTGGTGTACGCTGTCGTTCAAGCCATTAGAAGCGAGGGCAAGTGATTTTTGAAACACCCACGAAAGGCGGCAACCCCATGCAAAACGCCCTGAACCTCTTCACGAAGGAAACCGCGCACTGGTTTGAAACCGCCATCGGCACGCCGACCCCCGTTCAGCAGGAGGGCTGGCCCGCGATTGCGGCGGGCGGCCATGTGCTGATCAGCGCGCCGACGGGCACGGGCAAAACGCTCTCCGCCTTTTTGGTGTTCGTGGACAGGCTCAAGGAACAGGCGCGCCGGGGCGAGCTGCCCGAAACGCTGCAGCTGATCTACATTTCGCCGCTGAAATCGCTGGGGAACGATATCCGCGAAAACCTAAAGCGCCCCAACAGCGGCATCGAAGGGCCGGAGCTGCGCGTGGCGATCCGCACCGGGGATACGACGCAGCAGGAGCGCCGGCAGATGCTGGCGCGCCCGCCGCAAATCCTGATCACCACGCCGGAATCGCTGTACCTGCTTTTGACCAGCCGCAGCGGCAGAAATTTTCTGGAATCGGCGCGGGCAATCGTCATTGACGAGCTGCACGCCCTGATCGACGGAAAGCGCGGTGCGCACCTGATGCTGTCGCTGGCGCGGCTGGATAAACTGTGCGGAAAGCCTCTGCAGCGGATCGGCCTGTCGGCGACGATTGAGCCGCTTTCGATGGCGGCGCGCTATCTGGCGTCTCCCGATCCGGCGGCGATCATTGCACCCAAGATGAAAAAATCCGTGGATATCGAGGTAAACAGCCCGCTGCCCGATATGCGCGTGCTGCCGGAGGGTACCATCTGGCCGGAATTGGCGCGGGCGGTGTATGAGCACGCTCAGTCGGCGCGCACGGTGATCGCGTTTGTGGAAGGGCGCGCGCAGGCGGAGCGGCTTGCGCACGGCGTCAACGCGATTGCGGGCGAAGGGTTTGCCAGAACGCATCACGGCTGCGTTTCGAAGGAACAGCGGCTGGAGGCGGAGCGCCAGCTTCGCAGCGGGGAGCTGCGCGTGTTGTGCGCCACGTCATCAATGGAGCTTGGCATTGATGTGGGCGATGTCGATCTGGTGCTGCAGATCGGCTTCCCGCGCACCATTTCAAGCGCCATGCAGCGGCTGGGCCGTGCGGGGCACAATCCCGGCCGCACCAGCGTGATGCACATGTTTCCGCACACGGCGGCGGAAGGTATCTTCTGCGGGCTGACGGCGCGGGTGGCGTTAGATGGCGGAATTGAGCGCGCAAGGCCGCCCAGAAAATGTCTGGATGTGCTGGCGCAGCACCTGGTTTCCATGGCGTCGGACAGCGGCTACACGGTTGATGAGGCGATGGAGGTCATTGCCCGCGCGGAACCTTTCCAGGAGGTCACAAGGGCGGAAGTGACCGAGGTACTGCGGATGCTGGCCGGGGATTTTGAGCATCAGCGGGATCATCCCGCGCGCGCCAGGGTGCTGTACGACCGCATCCACGATGTCGTCTCCGGCGATCAGTACACCCGGATGCTGGCGCTTTCGGCGGGCGGCACGATCCCCGACCGGGGGATGTTTATGGTGCGCACGGCGGAGGGCACGCGCCTTGGCGAATTGGATGAGGAATACGTTTTCGAGGCGCGCGTGGGGGACAAGTTCCTGCTGGGTGCGTTTGCGTGGCGCATCGCGGAAATACAAAGGGATGCGGTGGTCGTGACCCCGGCCACGCCGGAGGGCGCGCAGTCGCCGTTCTGGAAGGGTGACGGCAGCGGCAGGCCATACCAGACGGGCCTTGCGTTCGGGCGACTGTGGCGGGAGATGGGAGAGGCGCACCGCGCGGGCACGCTGATAGACACGCTGAAAAAGCTGACGCTGGATAATGCCGCAGCGGACAACGCATACGATGTGATCGACCGGCAGATACAGGCGACAGGATGTTTGGCGGATGACAGGACGATCCTAGTGGAGCATTACCAGGGGCAGTCGGGCGAGCACCAGGTGATGGTGCATTCCGCGTTCGGCGGGCAGGTCAACGCGGGGCTTTCGCTGCTGGCGCGCGAAGAGGCGCGCCGCCTGACTGGCCTGGATATGAACGTGTACGATAATGACGACGGGTTTCTGTTGATGCCGTATGCCAGCGAGCAGGACCTGCCGGATGGGCTGCTGCAGCGCATCCGTCCGGAAAGCGCGAAGGCGATGCTGTCCGCGCTGCTGCCAGCAACGCCGCTTTTCAACATGGCTTTCCGCTATAACGCAGGGCGCGCGCTGCTGATGGGCGCGCGGCAGGGGAAGCGCGTGCCGCTGTGGGTGCAGCGAATCCGCGGGGCGCAGGCGCTGGGGGATGCGGCGCTTCGGCCCGATCATCCGCTGATGGTGGAAACGCGGCGCGAATGCATGGAGGAATACTGGGATCTGGACGCGCTGGAAGAGGTGCTGCGGAACATCCAGTCCTGCAACATTCAGGTGCGCGAGGTGCACCTGGCCGCGCCGTCGCCGCTGTCGCTGCCGTTCCGCCGGGCCGTTGAAGCGGAGATGATGTATAACTACTTCCCGACGCCTAGCAATGCTTTCCGCGCGGTGGAGCAGGCGCTTTCGGGGGAAATGACGATCGCCCCCGCAAAGGAGCTGCTGGATAAAGCGGCGGAAAGGGCGCGTCTGCCGGAGGATGCGCAGCAGCTGCACGCGCTGCTGATGGCGGAAGGCGACCTGATGGCGGGCGAAATAGACGTGCCGGTGCAGTGGCTGACGGCGCTTTCGCGGGATGACCGCGCGCTGTACATTGAGCCGGGGCTGTGGATTGCAGCGGAGCATCAGGCGGAATATGAGGCGGCGCTGGAAAGCGGGGATGCGGAGGCACAGGCGCGCGTGATTCGAAGGTGCCTGCGCTACCGGGGTGCGCAGAGCGTATCCACCCTGCGTGAGCGGTACCTGCTGCCGGAGCCCGCGCTGCTGGCGGCGCTGTCCGCGCTGCTTGCGGAAGCGGCTATCGTGCGGGATGGTGAGCTGTACTATCACAAAGAAGTGTACGGCAGGGCGCAGCGCGCGACAATCCGCATGCGCAGGGAGCAGATCGAAACGATGCCGCGCGCGCGCTATCAGCAGTTGCTGGCGCGTGGGGTGCGCGTGCCGGGCGATGCGGCGGAACAGCTGCACCGCGCGGTGGAAACGCTTTCCGGGCAAGTTTGTCCGGCGGCCTACTGGGAAACGGTGCTGCTGCCGCAGCGTGTGCCTGGATATCGCCCGGCGTTGCTGGATGAGCTGCTGGCCGGCGGCCTGTACTACTGGCAGATGGAGCCCGGCGAGCGGGCGCAGCTTGCGTTCCACCCGCAGGAGTCGATGGATTGGAGCCGTCCCGCGCTGGCGATGCAGGAGCCGCTGTCGGAAGCGGAGCGCCGCGTGGCGGAAACGCTGGACCGCCGGGGCGCAAGCTTTGCGCAGAGCCTATCCGGCGTGCTGCCGGGCGGGGCAGCGGTACCGACGCTGCAGGCGCTGGCCGAGAGAGGCCTTGCCCGCGCGGACAGCTTCGTGCCCGTGCGTCAGCGGCTGGAGCGCGAGGAAATGGAGAGCGGCTCCGCAAAAGTGCGCGCCAGGGCAAAAGCCACGGCGGCGCTGTCCGGCAGGTGGGAGCTGTCGCGCGAAAGGGTACAGGAAACGATGGAACAGGCGCTGGAGCGGCAGTTTGACCGCGCGCGCATCCTGTGCCGGGAGACGATGCAGGGCATGCCCTGGGGGGAGGCGCTGCAGACGCTTCGGGTGTGGGAATATGTGGGCCGCGTGCGGCGCGGGTATTTCATCGAAGGGCTTTCGGGCGCGCAGTTTGTGCGGGAAAAGGACTTCACGCAGGTGGTGGTGTCGCTGCGGGAAACGGTGGGGGAGTGCATGTGGCTGTCCGCGGTGGACCCCGCGCAGCAATGGGGCAAGGCGCTGGCGCACATGCCGGGGCGGCAGTTCATGTGCGTGCCCGGCACGGCGGTGGGCCTGATGGGCGGGAAGCCGGTTGCCGTGCTTGAGAGAAACGGGCAGACGCTGCGCGTGTTTGATGAGGGCGCGCTGGAGGAGGCCCTGCGCGCGTTTTCCAGGGATTTTCAGCAGAAGCGGGTGTTCTGCGCGAAGCCGAGGGTGACAGTGAAGCAGTATCCCAAGGAAGCCGCGGAGGCGCTGGAAAAGGCGGGATTCGCGCGGCAGATGCTGGATTATGAGCTTTGGCGGAAGCGGTAGGAAAAGCACCGTATATCAAGCGAAAAGCGAGATGGAAAGCTGTGTTTGCGGATTTGCACATGCACTCAACTTTTTCTGACGGTACGGATACGCCTATAGAACTATGCCGGCTTGCCCAGCGGAGTGGCATTGCGGTCATCTCGCTAACGGATCATGATACGGTAGACGGCGTAGCGCATCTGGAAGATCATCATCCGCAAAAACCTGTGAAGCTTATCCGTGGCGTCGAAATATCCTGCATGCGCAATCGGAAACTTTTGCACATCCTGGGCTACTATATCGATATCCGCAGCGAGAAATTAAAGGCGTTTCTTGCCCGGATGGCGGCGGAAAAAACGGAAAACACAAGGATCAACTTTGAAAACGCCCTAGCGAACAAGGTGTTCGAATACCCATGGGAACGCGTGGTTGAGCTCAACAAGGAGCAGCCGAGACTATCCGGCGTTCATGTGGTAAAAGCAATGCAGGAAGACCGCTACGCGATTCCCGGCATGGGTCTTTGGGATATGTTCCGCCAATACTTTTTGCCCGGGGACAATCAGTATATCGAAACCGAAACGGCAACCGGATATGATGCCATCGATGTGATCAAGGCGATTGGCGGGGTTCCGATCATTGCCCATCCCAAGAGCATTGCGGATGACGAAGCCGTGGTGGATCTTTTGTCGTACGGAGCCCAGGGGCTAGAAGTGTTCCATCCCACACATACCGCGGACGAGACGCAAAAATACATGAACCTTGCAAACAGGCGGAATAGCTACATCACCGGAGGCTCGGACTGGCATGGGAAAAATAGCGGGGCAAAAGCAACGCACATTGGCGTTACAGGCTTGCCGCACGCCGATTATGGAATTCTGAAGCTCGGCGGGTTTGCATGATTGTTTTTGTCGGGAAATGCTATTCCCTTCATTGTTTGCGATATCACTAAAATGGGAATGCATTGCGTGGAGGAATACCAAAGTGAAATACGCCATTATTTCGGATATCCATGGCAACGTAGGCGCCCTGTCCGCAGTGCTGAAAGATGCTCAAGGTCAGGGCATAGATCAATACATTTTTGCAGGCGACTATTGCTCGAATTTGCCCTATCCCAATGAAGTGGCCGATACAATCAGAGGCATGAAAAACACGGTTGTGGTACGGGGTAACGGCGAAGACTATATGGCAAGGCTGCATGGGCAGGATCAAGCCGCATGGACGGATGGGCAGCTTCAGGCGCATTATTGGTGCTATAGAGCAATTGGACCCGTAAACCGCGAATATTTGCTGGCGCTGCCCAAGACAATTGCCTTCAGCGATGGTGGCGTCAACATAACGGTTACGCACTCATCTGCGGATGTGTATGGCGATACGGACCATAGGGCGTTTTCCAGCACAAACGTGGCCGAAAAATACCGGGGTAATGCCGAGTTCTCAAGGGCTGGACTGCTGCGGGATGTTCATGAATATCTGGCGCATGATGATATCGCGTGCCCTGTGGTTCAATCGCTGCCGGCCGGTGTGTATATCTTTGGTCATACGCATGTGCAGTGGTGCGTGCAGGTTAGTGACAAGATATTCATCAATTCCGGCTCGTGCGGATTGCCCATGGATGGCACGGTGGCGGCGCCGTATACGATATTGACGGTTGAGAATGGCGAAGTTCGCGTTTGTGAACGCCGCGTTCCGTATGATGTGGATGCGTTGCTGCGCGATTTCAAAGATACCGGCCTATATGAAGCTGCGCCTGTTTGGAGTGACATCATGCTGAAAGAACTGTTGACCGGATATGAATATGCGCAGTATTTTCTGCGGTTTGTGAGCCAATACGCCGAAAGAATCGGCGATCCAGTGCGCCCGTATTCTGTTGAAACGTGGACGGAAGCGTATGGGCGTTGGAAACAAACTGTTGATTGATGCGGGAAACGCTCGCTTCAAAACGCTTATACAAGTTCCCGCAGCGTCTCCATCATAGCACGTCCCAGCGTGACCAACCGTGCCTGCGATACGCGGTTACCGGCCGTGCCAAAGTATGTCGTTTCTAGCGTGTGCGCGAGCTTAATCCCGTGCAGCAGCGCAAAGTATCGGCTGAAGCTGCAAAGGCCGGGGCTCTCCACATTCCATTCCTGCCCCACTTCCACATCGTTTTTTTGCTCATATGCCATGCAATCTTTGATTTCCCGCGTTTTGATCGCAAGCCGTGCCCCAAAGCGCCGCATGGCGTGGCTCATCCGATCGTTTGGGCAAACGCTGTAGCAGGTTCCGCTCCGCCCGCCCATGTGGTTGGGTGAGTGAAGGTCCAGCGCCCACCGCACGGGATGCTCTGCTGCAAATGCGCGCACCGCCGCCACTTCCGGGTAGCGGCTTTCATCAGCATAATCGCGGTTATGATCATGAGGCCGGCGGCATTTGCCCTGGTCGCCCATCACTACGCCATCCATATCCATGAAGGGGATGGCGAGCAGCCGCGTACCCGGTATCGGGCGCTTGGTATACTCTGCAAGCATGCCCTCCATCACATAGGTGCCGGTGGATTCGCAGCAGTGATGCCGCGATGTCAGCAGTATCCATTCCGTGCCGTCGCCCAGCATCACGGCAGGCACCTCGCGGCCGGTTTTTGACCGGCAAAAGGGAAATACAGTTAGGCCCAGCCGGTCTGCCGCGCGGTCAAACCGCTTGGGGGAATAGTGCATGTCATGGCAAAAAAACACTGTGTCTTCAGCTTGACCAAAGGTGTAGGCAAAGCTTTTCTGATCCGGCGACGCGGTATCGCTGAATGCCCATTCAATACCGTCGCGGCTGACTGCTGCACCAAAGGGGCCTACCCACTGCGAAGGGGAAAATACGAAGCGAAGCGTTTTGCCCTGTGCGCCTTCCACGCAAAAATGCCAGTAGAACCAATCGATGCTGGAATCGCGCATGTCGGGCGCAAGGGTGATTGTATCCCCCGAAACGGACAATACCCGGATGTTTCCGCCGGGAAAAGAAGCGTGTATCCGCATAACAAGCCCTACCCAACATCAAATTTTGCCGGATTATAACACGTGAAATTGGATATGAAAATGCACAAAATGCCCGCGGTTTATCAGAAATGGCACAAACGGGCAGTTTTTACAAATGTTGGTCAAATCTTGCATTTTGCTGGTTGAAAAATTATGGTATATTCAATTTACCAAATACTGTGTGGGAAAAAGTCCCATGCTTGCAAGCAGCGGAAGCTTCTGACAGACTAGAAAGGTGGGGAATCTAGGTGCGGACGAAACGAGTGGTAACCCTTTTGCTGGCAATGCTGCTTATTGTGGGCTTGCTTGGCCCGGCGGCACTTGCGGATGACAACCTGAACGAGAGCGGTCTGCCCATTGTGAAAGAGCCCATCACATTGAAGATCGCGGTGCTTCGGCACAATGCGGATGCCACGGAAAGCTATGCGGACAAGTACATTGTCAAGCAAGCTGCCGAGGCGACGAACATCAACATCGAATGGATTGAGATCACCGGAAACGCTGCGGAGCGCGTGGGCATCATGCTGGCGGGCGATTTGCCGGATATCTTTCTGGGGCCGCTGACCGATGCGCAGATGGTGCAAAACACCAGCTTATTTGTTCCGCTTAACGGCCTGCTGGAAGAGAACTGCCCCAACATCCTGGAAATGTACAAAACCAGCGTGCCCGACTGGGAGGGCTACCTGACATACCCGGATGGCAACATCTACGGCCTTATGGGCAGCTTCCTGAAAAGCTACACCGACCAGATTACAGGCGTGATGTACATCAACACGGAGTGGCTTAAGAATGTCGGCAAAGAAATGCCCACCACCGTGGAAGAACTGGTGGATGTGCTCACGGCGTTCCGCGATATGGACGCGGACGGAGACGGCGACCCGAACAATGAGATTCCGCTGGATTTTTGCCAGAACAACTACGCCGCGACCTATTGGATGATGGCGTACAACTATGGCATTCCCAACTACTATGACATCTCTGATGGCAAGATCATCGAAACGGTCAACACGGATACGTTCCGCAAATTCCTGACGGATTTCCATGAGATGGCGGCCGGTGGTCTGCTCAACGTGGAAGGCCTGACCCAAACGCACGAACAGTACAGCTCCAACCTTGCGAGCATGAAGGTCGGCTGCTTCTGGGGATGGGCGCCCTATTCTTTCATCAATGACCCGGAGGGACAGGCGCAGTACGCGGCCGTGCCGCCGCTGCCCGCGGATGGCAATACCCCCCGCATGTTCAACGCAAAGAACACTTCCAGGCGCAACAACTTTGTCATCACCACCGCGTGCAAAAATGTGGAGGCTGCCCTGCGCTGGTGGGATTATCTCTCCCGCGATCAGGAGGCCGCACTGGAATCCCGCAACGGCCCCGTTGGTCTGAACTTTTACCAGGGTGACGACGGCCGGTATTACAGCCGCAAGGCTACGCCGGAAACTGCCGCCGAATATGGATATGAGGCTTTTGCCAACAATATCGGCACATCGACATGGGCGGCTTCCATGGGCATTACGGTTTGCTCGCCGCTGATTCTGGAATCGCCGATTGTGGATGTGGAGGCTGACCCGACCAACTCCACGGCCATTCGGCAGGCCGCGGTTGCCCTGTCCGAGCCGTTCTTCGCGCCTGAGTCGATGTCTCTGGCCATCGTTCCGGCGGATAAGCAGGAAGAGCTTGAGTTTGGCACGGACGGCATGTTTGCCTATGTTGACGCGTTTGTTGCGGATAGCATCTTGAACGGCGTGACGGACGCAAGCTGGGATGCATACGTCAGCGGCCTGGAAACGCATGGGTACAGCTTCTATATCTCCTGGCTGCAGGATTACTTTGACGGAAACTTTGTAAACTAACCGTTTGTCAAGAGGCTGTTCCGCATGCGGGGCAGCCTCAAGCAAATCAGGCTTTTACGCCGAAGGAGATACCACCATGCACAAGCAGGTCATCCTGATCATGACGGATACAACCAGGTATGATATGCTGGGTTGTTGCTCGGATAGCTTAAGACACACGCCGCACCTGGATGCCCTGGCGGACAGGGGCGTTCTGTTTTCCGGCGCGTACACAACGGCACCCGTCTGCGCGCCTGCGCGGGGCGCGCTGTTCACGGGCATGTATTCGCATTTGAATGGCGTTACCAGCAACAGCCTTGCGCTCCGTCAGGGCGTAACGCACATTGGCCAGCGCGTGGGGGCACACGGGATTGCCGCCGGATATATCGGCAAATGGCATTTGGATGGCGGCGATTACTTTGGCGACGGCATATGCCCGGACGGGTTTGACCCGGAATATTGGTACGATATGCGGGCGTATCTGAATGAGTTGTCGGAGGATGAGCGCATCGCATCCCGCCGGAAGGGCGCACAGCATCAGGCGGAGGAGACCTTCGGGTACCGCGTTACCGACCGCGCGTGCCGTTTCCTTCAGGATAAAGCGGAACAGGATTTTTTGCTGGTGGTTTCATATGACGAGCCGCATGATCCGTCGCAGTGCCCCGATGCGTTCAGGGCGCTGTTTGAGGATGGCGAGCTGCCCTACAGGACGAGCTGGGATGATCATCTGGAGGGGAAGCCGCAGCATCAAAGAACGTGGTCGGGTGCAAAAGCGGATCTTCCCGATGGCGCATGGTCGCCCTGGTACCGTGACTTGCTGGCATGCAACGCGTTCATCGATTCGCAGATTGGGCGGGTACTGGAAGCTGCAAAAGCGGCCGCGCCGGATGCGATGGTTATTTTCACATCCGACCACGGCGACTTCCTGGGCGAGCACCGCCTGCTGGCCAAAGGGCCCGCCGCATACGAGAGCATCGCGCATATTCCGCTGATCATTTCGGCACCCGGGCTTGCGCCGTGCGTCAACCGGCAGTTGGCATCGCACATTGATATCGTGCCAACCTTGCTGGAATGGTATGGATTGCCTTTGGCGCAGACGCTGCAGGGCGTATCCCTGATGCCCGCGCTTAAGGACCCCGAGTGCGCGGTGCGCCCGGCGGTCTACATCGAATTTGAACGCTACGGCTGCTATCATGATGGGTTTGGCGGCTTTCAACCAATGCGGGCAGTGTACGATGGGCGGTACAAGCTTGTGCTCAACCTGCTGTCCGGTGATGAATTATACGATCTTGTATCTGATCCTGATGAGATGCAAAACCTGATCGATGCGCGGGCGCTGGAAGAAACGCGCTGCCGGCTGCATGACAGGCTTCTTGACTGGATGAACGAAACCTGCGACCCCCTGCGCGGGTATTATTGGCTGCACCGGCCATGGCGACGGGATGCGGCGCAATCCTCCTGGGCGTTCACAGGCCAGCGCCGCGCCATCCCGCGCGAAGGGGATATGCCGCCGACGCTGGACTACTCTACCGGGCTTCCCATGCCGGAGGATGGAATCGATGAATCCGGGCGGGGCGGCTGATATGTGACAAGGGCGCTGAGGCATCGCACGCAAAGGGACGGCCGCGCGCCTGTTCCCTGTGTGATATTGCCTTAAAGTACGATCTCGCCGAACGTGCCCCCGTCAACACCCGCGGCATTGGCTTCATCGGTGTCGATGTGCATAGCCAGTGCGAAGCCTTGATGAACCCGCACCACCACATCGCCAAAGACAAGAGAGCGCTGCGTTTCAATGGCGACACGGACAATCTGCTTATCCGCAACGCCGAATCTTGCCGCATCTTCCGGCGTCATATGGATATGCCTTTTGGCGGCTATCAGGCCCTGCGGGAGCGCCACCTCGCCCATCGGGCCGCGAAGGATTATCCCGGGTGTTCCGCCGATGTCGCCGGATTCCCGCACAGGCGTGGCAATGCCTATTGCGCGGCTATCTGTCAGCGATATTTCAACCTGCGACACGGGGCGTTCCGAGCCCAGCACAGCTACAGCCTGTATGTTTTTTTTCGGCCCTACCAACTCCACCCGTTCTTCGGCCAGGAACTGCCCGGGCTGCGACAGCGCGCGTTTGCATGTCAGCCGGTGGCCGGGTCCAAACAGCGCCTCCACATCCGCTGTGCAAAGGTGCACATGCCGTGCGGAAACTTCAACCGGAAACTGCCGGTTCAATGTATCGCCTCCCTGTTCGCTATAGCACCTAGTAGTATATACCGCACATTGGCTGTTTACAAACATGCTACAGCTTCCCCCGCAGTTCCACCATCTCAGACCAATAGCGCTTGGGTACATGCGTCCGCTGGCAAATGGGGTTCTCTCTTTCTTCAATGGCCAGCGTATCGAAAAACCGCACCCACATTTCCCGGTACCGAAGCTCCTCTTCACCCACTTCCGGCATTTCAAACCCATCTACCTGCAACATCCGCATGCGGCCGTGTTCATACAGCAGCGCAGCGCTGTGCGTGAGATCTACGATCATAAAATTTTCCTGCGGGAAGCGCAGCATGAAATGCTCGGCCAGAAACGGCAGGATGAAATTTTTCGGGCGAATGGTGGAGATCAGCTTTCCGTCCACATCAGAAAACCGAACAAACCCCTTGAACAGGTGCGCCTCGCCGCCCAGATGCCTTTCCGCTTTCAGCAGCACAGTCATCTCCGGGTCGCCAAGCTGCAGCAGCAGGCTCGGCCCCTCGCGGAACGCGCGCAGCAGGAATCTCAGCAGGTGCAGCTCTTTTTCCGGCAGGCAGCTCAAGAACACCGTTTCCACAAGCTCCCGCGCGCGCAGGCTGATGCGCGCTTTCACGGCGTCGCGCACCTTTTGCGCCTTGACCGGATCGGTTTCTACAAACCGCGCCGCAAGCAGCGAAAGCGGCGCATCCGGCCCCGCAATGGCCAGTGGCAGCTGCCGCAGGTACACGCTTTCGTGCACGCAGGTGTAGAATCCCGCAAGCCCGCCGTCATACTGATAAACGATCTGAGAGGGGATCGCTAAAGGCCTGCCGCCAGACATTTGACCGCCTCCTCCACCGCGGGGGCGATGAGCGTCCCCGGCGCTTCCCCCAGCAGGCTCATTTGTTCCGCGCCCAGCGTGAACGCCTTGGCGTCTATCAGCGCGCGCATCGTGGTTTCCGGCCCCGCTGCAAGGCCCGCCGGCAAATCACTTGCGATGATGAAGTATTGCGCGCGCTTGAGCACCACGCCGATGCGCTTCAAATGGGAAAGGGAAAGCCGCCCGACCCGCCGCGCGGTGACGATCCGCGTGGCGCTTTTGGGGCCGATGCCGGGCACGCGCAGCAGCGTTTCCAGAGGGGCGGCGTTCACATCCACGGGGAAGACTTCCGGGTTATGCACAGCCCAGTTGCATTTGGGGTCCAGGTAGGGGTTCAGGTGCGGGTTTCGCTCGCTGAGGATTTCATCGGCCGTAAAATTGTATTGGCGCATCAAAAAATCCGCCTGATAGAGCCGGTGCTCGCGCAGCAGCGGGGGGCGCGTGGTGATGGCGGGCAGCAGTTTGTTATCGGTCACGGGGATGTACGCGGAGTAAAACACGCGGCGCAGGCCATACTGCTTGTAGAGCCCGGAGGCTAGGCGGACGATCTGATAATCCGTTTCAGGCGTTGCGCCGATGATCATCTGCGTGGCCTGCCCGGCGGGGACAAACCGCTGTGGATTGCGGTATAGGGCAAGCTCGTTTTTGTACTGGCTCACCCCTTCGCGGATCTGGCCCATCGGGGCAAGGATTGCGCGCCGCGTTTTCTTCGGGGCCAGCAGATTCAGGCTGCTTTCGCTGGGCAGCTCAATGTTGATGCTCAGCCGGTCCGCCACCAGCCCCAGCTTCTGCACCAGCATGGGTGATGCACCCGGGATCGTCTTGGCGTGAATGTACCCATGAAAGCCGTACCGGAAGCGCAGGATTTCCAGCGCGCGGATCAGCTGTTCCATCGTGTAATCCGGGTTTTTCAGCACGCCGCTGGAAAGAAACAGCCCTTCAATGTAATTGCGGCGGTAGAACTGAATGGTCAGTTCCGCCAGCTCTTCCGGCGTGAAGGAGGCGCGCGGCACATCGTTCCCGGCACGGCAAACGCAGTATTTGCAGTCGTACACGCAGGCGTTGCTCATCAGCACTTTCAGCAGCGATACGCAGCGCCCATCCGCCGTGAAGGTATGGCAGCAGCCGGCGGCGATGGTGTTGCCAATGCCGCCGGGCGATGACGGCCTGTCGGAGCCGGAAGATGTGCAGGCCGCGTCATACTTTGCGCAGTCCGCCAGGATGGTCAGCTTATCCATTAAGTCCACAGAAATCCCTCCAAGGAACTAATGTTCGCATTTACTATAACACAAGAATTTCGTTTTGTAAAGAGGAAAAATAGAAAATACGTTCGCTATTTTTCTCTTATGAGGGCACACCAGGCCCACGTTTGCCCAATGCAGGATTTGCCGCCTGCCGCCGCGAAAAGAAGAATGGGTTCTTGCAGCGGACGGAGGAATGCACATGCCCAGGTATGTGAAAAAGATGAGCGTATTCCAGAAAATCCTGTGTGTGACGGCTGCCGTCATGCTGTTTTCCAACGCCCTTTCGCTATTCATGGCGGTTGACAAGCTGGGCAGCATTGTGGAAAGGCAAGTGGTGGATGGCAGCCTAAGCACGCTCAAGGCATCGCAGATCAGCCTGCAAACGCTGATACAGCAGGCGATTTCAACGGTGCTGGGCCTTGCAAACGATGCGGAACTGGTGGAACTGCTGGATATCCCGATTGCGCATGATAACGAGCGGATAACCAGGCACCGCAAAATGACCTCGATTGTTTACCGCTATGCCAATATCAATATGGACCCGCAGCCCAAGGTGGTCGCCTATACCGCCGATGGCGATATGTTTACCAACTGGGATGTCTTAAGCACTCGCCAGAAAGAGCAGCTGCGGCAATTCCGGGAGGAATATCATGCCAGGGTGCAAACGGGAGCCGTGCCCAACAACGCCATTGCGTGGGCACTGGAGATCAGCCCGTTTTTCGGAACGCTGCCACAGCCCGCATACACGCTGCGCTTTACGCTGCCGGTGATGCGTGAAAAAGAAATGATCGGGCTGGTAACGCTGATGCTGCCGGAAGATAGGGTGAAGCAGATTATCGGATTTGCCAATCCCGAGGCGCACACCACCTACCTGATGGACCCGTCTGGCCTGGTGCTGGCATCCACCGATGCTTCGGCGGTCGGCGGGCAGTTGCCTTTCCCTTTTGAGCTGCCCAGGGTGGAAGCGGGCTTTTATACGCTTAATGCTGAGCAGGACAACGCAATGCTGTGCTACCAGGATGTTGGCAAGTATAATTGGTACATTGTCGATATCATGCCCAGGGCATATATCCGCCAGGCGGCCAACGCCGCCGCCAAAACGCTGATTCAGGGCGCGGCGGTCAGCTTTGGGGTATTGTTGGTGCTGTCGCTGCTGCTGGCGCGCAGCATTACGCTGCCGCTCAAGCGCGTCACCCGGTTGATGGCGAAGGAAACGCTGGAAGCATCCGATATGGACGCCGCCGATCCGGGCAATAACGAGGTGGCGCTGCTGGAGCATAGCTATTTCGTCATGCGCCGGCGGCTGGAACGGCTGCTGGAGGAAACGGAAGAGACCAGCCGGCAAAAACGCGAGACCGAGATCAAAGCGCTGCAATCGCAAATCCGCCCGCATTTTCTGTTCAATACGCTGAACGCCGTGCGCTGTTCTGCATTGAACCACAACACCGAAAAGGCGGCGGACATGGTCATGGCGCTGACACAACTGCTGCGCCTGACGCTGGTAAAGGGAGACGAACTGATTCCCCTTTGGGAAGAGGTGGAGGCGCTGGACTGCTATGTGCGCATCTTGCAGGAGCGGCACGCCACATTGTTTGAGGCGGAGTACGACATCGCGCCCGAGGTGCGGGATTTCCGCGTGCCCAACCTGCTGCTGCAGCCGCTGGTGGAGAACAGCATCGCGCACGGGTTTGCCGATATGGACCGGGGCGGGGTCGTGCGCGTGAGCGCCGTGCGGGTGGGGGATGAAGTGGTGCTGCGCGTTGCCGATAACGGGCGTGGGTTTGGGCAGCGGGATTCGGGGGAACTGACCGGCGCCCGGGAAAGGGACCGCTTTTCCGGCATTGGGCTGGATAATGTGGATAGGCGGGTCAAGCTGTACTATGGCAAAGCGCGCGGCCTGACCTTCGGGCAGACGGAAGATGGTTGGACGCTGGTAGAAATGCGCTTGCCCATGCAAGAGGCAGGGGGGAATGTATGATCCGGGTGATGATTGCAGACGACGATGTGGAGATGCTGGAGATGCTGCGCCATATCATCGACTGGCGGGAACATGGGTATGAACTGGCGGGCAGCGCGCATGACCCGCGCCGGCTGCTGGAGTTGCCCGATGCGCCGGATGTGCTGGTGACGGATATCTCAATGCCGCACATGGATGGGTTTGGCCTGGCCAGCGCCCTGCGGCAGCGGAAGCCTGATATGCGCGTGATCCTGCTGACCTGCCATGATGATTTTGAGTTCACGCAGCAGGCCATCCGCACCCGCATGGATGACTATCTGCTGAAATACGCCCTGACCGGCCCCAAACTGCTGGATGCGCTGGCCCGCGTGCGCGCGGCGATCCCGGCGCAGGCTGAAGAGGAAATCATTCCGCTGCAAAACCAGGATGTGCTGGATGTGCTTAAATACGTTGATGCGCATTTGAGCGAGGACATTACGCTGGAGTCCGCGGCGGCGCATGTGTATAAGAACAGCAGCTATTTCAGCCGCCTTTTCAAACGGGAAACAGGCAAAGCATTCAGCGAATACCTGATTGAGAAAAGGGTGGAGCTTGCCACGCGGCTGCTTAATGAAAGCAGCCTGCCCATCCCTGAGATATGCAGGCGTGTGGGCATTGAGAGCCCGCACTACTTCTACCGCTTTTACCAGCGGGAAACCGGTAAATCGCCGGGGGAAATCCGCAGGCGGCGCAAGCAGGGCGGGGATGATATGGGATAAGATCCACAGGCAAGTATAGCTTTTCTTTTGGGCAAGGAGGTGCAATCTGGCGCCTCCTTTTGCATTTCAAAAGTCATGAAAAGATACAAAAACGCAATCTGATGCAATTGTATAAAACCTTTGCGGGCGTTATAGTTGGTTCATACAAAAGATTTCCGGTTTTAGTTGCATCTGGAAAGGCGGGGGTTTGGTGCTCACAGCGCGTGGAAGGAAAAACCGTACGCAGCCTGCCTTGGGGTATCTGCTGCGCAACGATGTAAAGCGGCATAAGGCGCTTTTCTTAATGTGCATTCCGGGGCTGATTTGGTTTGCGGTATTCAAATATGCGCCCATGTACGGCGCACTGGTCGCATTCAAAAATTACAGCGTGTTCAGGGGATTTTTTGCTTCCCCGTGGGTAGGGTTCAGATACTTTGAACAGTTCATTTCAGATTTCTATTTCTGGCGCTTGCTTCGCAATACGCTGCTGCTCGGCGTGTACTGTATCCTGTGGAGCTTTCCGGCACCAATTTTGCTGGCCCTGGCCATCAACGAGGTTCGCAACCGGCAGTTCAAGAAACTGACCCAAACCGTCACCTATATTCCGTATTTCATTTCCGTTGTAATCATTGTGGGTATTCTTAAGAACATGCTAGCCTCCGACGGGGTTGTGAACATCCTGCTAAAGCAGCTTGGCATGGAGCCGATCATCTTCCTGAACGACCCGAAATGGTTCCGCACGCTGTACGTCTCATCGGATATCTGGGCATCCGTCGGCTACAACAGCATCATCTACCTGGCGGCCATCACCGGCATCGACCCGGAGCTGTACGAAGCCGCCCGGATCGACGGCGCTTCCCGCGTACAGAATATCCTGCACATTACGCTTCCATCCATTCTCTCTACCATTTTGGTGCTGTTCATCCTGCGCATCGGCGCGGTGATCAATGTCGGGTTTGAAAAGGTGTACCTGCTTTACAGCCCTGCGACGTATGAGACGGCGGACGTAATCTCAACGTATGTATACCGGCGCGCGATGATCGAGAACAACGTGAGCTACGCTGCGGCGGTCGATCTGTTCAACAGCGCGGTTGCCATGGTGATGTTGCTATCCGCCAACAAGATCTCGCGCAGGTTCTTTGGACAGGGGGTGTGGTAAATGGCGCAGCACATAAATATATCGCCGCGTGCGCGGGCTAACCGTCTGCGGCAGTCTGTGGGCGACAGAATCTTTGCCGCGCTGATTTTCGCGGCGCTGATCCTGGTGAACCTGATTATGCTGTACCCGCTGGTGTATGTGTTTTCCACATCCATCAGCAGCCCTTCGGCCGTTGTGCAGGGGCGGGTGCTCCTTTGGCCGGTGGGGTTTGATACATCGGCGTACGCGCAGATATTGAAATATCCATACTTCCTGACATCTTACGGCAACACGCTGTTTTACGCCTTTTTCGGCACGCTGGGGTCCCTGTTCATGTTGGTGATCACCGCATACCCGCTGGCGACGGATACCTTCCATTCCCGCAAGTACATCACGATGTTCTATGTCATTACCATGTTCATCAGCGGCGGGATGATTCCCACTTTCCTGGTTGTTAAGGGCGTGGGGCTGTACAACTCCAGGCTTGCGATGATCATCCCTTCGCTGCTGAGCGCGTGGAACATCGTCATCTGCAAGAATTTCTTTGAAAGCATTCCCAGAAGCCTGCACGAATCCGCGTACCTGGATGGCGCGAGCGACTGGGTCATCCTGTGGCGCATTGTGCTGCCGCTTTCCAAGGCGGTACTGGCCACGCTGGCGCTGTTCTGCATCGTTGCCTATTGGAACAATTTTTTCTCCGCGCTGCTGTACCTAAATGACCGCGACAAGTATCCGCTGCAGATGATCCTGCGCGGCATCCTGATGAATGCGGAGATGACGGCGCGCGACCCCAGCCTGGCATTTGATGAAAACTCTGTGATGGCATCTACGCTGTCGCTGAAGACGGCCTCGGTGGTGGTGACAATTCTGCCGGTGCTGTGCGTCTACCCTTTCATCCAGAAGTACTTCGTCAAAGGCGTTATGATCGGCTCGGTCAAGGGATAAGGCTGTTTTGATGCGTCCGCGTCCGAAGAGGCGCGTTGCATAATACGACAAGGAGGCGTTCCCATGAAAAAGATGCTGTCCCTGGTTCTCACGCTGGTGCTGGCGCTGTCGGTTATCGGCGGCATCGCCGTGGCGGAAGATGCAAAGGTTTTCGAAGCGCTGACGGAAATCACCTATTTCTGCGCGGATGAAAACGGCGATATCCCCGTGACCGATGACCTGTGGATGTTCCAGCAGATTGCCCAGCAGACCAATATCAAGCTCAAGACCATCGTTGCGCCCATTGCCAACTACGATGAAAAGCTGGGCACGGTGCTGGCTTCCGGTTCCCTGCCGGACCTGCTGGCGATCCGCAAGGCCGATGTCAACTGCAAGCTGTACGGGCCGCAGGGCGCGTTCGTTGACCTGATGCCCTACGTTGAAGCGGGTAAAATGCCCAACTTCAAGGCGCTGATGGACAAGTTCCCCAACTCCTGGGCGATGGCGCTTGCGGCGGACGGCGGGCTGTACTATGCCCCCCGCATCTATGACTATGAGTGGACCACCGAAGGTTTCCAGATGCGCCGCGATATCCTGGCGGAACTGAACCTGGAAGTGCCCAAGACCACCGATGACTTTTATGCCGCACTCAAGGCGATGAAGGAAGCCTATCCTGATTCCACGCCGTTCACCAACAAGTGGGGCGCGGACCATGTGCTGGTTGCGTTCAGCCGCGCGTTTGACACCTACTATGACATCTACCTGCATGAAGACACGCAGACCTGGGCGTACGGCCCGATGGAGCCCGCGTATAAGGACATGCTGGCCTACTGCGCCAAGCTGTACGCCGAGGGCTTGCTGGACAAGGAGTTTGCTACCCTGCCCGATGCGCAGATGACGGAGAAGATCGTCAACAGCATCAGCTTTTCTACCTACAACTACCTGGGTGAAGGCAACGCCAGCACCATTGAGGGTGTCAAGCTGAATCCCGATTTCCTGTACTACGCGATTCCCATGCTGACCGACCCGAACGGCAACACCAAGGGCGCCGAGGTGCTCAACAGCGTGTATGTGCAGTTCGGCAAGGCGATCAGCAGCAAGAGCAAGTACATCGACCAACTCGTTGCGTACCTTGACTGGACCTATTCCCCCGAAGCGGTCATGCTGCTGCAGTTCGGCATCGAAGGCGAACAGTATAAGATCGAAGACGGCGCGCTTGCCTATGTTGAGCCGTACGAGCAGCTCAAAGAGCGCCAGGCGAAACTGCTGGGCAACCAGAACGTGCTCAGCGTAAGCCATGCCTATAACTTTGACGCGCAGCCGGAAATCACTAAAATGGCGCGTGAGCAGGTGCTGTCCGGTGCGATCGACAAGGCGATACCGGTTGTGACCCTTGCCGACACTGAGACCGTGACGCAGAAGTTTGCCCCGATCAAGACCTATGTGCAGGAGAACGCCGTGAAGGTGATCACCGGTGCCATGAAGGTTGACGAGTGGGACAATGTGGTGGCACAGCTGGAAAAGATGGGCGTAAACGATGTGGTTGCGGCCTATCAGGAAGCGTATGATGCCGCGTTTGCCAAGTAAACGCGCAGGCTAGTTGATACAAAAGAAGCAATGGGTATGGGGGATCGTTCCGCTAGCGGCGGGACGGTCCCCCTTTTTGATTGTGTCCGTTGCAGAGCAATCGCCTATACTGTGCCCGCATCATTCCGTTTTTCCGGATGAAACGCTAAATCATCAGGAATTTGGAAACTCTCTATCACATCCCGCGCATCCAGGATGCTGCCCACCCAGCGCAGTTCATGTGCATCGCTGCCCAATGAAAAATGCACGCCCCGCGATACGCAGCGGCGGATGAACGGGCTGAGGGACAGGGCATAGTCGGGCTTTTTCAGGTTGGCATGCAGTTCAATGGCGATGCGGTTTTTGATCAATCCATCAATCAGACGGTCAAAATCTTCGGTGGTGTAACAGGCCATCAATGCCTGCTGATCCACGGGGATGTACCCTGCGGCCGAGTAAAAAGTGAAGGGGTGCACCACTACATCCACAAAAGGGATTTCCGCCAGGGACAGCAGGTAATCATATTGCGCCTGCGCCAGAACCTCCGGGGTGTAGCGTACGGGGCGGGCAACATGCGGATTGTGCCAGTGTGGACAGGCTACGGCCACGTAATCATAAGGCGTCAGGGTTTTTGCGTCGGCACCCAGGTGGCCGGGCCACAGCATGTCCACCTCAACGCCTGCAAAGACTTCCATATCCGGCATAGTGGCTGCTACTGCGCGGATGCTGCGCACATAGGCCGCGGGGTCGGTTTCATCCGCATAGTAGTGATCCGAAAAACCCACGCTGCCGTAGCCTGCCGCCCGCATACGCTGAAGCATCTCGTCTATAGTATAGTCCTTCTTGGAACAATGGCTGAACGGGGTATGGTTGTGGTAATCAAAGGTCAACTTCATCGCCGCATTTCCTTTCCAACACCAATGTGCCTTGGGCGGGGGGCGTTTCCGGCAAAGCCACATATACGCGCGGTACAAAGGCATTTTCGCCCCAGGGCATCACCAACACCGTCAGCTGTACATCCTGATTTCTGAGATCGGCGGTTAATGGGAAATAGTAGGTGTAGTGATGCGGCCGGGGACGCACATAATGCTCAAAGGGGTTGCACGGGTAAGATGGGGCGCGGTCTGCCGGGCCGATGTATTGGTCCCGAACGCGCAGGGCGGCGTATGCGCCTTCCACGCCGTGCGTGCCGTCCAGTGCCACGCATAGGGTGCTGCCTTCCGGGTAACACCCCAGGGGGAATGTGCCCTGCCAGGCGGCCGTTGGCGGATGGAACGGCGCAAAAAGGTTGTTCACATGCATTGCTTCAGCCTGCACCAGGCGAAGAGGCGCGCGATATACCCGAATGTAGCGCACAGGGCTGTCAAAGGCGGCGTATACAGACGTTTTGCTGCCCCTTCTTGTTTCCGAAATGGGCACTTGCTTGGGCACGAAGGTATAGTCGCACAGCACATTGTCGCTTTTCCCGGTCACATGCGCGGAAATAAAGCCTTTCAGATCGCCGCTGCCATCCAGCGCAATATCGCACGCCTCGCCTTCCGCAAGCAAAAACGTCAGCGCTAGGTGGCATGTGGGCTGCCCCATATTGAGCCGCAGGCATCCGCCGGCGATGCGCTGGTCGTGCTCCTGTGTGGCGGCGCAAAAGAAGGTATCCTCCCGCCCATCGCGGATGTTGGCGCTGTCAATTCCGCGGTATACAAAGGTATCCTGGCGGAAGAGGGCTTCCCGCGCGGCGCGCACCTCGGGCAGCGCGGTTTCGCCGCTGCGGCGCAGGCTGCGAAGCTCCAGGGCATCATTGTCGGCGGCAAACATCGCCGCTTCATACCAGGTTTCGGCATCTTCCGGTACGCGGCAGGGCAATAAATCTCCCAAGTATCCGCCGCGCCCGGCGATATTGCCGGGCGCTTGCCATGTGATGGCATCGCCATGCAGCAGTTCGGACGCATCCTCGCCATTCAACGTAGCCGTAGCAAAAGCGGCCATATTGCCCGTCAAAGAAAAATGATAGCGTTGCCCGGGTAAACCGTACAGCGTCAGCACGGTTTTTCCTCCGCGCCATGCAAGCGCCCTGCACTCAGCACCTCTGGGTGCGGGAAAGCCCATGCGTTTTTCCAGCCGCAGCAGCAGCGCGCGAAAGGGCGGCACCGTCACAGGCAGCGCATCCTGCCGCGTATAACTGCCCAGCGCGCTCAGGAAAGGATGCTCTGTGCGCACCTCCCAGATGTCGTCGTCCGGCAAAACGCGCGCGAGATCAAGCGCTGTTTCGCGCGCTGTCCACGCGGGGTTCAAAAGCGTTACAAAGCGCACGGTGTCATCCCCGCGGAACATGTCCAGTCCGTCCAGCGGCTGGGCGTTCACCAGC